>NZ_JBXWNV010000012.1:0-131081 GCF_059610545.1 Ruegeria sp. CDSC068
ATGGCGCGGTTGAAGCCAAGGTCAAAGCCGAGGTTGCAGAGCTTTGCGCTAAATTCCCGATCTATCCAAACCTGTAATCCACACAGGGATCACAAATCAGTACGGCGTCCAATGGGCGCCGTTTTTTTGTGGGGAATGCAGTCAGATGTAACCGCGCCAGCGCAGAACAAACACGGCCAAAGCCGCCAGCGCCAGAAATCCCAAAGCAAGAGCCCCCAGAAAGTTTAGAAACCAGCCCCAGCGGCGATCGGCCAGGTTTATACCGCTCAGATGGGTCTGAACCTCTTCCGATGCCTTGGCCAGTTTCGGAGTGTCCAGCACCAACCGCAGTTTAGGGTGCGAGGCCATCTGCTCCGCACCGGCCAGCATCATGGCCTGCTTGTATACGCGGCGTGGTAATCGGCGCTTGGCCTTGCGGACAGAAGCCGTCAGCGTCTGGTCCTTTACACCCAGCTTTTCACGCAGCAATTGTACCGTCTGCGCGATCTGGCTTTGGATATCTGTGGTTTGCGACATGACGTGGCCTCCTGCCTGCGCAATCTAACCTCACCCCACAGGGGCGACAATGGGGGCTGGTCGTTTCAAACGCACGCAGGTATCAAACCAGAATGCTGAACACGATCATTCACGGTGAACCGACCTCGAACCCTCCTCTGCTGATCGCGCATGGGCTGTATGGATCAGCCCGAAACTGGGGGGTTATTGCGCGCCGACTATGTGACGAAAGGCAGGTCGTTGCAGTCGATATGCGCAACCACGCCTACAGTGAATGGACCAATGAGCACGGTTATCCCGATTTGGCCGAAGACCTGGCGGAGGTGATCCTGCACCTCGGCGGCAAAGCGGATGTTGTCGGGCATTCGATGGGTGGTAAGGCCGCGATGATGCTGGCGCTGAGCCACGGAGATTTGGTGCGCAAGCTGATTGTGGCGGACATTGCGCCCGTTACTTATACGCACAGCCAAATCCAATTCATCGAAGCCATGCGCGCCGTGGATTTTTCAACGATTGAAAGACGCTCGGACGCCGAGGGACAGTTGGCGGCGCAAGGCGTCGAAAAAGCGTTGCAGAGCTTTTTCACGCAATCTCTGGACGTCAAGGGGAAGCGTTGGCTTCTGAACCTTGACACGCTGGCGGCCGAGATGCCCAAAATCATGGGCTTTCCGGAAACTGATGCATCCTGGGACGGCCCCGCCCTGTTTTTGTCCGGTGGCAATTCCGATTACGTCCTGCCCGAACATCGCAGCACCATCCGCGCGCATTTTCCCGCCGCACGATTTGCGAAAATCCCCGGCGCAGGCCATTGGCTGCACGCCGAGAAACCTCGTGAGTTCGAAGCCGCGGTCAGGACCTACCTGAACGCTTGATCAGGCTGCGTTCTCGTACAGTTTCTTCGCCACCAACCAAGACACTGGCAAGGCAGCCACACAGCCAGCCGCGGCTGCTGAAACGATTGCAACCGTAGACACCAATCCCGCGGACAGGACGGCAATAACGCCCGACCCGGCCAGAGCGGTTGCGATCAAAGTATACAGGATAGAGGCAAGGCGTAGCATCGTCAGTTGTCCTTTTGTCAGAAGCCCGATTATCGCTTTAGACAACTGGTATGCTATACGCCTTGATCTGCGTCAGATTTCAACGGACAGAGGTCAGAAATCAGGTCACTTCGCCGCCACCGTTGACCCAGTCCGGCAACCCACCGACGTTGTAAACCTTTTCATACCCCATATCTCTCAACAGCTTACCCGCCAGTGCCGCACGACCACCAGCCGCGCAATACAGCACGATTGCGCGGTCTTTGCGCAGCTCGGGGTCATGAGATTTCAGGGTGTCGTCAGCGCGGAATTCCAGCATACCGCGCGGGATATGATGCGCGCCTTGCGCACGGCCGGTTTGCTGCAGCTCTACCGCGTCGCGCACATCCAGCAACAAAGCACCCTGCCCGATCAGTTCCTTTGCTTTGATTGTGTCAATCCGTTCAACGGCAGCGTTTGCTGCCTCCATCATCTGGCCTACAGTCAAAGGCATAAAACGTCCCCTCTGGTGAATCTCATCAGAGGCTAACACGCTGGCGCAGGAAAGAGCAGGCCGATAAGGCTATCAATGTTCGCGGAAGGCGCGAGACATGCTGTCGGTCACAGGCTTTGCGATATAGGCCGCAAACGTGCGTTCCTCCGTCTGAATCATGATCTCGGCGGGCATACCGGGTGTGGGAATGAACCCACGTACACGGTCGATCTCGTCCGGTTCCAGCGAGATACGTGCCAGATAGACCTCTTGTGGAACACCTGCAGAGTCTTCCATCAACGCGTCCGCCGAAACATAGTAAACCTCGCCGCTTAGCACAGGAGTGGTTCGCTGGTTAAGTCCGACCAGTCGGACCGTCGCCAGCTGCCCGGTCACGACACTGTCGATTTCCGTCCGGGGGATCTGCGCCTCAATAATCAGGGGCGCATCCGAAGGCAGGATTTCCGCAATGGGTTCACCCGTTTCGATAACGCCACCAGCCGTGTGATAATGCAATCGCACCACCGTACCCGTGACCGGAGCGCGAACAACCGCACGGTCCAGAATGCTACGGGCCTGCCGGGACTTTTCGCGGACGCTTTCCAGATCAGCGGCAATCACGCCCAATTCGTCCAGAGCAGCCTCGCGATAGGCGGAACGTGTGCGAGATATCTGTTCTTCGTATTTCAGAATCATCTGGTTGATTTCGGCCGTTTCAGCCGTCAACCGCGCCTGTTGGCCCTCGGCCTCGGCCTGCACGCGACGGATCGTGTTGATGTCGCCCTTACGCACCAGCCCCTTTTCGAACAAGGCCTGTTTGGTTTCAAACTCTTCCTGCAGGATTTCAGAACGCCGGACCATGCTTTCCAACTGCGCCTCAAACCCGCTTGAACGAATTTTCAACGCTTCCATGTTGCGTTGCAGCAAAGCGATATCGTTCAGCAATGTCTTGCGAGAGACATCAAAGCTGATCTTTTGCCCGTCGAGGATAGCCATAACCTCGACATCGTCAGACGCCTCTATCAATTCCGGCGAAAACTCCAGCCGATCACGCTCATTATTTTCAGCCGACAAGCGTTCGGTCATAGCTTGCAGACGAGTCATGCGGATGAACAGTTCGCGTTCATTTGACTCGGCCGAGGTCTGGTCAAGGGTCATAAGAACCTGCCCCTTGATAACGGACTGACCTTCGATGACCTTGATATCGTCGATAATCCCCCCTTCAAGGTGCTGTACGATCTTGTTCTGCCCTGTCGCCACAAAACTGCCTTGCGCGATCACCGCCGCAGCCAGTGGCGCACGGAAAGACCAGATGCCAAACCCGCCAAAGCAGACAACCAGCAAAACGATACCGATTACAACAAAGCGGTGGATTGTGCGCGGAACCTCGGCATACCAAACGGTTGGGTCCTTGGGATCGTTGTTTACGGGTACAAGTTCGTTCATGCCGGTCCCCCCTGCTGCGACTGAATGCCGGGTCTGTTCCCACGCGAGGAGTTCAGCTGTTGCAGCACCTGCTCACGGTGACCAAACAGCGCCACGCGACCATCGGTCAGCAGCATGATCTTGTCGACAACACTAAGCAGCGTCGGTTTCTGCGTGATCACCACGACGGTGATCTTGCTTTCCTTGGCCTGCGCAATCGCCCGCGACAGCGCCTGGTCACCGGCAACATCCAGGTTCGAGTTCGGTTCGTCCAGAACCACCATGCGCGGATTGCCAAAGAAAGCGCGCGCCAGCGCGATACGCTGCTTTTGCCCGCCCGACAGCGGAGAGCCATCAGCCGCAACCACGGTTTCATATCCTTGCGGCAAAGTGGCGATCATGTTGTGCACATCAGCCAGAACAGCCGCGTCGTGGATTTGTTCATCTGTCGCATCGGCACGCATCCGGCCGATATTGTCCTTGATCGTACCGGGGAACAGTTGAACGTCCTGCGGCAGATACCCGATGCTCTCGCCAAACTGACGGGGGTCCCAGTTGCGGATGTCCATCAGATCCAGACGCACACTGCCGGATGTCGGCAGGATCGACCCAACCAGCGTTTTACCCAACGTGGTCTTGCCGGCGCCGGAATTGCCGATAACGGCCAGCGTTTCACCGGGGTTGAGCGAAAAGCTGATCCCATTCAGGACAACACGTTTGGTGCCGCCTGGGACGTAAAGCAAGCGTTCGACATCCATCCGCCCCTCGGGACGTGGCAGGCGCAGCTTTTCAAACTGAAGGGCTGAATTGGACAGAAGGTTTTTGATCCGACCAAACGCAGCCCGCGTCAGCAGGAATGAGTTCCAGCCTTCAATCGATCCTTCGATAGGCGCAAAGGCGCGCCCGGCGATGATCGAAGCGGCGATAACCATACCGCCTGTCATCTCACCCTGCAGCGCCAGATACGCACCCCAGCCCAGAATGGCGATTTGTGTCAGCAAGCGCACAGCCCGCGAGATCGCCGCGAAAATCACGTTCCGGTCCTGCGCCCGCACCTGCCATGTCAGGGACTGAGCCGTGTCGCGTCCCCAAATGCGTACCGCCTCGGGGATCATTGCCAACGCGTTGATGATCTGGCTGTTGCGCGCCATCGAGTCGAGGTGCAGGTTCGCCATAGATTGGGATTTGTTCGCCTCGGCAAAGGGCTTGGCGGTCATTTTCTGGTTCACTATCGCGATAATCATCAGCAACAGCGCGGTGACGATGACGATTGATCCAAGCTGCGGATGTACCAGGAAAATCATCAGGATGAACAGCGGAGCGAAAGGTACGTCAAGGAACGAAATCAACGTCCCTGACACCAGGAACCCGCGCACTTGCTGCAAATCGCCCAACGTCTGGTATTCGCGGCCGTTGCCGTGCAGCGACGCATGGGCCGCCGCACTCAAAACCGGCGCGCCCAGCCGCGCGGCCACCTCGACCGCAGTTCGCATCAGAATAAAGCGTCGCACCGCATCAAAGGCCGCCTGAAAGATCACTGCCCCCGCAACAATTGCGGTCAGCATGATCAGCGTATCCAAAGACCGGCTAGTCAGCACCCGGTCGCTGATTTGAAACAGGTAAATCGGGATGGCTAGGATCAGAATGTTGGTTGCGCAGGTCAGAACCAGAACAAATGCGAGATTGCGCCAGATCGCCTTTAAAGAGACGCGCAGCGTATTTTGGAAATCCTCTGGCGGCGTGCGTTTGTGAAATGTCTGGGGTGGCCCATTGCCGTCACCTCCGCCCGTTTTTCGGAGTTGCATCGGCTCGTTCGCCTTAGCCTCGATAGTGGCACCTATGTGTTCACCGCCCTTCGAGCGCGTTTGGGGGGTCACCCGCGCTGTCGTTTCCGTGGCGGTGTCAGGATCGGGGCTTTGGGCTTCTTCGGCCACCCCAGCGTCGCGGCCCTGGGCATTCTGATCTTTAGCGGGCTGCGACTGTTCGCGCCGGGGGGAAGCCGCGGCACGAATTGGTGGTTCCGATCTGGGTTTGGTCGCCTGCTTTTTGGGCTTCACAGCTTTAGCGGCGACCGCATCATCCTTTTTCGCAGTCATCTTTGGACTGTCCTTTGGATCTGGCACACGCATTTCTTTGTTCAGGCGCAAACTTTGCGCCTTAGCTGTTTTTGGTTGGGGTCCATCGCTGCCATTTGGCTGCGCGGGAGTACCAACGCCCTCAATATCAAGCGGGCTGGCATCAGGAGAACGACGCGACGAAAAAACAATCGACATTTTAAAACTTTCGGAGCACTCGCAAAAAATACAGTCTTTACGCTAACACGGTTTGACTTAAACGGGTAGAAAATTCACGCCAACATGGTTTGCATCGCATCATCGGTGCTGGCAATTTCAGAAGGCGTAAGGTTCGATTGTGCCTGTGCGATAGCGTTTTCGCCAATCGCTGCAGTCTCTTCCATAAGCACAGCAATGGCTTCATTGGCCAACTCAGAAGCGTCTGGCACTTCGGGTATGTCAAGCAACGAGGCCTGGTGCAACAGCAGTTCCGAATACTCGCCGCCCGCCGCCATAACCGTTGAGTCGACACCGACTTTGGTAACGTTGGCTGCATTTAACAGGGCATTTCCGGCCCCGTTGACCACCGCATCAACGGCAGCGGCAGCATCAACCGAAAGATCGTCCTGATCTTGCAACAATGTGACCTGTTCGACCGAATTGATCTGTACCAGATCGCCTTCGATCTTCAGTACGCGGATCAATTCCATTCCGGCATAATCGGGATTGGATGTCAGCGCGTCTTCAAACGCCTCGCGATCAACCTGCTGCAGCGGCATGGCTTCGGCATGGGCCATGTCCAGCTCTTCAACCGTGTCCTCGCCTGTCGTTGTCAGAGACGCCTGGTTCATGACCAGATTGTCGTCACCTTCTGCCGGCTTGCTACCGTTGCCATAGACGTCATCATCCAGCAACGCGATAGTCTGGTGCAGCATATCGACCGAAATCATGTTCCCGCCGATCATGATCAAGTCATAGAAGTTGCCCAACTGAACGATGTTTGTAACGTTGCTCAAAACGTTTTCGCCCAACGTGAACAAGCTGGTCGAAGCTGAGATTTCCGTGCTGATCTTGTCGATATCGGTGGCGTCAATCACCTGCTTGATAAAGTTCGTGACCCACAAGTCGCCTTGTATCCACGTGACCGAGACGATCGGATCCGCACCTGGTTCTGCAGCATCGTCGTCTTGCCACCACTGTTCGTTGGCTTCGGTCCCGATGTATGACGCCTGAACCACATTCGTGTCGCTTTGCACACCGGGTTCACCCTGGTCGATGTCGGACACGACTGCCACCTGGCTGACAACCGTTAAGCTAACGGACTTACCACCCACTGCGATGACCGGCGCGTCGACCCAGGCTACTGTGATGGCAACCTCGTTGACCGCAAGGTTTCCGCCCGCAATGACCGTATGGCCCTCGCCGAACTCGTCGTCATCCGAGCGGTCCCATTCGGCCGGCAACATGTCCGGCGCATCATTTTCGTCCTCGTCTTCTTCAGTCTGATGGTGTGCCGGAAGAAGATCGTTCCAATCCGGGATTTCCTCGACCACTTCGCCATTCACGATAACACCCAGCGCGTCTTCGCCGTGGAACTGATGGATGGTCACGCCTTCGATTTGCGAAATCATCGGCGACTGCATCTGCTCGGCCAAACTTTCCAGGTATTCCAGTGACTTGTAGTCTTCAATATTCAGGGAAGGCGTAGCAATAGCGTGCATCGACAGAGCGACATCCAGCATCTGCTGGCCTTGTGCGATCTGGATTTCGACATCGCGGAAATCGCCATGTCCGACCACGTCGTTGTCGCTCATGACAATTGTCTGGAAGTTATAGGTCACGGCCGAGCCGATGATGAGCGGCGGGACCTGTGGGTCCAAAATCAATGTAGCTGTCTGTGCTTCACCAAACTGAGCATCAGGAATGTATGGGGCGGGTCCAAAAGCCGAACCGGAAAACACTTCGGACATCTCCACCGGCCCGTCGGGCATCGGCGGCAAAGGTAGGTCGGAAGGGGGCGGCAGAAGCATATAAGGGAGCGCATCATAGTCGCCCGGATCGAGTTTCAGATCTGCTTTGACCCGGATGGACATCGGGTCTTCGAGTTCGTCCAAGTCGTTCTTGCGCCGAAGCGCGGTAAATTCTTCGTACTGCTCCCGCAGGCGGGATTGTTCAATGGTAAGCTGAAAGGTTCCAACAAAATGCGCAATCGTTTCTGTAATACTGTCGAGAGACATATCGGTTTCCTTTTCCCCGCCCCGGCCTAAAATTTCCGCTTTGGGTTTGTTGTGCCGAGGCCACCTGTCGCGGCCTCGGCAGTTTCATCAGATGGTCGGGGCCCGATAATTCGGGCCCTGACTGCGACTTATACGTCGTTGTCGTCGCTGTTGTGGGTCGCGGTCATCGAACCACCAACCATGGTCGTATCGACTGAGTTGCCAAGAACGTTGGCACCCATGACGATCGACTGGTTGAACGCCGATGTGTCGACCACGGCAGCTGCCGAAGCGTAGGACTCGCCGTTGACGATTCCGTCGCCCTGGTTGCCCGTGCCCCAGGATCCAGCGTTGCCGCCGGTTCCGCCAGCACCCGAGTATGCACCCGAAGCAGCGCCACCATCGACGTCAGCACCGTAGGTTTCACCACCGTTAGCCGTGCCTGCTGCACTGCCAGAGGTTCCACCGTATCCGGCACCGGCACCGCCGCCGCCACCTACACCTGATTGTGCTGCACCAGTGGCGCTGCCCATTCCGGTCGAGGTTGCGTCGTTGTCGGACATCGCGTCGCCGCCATACCCGGCAATGGCCTCTGCCATGCTGTCAGCCGAACCATCAGTGTCAGCCTCCGAGAAGACGTCGGACATTCCACCGTCGCCGGCAGTGTTCACCGCATCTGCAGAACCGGCACCAGTGCCCGAGGACATCGCGTCCTGCTGGACAGCACCGCCGCCGCCACCGACACCGTCAGCGGTCGCAGTACCGGTACCATTGGACTGTGCCCAACCATCGACATCGTTGGTTCCACCGTCACCGGCATTGTTTTCCGCACTCTGGTTGTTGTCGGCTTCACCGTTGGCGTCGCCTGGCGATTGCGTAACGACCGGACCTTTGGCGTCCTGATCACCTACGCCCTGAGCATCGGCTTGCGAGTCAGCTTCACCGCCGTCTGCACCAGCATCGCCTCCGGCACCACCGACACCAGCTGCGCCTGTGCCGTCGCCACCGTCGCCGTTGCCGCCGTCAGCTGCACCGCCGACACCTGTAGCACCGGCACCGCCGACACCAGTACCACCGGTACCCGTACCGCCTGGGCCGTTGCCACCATGGGCATCGCCGCCAACGCCAGTAGCACCGTCACCACCGTCGCCGTCGCCGCCATCACCACCAGGGCCGTTGCCGCCGTCACCAGCACCACCAACACCAGGGTTGCCACCGTTGGTGTCACCACCGCCGTTGCTTGCGCCAGCTGCGCCATTGTTCTGACCAATCAGGCCGTTTTGCTGGTTCAGAGCTGCAAGCGCACCGTCGACTTGACCGGATGTTCCTCCAGTACCGTCGCCGCCGTCACCGTCGCCGCCGTCACCGTCGCCGCCTTCGTCGCCGTCGCCGCCGTCGCCGTCGCCGCCATCGCCTTCACCGGCAGTTACTTCACCAGCGTCGCCGTCGCCACCTGGGCCGTTGCCGCCGTCACCGTCGCCGCCGTTGCCGCCGTCACCGTTGCCGCTGTCGGCATCACCGCCGTCACCGCCCTCGCCGTCGCCGTCACCGCCGTCGCCGTCACCGCCGTCAGCGTCACCACCGTCAGCATCTGCATCTGCTTCCGAACCTGCACCCGCAAGGCCAAGACCGATGTTACCACCAGATGTGGAGTCACCGTTTTCGGCTTCGGTTTCGCTTTCGTTCAAAGCACCGCCAAGGTTGCCAGCCAGACCGCTTCCGCCGTTTGCGTCATCGGCTTCCGATTCATTGTCAGCTTCGGAATCGACTTCAGTGTCGGCTTCAGAGTCATTGTCTCCGCCTTCCGATTCTCCGTCGTTGCTGGCCCCGGAGAGGCCCAGTCCAACACCAAGTCCAATCGAACCAGCGTTGCCACCGTCGCCACCATCGCTTTCGATGTCGACTTCGGTTTCGCTTTCATTTTCGGCATCCGATTCAGCGTCTGCGTCGCCACCTTCACCGCCGGTGCTGTCACCATCCGCATCTGCTGCAGAATGTCCGACTCCCAGACCGAAGTTCAGTGCGTCACCGGAGTCACCACCGTTGCCGCCATCGCCGTCACCGTCGGCATCACCGCTATGACCACCAAAGGCCGCTGTGTGCCCGCCGTAGGTTTCGCCATAAGCGTCACCCGCAGTGGTCTCGCCACCATCGCCAGAGTTTCCGCCATCAGCACCTGCGCTGATGCCGTCGCCAGAAGATGCGTCGCCGCCTTTGGCATCGCCCATCTGCTTGAAGGTACCGTCGTTGTTCACTTCGGCGTTTTCAAGAGTATCGTCATCGCTCAGGTTGGCATACTGGCTGTTGATCGCCGACATTGCAGTGGTCGTACCGCTCATGTCGATGTCCAAGTTCAGATCATCGCCGGGATCATAGTCAATGTCGCCACCAGCGGTGATCACATCACCAAATTCTGAACCGTTAGCGTCGATGTCAACGACATCATCATCGCTCGGCATACCTTCTTCGCCGAAATCGATGTGAACCCAATTTGAGTTGTCATTTTCATTGTCACCGTTGGTCTGACCTTGACCCTGGTGCTGGCCTTGATCCTGGCCTTGGCCCTGTTCCTGGTCTTGACCCTGACCTTGCTCATTTTCGACCTTCGTCTTCTGAGCTTGCTCTTGATCCTGACCTTGACCCTGTTCGTTGTCGACTTTGGTCTTCTGTTCGGTGTTTTCAAGTTCGATGTCGGCTTCTTCTACATCGACATCGGCATAAATCGGAACATAGACATCGCCGGTGTTAATTTCTTCGACGTCTACAACGTTATTATGATTTTGATTACGTCCACGTGACATATTATTTTCCACTTATAAAGCGCACGGGCCATCATTCATCTACAAAACGGCTACTGGCGCGGTTGAAACTAGGAAAAACACTCAGGCGCAAAACGCGCATGTGTGCGGTCTCGTTCAGTGAAGTATCTCCCACCCTCCTTTCTCGGCTTAGCCGACTTCGTGTCTGCGGTTATGACTCGCGGAAATGCGCGATTCGCCGACACATCAGGAATTAAGACTTCAAAATAGAAGCAGACTCATGGTTACAGGCCGAGGGCGAACTGCATAGCTACCCTAAAGCACTAGAACGCTCAGTGCCTTGTTTTCATTGCTCTAAATCTATGGTTGGTAAAAATGCCCGCTTTGTCCGCCTGCGTGACAAGATTGAAACCAGCAGTTTAGGAAAGCCAACGATTTCTTCTACTTAAGCGGGAAGTGGTATAGGTAACCTAGCCGAAAGTATTAGAACTGTTTTTTGTAAACCTGCCATCAGCGTTGATGAAACTTGTACTTTCCGCTATAGTGCAGCTCTATACAGTAAATCACTTCAAATTCTGCACTACGAGTACTGGTTACAATTTCGCCGCATTTTTCGCGGTGTGGGTTAATTAAGGGGGGAATAATGGGCATTCCGTTTCAGGATAGTGCTATTCCAAACAATTCTAATCCCGAAGACTTCTCGATCAATTTCGTCGGCAAAGAACTCTTCTATTCAGACCAAACGATCCATGGTGTTCAAACCGAATTTGGCGTGGTCACGCGCCGGATCGAAACAATTGACGTGCTGCCTGCGCCAAGCCGCTTGGACGTTGGAGCAGGAAAGGTGGTCGTCGTCGACCAGATGATGCTGGACGATCTGTTGAACCGACCGCAGACCTATATGGAAATCGCGGGATCAGGCAGCTTGGCCTTTGCTTATCGCAAGGAAGAAGCTGCCCGGCTCGCATTCGAAAAGTGGGATCGCGGCAAATTCGGCGACATCGGATACCTGCCGATGAACGTCGCGCCGGATGTATGGCGGTCTATTTTACGCCTGCTGTTACATGAAGAGCTGTACCTGCCGTGTTTTCTTGCGGATTGCGTGGCGCATGCACCAACGTCGTCAAACCGCGCGCCGGTAGCGACATCAAGACCCAGCGGTCTCCACCCGACATACTCAAAGCTGACGCGCCGGGAAAAGCAGGTGCTCAAACTGGTGTCAAAAGGTCAAAGCAACAAGATCATCGCATCGAACCTGGGTATCACCGAACACACGGTCAAACTTCATATGCACAACGTGGCGGGCAAGATCGGTGTCAGTAACCGGACCGCAGCTGCGCAGTTTTATTTCGAGGTTGCGCCGGACGAAACGCGAGAGCTGCCCGTTGACTGACGATTTCGAAGCCCGGTTTGACCGCCTGATCCTGCTAGTCGGAAAGTTGAACTACATGTGGACCAACACGGAAAGCCTGTTGATTCACCTAATCGCCGGGTTGACCCGCACCAACAAGGATATCTCGGTCATCATCTTTCTGACGCTGAACACGACCCGCGCCAGAATTGATCTGGTCGAGCGGCTGGCCAAGATGGAAGGCCGTCCGCCAGACATTCGTGACCCAATCCTTAAGCACACGCAGCGTCTCAGCAAGCTTTCGGGAATTCGGAACAGATACAACCATTGCATCTATTCCTTCGATCCCGACAGCGGCAATCCGAAGACAATCCTGATGCGCATTGCGGACCGGAAGACGGACATCAAACTGGGCCGCCAGGATACGGTTGATGAGGGTGCGATGAAAGAAATCGAAAAGGTGGTCGACCAGCTTTCTGTGGCGAATCGGGATTTGTGGAAACTGATTAACGATCTTGGGTTTCCGGCTTAGAAATGCGCTGGTGCGGGCGGTGGGACTCGAACCCACACGGGCGTACGCCCTTCAGATTTTAAGTCTGATATGTCTACCATTCCATCACGCCCGCTCAGCGTGCCAAGCCTCTGTTGGGCCTCAGGAACTCAGTAAGGCCAACAGATCACGAATTCAATGCGTTTCACCTGAGAAACTTCGGCGTCAAAACGTCCGGGTATCCCCTTCATTACCCATGCCGTTCCATCACCGCGATGCATCAATCACTTTCTCTTGGGTTGCATGACTCTTGCTTAACCTCCACTTGGAGTTAGGCTACGCTGCAAAGCAGAAAAGCAATTGAGTTACATCGTGAGCACCGAGCAAAAATCCTTTGATGATCGTATCGCGCAGATAAATAAACGCACAAAAGAAACGGCAAGTAGGAATCCCAAACCCAATACTGATAACATATGGAAACGCCTCGCCTATCCAGGCGCGTTCATTGGGGCTTTTGTGCTTGGCTCCATGGTGGTTTTCCTGACCCGTTTTATTCAGTTTCAAATGGTAGGTGTGCCGGAAGCTGGCAAAGTAAACACACAGGATTTTATCGGTATCGCGATGGCCAGTATGGCGGGTATGGTCATTTCGATGTTTCTCAGGGACAAGCAAAAGGAGTTCGCAAGCGCCAGTACAGTTGGCGTCTTGTTAACTACTTTCACGTTCCACAATCTGGTTTGGGCCTATCCCGTTCAATTCGAACGGATGTATAGTGAGGACTGGGTTGAGTTCATGCAAAAGATTACCGAGCCCTCCAGCCTTTACGTCTTTGGCATCACTATCGGCTTAACCTGAACATCAAGCGCCGATAAGGTCGCCATTTTTTTGGCGAACTGCTCCTGCAGGAACTCAAAGCTAAATACATTTACTTTGATGCCGCGCGTCCATCGTTATCTTGGGAGGTTTGGTGAACCCGGAAAACCTAAGTACCGAGGGTCGACGGATCGATGCTAACTTCTGTGGCTAAGCGTGTCGCGCCATTCGAAGTGGAATTTTGTTTCACAGTATCAACCGCCAACAAGAAACTAGGGCATTCGCGCTGACGGCACCCCAGTCCGAATGGGACAGATTCAATCTGTTCACACGGTCGTTCCGGCAAGCTATAGAGATTTAGTGGTGCCCCCACACGGACTCGAACCGCGGACCTACTGATTACAAATCAGTTGCTCTACCAGCTGAGCTATAGGGGCGCTGGGTGTCGATTACTTTCTCTTTTAACGGACTGCAAGCCTCAATTTTCATCCAAACTTAGGGATTTTGGATTTTCGTTGTGATGCGACCGATCACCTTTAAGTGGGGGCTGTGGATTTGACTGTCCCTGGCACAGCCTGTAACTCGACAGGAGGTTCAGGAATGCAAGGACAAGAACCAAACATGCAGGTTGCAATCCACGCAGGCGCGGCATTTACCGATGAGGGGCGACTGCTCAGGTCGTTGCAAGCCAATGGGGACGTACTGGCTCGAAATGGTGCGACTTTCTTTGGTCCTCGTCGTTACCGGCAAGTGTTCAAACCCGCATTTCAGGCCTTGAATACGCGCCCTCCATTACCGGATGAGATTGAAAGTATGCGGGGCAATCTTCCTATCCACCCAGAGGCAAAGCGCGCCATTTTCACCAGCGCCGAATTCATTGGCGAGAAAGACCTGGTTCTTGCCGGTGGGCAATTCTATCCTTCCGCGGGCAAACGCTTATCTGTTCTGGAAGAGTCCTTTAGCGATTGTCAGTTGGAATTGTATCTGGCGCTCAGGAACCCCGGTAGTTTTATCCCAAAACACCTGATGTCATTACCGGAACAGGCGCGCGAGGACGTGATCCGCAACAATGATCTAAGTCACCTTAGCTGGGTTGAGATGATCGAAGATGTTCGCGACTTTGCCCCCGCAGTGCAGATCACCCTGTGGTGCAATGAGGACATCCCGCTCTTGTGGGGGGACGTTGTGCGCAGCGTCGGCGGGCTTGCTGCGGACGCTACGATCAAAGATGAGTATGACCTGCTGATCTCTTTGCTGACCGAAGAAGGTCAATCACAAGCGCAGGCGATTCTGGACCAGGTTTCGACGCTTTCACAGGCTGAGACCCGAGACGTTCTTGCAGACATTCTGGCAAACCATGCTCAGCCGGACAAAATGGAAGAAGAACTGGACCTGCCCGGCTGGAGCGATGAGATCATCGACGCATTTTCCGAACTGTACGAGCAGGATCTGACCAAGTTGGAAACGATGGCCGGGGTGAAGGTCCTGAAACCCTAACCCCAGGCCCGGCTCACATGCCCAACGCTTCCTTATACATTTCAAGTACCGCCTCTTCTTCGGCGATATCGTCCTTGTCGCGTTTGCGCAGCGCGATGACCTTGCGCATCACTTTTGTGTCGTAACCGCGGGCTTTGGCTTCGGCCATGACCTCTTTCTGCTGCTCCGCCAGGTCCTTTTTTTCGGCATCCAGGCGTTCGATCCGTTCTACGAACTGACGCAGCTCGCCCGCTGTTACACGGTAGTTGGCGGCGGCCTGATCTTCGGTCACGTCTTCCATATTCATCTCTCCAAAAGGCTGCGATCTGATGCATTAGCAACGGCAGTTAGCCGGATACCTTGCCGCCGCGTGGGCTGCAAGCATCCAATCCTCGATGGGCTTGTGCGCGGTCGGTCGATCCGCTAAGCGCAAACAGGATTTGCGGAAAAATGTGGGAACCATGTTCGAATTCATCACCTGGGGCGGTGCCGCCCTGTCACTAGCTGGCCTGCTGGGTCTGGTTTGGTGTATCTTGCGTGTGATGAAAGCGCGCAAATCCGGCCTGTCGGACGATGAATTGCGCGCTGCTGTTCAAAGCGTTCTGCCGTGGAATCTGGCTTCGCTTTTTCTTTCTGTGATTGGCCTGATGCTGGTGATCTTGGGAATCTCGTTCGGCTGATACTTCGCCTCAGACCGGCATATTGTCGAACTGCGCCTCTATGGCATCTTCGCACAAAGCCGCATCCAGGTGACGCAGGCGCGATGGCACGTGCATGCCTTCCTGACGCATCCGATCAATCACTTTGGTTACACTGGGCTGAAGCGCAAGCCGGGTCTCAAAACAGGCATTCTGCAGCTTTTGCTCCAGATGTTCGGCTTCGGAATACAAACTTTTTGCAGACATTTTATTCCTCCCAATTTCTATCACTGTCGCCGATATAGGTAACGGTTTTAAGACCTGGTTATCCTGGCGAACAAACGCGCGGAAAACTGCCTGTCGCCCACCCGGTATCGGCAACCTAAGGCAGAATGATTAAATTCTAATCGGATTTGGATTAACTTGCCTTGACACGCATCAAATCAAAGAATGCCGGTTGCATCATATTCTGAAAAACATATATGATAAACTGCGCGCTGACGGAGAGCCAGATGACACCAATTGTGAAAGCGTTTTTCGACCCTGAAACCAATACGGTCTCATACCTTGTGCAAGAACCCGAAGGGACGGCCTGCGCAATCGTCGACAGTGTTCTGGACTTCGATCACGCCTCAGGGCGAACGAAAACCAGCTCGGCGGATCAGATCGTCGCTTATGTTCGCGACAATGAGCTAAGGGTAGAGTGGATTCTGGAAAGCCATGTGCATGCCGACCACCTTTCGGCGGCACCCTATCTGCAACAGGAACTGGGCGGAAAGATCGGTATCGGTGAACAGATCGTAACGATCCAGGAAACCTTCGGGAAAATCTTCAATGAAGGGACTGAGTTTCAGCGCGACGGCAGTCAGTTCGATGCTTTGTTCCGCGATGGCGACAGCTTCCATGTTGGGCAGATGCGTGGCGATGTTTTCCACACGCCCGGCCATACGCCCGCCTGCATGACATATGTGATCGGAGACGCGGCATTTGTCGGTGACACGCTGTTCATGCCGGATTTCGGCACCGCGCGATGCGATTTTCCCGGTGGGTCTTCGGAAATGCTGTTCGAGTCGATCCAGAAGATCCTGGCCCTGCCGGATGAGACGCGCATCTTTGTTGGCCATGACTACAAAGCTCCGGGGCGTGATGAATTTGCCTGGGAGACCACTGTCGGAGAGCAAAAAGCCCTGAACGTCCATATCGGACAAGGCAAATCAATCGAGGAATTTGTCGAGATGCGTGATGCCCGCGATGCGACCCTGCCCATGCCGCGCCTGATCCTGCCGTCCCTGCAGGTCAATATGCGGGCCGGACAGATGCCGCCTGCGGACGAACAGGGCGACGTATTCCTGAAGGTGCCGATCAACAAGTTGTGACGCAGACCCATCAGGCGAACTGAGGATAACGAATGTACATTGAATGGATTTGGGGGCTTGCCGGTGGCCTGCTGATCGGCCTGGGCGCCGCAGTCTACCTTCTGGGCAATGGGCGCATCATGGGCGCCAGTGGCATTCTAGGCGGGCTGGTTGATGGCAGTGACCGCACGTTAGAACGCCTAAGCTTCATCGCAGGCGTCATCGCGACACCGCTTGTTTTGAGCCCCCTGCTCTCTTCTGCGCCCATGACACATCTGACCGACAATTTCGCAGTGATCGTCATCGCCGGCCTTTTGGTTGGCGCAGGAACGCGCATTGCCAATGGATGCACCTCGGGGCACGGGGTATGTGGTATTTCTCGATTCTCCGTCAGGGGCATCATCGCGACGTTGATCTATATCGGCGCAGGTGGGGCAACAATTGCCCTGATGCGCCATGTATGGGGGCTGATTTGATGCGGGTTCTCGTATCAATGCTGGCTGGATCTCTGTTTGGTGCCGGCCTTTTGATCTCGGGCATGACCGATACCACCAAGGTTCAGGGGTGGTTGGATGTGTTCGGGAACTGGGATCCCACCCTGGCATTTGTGATGGGCGGCGCGATCCTGCCGATGCTCATCGCGTGGAGAATGACGGCCCACCGCAGGCCGCTGACCGGTGGTCAGTTTCCTAAGATGAGCCCGCCCGAGTTGGACCGTCGCCTGATTATCGGTTCCGTGATGTTTGGCATGGGCTGGGGCTTGTCCGGGCTTTGTCCTGGACCTGCCATCGCGTCCATAACCTATGGCGGCCTTGGCGGCCTCGTGTTTCTGGCTGCGATGATCACAGGAATGTTTGCGGCGCCCGGGCTTGGTGCACAACTGGACAGATCCGCAAACGCGGCCTAAGCAATTGCCATGGAGATTCGACCAATAACCCCCCGCTATGCCGTCTCGCCCCAAATCACGGTCGAGGACGTCCCAGCCATCGCCGCAGCTGGTTTCGTTAAGGTCATCTGCAACCGTCCCAATACGGAAGTTCCACCAACCATGCAGTCGGATGCAATCGGACAGGCCGTCCGGGCAGCCGGGATGGAATATGAGGTTCTGGAACTGACCCACCAGACCATGACGCCCGGCAATGTTGCCCTGCAACGAGAATTGGCTGAAAGCTGCTCTGGCCCCGTCTTAGCCTATTGCGCGTCGGGCACGCGCTGCTCGGTGGTTTGGGCTTTGGGTCAGTGCGACCACATGAGCGCGGACGAGATCCTCGAGGCCACAACCAAGGCAGGTTACATGCTGGACAACCTGCGCCCCGCGCTGGAGCATATGCGCGGTTCTGACGGCTAAGGACCTTTGGCGCTCAGGTCAGGTTGCATCGGGAACGTCGTCCAATCCCGTCAGACCTGCCAGTTGCGAAATCTCGGCCGCCATCTGATCCGGGCTACCAAAGCCTAGATCGCCCTCCAATTCGTTCAATGCCACTTCATCTATCGGTACGACCTCATGCGCGGGATCGATTGGCATCGGATCTTTCAGAGTGTCCGGAACTGGCGCGCTGCTTCGCGCTTCCAGAAACTCGGGCATTTCAGCTTGCTCCAGCGCCGCAGCCGAAGCACATTCGTTCAACCGTACTGCGCGCATTCCTCCGCATTGCCCCAAACGTCCAATTGCAGCCCGCGTTCGACCAATTGTCAGGATTTCCGCACGATCCAGCCGTGATCCGGTCAACGGAAGGACATCCCCAACTGACAGCCTGGACAGGGTTACCAATGGCACTGACATCCTACCGATCACCGTATTCAATTCGGCCCGGGCAACCCCCGACGCTTGCTCAAGCTTCGGGCCGGCAGCAACTTGAATTTCATCATCGGCCCCCTGCTCTGACGGTGTATCGGGCAACAGGACTGTGATCTGCCCCTGTCGTAGCCCGCCGCCAAGTTCTACTGTCAGGTCAAACACGCGATATCCGTCTTCGACCATAGCCAGCGACAATGAACGCAGATCCGCCATCCGCGCCCGGAATTCATAACCGGTTAGACTGGATTGATCGGCGGTTGTATCGACCAGCGCGACGGCCCTGGTCAAAGCGTCCTCGACCAGCGGAGCCACCATTGCTGCATCCGTATCTGTGTACTCCCGTGCTGTTGGCGGGTTCGGCATAACTTCACCAATTGTCTGCACTTGCACGATCGCTGACACGACCCCCATATCCACGCAAATCGCAGCGGACATCCCGTCCGCGTTGCCCAGGCGCAGCAGCATCCAGTCCGCATCAATCACCTCAGCCAGCGTGTCCTGAGCTTTGAGAGACTGCCTTGCACCGATCACCGATAGCGGCAGCTGGAACTGATCCCCTGCCGTTCGCGCAAAGGCCAGTCGAAGGGCACGAAGAACGGAACGCGGCTTTTCGCCTTGTTCTTCTTGCCCTGCTGAAAGTTTGCGCGCCAAAGCTGTGCTGACAGACTGCGTCATGCCCGATACCGATTTGAGTTTCTGAACCTGATATCCGGTCTAACCCGAGGCGGGTTACCAATGTCTTTATGGGTGCATCATTGTGCAGCTTGCCGGTGCGCCAGCGGAAGACGGACGCGAAAGGCCGCGCCGCCCTGTCCGGGAAGATAACTGATCTCGCCGCCCAGACGCTGCATGATCTCGCGGCAGATCGCCAGACCCAGCCCGGCACCACCCGCCTTGTCCCCACCAACACGGGCAAACTTTTCAAACACCATCGACTGCGCTTCGGGCGGGATGCCACTGCCGTTATCGGTGAAATCAATGACGACCTGCCCCCCGACATCATGGGCCGAGATGGTCAGAACGGGTTCATCCGCGTCGCAATATTTCCGCGCGTTCGAAATCAGATTGATAAAGACCTGCCCCAACCGATCGAGATCAGTGTTCAGCGGAATACGCTCGGACGACCGCGAGCGGCGAATCCTGAGTTTTGGATGTGACCCCGCCAATGCGCTGGAGACCGCCCGATCCAGGATCGAACCAAGGGTATCCCCACCCATATTCAGGCTCACACGACCACTTTCCAGAACGCTCAGGTCCAGCAAATCGTCCAGCAGGCGAGTCAGCCGTAGCGCCTCATCATGGATAATCGCGGCATAGCGCGTTTGCTCTTCGGCACTCAGACCGTCCGTATCGCGCATGATCTCGGAAAAGGCTCGGATTGAGGTCATCGGCGTCCGCAATTCATGGCTGACCTGACTAAGGAACCCGTCTTTTTGTTCCGAGATCTGCGTCAGCTTGGTATTCGCCTCCCGCAATTGGCGCGCGGTACGGCTGAGCTCGGCGGATTTGGCCTCAAGCTGGCTGGAATATTCCAACAGTTCCGCCGACTCGTCAGCCACCGCAAGCAAGTCCTCAACCGAAACGGACGATCCACCGACAATCTGCCCGATCATCGCATGGGCCGTGGCCGCGCCGACCGAGCCGCTGAGTTCACGTTCCAGTCTTTCCAAAAAACCCGGCGTGGGTTCCGGCAGGCTTGTCCGTCCACCCTGTGCTTCGGCCTCGTGCTGAAAGAACTCCTGCGCCGGGCCAGAGCCCAGAATGCGCTGTGTCATGATCATCAGGTCTTCGCTTTGCGCCACCGACCCGGTCCAGCCAGCCGGTGAGACCGAGTGGTCAAAAACATTGACGAACTGCGCACCCTGAAGACGCTCCAACGGGCTGGGAAAGCTCAGCAGGGACGCGGCGCAGAATGCAGCCGTGTTCAACGCCAATGACCACATAACCGAGTGGACCATGGGGTCCATTCCTTCGATCCCGAAAAGGGCCCTTGGGCGCAGCCAGCCCCACCCGAAGGGACCGTTCTGCAACACCGAGTCGGGCATTATTGCCCCGCCCATCCCCGGTAGTAACAAGGTGTAAATCCACAGCACAAAACCAACCGTCAGCCCCACCAACGCCCCGGTTCGCGTGGCCCCGCGCCAGAACAACCCTCCTACCAGCGCTGGCAGGATCTGGGAAATGCCCGCGAAGGCCACCAGCCCGATCGACGCCAGTGCAGCCCCACCGCCCGACAAGCGGTAGTAATAGTAACCCAGCGCCATGATGACCGCGATGGACACGCGCCGCGCCATCAGCACCACGTTGCGAACATCACCCGAGACCGAACCCGCCCCCCCTTGCGTGCTTAGCCAGATCGGCATGACCAGATGGTTCGACACCATGGTCGACAACGCCATTGCCGTCACGATGACCATAGACGTGGCCGAGGAAAACCCGCCGATAAACGACAGCATCGCTAGCCAGTCGTTCCCCTGCGACAAGGGCACCGTCAGCACGAACAGGTCGGGATTCGAGCCTTCGGGCATCAGGTCCAGACCCACGACGGCGATGGGCACAACAAACAGGCTCATCAACAGCAGATATAACGGGAAAGCCCAGGCAGCGGTTCTCAAGTGCCCCTCATCCGCGTTCTCTACCACCATCACCTGAAACATCCGCGGTAGACAGATGAATGCGGCGGCCGAGAGGAAAATGAAGGTCGTCCAACGTCCGGCATCCACGTTCCATTGCCCAATCTCCGAGGCATCGATGCGATCCATCATCGGGCCAATCCCACCCGCAACGCCCCAAACAACGAAGATGCCGACCGCAAGCAAGGCGAACAGTTTGACGACCGATTCCAACGCAATGGCGGTGACCACACCGTGGTGACGCTCATTCGCGTCCAGATTTCGAGTGCCAAATAGGATAGCAAATACCGCCAGGCCCGCAGCTACCCAAAACACACTGGAACCTTCTCGGTAGAGGCCCGAGGGATCAGCCTCGGCAAAGATGGAAAAAGACAGTGTAATGGATTGCAGCTGCAACGCGATGTACGGCGTTCCACCCAAAACGGCCAGAATGGTCACGCAAATGGCCAGCGTGTTGGATTTTCCGTATCGCGAGGAAATCAAGTCTGCGATGGATGTTACCCGCTGGGTGCGTCCGACCCGAACGAGCTTGCGCAGACCCCACCACCAGCTGAGCATCACCAGCGTTGGCCCAAGGTAGATCGTAACAAATTCCAACCCGGACCGCGCAGCATTTCCGACCGCGCCGTAAAAGGTCCAAGCCGTGCAATAAATCGACAGCGACAATGTATAGATCAGCGGAGACCGCAACCACGCCCCTCGGCCAGCGGCCGCCATCCGGTCAGCGGCAAAAGCCACCGCGAACAACAGAACGACATAGCCGAGGCAAACCAGGATCAGAACGTTTAGTGTGGCCATCAATCCGACTCTGCCTCGGCATTGTCACTTACAACCATTCGTCTGGCTGCAAATCCAAAGATCAGACTGATTATGATCAGCAAAGCCCAGCACGCGAAGATATACAGAATTGCTGAAGACAGCGGCACACCATCATCAGATGAACCTTGGCTTGGCCAGAGCAGCGGAATGGCAACAAGAGCCGCCCCCAGAATGGGCAAAAGACGCGCGGCATCCATCAACCTGCGGCGGCGATAACTTTGACGCTCGAGAAATAGCGAAGGCCGGACCCCTTGGGGTTTACGATCTTCGCCCGTGTTCATGACCGCGTTGCCTGCGCGTGCAGGTCTCGTACCGCTGTCAGCACTTCGGCGTTGGAAAACGGTTTGGTCATAAAGCGGCTGACCCCGGCATTTTCAGCCATTTCCCGGTCGCGCGATTGCCCGCGCGCGGTCAGCATCAAAACGGGCAAATGCTGCATGCCCTCAAGCTCGCGCAGGTTGCGCAAAATCTCCATCCCGCTTTTGCCGGGCAGCATAACGTCCAGAATGACCAGATCAGGGTTTGCGCCCTGAATGACTTCTATCGCATCCGACCCTTCTGCGTGCGTTTCAACCTGCCATCCCTCGCGGGTCAGCAAAAATCGAATGGCCTCAGCGATGTTGGGCTCATCCTCAATTAACAGAACCTTACGGCTCATATGTTCCATTCCTCCCCATGACAGGTTCTGTCCGTGAACCTGTCGGCGTCAGCTTAAGCCTTCTGTCAGGAAACTGTCAAAAACCTTCGCTCAAAATCGACGGCTCGCGGCGCGATGCACAGGCGTCATTCGGGCAAACCCGGCAGCTTGGGCCGACCCGGGTCACGGATTGCGCGCTCGGAGCCCCCTCTTCCACCGCTCGGACAAGCATGACTGAATGATAGGCCGGCGCATCGTCATATCCTGAAACTGCCTGCGGCCACGCGTAGGCATAGCAGTCGAACTCGGCCGCTGTTCGGCCCAATTGCACAACACGTTTGCGGATCGGAACCAATGGTCTGTTCAGCGCCTGAAAGATGGGCCAAAACGGGCAGGCTTCGCCAAAGCGTGGCATGGCGAAACCCGGCACGGATTTACTGAACAGGATACTGCCGGACGCGTCACAGACCACCAACCCGGTGGGCCGCCCTAGATATCCTTCGGGCAATGTAGCCAGCCGCCGCAGGACTGTCGGGATATCTACTGAAAACCGTGCCGCCAGAGCCAGCGGATCAGGCTCGGCCTCGGTCAGAGCCTTCTGTAAGTCGTCCAGAGGCATGGCTCTGACATCTGCGGCGTAGGTATCCAGATATCCCTTGGTCACAGTCCGCGCTGCCGCCGATTCAATTGCGCTCAGGTCAATGTCCGCGCCGCTTCCGCCCGCTTCTATCTGCGGGAAATGGTAGCTGTTGGCCTGAAAAAAAGCCTCAGCATCCTCCGAGGGAACACCGCGGCGGTCATCGTCCGCCTCAGAATCATCCAAATATGCCACTAGAGACTTGGAACTGTCAGCTAGCCTTTCAGCATCCTGGTGCAGGTTACGGTGGAACCGATCGCGCCACTCGGGCTCGATTTCCTGCGTGTCGGCCAGAATCGCCGCCGTTGAACGAATGGCAGCGGCCGTTGACAGCACCTCGTGCATCGACGCGGCAAGATGTGGATCATGCGTCAACCGATCGGACAGGGTTTCAACCGTGCGCTCAAGCGAGACGACCCGGCGGTGCATCTGCGCCAGAACTCCGGCCCATCCGGGAAACCGGCCTGCGAACTCTTCAAGCGCGTCCACTTCGGCCTGCTGTCCAACCGCATCTGCAGCAGCCTCGCGCAGCGCCGAAATCAGCGTAGCCTCAATCCCTTGAGTGAGCAGCGAAGGCTCAACAGACAGGGCATGGGCGATGTCCACGAGCAGCTTGCCCCCGATCCGGCGGCGATTGTGTTCGATCAGATTCAAGTAAGACGCCGAGATCCCGACCTGCCGCGCAAGCTCGGCCTGCCGCAGACCTGAGATTTGGCGTCGCTCGCGAATGCGGCTACCCGTCAGCGTGTCGCGCATGTTACATCACCCAATTCGACCCATTCTTTTCAAAACTCCCATTAAATTTCTAAAGCTTAAAGGCCGATTTTCATAGCCCATTTACAGCATTCACAACTGCGATTACGGATGGCCCGTACCTTCCACCCCAGCAATCGGTGCCCAATCTGCCAAATCTGCATCCACCCTCTTCTAATTTTCCCGAATTCCTTGCACGATAGCCGGATGAGCGACCCAGCTTTCGAATATGCCCCCATCGGATTGGTCGAGTTGGAAAACCGCATCATCCGACGCTGCAATCTGCAATTTGCTCGCACCTTTGGCGGCGAGGAAGCAGAGTACCGCAATATGCCTCTGCTGCATCTCTACCCGTCGGTCGCGGACTGGGAGAGGATCGGACAGCGCGGCCTGAAAGCGATGCAGGACACAGGATATTATACCGACGAACGAGTTATGCGCCGTCGCGACGGTGATCTATTTTGGTGCCGTGCACGCGGACGATCCCTGACGCCGGACGACCCGTTTCGCCATGGCATCTGGAGCTTTTCTGATATCTCCGAAGACCGCCCGCTGGTCGAACTGACAACCCGCGAACGCGAAGTTGCAATCATGTCCTGCCGTGGTCTGTCCGCCAAGGAAATCGGCGTCGAGTTGGGGCTGAGCTATCGCACAATCGAGGCTTACCGCGCCCGTTTGCTAGAGAAGTTCGGCGCGCGCAAACTACCGGAACTTGTGGCAAAACTCTCAGGCATGCCCCTTTAATCCGTTTCCCCCCGAAATATTGGGCAAAACCCCCATCTGACATGCCGAGACTGCGCTTTTCATGACCGTCCGCATAGCTTATAACGCTGCGTAATCAGACCAAAGCCCGCGAGAACAGACGGGCCAAAGGGGAACCGTCGAGGACACTCATGACAGATACCAAACACGAAGCGGACGTGGCATTCATCAAGGCACTGGCCGAACTGCTGCGCGAAAATGACCTGACCGAACTGGAAGTCATGCGCGAATATGGTGATGACGACAGCTTGAATGTCCGCGTCAGCCGTATGTCGCAGGTCGCGCCCGCCCCTGTTCAGATGGCCGTACCGGCAGCGGCACCAGCACCCGTAGCAGCAGCCGCTGCACCTGTCGAAGCTACGGCGGCACAGGAAGATCCGGCCAGCCACCCGGGCGCTGTCACCTCGCCCATGGTAGGAACCGTTTATATGCAGCCCGAACCGGGCGCACCTTCCTTCATCAGCGTCGGCGCATCGGTGTCCGAAGGCGACACTCTGCTGATTGTCGAAGCGATGAAAACCATGAACCACATTCACGCGCCCAAATCCGGAACCATCAAACGCATTCTGGTCGGTGACGGTGATGCGGTGGAATTCGGCACCCCTCTGGTCATCGTTGAGTAAGGCGGTCCCATGTTCGACAAGATCCTGATTGCCAACCGAGGCGAGATCGCCCTGCGGGTCATCCGCGCTGCCCGCGAGATGGGGATTAAGACGGTTGCCGTCCACTCCACCGCCGATAGCGACGCGATGCATGTGCGCATGGCGGACGAATCGGTCTGCATCGGCCCTCCGCCCAGCCCGCAAAGCTACTTGTCGGTGCCCGCGATCATCTCGGCGTGTGAAATCACTGGCGCGCAGGCGATCCACCCCGGCTATGGCTTCCTGTCCGAGAATGCCGAATTCGTGCAGATCGTCGAAGACCACGGCATCACCTTTATCGGCCCCACTGCCGAGCACATCCGAGTCATGGGCGACAAGATCACCGCCAAGGACACGATGAAGGCGCTGGGTGTGCCTTGTGTTCCGGGTTCGGACGGCGGCGTGCCCGATCTGGAGACGGCCAAGAAAATCGGTGAGGAATTTGGTTACCCCGTCATCATCAAAGCCACCGCTGGCGGTGGCGGTCGCGGTATGAAAGTCGCGATGAGCGCGGATGAGATGGAAAGCGCATTTATGACCGCACGTGCCGAGGGCAAAGCCGCCTTTGGCAATGACGAGGTCTATATCGAGAAATACCTGACCACGCCCCGCCATATCGAGATCCAGGTCTTTGGTGACGGCAAGGGCAAGGCTGTGCATCTGGGCGAACGCGACTGCTCGCTGCAGCGCCGCCACCAGAAGGTGTTTGAAGAGGCACCCGGCCCCAGCATCACCCCGGAAGAGCGCGCCAAGATCGGTAAAGTCTGCGCGGACGCCGTAGCAAAGATCAACTATATCGGCGCCGGAACCATCGAGTTCTTGTATGAGAACGGCGAGTTCTACTTCATCGAGATGAACACCCGCCTGCAGGTGGAACACCCGGTGACCGAGGGCATCTTTGGTGTCGATCTGGTGCGCGAGCAAATTCTCGTCGCAGCTGGCGAACCGATGTCGTTTGGTCAGGACGATCTTGTGATCAACGGCCACGCCATCGAGGTCCGGATCAATGCAGAAAAGCTGCCGAACTTCTCACCCTGCCCAGGCAGAATCTCGGCCTTTCATGCCCCCGGCGGTCTGGGTGTGCGGATGGATTCGGCACTGTATGATGGGTATTCGATTCCACCCTATTACGACTCTCTGATTGCCAAGCTAATCGTACATGGCCGCGACCGGGCCGAGGCGCTGGCACGACTAGATCGCGCATTGGGCGAACTGATCGTGGACGGTATCGATACAACCGTGCCGCTGTTCCATGCGTTGCTGCAAGAGCCGGAAATCCACAACGGTGATTACAACATTCACTGGCTGGAACACTGGCTTGCGGCGAATATGGCCCAATAAATCCAAGGGACCAGAGGGCACTTGCGCTCTGGTCCCCGGGTATCGCGCATGAGCCTGACCCCTGAACTTTTGCTACACGGCTATTCCATTGGAATTTTTCCGATGGCCGAACACCGCGATGACCCGGAACTGTTCTGGGTCGATCCCAAGTTTCGTGGCGTTTTTCCGCTAGATGGCTTTCATATCTCGCGCAGCCTCGCACGCCGCATTCGAAAGTCCGGCTTTTCCATCAGCATCAACCGCGATTTTGCCGGAGTGGTCGATGGCTGCGCTGATCGGGCAGACACCTGGATCAATGCAGAATTGCGCCACCTTTATCAGCAACTCAACCTCGCGGGCCGGGCCCATTCGTTGGAGGTCTGGGATGAGGACGCACTGGTCGGCGGCGTTTATGGCGTTACGCTGGGTGCGGCGTTTTTCGGCGAAAGCATGTTTTCCCGCCGAAAGGATGCCTCGAAAATAGCGCTGGCTTATCTGGTGGATCGCTTGCGCCAAAGCGGATTTCTCTTGTTTGACACCCAGTTTCTGACCGCTCATCTGGCGTCTCTGGGAGCGATCGAGATTCCGCGCACGCAATATCGGCACGCGCTTGAAGAGGCGATCAATGCCAGTGCGGATTTCGTAGCAGCAGTGCCTCAGTCGCCCGATGCAGTGATACAGCGCATCACCCAGACGTCGTAACGCGCATGGTCCAGCGCATTCAATGCGGGCGACGTGGCAATCATCCAACCGTCAAACAGTTGATCTGTCCTGCCTTTTTCCCAGATCGTCAGATAGGCGAACGCATCACCGGTCGGGTTGTCCGCTGGATAGCGACAATCGCCCAAGGCCACATCCAACCCAAAAACCGGCAATGTCTGACCATTCCGCATTTCAACATCGACGGTCTGACCGCTGACCTTGTCCAGACCACGCAGCATTGCGCCAGGACCGGATTGGGCTTTTTGCTGGGCCGTGGGCCCCGTCGCGACCAGCAACGCTGCAATCAGGGCAAATCGCTTCATTCGCTTCCGTCCCCGGCGACAAACTTGACCAGCAGGGAAATCAGACTGACGGCACCTTGCGTATCTTCGACTTGATCGCCCGCTTCAAAGTAGAAAGGCGAACCACCCGGCATAACCTCGACAAAGTTGCCGCCCAGCAGCCCTTCGGATGAGATGACAATCGCGCTGTCGTCCGGCACCAGAATTCCGTCAGAGATCGAGAAGGTGGTATCGGCGCGATAGGTTTCGGGATTCAGGTCTACACCGGTTACAGTGCCGATCTTGACACCAGCAAGGCGTACGTCGGTGCCGACGCCTACCCCTTCCAAGGAACGGAAAGAGGCGCCCAGTTCATAGCCGCCACTGCTTTGCGACAGGCCGGTGGATTGGCTGGCGTAAACGCCAAATGCGACGGCACAGGCTAAGACGACCCCACCGACCAGAACTTCGGTTGCATTATAACTCGACATTGCTCGCCTCGTGTTATTCCGGGCTCCAGGCCTCGTAGTCCTTACGCTCGACCGGGTCTGTGCGGCGCAAAGAACCTGCCGGCGTATAAGCCAAAGCAGAGCCTGTCAGGTTTTCCTGATGCGGTTTTTCCCAGGATTTGTGTTTCAGCGGTTTGTCCGTCGGCGGCTCATCCCAGGTGCGGTGCAGCCAGCCATGCCAATCCGGATCAACCCGGCTCGCCTCAGCCTCACCATTGAAAATCACCCAACGTCTGCTGTCGTCAGCATTGTGGTAAAACACGTTGCCTTCGTCGTCTTCACCGACCTTGATACCCTTACGCGATGTATAAATCTGCGTATTCAATGTGGATCCGTTCCACCAGGTCACGGCCCGCAAAAGACTGTTCAGGATTCCCATCAGTTGCCTCCGGCATTTCTGTACCTGCAGATATGGACCAAAGCCTCACTAAGGTCCAGTGTCACAAGGATCGCAGGCCCTATTTCGGCAGAACCGCGGTCACTTCAATCTCGATACGGTCTTTTGGCGTTATGAGGTTGCATTCGACAACTGTCGCTGCAGGCGGGTTGTCACCAAATGCGTCTACCAACAACGGCCAGCAAAGTTCAAACTCAGTCATGTCCGGCAAATAGTAATTGACCCGAACCACGTCCGCAAAACCGGCTCCAGCCTCGGCCAGCGCTTTTCCAATCGCCTCCAAGGACGACTTGCACTGCCCTACAATGTCCTCCGGCACGTTGTCACCTTGGGCGCAAGTCCCGGCGACAAAGACGAAACCATTTGCAACCACAGCACGACAATAGCCAACTTTGGCCTCGAATTCTCCGCCAGATGAAATGCGCCTGATTTTCATGCTTACCTCCAAAAGAAAACGGCGCGGTCAATCCCGCGCCGTCTTGGTAATTCTTGTTGTGCCTTATCCTGCCGAAGCTGATTCCGCGGCATCCGCGTAGATGATCAGGGGCTGCTTGTCAGACGACACCGCCTCTTCGTTCACCACCACTTCGGTTACGTTCTTCATGCCCGGAAGTTCGAACATGGTGTCCAGAAGGATATCTTCCAAAATCGAGCGCAATCCGCGCGCGCCGGTTTTGCGTTCAATGGCCTTCTTGGCGATCGACTTCAGCGCATCATCAGTAAAGGCCAGCTCGGCATCTTCCAGTTCGAACAGGCGCTGGTATTGCTTGACCAGAGCGTTCTTGGGCTTGGTCAGGATGGTGACCAGTGCATCTTCGTCCAGATCTTCCAGCGTCGCCAGAACCGGTAGACGTCCAACGAATTCCGGAATCAGGCCGAACCGCAACAGATCCTCGGGCTCGAGATCCTTGAAAATTTCACCCACGCCGCGTTCATCATTGTCCCGCACGTCCGCGCCAAAGCCCATGGCCGAGCCTTTACCGCGCTGTGCGATGATCTTATCCAAACCTGCAAAAGCACCACCGCAGATGAACAGGATGTTCGTGGTATCCACTTGCAGGAATTCCTGCTGCGGATGCTTGCGCCCGCCCTGTGGCGGCACACTGGCCACGGTGCCTTCCATCAGCTTAAGCAGCGCCTGCTGCACACCTTCACCCGATACATCGCGCGTGATGGACGGGTTTTCGGATTTGCGCGTGATTTTATCGACTTCGTCGATATAGACGATGCCGCGCTGCGCGCGTTCGACATTGTATTCGCTGGACTGCAGCAGCTTGAGAATGATGTTTTCAACATCCTCACCTACATACCCGGCTTCGGTCAGCGTGGTTGCGTCCGCCATGGTGAACGGCACATCCAGAATGCGCGCCAGCGTCTGCGCCAGCAGCGTCTTACCGCAGCCGGTTGGGCCGATCAGCAGAATGTTGGACTTGGCCAGCTCAATATCGCTGCCGGCCTTTTGGGCATGGTTCAGACGCTTGTAGTGGTTGTGCACCGCCACCGACAGAACCCGCTTGGCGGTGGCCTGACCGATAACGTAATCGTCCAGTACCTCACAAATGTCTTTGGGCGTCGGCACGCCATCGCTGGACTTCAGGCCGCTGGCCTTCGTCTCTTCGCGAATGATGTCCATACACAGCTCGACGCATTCATCACAGATGAAAACGGTCGGGCCGGCGATCAGCTTGCGCACCTCATGCTGGCTCTTGCCGCAGAAGCTGCAGTAGAGCGTGTTTTTGCCGTCACCGCCTGAATTCGTCGCCATGTTCTACCTTTCGGGCTTCGTCCCTGCGGTCCGTTTGGAACCGCGCATGCCACATGTTGGTGCAGCTTAGGCCACCACCGGGGCGGCTACAATCTCAAAAATGGCCCCCACGCCTGGGGCGTGGGGAGATATTATTAGGCCTCGTCACCGTCCATTTTGGCGCGATTTTCGACGATTTCGTCGATGTGACCCCAGTCTTTCGCCTCTTCCGGGCTCATGAAATTGTCACGGTCCAGCGCTTTTTCAACCGCCTTTTTGGTCTGACCTGTATGACGCACGTATATGTCATAAAGGCGATCCTTCAGCTTTTGCGTCTCGGCCGCGTGAATCATGATGTCGCTGGCCTGGCCCTGATAGCCACCGCTGGGCTGGTGCACCATGATCCGGCTGTTGGGCAGAGAGAAACGCATTCCCTTCTCGCCGCCGGCCAGCAAAACCGACCCCATCGAGGCTGCCTGACCGATTACCAATGTCGAACATTTGGGCTTGATATACTGCATTGTATCGTAAATCGACAAACCGCTGGTAACCACGCCGCCAGGCGAATTGATGTAGATCGAGATTTCTTTGTTTGGATTTTCGGCCTCGAGGTGCAGCAATTGCGCGACGATCAGGTGGCTCATCCCGTCGTGGATCGGACCGTTGATGAAAATGATCCGCTCTTTCAGAAGGCGCGAGAAAATATCATACGCGCGTTCACCCCGGCTGGTCTGCTCGACGACCATGGGAACGAGCGTATTCATATAGGTGTCAACGGGATCGAACATGAGAACCTGCCTGTTTTGCTATGGATCGGGACATTACCCGAAGAAACGTTACCCGAGTCTTAGTGTCGCCACGGGGGGGCTGCAAGGGGGGCTCAACAGATCGCACTCCAACCGTCCAAAATAGGTGGATAGTATGATGTCGAACGTACCGAAGTCGCCGATGTCAATGCGCGGTTTGATGCTCTAAACAATAAGTTCCCCTTTTCCCATCACGGCATTTTGATCCATGCATATGGAAATTCATGCACAGAACGTGTAGCAATGCGAACCGCTTTAGCGAACCACTCACAAAAGTGCCCCCACACCAGGGCCCAAAAGGAAAACAGCAATGGCATTGCCTCAGATTTCACAGAATATGACGTCTGACGATTTCGACCGGATGGCGGGAAATGCGACCCGCGCATCGAATTTCCTCAAGGCGATCAGTCACGAAGGCCGATTGATGATCTTGTGCCATCTAGTCTCTGGCGAAAAATCCGTGACCGAGCTTGAGGATCTACTGTCCGCACGACAGGCTGCTGTTTCGCAGCAGCTGTCCCGCCTTCGTCTGGAAGGCCTTGTGATTCCCCGACGCGAAGGCAAAGCAATTTACTACCGTCTTGCTGATGACAGACCGCGCCGTATGCTTGAAGTGGTGTACGAGCTGTTCTGCGCGGGCGATAAGGACTGATTTCGTTCATCTTTCCACCGCACCCGACGCGTCAGTCCAATCTTTTCGATCGGAACGATCCGTTGTCGGTGCGGCCACACCCCACCTTCACAATCCATGCGGTCAATTGGCTCGGCAGCTTCGTGTTTCTACGCCCGTTGCAAGCACGGTAAAATACTGGTTCCAGCAAATAAAAGCTGCTACGCCATGTATAGAAAATCAAATGGAGGTACTGATGATCCGAGCAATTCTAGTAGGGCTGGCAATGTTTACCCTTGCAGCGTGCGAGACGACCAAGGGTGCAGGCAAAGATATCGAAAAAGCAGGCGATGCCATCCAAGAAGCCGCGACTGACGTTCAGCAAAATATCTGACGCAATTCAGGATGTTGTGAAGGCGCAACTTCCACATACAAGATATGGTTGAAGATTGCAGCCAACCAAGGTACACTCCTTGGCACAGGTGCATAGACGCGGCATTGCATATCTGACACTTCGGGGTTCTTGTGCATCCACAAGAACCCCGTTCCCGTTTTGCGGGGGGGGCAGAGTGGTAGCCTGGATAGACCTGAGAAAAGGAAAAGGCGTCAGGTGCGCAGACGCGGTCCATGCATGTACCCTCGCGGATACTCCTGACGCCTTGCCGGGTCGATGCGCCCGAGGGACGCCCCGATCCAGTTGCCCCGACCCTGTTACAGGCCACGGCCGCTGCTCGGCACCCTAAGATGCTTTACAGCACGCATCGACCTTCTGAGAGTCTGATCATCTGACCCGGGTCTGACACCCAATTCAGCTGACCATCCACCGGTAAGCCTTTGCATATAAAAGCCAACCCTAAGACTTGCCTTTATTGCCTCGACCCCCTTTGGCCTTTGCGTCCCACCCTGGTTCCTAAGAACCGTTGCGGTAATAGAACTGTTACATCCGGGTGATGTTCCGACAAGGAAATAGCACTGCAGCATGAGAATTAGACGGGGATAAAGTGTTGATATCCGCTGGGAGAAAATTGTGGATAACTCCGGAAATTGAAACACCGTGCGGTCTTGGCAATGGAAAACGCTGAATTCGACGAAATGACCCGATTTTTTCCGTTTTCTGCACCTGCAAAAGCCATTTTACTGCCAATTGTGGATTTTCACAGCCTCAGAGTATCGAATCAGGCGTGTCTTGTGATTGCCCAGCCAGAGATAACCAGAGAATCCGGGGCCGGACGGCCCTCAGACCACAAGCAAAGCCGCGCTGAAGGTTCGCGAGAGCCTAAACCACAGGTACCAGGGAACGCCGCAATCCGGCACCGTGTGTTCAGGACCCTGTCACTTGCAGCCAAGATGCCGCCCGACCCGTCCCCCCTGAGGAGACGCTGTGTCCGTTTATGAGAAGCGTTCCGACCCGACCGAGATTACCTACTACGCGCTGCAACACGGTGCAGCCAGTACCCCCTACGGCCGGCCGGGCCGGAGACGCTTCAGTTCACCTGACGTTCGAGTACAACGCTGTACGTTGTCCCGCGACGCAGGCTACGGAAATCCGCGTAAATCTTGCCGTCCTGATAGCGCGCATCCACCAGCGCATTCACACCCACCTGCGGATCGGCCGAGCTTTCGACGATGCCGATGGTGCCTGACCCATCCAGACTGATGGTGCCGGTGGCGTCAAACACGCGCCAATCTGTGCCAGCATCTGGTCGCCACATGCTGGGCCCCCAGAACAAGTTGTCCTGCTGCTGCTGGATATCCAGCACCCACTCTCCCTGATGAAAGCGCGGCGCATCGCCGGTGGTCACCCGGGACGGCGAAACCTTGGTATAGGTGCCCGTCCAGGCACCGCGCAGATCGGGTGTGGTCTCGGCCATCGACGCCGTGGCAAGGCTGAGGCTTGTCGCCAGAGCGGCTGCTCCGGCAGTCATATATCTGGTCATGGGCTCTCCTCCAAAGTTCAGGGCCGTTGCTGGCCTGTTGAACAGATTGGAAGGGAGTGCGCAGGTTGCAACTTACCTAAGGGAAACTTCACAAACCGGTAATGTTTGCCTTATGCTCAGGCCAGCGCGGTGCCGAGGATGACCAGACCAATGCCTGCCGCCTCGCGATACGAGAAGTTCTCGCCGAACAGAAAGAACGAGGCGATGGCGATCAGAACAACCTCGGCTCCCAGAATGCCGGTATAGATGATGCCCAGCCGTTCCTCGCGCAGCGCGGCAAGCTCCAGCGTGGCCCCGGCCAGCAGGGTCGCGACGATCAGCAGGCCAAGACCCACGCCGGGGAGTTTCCACCAAAACTTCATCGCGATCATGGCCACGGAATAGAGACCCGCCGACCCGAGGGCGATGAGGGGGATCATGGATGTGGACACCTGAGCCTCCTGCAGAGGGTTCCGTTGGGTCAAATGTAGCAGGAGGGTGCGGTTGGGGCTGTGAGGTGGGTCACAGACGGATATTCAGCAGAACTGAGGGCCGCGACCGACCCGCGGGAAGACGCAAACGCGCCGCCCCATAGGTGCGGGCTCGCGCGGCCCGGCGGGCGGGTGGGTTCTTGGCACCAATGTCTAGCTAGAATTTTCTCTTGGGGTTTCTTCTCCAGCTTGTATTTAACCATTTTTCAATGATAGCAAAAGCCCATAGCAGAAACTACTTTGTGACGACTAGAGATGGCGAGACCAATAACGAGCTTAGAAGGGTTCGTTCGAAAGATAGCGAAACTAGCTAGCGAGAAAAAACACCAAAATCTTTTGTTTCGCGGCCATTCAAAGCAAGACTACAAATTAAAACCATCAATTTTTCGCAGCAAAAACCTTCGTCAATCCGAACACTTAATGACGCGCCAGCTTATGGCGTCACATCCTTCCGAATTCCAACAAGACTCAACAAATTTTGATAGATTAGTTCGCGCGCAACACTATGGGCTGCCAACCAGACTTCTAGATGTATCCAGCAATCCTCTAGTTGCTCTATATTTCGCCTCTGCCACAAACCCTGGAACAAATGGTCAAGTGGTCGTTCTTAAACCCGAGATAAGCAAACAAAAATACTTTGACAGCGATACTGTAAGCTGCATGTCAGCGCTCGCACTCCTTAAGAGCAACGAAAAAGAGGAAATTCGAGACCAGCTAAAAGAAGTTTGGAAAAAACCTTTTGATGCATCAAAAGGGCCATCTCAAGTATTAACCAAAGAGTTCAACGAAGAAATTGTTGATGAATTCAATGAACTTGATGTGATAAAGAAACTCGTCCAGCTCGTTCGGATAGAGAAACCGGACTTTCGACCGGTTCTCTTCCCAATGGATTTGATTAAAATTGTATCGGTTGTCCCCAAGAAAACCCACCCGAGAATATCGGCTCAAAGCGGTGCATTTTTGCTGTTTGGTCTGGGTAATGAGCCCAATGACCTGAACATGCCGGATGTTGCGATAGAAAAGTTCAACATTTCCGGGCCTTCCAAAGCAAAAATTCTGGACGAGCTTAGGTCCGTCGGGATTTCTGAGGATTCACTTTTCCCAGAAATTGAGAAATCAGCAATTCAGATATCTAGGCGGTACTCTTGATAAATTAAGGTTCTATGGCGCAGGTATGAATTCGACCTTTTGCCTCGAACGTCAAAAAATGGACAGCTTTAGCTGTCCATCTTCAGCGCAGAAATAAACGCCTCCTGCGGAATATCCACTTTCCCGAACTGGCGCATCTTCTTCTTACCCGCCTTCTGCTTGTCCAGCAGTTTGCGTTTCCGCGTGGCGTCGCCTCCGTAGCATTTCGCGGTCACGTCCTTGCGCAGGGCGGAGAGGGTCTCGCGCGCGATGACCTTGCCTCCGATGGCGGCCTGGATCGGGATTTTGAACATGTGGCGCGGGATCAGGTCTTTGAGCTTTTCGCACATCGCCCGGCCCCGCATCTCGGCCCGGTCGCGGTGAACCATGGTCGACAGCGCATCAACCGGTTCGTCATTCACCAGCACCGACATCTTGACCAGATTGTCCTCGGTATAACCGGTCATCTGATAGTCGAACGAGGCATAGCCCTTGGTCACCGATTTCAGGCGGTCGTAGAAATCAAAAACGACCTCGTTCAGCGGCAGGTCATAGACGACCATGGCGCGGCTGCCCGCATAGGTCAGGTCCAGCTGGATGCCGCGGCGGTCTTGGCAGAGTTTCAGCACGTCGCCGAGGAATTCGTCCGGAACCAGAATGGTCGCCTTGATGCGCGGTTCCTCGATATGATCGACCTTCGATGGGTCGGGCATATCGGCGGGGTTGTGCAGCTCGATCATCTCGCCGTCTTTCATGTAGACGTGATAGATCACCGACGGCGCTGTGGTGATGAGCTCGATATCATATTCGCGTTCGATGCGGTCGCGGATGACCTCAAGGTGCAAAAGGCCCAGGAAGCCGCAGCGGAAGCCAAAGCCAAGTGCGGCCGAGGTTTCCATTTCAAAGCTAAAGCTGGCGTCGTTCAGGGCCAGCTTGTCGATCGCATCGCGCAGGTCTTCGAATTCGGAGCTGTCGACGGGGAAGAGGCCACAAAACACCACCGGCTGCGCGGGTTTGAAGCCGTCCAGCGCGATTTCGGTGCCGTTGCGGTCATTGGTGATGGTGTCGCCGACACGCGTGTCGCGGACCTGTTTGATCGAGGCGGTGAGAAAGCCGATCTCACCGGGGCCAAGCGAGTCCACCATCTCCATCTCGGGGCGGAAAACGCCGACGCGGTCGACATGGTGCAGCGTGTTGTTCGACATGAACTTGACCCGCATGCCCTTTTTCAGCGTGCCGTCCATGATGCGGACCAGAACGATGACGCCGAGATAGGCGTCGTACCAGCTGTCGACCAGCATCGCCTTGAGCGGCGCGTCGAGCGTGCCTTTGGGCGCGGGCAGATGGGTGACGATGGATTCCAACGTCTCGTGGATGCCCTGCCCGGTCTTAGCCGAAACCTGAATGGCCTCGGAGGCGTCGATGCCGATCACATCCTCGATCTGTTCGGCGACCCGGTCACAGTCAGACGCCGGCAGGTCGATCTTGTTGAGCACCGGCACGATCTCATGATCGGCGTCAATGGCCTGGTAGACATTCGCCAGCGTCTGCGCCTCGACGCCCTGTGTCGAGTCCACAACCAGCAGCGATCCTTCGACCGCGCGCATCGACCGCGAGACCTCATAGGCAAAGTCCACGTGGCCCGGGGTGTCGATCAGGTTCAGCACGTACTGCTCGCCGTTGTCAGCGGTATAGTCGATGCGGACTGTGTTGGCCTTGATGGTGATGCCACGCTCTCGCTCGATATCCATGCTGTCGAGCAGCTGTTCCTTCATGTCACGATCCTTGACTGTCCCAGTCTCTTGGATGAGCCGGTCAGCAAGGGTGGATTTGCCATGGTCGATATGCGCGACGATGGAGAAATTGCGGATATGAGCGAGGTCTGTCATGGGTTGGGATATGTCCGGAGATTGGGGCCTCGTCAAGCCGTGAAGCGTTGCGGAAAAGGCTGCTATGGTGTCTTTCTGCTCTGACGCATTTACCCAATATCAGCCAGTGGGTAGGATGGTGGCGCTGAATGGCCGGCGCACCAACAAGAAAGCAGAGTAGTCTTTGGCCAATTATTCGATATTCGTGCTGGGTGAAAGCCAGCTTTCCATCTCTGTTTCGCAGGGGTTGGATGGTTTGGACCAGGGTACAGGTATCCACCTTATCGGACAGACCATCACGATTGACACGCGAACCGCTACCGAGGTCTTCATCAGCGATGGCGGTAGCGACACGAATTTTGCCGACAATGACACCAATCAGCTCCTTGACGGTGATCAAACTATCGACGGCGTCAACTTCAACGACGGTACTCGGGTTGAGGCCGAATACGGCATTACGCTGACGGATGGTACAAACACGTGGCAGGCCATTGCGTTCAACGTGAACAACTCGTCCCCATCCTATGCGACGGTGGAGGGGATCGCCTTCATCGGTGGCCCGGGGGAGTTTCCCCCAGCAGGCGTTACACTGACGGTTGTTGACACCCAGGAAGGTCCAAGCTTTGCGGTTGCGGACTACGTCACGCCGATCTGTTATGGCAGTGGCACATTGATAGAAACCCCAAATGGCTATGCCCGTATCGAGACATTGCGTCCGGGCGACAAGGTTTGGACGCAGGACAATGGCTATCAATCGGTGAAATGGGTCGGATCGCAGGATGTCATAGCTTCAGGACGTTTCAAGTTGGTCGAGGTTCCGGCCGGAATAATACTTAACTTCTCGCCACTAAAGGTTTCGCAACAGCACAGGTTGGTAATCTCGCATCCAGTAGCGGAACTGTTGTTCGCAGCACCCGAGGTGTTTGTGCCAGCGATCAGTTTCGTAGATGCAGGCGTTGCAACCCTATCCAACGAGGAAACCGCCCGCTATCACCACCTACTGCTGGACAACCACAGCATTATACGCGCCAATGGCGCCGCATCCGAGAGCCTTTTGTCAACGCCAACGACCCAATGTGATGACCCCGACAGATTGTTCTTTAGTGACCTCGCAGGGTGCGCGGCAGGCCCAATGGAAACTGCCCGACCGGCTTTGACCCGAACCGAGGCGGCGCTGTTGCTGCGAAACATCTTGGCCATTGATCACAATTCCAGTTTGATTCATACTCCGCCGCAGACCGAGAGGGGCATCAGACCCGTCCGGGCAGGCAAATACGAGGCATGAGCATGAAAAAGTTCCTCTTAATCGCATTCTGTGCCACGTCGATGGTGGCGGTAGCTCCGGTCGCAGACGCGGCGCAGATCAAACGGGCGTGTCTGGCGTCTGACCGGTCGGCGGCGACGCGGGATCGGTGCAGTTGCATTCAGCGGGTGGCCAATCAGGCGTTGACCCGCAGCGATCAGAAGACCGTTGCCAAGTGGTTCCGCGACCCGCATCAGGCGCAAGAGCTCAAGATGTCGAAGACCCAGCGCGACGATGCGCTCTGGGATCGGTATCGGAACTTTGGCCAGATGGCGCAGGCGATCTGCAACTAGGCTGATCAATCCTTGACCTGACCCGAACTGCGCCCCAGAAAGGCGCAGCGAAAGGGATATCTGATGGTTATGAAAGGGCTGACGCTGCGCGGCCTCGAAGTGTTCGAGGCATTGGCGCGGACCGGATCGGTGGCGCAGGCCGCCGAGATCACGGGGCTCAGCCAGCCGTCAGTGTCACAACAGTTGCGCAATCTGGAAAAGGCTGTGGGCACCGATTTGGTGGATCACGCACGACGTCCGATGCGCCTGACCCAGGCTGGGCGCAGCTTTCTGGCCCGCGCGCAGGCGGTTCTGGCCGAACTGCAGATGGCCCAAAGCGAGCTGACTGTGATGGACCTGGGTCACCTTGCAACCCTGTCTGTCGGCCTGATTGACGATTTCGACAATGACCTGACCCCGCGGCTAGCCACTTTGTTGGCTGAAAGTTTGACGCGGTCAAAGTTCAAGTTGATCACACTGCCCAGTCTTGACCTGTTCGAAGAACTTGAGGCGCAGCGCCTTCAGCTTGTGGTGTCAGCCCATAGCGGCGAGGTGCTGGAAGGCGTGGTCGAATACCCCCTGGTTCGTGATCCCTTCATTCTGGTGACGCCCAAAGGGGCCGAAAACGCCATGCAGGATCTGCCCTTCCTACGCTATGCACGTGAGCAATTGATCAGCCGCCAGATTGAGGCCCATCTGGCGCGCCAGCAGCTGGAATTTGAAGAACGGTTCGAAATCGGTTCGCATTTGGCGCTGATGGCAATGGTCGCGCGCGGCCTCGGCTGGGCGATCACGACGCCGCTGGGCTATATGCGGGCGGCGCGGTTCCATGACGGGCTTGAGGCACACCCTGCCCCGATCGGAGATGTGTCGCGGACGATTTCCTTGTTCACCCGCACCGACTGGTCAGGTCAGGTTCCGCAAGAGGTAGCAGGCATGATGCGCCGCCTAATGGGCAGCCAGATTGTTGACCCGGCCCTTGCGCAATTGCCATGGCTGAACAACCGCCTAAAGCTGATGAACTAGCTGCGCAGATGCGTGTCGAGACCTTCAACCGCTGCCTCGATTAGATCCAATGCTCCATCGAAGTCACGGGTATAGAATGGGTCCGGGACGTGGTCTGTGCCGATATGTGGCGCAAAATCCGTCAGCAGACGCACTGGGGTTTCGTTCCCAGCTGGCCTCAATGCCTCAATATCCGCGAGGTTGTCGGCATCCATCCCGATAATCAGATCGAACCTGTCGAAATCCGCGGGCACAAATTGGCGCGCCCGCAAATCATCCAGTTTTATGCCACGCGACAGAGCTGCCAATTGCATCGGCCCATAAGGTGGGTCGCCAATGTGCCAGCCAGAGGTCCCGGCACTATCGGTAGCGTGATGCGGCGCACGGGCGCGAAAGGCGCCCTCGGCGGCGGGAGAACGGCAGATATTGCCCAGACAGACGAACAAGATACGGTGGGTCATGAACCACGGTGTAACGCGAAGGGCCAAGATGGAAAAGATTGTCATTCTGACTGGGGCCGGGATTTCCGCCGAAAGCGGGTTGGGCACGTTCCGCGACGAGGGCGGTTTGTGGGCCCAACACCGGATCGAAGACGTTGCCACGCCCGAAGGGTTCGCGCGCGATCCCGCGCTGGTGCACGGGTTTTACAATGCCCGCCGCGTACAGGCCGCCGAAGCGCAACCTAACGCGGCACACGATGCACTTGCCCGACTACAGCGGGACTGGCCCGGCGAGGTTGTGATCATCACACAAAACGTCGACAGCCTGCACGAGGCCGGTGGCGCGCAAGGCGTGATCCACATGCACGGAACGCTGGCCGGGGCGCTTTGCGCGGCCTGTGGCCACCGCTGGACGGCACCGCCCGCGATGGCCGTGGGCGAGCCCTGCCCTGTCTGCGCAGCCCCCACCGCACGCCCGGATGTGGTGTGGTTTGGTGAGATGCCTTATCACATGGACGCCATCTATGATCATCTGGCAGGCGCAAGTATCTTCGCCGCCATTGGCACTTCGGGTCAGGTCTATCCCGCCGCGGCTTTCGTGCACGAGGCCATGATGTCCGGGGCAAGAACTGTCGAACTGAACCTCGAGCCGTCGACCGGCGCATCCAGTTTCGACGATGTCATACTGGGCCCCGCAACAGAAACCATTCCGCGCTGGGTCGATCAGATCCTGAACGCGCAATAGGGCGAAACCCGCAGACAAGCGGCGAATTTCCTTGCTATACTAGTGCCCTAACAACCCGAGAGGTCCCCATGACAGACCCAAAAAACCAACAAGGTGAAATCCTTGACGATGACAGGCTCGATACGCGTGGCGCCCTTGGTGATCAGCTAACAGACCTGTGGTGGACATTCTTGCTGCGCGGAATCCTGGCCGGTGCGCTCGGGATCGCAGCGCTATTCTGGCCGACTGGCAGTATCTCGTTGCTGATCCGTCTGGTTGGCTTGCTGTTGGTCCTCGATGGCGGCCTGACGCTGCTGGGGTTTGGCCGGCGTGGCCTGATTGGCGGTTTCGGCATCGGGGCGCTTCTGATCGGACTGATCCTGCTGATCTGGCCGGAAGGCGTCGCGCGCCTCGCGTTCTTCCTGTTGGGTGCCTGGGCTTTGATTGTCGGGATAGGCTCGCTGATGGCGTGGCGGCAATTGCCCGATGCACATCCGGACGCATCCACCATGCGCAACTCCGGCATTGTCGCGCTGTTGATCGGCCTCGTTCTGTTGTTCTGGCCCGGCAGCGGCATGGTGGCGCTTGGCTGGGCGATTGCCTTCTCGGCGCTGGCTGTTGCTGCAGTGATGCTCTGGCTGGCCATGCGCTTCAAACGCGCCCATGACCGCGTGGCGATGCGGGTGGTCAACCGCTGAACTTTTTCCACAACGCCAACAGGCCGGGAATTTCCCGGCCTGACTCGTGGATGACGGCCGCAACGCAGTCCGAATTTAAGCGTAACCTTAGTTCGAATGCGAACCGTGACCGTCGGTGTCCTTACGCACCAAATCCACCGGAATCTCGATCTCGACCTCGCCTGCTGTCTCGAAGATCAGCGTAACGGGAACCATTGCATCCTGTTCAAACGGGGCTGTCAGGCCCATGAACATCACGTGGTCGCCGCCGCGCTTCAGCATGTGCGTTTCACCCGCCGGGATGGCAATGCCTTCTTCGACATGGGTCATTTTGGCGACGCCATTTTCGTCGACAATATGCGTATGCAGCTCGACCCGAGCCGCGGCGTCCGATTCCACGCCGATCAAACGGTCATCGGTCGCGCCAGTGTTCTGGATCATCATGAAGGCCGCGCCAGCTTTGGCCGTTTTACCCGACGACCGAGCATAAGCGTCATCGACGGTGATCGTGTCCTGCGCAAAAGCAGCGGTAGCAATAGTTGCGGCGGCAAGGGTGGTCAGCAGTCTGGATGTGAGTGACATAGCGCCTCTCCTGTAGTTTGGTGTTTGATAAGAATTGATAATGAATCAAACACTTGCAGGAGGTGCCCGGGCTGGCTGAGACGGTATAGGCAGAGCGATCAGATTCTCCGCGATACGCGATGGCATGGGTTGATCGATGTCCGGGGCCACTGGCAGGGACGGTTCCGCAATGCTCACCGCGCCCAACAGGTTCAACGCATAATCCGGACAGAAATGCGGGGCCTTTGTCGGCTGCCCTTCGGCATCCATATAGACCACAACCGGTCCCGAGCCGGTGCACAACACCATATGTCCGACCGCCCGGTCCACACCGCGCGATGCAGCAACGCCCTGCCCAGTCAAAACGACCAGCAGCGACAGCACAAACGGCAGAATTTTGTTCAGAACGGGTTTCATCCTGTCCCCGATATAGGCCAGAGACAAAACGGGCTTCAAGCGCAATCAGACACGCCTGAAGCCCAGGGCCGGGAGGACAATGTCAGCGGTCCAGTTCCGGACGCTTGACGGACCCTTTTGTCAGGCTTGTATGCAGCCGATTCACCCGACGCTGCATCCGCAGACATGCCCCAAACGTTTTGCCGAAAAATCCGGCCAGGAGGGAGAAAGAAGGTAATGATTTAAACGACATGAGGTTAAACTCCGCCAGATGAATATGCCTAAACATAATACAGGTAGAGCAAACGGTATGTGAACAATTTCACCCAATGCGGAAATTTATCTCCATTTTGAGAACAGCGCTCTGCGCAAAACAAAAAAGCCCTGCACCAAAAGGTACAGGGCCAGAATTCTTGTAGGAAAAAGGTCTTAGGCCGAAGCTTGCGCCTTGGCGATTTCCTTTTTCACTTTCAATGCGTTGTTGGACAGCTCATCGTCCTTGGCTTTCGCCAGGAACGCGTCCAGACCACCGCGGTGGTCCACCGAACGCAGGGCAGCCGCCGAGATGCGCAGCTTGACGCCACGTCCCAGCGTTTCCGACTGCAACGTAACATCGTTCAGGTTTGGCAGAAAACGACGACGAGTTCTGTTTTTGGCATGACTGACATTGTTGCCAGTCATCGGGCCTTTTCCGGTCAGTTCGCAACGGCGCGACATGGTTTCTTCCTTTGTTTCTGGAGGCCAGGCATTACACCCTCGGCCAAATCACAAGGGGCACAACCCGAAGTCGCGCCCGAAAACTGGTTGGATGCATGTAGTGGGAATCACAGACGGGGTCAAGCCATATGCCAAGGATTCACAGCACCAAGTTTTCATTTAATTCTCCCAGCCGTTTCAGGGCGTGATTTTCCAATTCAGGACGACCTGTTTTTGCCGCTGCAGCCGCCAGACGCGCCCAGCAGCGGGGGCTTTTCAGTCGTGCTGCACGATGCAAATGCGCATACCCCGCCTGTATGAAAGTTGCCGCTGACCGGGGTTCCGAAGACTGTCCCGGTTCAGAAACCCGGTGGCGAAAGGTGACATACAAGCGAGGCTGACCTGGATTGAAAAGCGTGGCACGCAGTCGATTTCCATCAAAAATCCGACATTGCTGCATTATTCAACTGCCTTTTTTAGACCGGAGTCGCCTGCCTGATCGGGTAATCTCATTCAGTCACGTGTTCAGGGCGGGTTCAACATGGCTGCTTTTTTGGAATTTAAACATCCGAGGGGCGTCCCCTAGGCGTCGTATCCTAAAGCAGTGGTTTTTCATTCTTCAGATGCCGCGCCACGAGGCGCGCCTGTTGGGGACCTTTGGGGATATACCGGGCCGGGTTGGGATTGTGGTTCATATCCGCCAATTCCGGAAAGATATCGAATATCTCACGCCGAGCTTCAAGGCTAAGGGCCTTGAGGGCCTCAGGCCCGGTAAACAGGCTTTCGCTTGGGGCATTTTCGGCAAAGATAACCTCGTGCCGGTCAAAAAGCAGGTGGTAATATTCGACACTGTCCACCGTATCATCGACGAATATGCCTGGCAGGGTGGTCAGTTTTATCGCTGGAATCAGAACTTCGGGTTCTCCAAACATCCGTTCAGCGATTTTCGACTGCACCAGCATTCTGTGCTGCCGTGACACCAGCAGGTCTCGTTTGGGCAACCCATTGCCCAGCGCGCCTGCCAATATGCGGACGGGGCGACGTTTCGGATCGCGCGCCAATGCCACAGAGCCAAATTTACGACGCCCGATCCAGCGGACCGGCTGCATCCCGTTGCCCTGCGTTGGGATCATATCCCCCTGCCGAAGATCCTGAATAAGGACCGGACCACGTTGTGCTTGAATTACTGTATCGCGGGTAAAGCACAAAAAGCCTGTGCCGGACTCAAACCCGCTATAGTTGACCACGATCCCCGAGGGCAATTCGAAGCTGCCGTTGGACAGCGAATAGGATTGTCCGACAACAACGGTGAACGTACCGAAATTGTCGTCTGTTACAGAGGTGCCAACCGGAAGGTTCAGCGCGTCCTGCCCGCCGCCGCCCCGTACATCCCCAGCGACTTGGGTTCGGATAAAGTTCAGGGTATCATTACCCTGCCCCAAACGGATATTGCCGACGCCAACGTCGAAAACCGAGACGGTATCCGCATCGCGGCCCGCATTGATCTGCCCATCGATCTGGGCTTTGGACACGGTGATTTCATCGTTTCCGGCGTTGCCGCGTACGCTTCCGGAAATAGTACTGCTTACAATCGTGATCTCATCGGCGCCGCCGCGGGCGCGAATATCATCAATGGGCGTGCCTTGGGGCGTACCGTTCAGCGTACCTTCGTCGCCGGTGACTTCGATATCGTCGTCACCATTTGTCCCACGGATATTGGGCATGTACGGCTTTCTCCGACGCGTTCATTTTTGATTTGCGCACCATCGAGACTACCGCCTTGCTCTCGAAATTGCACAATCAGAAATTGCATCCTTGCCCATAATACATGATTTTGGCGTACCCTCCACCACTGACACCAACAGGCGTCTAGTGTGTTGCCAGGATACTAAGCATTCGATCCGCAGCCGCCGTCGGGCTGAGATTGCCTGCGCCAACGGCGGCCCCAAGGCGATCCATTTCTGCGCGGGCGGTCGGCGTATCCAACCGCGATAGCAGCGCGTAACGCACCTCCTGATCGAACCAGAACCGCGCTTGCGCCGCGCGGTTGCCATCCCAATGGCCGTTTTCACGCCGCCAGCCTGACAGGATGGTCATTTCGTCCCAGGCTTGGTCAAGTCCATGTTCCTCGACCGCGGAAACGGTCATCGCTTTGGGAAAACCTTCTGGGTCCTGCGGGCGTTTTCGCAGCAGGTGCAAAGCCCCCGCGTAATCGGCACAGGTGCGGGTGGCCGTGGCTTTCAGATCTCCATCCGCCTTGTTCACGAGGATCATGTCGGCCATTTCCATGATGCCGCGTTTGACCCCCTGCAACTCATCCCCGCCCGCAGGAGCGAGCAGCAGCAGAAACAGATCGGACATTTCAGAAACGACGGTCTCGGACTGCCCGACCCCTACAGTTTCAATCAGCACCACGTCGAATCCCGCCGCCTCGCACAGGGCAATCGCCTCACGTGTACGGCGAGCCACGCCGCCCAAATGGGATTGGCTGGGGGATGGGCGGATAAAGGCGTTCTTCTCGCGACTCAACCGCTCCATCCGGGTTTTGTCGCCCAGAATAGATCCACCTGAACGGGTCGAGCTGGGGTCGACGGCCAGGACCGCAACGCGCAAGCCCTGCTCGATCAGCATCATGCCAAAGCTCTCGATAAAGGTGGATTTGCCCACCCCTGGAGTACCGGACAACCCAACGCGCAGGGATTGCCGCCCGGCTTTGGCCAAATGCGCCAGCAACTCAGACGCCTGCGCCCGATGATCGGCGCGGCCACTTTCGACCAGAGTGATTGCCCGGGCCAGCGCACGCCGGTCTCCGTTCAAAATCTTATCACCTAGGCTGTCCATATCCATTCCGACCCCGATCTTTTGCGGCACGACTACTTGCCGCCCCGACGGGTGATTTGTCCAGACCGGACCGCGAAGGAAACCTGCCCGATACCTGCATTTCGCATCTATGTGTTGCTGTTGATCCTCTTTGGCCGGACCGCCGCTGGTTCTATGCTGCAGCGACGCGATCATCGTCATTGGGAAACAGCGGAACTGGACGTTGCGCCTTGGTTGGCGGATAAAGCGCCAATGACAACACGCCTGCCCATCGATGACGCCATCCCCGAATTGCTTGACGCCCTGAAGGCCAATGGCCGGGCCGTTTTGCAAGCCCCTCCGGGCGCAGGCAAGACAACGCGGGTGCCTCTTGCGATGCTCGAGGCCGGGTTGTGCGACGGCAAGATCATAATGCTCGAACCCCGAAGGCTTGCCGCGCGTGCCGCGGCAGAGCGGATGGCTGAAACACTGGGGCAACGTGCAGGCGAAACCGTCGGTTACCGCGTGCGGGGCGATGCGAAAACCTCAAAAACAACCCAAATCGAAGTGGTGACCGAAGGTATTCTGACCCGAATGCTGCAATCTGAACCGGATCTGCCCGGCGTCGGCGCGGTGATTTTTGACGAGTTTCACGAACGATCTTTGAACGCTGATCTCGGGCTTGCCCTGTGCCTTGAGGTTACGGGCGCACTACGCGACGACCTGATCCTGCTGGCGATGTCCGCCACACTCGACGCCGAACCCGTCGGCCAACTGATGAACGCGCCGGTGGTGACGTCCGAAGGGCGCAGTTACCCGGTTGAAACCCGTTGGCTGGACCGGCCATTGGGTGCGCAGGCAAGACGGTTGGATGCTCTGGTTGATCTGGTCGTCCAGGCCGAGCGTGAAACCGAGGGCGGCATGCTCGTGTTTCTGCCCGGCGAGGGCGAAATCCGCAGAGCCGAAGCCGCATTATCCAAACGATTGCCCGGCGATTGCGCAATTAAACCTCTGTTCGGCGCAATGCCCTTTGCCGCCCAACGTGCGGCGATTGCCCCGGCAGAAACTGGGCGAAAGGTGGTTCTTGCGACCTCAATCGCCGAGACCTCGCTGACCATTTCCGACATCCGCGTGGTTGTGGATATGGGTCAGGCGCGCCGCGCGCGGTTCGATCCGGGCTCTGGCATGTCGCGGCTGGTCACGGAACGGGTGACGCGGGCCGAAGCAACCCAACGCGCAGGTCGTGCAGGGCGCGTGGCCGAGGGCGTGTGTTACCGGCTGTGGTCCAAAGGGGAAGAAGGTGCGCTGGCTGCCTACCCCCCTGCCGAAATCGAAGCCGCCGACCTTACGAGCCTTGCGCTGGAACTGGCGCTTTGGGGGGCCGAACCGGATGACCTGGCCTTTTTGACACCACCACCCGAAGGAACGATGGCCGAGGCCCGCACATTACTGAACATGCTGGGTGCGTTGGATGCAAAAGGGCGGATCACCGACCACGGACGGGCCTTGGCTGCGCTGCCCCTGCATCCTCGGCTGGGGCATATGCTGGTGACTGCCGGGGCGAGTGCCGCTTCGTTGGCTGCACTGATGGCAGAACGCGATCCACTGAAAGGTGCCCCGGTAGATCTGCTGCTGCGACTCGAGGCATTGCGCGATACCCGCGCCTTTCAACGCAACCGGGTGTGGCAGATCAACATGGGCGCTTTGGAACGGATCAAAGCCGAGAGCAAGCGGCTAAAAACACGAAGCAGCAAGACAGACCTAAGCCCAGCCGCGATGGCCGCCTTGGCTTATCCCGATCGAATTGGGCAACGCCGTAAAGGCGATGTGCCGCGTTACGTTCTGTCCGGCGGCAAGGGCGTCGTGCTGGACAGCGGTGACACATTGGCGGCCGCGCCGTATCTTGTTGTGACAGATACGGACGGAAACCCGCGCGAGGCCAAGGTGCGCATGGCCGCACAAATCTCAGAGCGTGAAATCCGGGACCTGTTCGCGGATCAGATCGAATGGGTCGACAGCTGCGCGTGGTCGAAACGTGAACGCCGGGTCATTGCGCGCACGCAGGAACGCCTTGGCGCGATCACTCTGGATGACCGTATCTGGAAGGACGCGCCGGACGAGGCCATCGCCCGCGCCATGCTGGACGGAGTGCGTGATCTGGGATTGCGGCTGGACGGGGCCGCGGCACGATTGGCGGCACGGGTGGAACTAGTACGCGCCGAAGGGATCGACCTGCCGGACTTTTCATTGGGCGGGCTGATGGCCGCTCTGGACGACTGGCTGCTACCCATGCTGTCAGGTCAGCGCAGTGCAGACGACTGGAAAAAGTTCGACCTGCTGCCCGCCCTGCGTGCCCGGCTGGACTGGTCCCAGACGCAGGAGCTGGACCGTCGCGCGCCGGGATCGTTTGAAACACCACTGGGTCGAAAGGTGCCGATTGATTACGGCGGGGCGGTGCCCGAGATTTCGGTCCGCTTGCAGGAACTGTTCGGTGTCACCCGGCATCCGCTTATCGGGGGCGAGGCGCTCAAGATCACTCTGCTGTCCCCTGCGCGGCGACCAATCCAGATCACGCGCGATCTGCCGGGATTTTGGGCTGGATCTTACGCCGATGTGCGCAAGGACATGCGCGCGCAATATCCCAAACACCCCTGGCCCGAGGATCCGACGCAGGCCGATCCAACCTTGCGGGCCAAGCGGCGGACCTGACGTTCGTTTGCTTCAGTAAATGCGTTCGTTCAATAGATGCATTGAAGCCCCGGTTTATAGTTGTTATGTCACTTTTCCTTGAACCTAAGAAAAGTACTGGCACTTAATCGATGGCATCTTGGCTGAACAATATCTGGGAAGAAGTTGGCAAACCCTTCTTTCAACGCCCACACAGGGTACAGTTTGCAGCCTTGTGCGTGCGCGGAACTGGCGACGACAAAAAAGTTCTATTGATCACCAGCCGTGGCACAGGTCGCTGGGTCATCCCAAAGGGATGGCCGATTGACGGCATGGACGGGGCCGAGACTGCCAAAGAAGAAGCATGGGAAGAAGCCGGCGTAAAAGTGAAACACCTGGGCCGCAAGGCGGTGGGCCATTTCACCTATGACAAGATCCTGGATGACGGAACGGCCCAACCCGTGCGCACCAATGTGTATCGCATAGATGTCAAAGATCTGGCCGAGGAGTTCCCCGAGGTCAGCGAGCGTGAACGGCGCTGGTTCTCGCCGAAAGAGGCCGCAGAGCTGGTGCAAGAGCCGGAGCTGCGCGAAATGCTGCGGCAAATGTAACGCTTTCGCAACAAACTTCTGTGAGGCCGGTTGCCACAAGACCGGGCAACCGTTAACCGCGCCGGTTAAACCGTATCACCCACAGAAAACCGATGTCGAACACGAACAATAAAAACCGCTGGCAAGCCCTGGACAGCGATCTGCACCGAATTTCCCGCCTTGAGCATGCGAACGTGCACGTGGCGCGGCCGCTGCTTGCGCCGGGCATCGCGCTGGCCTTCATAGTTATTGCCGGATTGATTGCTGCGATACTATTCGGTCGGGCAGACGGTGGGCTGATCGTCATCGCGGCTGCTGGTTTTGGTGCCTACATGGCAATCAACATCGGCGCCAACGACGTTGCCAACAACATGGGCCCTGCGGTCGGTGCCAACGCCCTGACCATGGGTGGGGCAATTGCCATCGCCGCAGTCGCGGAAAGCGCGGGGGCTCTGCTGGCGGGCGGAGACGTGGTCTCGACCATCTCCAAGGGCATCATCGACCCTGCCTCAGTCCAGAATAGCTCGGTCTTTATCTGGGCGATGATGGCAGCACTGATTTCGTCGGCGCTGTGGGTCAACTTAGCCACATGGGTCGGCGCGCCTGTTTCCACAACGCATTCGGTCGTTGGCGGCGTGATGGGGGCTGGCGTCGCAGCAGCAGGTCTCAGCGCGGTTAGCTGGGGCACGATGAGCGCGATTGCAGCCAGCTGGGTGATCTCTCCGGTTCTGGGCGGCGCGATTGCTGCCGGATTTCTGGCGCTGATCAAGGCGAAAATTCAGTATCAAGACGACAAAATTGCCGCGGCCCGTCGCTGGGTGCCTATTCTGGTGGCTGTTATGGCCGGTGCCTTTGCCACCTATCTCTCTGTCAAAGGCCTGAAGCGGATCGTGAAAATCGATCTGGAAATCGCGCTAGTGATCGGTCTGACCTCGGGCATTCTGGCTTGGGCCGTGACCGTGCCTTGGGTTCGCCGCAAATCCGAAGGGCTGGAAAACCGCACCAAATCTCTGAAAGTTTTGTTTGGGTTGCCTCTGGTCATCTCGGCCGGTTTTCTGAGCTTTGCACATGGTGCCAACGACGTCGCCAATGCTGTCGGCCCGCTGGCCGCGATTGTGCACGCCGCTGAATTTGGCGATTTTGCCTCGAAAGTCACGATCCCGACATGGGTAATGGTGATCGGGGCCTTTGGGATTTCGTTCGGCCTGTTCCTGTTTGGCCCCAAGCTGATCCGGATGGTGGGTAGCCAGATCACCAAACTGAACCCGATGCGCGCATTCTGCGTCGCTTTGTCGGCGGCGATTACAGTGATTGTTGCAAGCTGGCTTGGGCTGCCGGTCAGCTCGACCCACATCGCGGTGGGTGCGGTGTTCGGCGTCGGGTTTTACCGTGAATGGAATCAGGATCGCCGACGCAAGCAAAGTAATGATCGCCGTCCGCCCGAGTTGCGGCTGGCCCGTGAAGAGCAGCGGCGGCGCAAGTTGGTGCGGCGGTCGCATTTCATGACCATTATTGCCGCTTGGGTGATTACCGTCCCGGCCGCAGCTGCAATGTCAGCCGTTATCTTCTGGATACTGACCGCATTCACCTGAATGTGGTCAGATCACGGGATGATCTGATCCGGTGACAGACTTACATCCGGCTTCTGTTCGATCAGAGCCTGTACCCTTGCGCAAATCGGTGCAGGCCGCCCATATTGCTTGCCCAGTCGGACAATCTCACCTTGCAGACTGTCGATTTCCGTCACGCGCCCCGCCGCGAGGTCATAGGCCATCGACGTGCGCGCGCTTGGGTCGATGGTCAGCATGCGCGCGGCAATCCGGGTGAACAATGGCGTTGGCAAACGCAGGATATGCGGCGTCATCCAGGCAGGCAAAGGTGTGGTTGAAGCAACAGGGTGGCGTGCGACCTGAAGTACCCGCAAAGCCTCGGCCATCTGGTCGGCCATCAGACGACGCCACTTGCGATCCAGCAATTGATTTTTCAACGTCAGCCCCGACAACGCGTTCAATGCGTTGTTCAAATTGATGACCAGTTTGCCCCATTGCACAGCTTCAATCTCATCGCTTTCGATCACCAGCAGGTCAGGTGAGCTAAGTGCTTGCCCCAAACGGCCCGGGCCGGACTGGATCACGATATCGCCGGAAGTGGCGCGGTGAAAGCTGGCGGGCTGGGGCGGCACGACGTTGAAGGGCACCATTCCCGCGCGAACGTCATGATCGGGAAGCGCCGCCCGCAGCACCCGGGCGTTTTCCATCCCGTTCTGCCAGGACAACACCGGCGCAGAGACCGGGGCGAACCGCGCGATCTGTTCTGCCATATCCGCCGTGGCCGCGGCCTTGACGGCTACGATCACCAACTCTGCGTCTTTCAGGCAATCGGGGGTTTCGGACATCGTCAGCGTCTCGGCCGCCACATGAAGGTGCAGGCCGGAAAAATCAGTGACGGTCAGGCCCTCCTCACGGATTGGGTCCAGAATGCGTGGGCGACCCAACAGCGTGACCGAGTGACCGGCATCAGCCAAAAAGGCTCCGCAATAACATCCAATGCTGCCCGCGCCTGCGATTATGATCTTCATGGCAACCCTCCCGTTGAGGCCAGGATTGCCGGTATAGCAAGTTCGGACAAGGCCCCCTGACGTCTGGTTAACGTGCCCGTCTTGGGCTTGTGCGCTCCAACTCGTCGGAAATCGGAATGAACTCCTGATCATCGCCGGGGGGCAGGTGGAATGCACCGTTGGCCCAATCCGCGGCTTTCCATTCGCGAGTGGCGTTTTCGATTTTTTCCTTCGAAGAGGACACGAAATTCCACCAGATATAGCGATCCTCATTCAATGTGGCTCCGCCCAGCAGCATCAACCGCGCGCCAAACGGACCCGCCTTGACCGAAAGGCGATCGCCCGGGCGGAACACCATCATGCGACCTTCCTCGAACGTGTCGCCCGCAATCTCAACCGATCCCTGAATGACATAAACCCCGCGATCTTCGTGGTCGTCGGGCAATGGAAAGGCGGCGCCGGGTTCAAGCTGCACATCCAGATAGAAGGTTTCCGACAGCATCGTCACCGGGCTGGTTTCGCCATAAGCCGAACCAAGGATTAGCCGGGCACTGACGCCATTGTCCTTGATATGCGGCAGCGCGCCCTGCTTGTGGTGCTCAAAATCCGGGGCCATGTCCTCGTACACCTCAGGCAGTGCAATCCAGGTCTGAACACCGAACAGGCTGTGCCGCTTAGCCCGCGTTTCTTCACTGGTACGTTCCGAATGGGTCACGCCGCGGCCAGCCACCATCCAGTTCACTTCACCTGGATAGATCATCTGATGGGTGCCAAGGCTGTCGCGATGCTCAAACTCGCCCTGATACAGGTAGGTCACTGTACCCAAGCCGATATGAGGGTGCGGCCGCACGTCGATGCCACCGTCGGTGATGAACTCGGCGGGGCCCACCTGATCGAAAAAGATGAACGGGCCGACTAATTGCCGTTTGAGCGAGGGCAACGCGCGCCGCACTTCGAAACCGCCCAGATCACGGGCACGAGGGATGATCAGTGTCTCCAGAGGCGAATTCTTGGGGTTTTGGGTAGGATTCCAACTCATGCCTGCTCTCCCGCGATCAGTTCATTCGGTTCACTGATGTAGGTTAGGCCTGACATACTCGCCTTTCAATTTGCAGAAACGCACAGAACGGGTGCGGACCCGGACCATACATCAGGCACGGCGCGGCCAAAGCTGCGGGAAAAACGCCCCATCAATTCGATCACCTTCGCGATATCCTTCGGCTTCGAACTGCGCCCGTTCATCCTTGGCCCAATCCCCCCGATACCGGATCCTGCCATCCGGAGCGGTCATCCGCAGCGTAAACCGGCGTACCGTTTCCGTTGGGGTGACTGATGACAGCCCACCGTGCAAGGTGCGCATGTCGAAGAAGATGCAGTCGCCCAGATTCATATCCCATTGTAAAAGATCGAATGCACCCGGATCGGCATTGACGTCAGGCGGCGGGTGATAGGTCAACCCTGCAACTTCGGTGGGTTCGTAGCTGGGATGCCCGTCGGCGAACCTGACCCGCATGAACAGCTTGTCCCACAGATGCGAGCCTTTGACGAAGGCGATACCGTTTTCTTTGGTAACCGGCTCAAGCGGCAACCACAGGACGCACATCGTGCCTTCGAAGTCGAAATAGGACAGGTCCTGATGAAACGGTGGACGCGAAGTTGATCCAGCCTCGCGCAGGAACCAGTTGTCCATGACAAGATTGATCGATGGTGCACCCAGCAACTGTGCGGCAAGCGGAGCACAAGGTGAGTTGTGAACGAATTGCGTGAATTGCGGGATTTTATTCCAAGCCCAGTAGTCCTCGAAATAGGCAGGTGCGCGAGGGTCCTTGGTATGGCGGGTGAAATTATCGGTTGGGCGGGCCAAATCCGCGTCGATACCGTCTCGCAAAAGTGCCAGCCAATCCTCTGAGAACCTGGAGCGCAGCACAACCGCACCGTCGCGCTTGAACGCCTTGATTTCTTCGTCTGAGACAACGTCTTCGACAATCATAGTGCAGGACCCCCCGAACTGACGGATTTCAGGATGGCACCTGCGCGGGGGCACGGTCAAAGGAATTCACAATTTGTCACCCCCGCCGCGCGACCCCTCGGAAACTGAAACAATCGTGCTATCTTTCGGCTGAAAGGATGCCCGGCATTGTCGAGGCGTGGTGAAACACTTGAAAAGAGAGGTTTGCATGCCTGGTCTTACGTTCTCTCGTCGTTCTTTGGTTTTGGCGTCTGGGGCTGTTCTGGCAACGGGTGCGACAGGCTTTTTGGTGCCAGCGCGCGCAAGTGGCGTGGCCCCCACCGCATCCATGCGCGGAGGGTCCAACAATTACCGTCCCGGCGCGCCCATCGTTGACCAGATTGGCAGCGGCGGGTTCTGGATGACCGGAACAGTGCGACGCGCCGGGGACGGTGCCCCCCTGCCCGGTCAGCGCATCCAGATCTGGGCGCATACGACAGAAGGCCACGAACGCGATTCGCAGAGCCACGGCGCAACTCTGACCGATGCCAATGGAGAGTTCCGACTGGAGATGCCGCAAATCGTACCCGCCTTTGGCCAGCCACACGGCCATCTAGCTTATGACAGTGGTGAATTCGAAACGGTTTTCCTGCGCCCAATTATGGGCAGCTCCAAGGACAAAACCTTGGCCGCGCATTTCGTTCTGCAGCCTGCCTAACCACAGTGCGTCGAAGCCTAGTAATCTGGACCTTTGTGATCCTTGCCATGGCCGTACCGATTATCGCGGCTGCGGCGAGCCCTCAGCTGGCATGGCGTGAACCGATCTACATCACCGCCGGGTTTGCCGGTGTTATTTCAATGTGTCTGCTGTTGATGCAGCCGCTACTTGCGGGCCGTTTGTTGCCGGGGCTGAACCCGGTTACCAGCCGCCATTGGCATAGGTCGTGTGGGCTGGCATTAGTCGCAGCCATTCTAATCCATGTCGGTGGTTTGTGGATCACCAGTCCGCCCGACGTTATTGACGCTCTGTTATTTGTTTCACCGACACCGTTTTCGGCTTGGGGTGTGATTGCGATGTGGGCCGCGTTCGGAGCCGCGATTCTGGGTCTTTTTCGCAAGCGCCTTGGCTTAAGGTTTCGCGTCTGGAGGTTGGGTCATGCGAGCCTTGCGATCATCACCATTACTGGCAGCGTCGTACATGCCCTGATGATTGAAGGTACCATGGAGGTCACGACCAAATGGGCGCTATGCGGTCTGGTCGTGTTGGCGAGCGTCGCGACGCTCGCCAAATTGCGGATTTGGGATATCAGGCGACCCAGCTGAACAACACAGGATCTGTGGCAACCGGACACTGGCTATGGCCCGGCCACCCGTTTCGCGTAGGAAGCGCGGTTCATCTGAACGTCTTGCACTGTGATACTGCCAACCTCGGGCAAGGCCGCCGACAGAACCTCTAATATGGCCACGGTAAGCTCAGAGCGCGTCGCCTCGTCACGACCCTGCATCAGCAGAAGCGTGGCGTGGACAAAGCTCTGGGGATCAGTGCCTAATCGGTAGTATTCTACCGGTGTCGCGCGAATTTTTATCGTTTCTGCGTCGAATTCAGGATGTTCGGCCAGAACGACAAAAAGCTGATCGCAAATTGTCTGAATATCATGGACCTGCTCTATGCCTTTCGAAAACTCCAGTGTGACATGAGGCATGGTGGACTCCGTTCAGACGCCCAGACACCAGCGCATCACGGCCTTTTGCGCATGCAGACGGTTTTCGGCCTCGTCGAAGATGACCGAGTTGGGGCCGTCCATCACTTCGGATGTCGCTTCTTCTTCGCGGTGGGCAGGCAAGCAGTGCATGAACAGCGCGTCCGGTTTTGCATGTGACATCAGCTCGGCGTTGACCTGATAGGGGCGCAGCATGTTGTGGCGACGTTCCTTGGCGGACTGGGAATCGTGCATTGAAACCCAGGTATCGGCGACCACCAGATCGGCACCCTCAACCGCTTTATACGGGTCTCGTTCGACCACGATTTTCGAGCCCTTTTGACGGGCAAGCCCCATAAACTCTTCTTCCGGATCAAGCTGGGCCGGGCCGGTGAAAGTGAAATCAAACCCGAACTGACCCGCAGCATGTAGGAACGAGGCGCAAACATTGTTGCCGTCGCCGGTCCAGACTACTTTCTTGCCCGCAATCGGACCGCGGTGTTCCTCAAACGTCAGCACATCCGCCATGATCTGGCAGGGATGGGTGCGGTCAGTCAGGCCGTTAATGACTGGCACGTCCGAGTATTCAGACATCTCGGTCAGAATGGTCTCATCGAAGGTCCGGATCATGATCATGTCGACATAGCGCGACAGGACGCGGGCGGTGTCAGCGATGGTTTCACCGTGGCCCAACTGCATGTCTTTGCCCGACAGCACCATGGTCTGCCCCCCCATCTGACGCACGCCTACGTCAAATGACACGCGCGTTCTGGTAGACGGTTTTTCGAAGATCAGCGCGACCATACGGTCTTTAAGAGGCTGTTCGTCATCAAGTGCTGCCTTTGGGCGGCCCAGGCGCGCCTGTTTCATAGCGCCCGCCTGATCAATCATGGTCCGCAGATCGCCCGCGCCGGTTTTATGGATATCGAGGAAATGGTTCATTTCAGTTCACTTTTCATTCGGGTGTGTCTTAGGCCGAGGCCATTGACTCTTCGACCTGCGCAGCGGCTTTGTCGAGGCGGATCACGGCTTGGGCGATGTCATCCTCGGTCAATGTCAGCGGCGGAAGCAGGCGGATCACGTTATCGGCGGCTGGGACGGTAATGACCTCATTATCATAGCCGGCGTTGACCATGTCGATATTGGGCGCTTTGCACTTCAGGCCCAGCATCAGTCCTGTTCCGCGCACTTCTTCGAAGACCTCCGGGTGCTCGGCGATTAGCCCTTCGAGCTTCTGGCGCAGCATCCCGGCCTTGCGATTGACGCCCTCTAGGAATGCAGGCGTTGCCACCTGATCAATGACGGCGCAACCCACGGAACAGCCCAGCGGGTTGCCGCCATAGGTAGAGCCATGCGTGCCTGCCGTCATACCGCTGGCGGCGTCTTCCGTGGCCAGAACAGCACCCAGAGGGAAGCCGCCGCCGATGCCTTTGGCGACCATCATGATGTCCGGGGTAATTCCAGCCCATTCATGGGCGAACAGCTTGCCGGTACGACCTACTCCACATTGCACCTCATCGAGGATCAAAAGCAGGCCGTTGTCATCGCAAATCTGGCGCAAGGCTTTGAGCTCCGCGTCAGGGACGGGACGGATGCCGCCCTCGCCCTGCACGGGTTCGATCATGATCGCGGCGGTTTTATCGGTGATCGCATTGGTGACGCCATCGAGGTCGCCAAACGTGACATGAACAAAGCCCGGCAGCAGTGGGCCGAAACCCTTGGTCATTTTCTCAGACCCGGCAGCGGCAATACCAGCCGACGACCGGCCGTGGAACGAGCCGTCAAAAGTGATTATCTCGACCCGTTCAGGCTGATCCTTGTCGTAGAAGTACTTGCGGGCCATTTTCACGGCCAGTTCGCAAGACTCGGTGCCCGAGTTTGTGAAGAACACGGTATCGGCAAAGGTGTGCTCGACCAGTTTGTCGGCCAGCGCCTGCTGCTGTGGGATGTGGTAAAGGTTTGAAACATGCCACAGCGCGTGCGCCTGCTCGGTCAGGGCATTAACCAGCGCGGGATGGGCATGGCCCAGGGCATTCACGGCGATCCCGGCGCCCAGGTCCAGAAAACGTCGGCCATCCGCCTCGGTCAGCCAGGCGCCTTCACCCTTCACGAAAGTCAGGGGCGCGCGGTTATAGGTCGGCAGAACGGACGGGATCATGGGATCATCCTTTTCAGGTAGTTTGAGCCTTGTGAGTGATACACTCGGCCTGTGTTCGTCAACTGATTTGGTGGAAATTGCGCCGATTTGAACAGCGCAAATAGATCAAAGGGGCCGGTTACGCGGCGAAGCGTCGGCGTCGGAGTCGCAGGATATGTGCGTTTTTGATCATAAGCCGCCGTATAACGCTGCCCGAAGCATCTGAAAACCCTGAAATTGGCAACCAGCGAAAATACTTGGCGCGACGCATTTGCTGCTTGCCATTTGACATGTGCTGACGCACCGCTGACATATGTTTGTCGCCAAAGCCCACAATCCGCCTCTTGCGGCCGTGCTGATCACCGCCGCCAGTGCATTGCTGGCCGGGACCACCCTGCTGGCCAAAGCCTTGGGGACGGACACATTGGGTCCCGCGCTACATCCAATGCAGATCAGCCATGGGCGGTTTCTGTTTGCCTTTATCGTGATCGTCACCGCCGTAGGCGTGATGCGGCCGCGCTTGCAGCGTCCGCATTGGGGCCTGCATATTGGGCGTACAAGTTTCGGCTGGGTCGGCATTACGCTGATGTTCGCCTCGGTCGCATTCATCCCGATCGCGGATGCGACGGCGATTTCCTTTCTGAACCCGGTCTTTGCAATGGTGCTGGCAATCCCACTGCTGAAAGAAGGTGTCGGCCCTTGGCGCTGGCTGGCGGCAGCGGTGGCGCTGGCTGGGGCGCTGATACTGTTGCGCCCGACACCCGATAGCTTTCAGCCAGCTGCCCTGTTGGCACTGACCGCAGCCGCAGTCATCGGGATGGAGCTGATATTCATCAAGAAACTCTCGGGTCGAGAAATCCCGATCCAGATCTTGCTGATCAACAACGCAATGGGCCTGACGATTGCCTCTGTCGCGGTGAGCTTTGTATTCCAGATGCCTACCTTAGAACAATGGGCAGCGCTGGCGGGTATCGGCGCGCTGATGGCCTGCGCGCAGGCGTGTTTTGTGAACGGCATGGCCCGGGCAGACGCCTCATTTGTTGCCCCAATCAGCTATGCGACGCTGATTTTCGCCGCTTTCTACGATTTCGTGATATTTGGCGTGATTCCGGACGGAATCAGCATGATCGGCTCAGCCATAATTCTGACCGGCGGGCTTATTCTCGTCTGGCGTGAAGCGCGGGCGCGGCAAGCCTAAAACTCTAAAAAGTTTTCCTGACATGGGCCGGGGGCGACCTGTATGTCGCAAACCCGGAAGAACGCGGATTGGTCCGGCGCAATGTAACCTCAGTTGATTTGAGAGTTTACCCATGCACGAACGCCGTATCCCCGAATGGGTGCGCCATGCCCCAGCACCTTCAGTCCGCGACTTCGGTATCCTTGCCGGGTTCGAGGCGATTGTCCGCGGCATTCTGATATCGGTCTTTCCACTGGCCATGTACCGAGCATTGGGTGATGCGTCTTCGGTATCATTCCTGTATTTTCTGGTCGGCGTTATCTCGTTGATTGCGGGGCTGATGGTGCCATTCCTGATCCGCTTTATACCGCGCAGATGGGCGTACACCGTTGGTTGCCTCATGTTCATCGGCGGTGCCCTTCTGGCGATTGAGGGCAGCCCGGCGGCAGTGGTAGGTGCGCTTGCCCTGAACACGGTAGCGACAGTGGTCACATTCATTTGCTTCAATGCTTATGTCCTGGATTACATCAGCAAAATCGAGCTGGGCAAATGCGAGACCAGCCGCATGTTTTATAGCGCGCTGGGCTGGGCAGGCGGACCGATGGCCGGCGTCTTACTGCTGGAGGTCTGGGCCCCTGCCCCCTTTGTCATCAGCGCGGTGGCAGGTGCGGTCATGCTGATCCAGTTCTGGCGCATGCGGTTGGGCAATGGCAAGTTGATCACCAAGGCGCGGGGCACCGCAAAAAACCCGCTGGCCTTTCTGCCGCGCTTCTTCGCCCAGCCGCGGTTGGTGGCCGGGTACCTTTTCGCCATGATCCGATCCTGTGGCTGGTGGATCTACGTAGTGTACCTACCCATTTTCGCCATTCAAAACGGGCTGGGTGAGCAACTGGGCGGCATCCTTCTGTCCACCACCAACGCGATGCTGTTCGCGGCCCCGCTTATTCTGCGCTGGGTGCAGGGGCGTTCGATTCGCACAGCAGTCCGCGTGGGTTTTGCTGCCTGCGGAACCTGCTTTGTCACCGCTGGGGCAATCGCAGGTTGGCCGATCGCGGCAGTTGCGGCGTTGGTTCTTGGGTCCATCTGGCTGATCGTTCTGGACATTTGCGCAGGGCTGCCATTCCTCATGGCCGTGAAACCGTCCGAACGCACTGAAATGTCAGCGATCTACTCCAGCTACCGCGACGTTTCCGGCATTCTGACACCCGGAGTTGCATCACTGGTCCTTCTGATCTCACCGGTCGCCGGGGTGTTCGCGGTCGGAGGCTTGGCCTTGTTCGGGGCCTGGGCCGTGGCCGCAAATCTGCACCCACGATTGGGAAAGCCCAAAATGACTTTTCAACCCGGTTCACTGGCCGAGACGGGTTAAGCCTTAAGGCGATACCCCGTTCGCAGCATCTGCCAGGTCAGCGCACCGACCAGCAGCGTGGCACCGGTGCATACCGCAATACCCAACCAGGGTGAGCTGTCGGACACGCCGATCATCCCATAGCGCAGGCCGTCTATCAGATAGAAAACCGGGTTCACATGACTCACCCGGTTCAGGATAGGCGGCAGCGCCTGGACCGAGTAAAACGTACCCGACAGGAAAGCCAATGGTGTCACGATGAAGTTCGTGATGGCCGCCATCTGATCAAACTTGTTGGCAAAAATACCGGCGAACAGGCCTAAGGCCCCCATGAATGCACCACCCAGAACTACGAAAATCAGGGCAAACAACGGGTTTTGCGGGTATATACCCAAAACCAGCGCAAGTGCGATCGCAACCACACAAGCGATCAGAACGCCGCGTGCAACGCCACCGGCCAGATAGCCCAGCAGGATCTCAAGCGGGGACAAAGGCGGCATCAACGTATCAACGATGTTTCCCTGCACTTTGGCGATCACCATCGACGAAGAAGTGTTGGCGAACGCATTCTGGATCACGGTCATCATCATAATGCCGGGCGCCAGAAAGGTCAGGAACGGCACCCCCATCACATCCGGACGCCCCGGACCGATGGCGATATTGAAGATCAGCAGGAACAGCCCGGCCGTCACAAGCGGCGCCAACAGGGTTTGGGTCCAGACCGCCAGAAACCGCAGTGTTTCACGCTGGGCCAGCGTGCAGAGCCCCATCCAGTTAACTGTTCCGAAACGCCGTTCGCTCTGATCTGCGGAAATCTGCATCACCTGCCCTCATCCTGATTCGAGAACCGCTTGTAACTCGGCTCGCAGTGATTAAAATAGGGGGCTGAGACGAATTCCCAAGGCGGCCCGAATCCGGGGCCGCTTTCCGCTTTTGAAAGGCAAATGATGTCCTGGACTGACGAGCGTGTAGAACTGCTGAAAAAAATGTGGGGCGAGGGCCAGTCGGCCAGCCAGATCGCCAAGGAACTGGGCGGCGTAACCCGCAATGCGGTGATCGGCAAGGTGCACCGTCTGGGCCTGTCGAACCGCGCAACCGGTGCCTCTCCGGCCAAATCCGAACCTAAAGACAAACCGGCACCCGCGCCCAAGGCCGAGGCCAAGCCAAGGCCCGCGCCTAAGACCGAACCGGCGCGCCCAACGCCGGCACCTGCAGCCGAGACAAAACCGGCCGTTCCAGCGCGCCGCCAGATCATACCGGCGGGTCAGCCACTGCCGCCGCAGCCTTCGGCCAACGAAATCAGCCCGGAGGCGCTGGCCAAGGTCAACGAGATCGAGAAGAAGGCCAAGAAGCTGACGCTGATGGAACTGACCGAGAAGACCTGCAAATGGCCCGTTGGCGACCCCGCGACCGAGGATTTCTGGTTCTGCGGCCTGCCGGTTGAAGCGGGTAAACCTTATTGCGAAGCGCATGTTGGCGTAGCCTTCCAGCCAATGAGCTCGCGTCGCGACCGCCGGCGGTAAACTCTTAGGCGTGCGCGCTGGTCTCTTGGTGTGACACGGGCGACTTGTTTTCTTAACTGACCACCCATCGAAAGGCGGGTGGTCAGTCATTTTTTGACCAGAGAGATTCTGCTATTCCACCAAGATTGAGATACAAAGTCCTGTTCTTCGCCTATGCTGTGCTGATCTTTATTGCCTACATGCAGCCGTTAGATCCGCAATTGTTCGAACCAAACACGGACAGAAAAGCCCTCTTATTGTTCATTCAAGGCTTGTTTCTGCTCGTTTGGATCATCCCAGCCGCACCCATGTGCATTGGTGGGCTTGCCTTGCTGGGGATGTGTCCAATCTCGCGTCTTCTAGCAGTATTTCTGGCGATCTCGTCAGTTGTGATTGGACTACTGCTGACACTGGCATCCGGCGTGCTCGCCTTATTTTCGGACACTCAGCTGTTGCATGGGATCAGCTTAACGATCGCGATTGCATCGAGCTTTCTCATTTGGTCGGGTCGTGATGGGAAGCCAAATCCATCACGGACTGCGAAAATCGGTATCGAACTCGACTCTGATCGCGCTCTGGTCCCTGCTGACGATTCCGATGCTCTTGTTTCAGGCACGGTTGATCGCGGACGGTTCGCCCTATTGCATCGCCGAGCATTCAAAGAATTCTCCGATCGAAACCCTGCACGGGCTACGTGGATTCTCATTCTACACAACAAAAACCGGATACAAATCGACGTCTGAATGGTACTTTCACGGTTTGATGCTCGTAGATCATCCGGACGATCAAAGGGTTTACAATTGGTCTCCAAGGCATTGGCGTTTCGATCTTGTAGAACGCCCGGACGCACTGATCGAACCGGTCAGAAACGCCTGCGTTGCTAAGTAAGTTCTACTGCGCCGGATGCGATGGCAAATCCGGCATCGGCACCCAGCGTGGCAATTCATCCGGGGAGACCGAGACATGGAGCTTCTCTGACCGGTCGCGGCCCACCTTGCGATGCTTCCGCAGCAGAAAAATTTTACCCCAGCCACGCCAGGTTCCGACAGAACGGGCGGAGGTATCCGTCGGGAACCGATCACGCCAACCCTCAGGTAGCGGAAGACCATGCAGTTCTGCCTTATCCAGCATCCAGACCAGAGAAATGTTGCTGAGGGGACGGGCCTCTTCAAAGCCGTTCAACTGGCCACCCACATCACCGTGAGTGCCACGGAACCAAACTTGTTCGACATGGCCTTTGAATTCGGGCGTACATTTCCACAAGACCGGCTCAAACACTTCGCGAGTCTCGTCCAGTGCCATTGCGTGGTACCCGTGGCGCGTCGCCGGTCCAAGCTGGTGGGTGTGAAAGGCGTGACGCTCTTCGGCCCAGCGCCACAGTAGCGGCAGACGCATGCCCAGCGCTTTGACCGTATCCCAGACGCCAACCATCTCAATCGCCACATCTTCGTGACAAAACTGCCTCCGGAACTCGGCCGCAGCCGACCCGCTGGCATTGCATTCATAGTGCCGGTAGGCCTGTTTGATGTTGCGCACAGTGGCATGTTCGGCCTTGAGCAGACCGATCATGTCAATCACACCAGCCAAGCTGCGCACACCGTAAGCGCCGCGTGAATAGCCGATGAAATAGATACGGTCGCCGGGTTTGTAACGTGAAGCGAGATAGCCATATGCGCGGCGGATCTGGCGGTTGATGCCCCGCCCCATCATCACGTCTAGCGAGGACTTCCAGTTTTCCCATTGCACACCAGATTCGTAAAAGACGGACACTTTGCTGCCCATTTCGCGGCATAGTCGCAGGGTCTGGCCCGCATGGGTTTCATAGCCCGGCTCCAACGTCGACATGGTGCCGTCCAAGATAATCACGTGGCTGACGGGCTCGCGGTGAAGCGCCTCGGCGGAATGCTCGGACCGTAAGGGCCGTCCGAGCCATCCCAGTACCTTTCTACTCAGCCGCGACAGAACCATACGTCAACAATTCCCATACTTTATGAGGTGTGAAAGGCATGTCCGCCTGCCGCACCCCGTAATCCCAGAGCGCATCCTGAACCGCGTTTGCCACCGCGGCCAGCGCGCCCACGGTGCCGGCTTCTCCGCATCCTTTCATCCCCATCGGGTTGGAAGTTGACGGAACCGGCGCCGAGGTAAACTTAATCATGGGTATCTCGGCCGCGCGGGGCAAGGCGTAATCCATCAACGAAGCCGTGAGCAGTTGCCCCTGCGCATCATGCACAACACACTCCGTCATTGCCTGACCGATACCTTGTGCCACCCCGCCATGCACCTGCCCTTCGGCCAGCATCGGGTTGATAAGATTACCGAAGTCGTCGACGACAGTATAGCGATCCACCCAGGTTTCACCGGTGTAAGAATCAATCACGACTTCGGCAACATGTGCGCCATTGGGATAGCTGCGCGCATCCAGATTGGCGCTGGCCTCGTGACTTAGCAGGTCGGCGCGCCCATCGGCGCGGGCCATCTCCGCAGCCTCGGTGAGCGTCGGCGTCAGGTTTGATCCCGGCGCGCGGAAGGTTTCATGGTCGAAACGCACATCACTTTCCTCCACCCCCATCTTATCCGCCAGATACGGCGTGAATGCGGCGATCATGACGTCAATTGTCGCCAGCGTGGCCGTACTTTGCACCGTGACTGAACGTGACCCGCCAGTCCCGCCACCATGTGGCAACTGATCGCTGTCACCCTGGACCACATTGATCTGGTCCATCGGAACTCCGGTCTGGTCTGACAGGAATTGCGCATAGACCGTCTCATGCCCCTGCCCGTTCGATTGGGTACCGACATAAAGGTTCACCGTGCCATCCTCGCAGAACTCGACTTTCGCGTTTTCCGAAGGGTCACCCAAAATGCTTTCGATATAGTAACACAAGCCCCGCCCCCGGATCAGGCCACGCTCCGCATCTGCAGTTTTTCGTGTCGCGAACCCCTGGGTCTGGGCATCTGCTCGGAACAGGACCATATCGAAATCACCTACGTCATAGATTTCGCCGGTCGCGGTTTTGTAGGGGAAATTTTCCGGCCGGATGAAATTCCTGCGGCGCAACTCCCAAGGATCGACGCCCAGTTGGCGCGCGGCGCGATCCATGACACGTTCCAGAACATAGATCGCCTCGGGCCGCCCTGCCCCCCGATAGGCGTCGACTTGCGTGGTGTTGGTATAGAACCCCTCAACCCGCAGATACGTCGTTTGAACGTCGTAAACCCCCATCAACACCTTGCTAAAAAGACTGGTCTGGATCGCTTGCCCGAAATGACTGCTATAGGCACCTAGATTTACCTTGCTGTGCACACGGTAGGCCGTGATTTTCAGGTCCTCGTCAAAGGCGAGCTCAGCCAATGAGGTCAGGTCGCGACCGTGATGATCCGACAGCATCGCCTCGGATCGGTCAGACATCCAATGAACCGGCTGCCCGAGTTTCATCGCAGCAACTGAGACGCAAAAGTACTCAGGGTACGGCATGACCTTCATGCCGAATCCGCCACCCACATCCGGAGTGGTGACACGGATCGCCTCGGGTTCCAGCTTCAGCTTTTGCGCCAACTGCCCCCGCATCGCCCAGACGCCTTGCCCACCATAGGCAAAGTGCAAACGTCCATCGACCCAATTGGCCTGACATCCCCGTGGCTCGATTGAGGTGATGATCACGCGGTTGTCGGCCACATCCAGCGAAACGGTATGCGCGGCGGCCTGAAAGGCGGCATCGGTTGCTGCTTCATCGCCCAACCCCCAATCAAAAGCACGATTGTCGGCGACCTGATCATGCAGTGGTTCGCCACCGGCTTCGACATCCAGTTTTGCGGGCAGATCATCTGTGTCCATCCAGATCATCTCAACCGCATCTCGCGCCTGCAACAGCGTGTCTGCGATCACGACAGCCACAGGTTCGCCAACAAACCGGACGCGGTCTTGGGCCAGCATATGCCTGTCGGGCGCAAGGGTCTGAGAGCCATCGCGGTTCTGCACAGTTGCTGCGTTCATCACAGTGTCGATCCCAGCCGTCGAGAGATCATCCAGCGTCATGACAAGGCGCACCCCTTCCGCTTCACGCGCGGCATCCAAATCCAGCGCCGTGATCCGACCATGGGCAACCGGGCTGCGAAAAAAAGCTGCGAACAGAGCATCTCCGGGTACATCATCGTCCATGTATCGTCCGTGCCCGGTCAGAAACCGCTGATCTTCTGTCCGTTTGACGGGCTGGCTTTTGCCGAACTTTTCCATGCGATGATCCTCCTGCGATGGCGACCGTAGCCCGCCACAAGACGATGTCCAGTCGAAGAGGCAGCTCCCTCGTGTCTTGCCAGTCATTTTTTGGTTAACCTACAGATCATCACATGGGCACATGACAGCGTATTTCCGTTCACCGCCCTGCTGACCAGCGGCGGCGAAGCCACCCACGACGTGTATGTCGGTTCCGACGCCCGCGCGGGCATGGTACGGAACGGCCCCGGCCTTCGTCATGCGCTACGCCGATGACAAACTTGCCTCAGAAAGGCATATGGGCGTCCTGAAGGATGCTTTCGGTGATCATCTTGAGACGGTGGAACTTGACGGCAACGACCACTCATTGCTGACTCTGGATTTTCATCAACCGGCCTACCAGCGTGTTCAGGACTATTTTCGCGCGCGCTTTGCCCAAGCCGAATAGCATACAACCCTTCCCCTTCCCTTACGCATTCGCTATTGCAGGCGCTGACCCGAATTTGTTGACGCAGGACGCATCCAATGGCGATGGAAAAGACATTCAACGCGGCCGAGGCTGAGGCCCGCATTTATGAGGCTTGGGAACAGGCCGGGGCCTTCAAGGCAGGCGCGAACAGATCGCGCGACGAAAGCTTTACCATCATGATCCCGCCGCCCAACGTGACGGGCGCATTGCATGTGGGCCACGCGTTCAACAACACCTTGCAGGATATCCTGACCCGCTGGCACCGGATGCGCGGCTTCGACACGCTTTGGCAGCCCGGTCAGGACCATGCCGGTATCGCCACCCAGATGCAGGTCGAAAAGATGCTGGCCGCCACCCAACAGCCCAGCCGAAACGAGCTGGGACGCGAGGCTTTTCTGGACAAGGTCTGGGAATGGAAGGGCGAATACGGCGGCACGATCATCGAGCAGCTGAAACGTCTTGGCTCCTCCTGTGACTGGTCGCGCAACGCCTTCACCATGGCGGGGGCACCACGCGATCCGCGCACCGGGCATGAAAACTCGGCCAACTTCCACGACGCGGTCATCAAGGTCTTCGTCGACATGTATGAAAAGGGCCTGATCTATCGCGGCAAGCGGCTGGTCAACTGGGACCCGCATTTCGAGACCGCGATCTCGGATCTGGAAGTCGAGAATATCGAAGTCGCCGGCCACATGTGGAACTTCAAATACCCGCTGGCTGGTGGTGAAACCTACACCTATATCGAGAAGGATGAGGACGGGAACGTCGTTTTCGAAGAAGAACGCGATTACATTTCGATTGCCACGACCCGCCCCGAAACCATGCTGGGTGATGGCGCGGTTGCGGTTCATCCGTCGGATGAACGGTATGCGCCAATCGTTGGGAAACTTTGCGAAATCCCGGTTGGTCCGAAAGAGCATCGCCGTCAGATCCCGATCATCACCGATGACTACCCCGATCCCAATTTTGGCTCGGGCGCGGTGAAGATCACAGGCGCACATGACTTTAACGACAACATGGTCGCCAAGCGCGGCGGTATTCCGATGTACCGCCTGATGGACACCAAAGGTGCGATGCGGGCTGATGGTGCGCCCTATGCCGAAGAGGCGGACAAGGCGCAGGAATACGCACGTGGTCGCGCGTTCACCGAGAACGAGATCGACGCGATTAACCTCGTTCCCGACCATCTGCGGGGTCTCGACCGGTTCGAGGCGCGCGCGAAAGTGGTCGAAGAGATCAACGCCGACGGTCTGGCTGTGATGACCCGTGCAGATGACCCGGTTCTGGGCACCAAGCTGGGCGAGGATGAAGATCCTGCCGCACTGGTGCCGCTGGTCGAGAGCAAACCGATCATGCAGCCCTTCGGCGACCGCTCGAAAGTTGTGATCGAGCCAATGTTCACCGATCAGTGGTTCGTGGATGCCGAAAAGATCGTCGGCCCCGCGCTGGATGCGGTCAAAGACGGCACGGTCAAGATCATTCCCGAGTCGGGTGAGAAGACCTATTACCACTGGCTGGAAAACATCGAGCCCTGGTGCATCTCGCGCCAGTTGTGGTGGGGGCACCAGATACCGGTTTGGTATGGTCTGGATTTGTCTGCAGAGAAATTCATCGATGACGAAAATGATGGTGACCTGGATCTGGTCGAACTGGGCCGGTTGCTCAATGAAGGTGGCATGTTACACCGTGGCAGCGTCATGGAATGTGCGCCTACTTTTGAGGCGGTCACCGAAAAATTCCTCAATGACAATGCCGACATTCCCAGCCCGCTGAGCCACGCAACTGTTGTTGAAGTTTCAGACAAACACGAGGCGATCCATCGGTTTGCTGAAAGTCTCGCTCAGTATGCCGTCGAACAAGACCCAACCAAACTGATCTATCCGGTCTGGCGCGACCCCGACGTCCTCGACACATGGTTCTCCTCCGGCCTCTGGCCAATCGGCACGTTGGGCTGGCCCGAGCAGACAGATGAGCTGGAACGCTACTTCCCTACGGACGTTCTGATCACTGGCGCGGACATCCTGTTCTTCTGGGTCGCCCGGATGATGATGATGCAGCTGGCCGTGATGAACGAGATCCCGTTCCACACTGTCTACCTGCACCAGCTCGTCCGTGACGAGAAGGGCAAGAAGATGTCCAAAACCACCGGCAACGTCATCGACCCGCTGGAAATCGTGGACGAATTCGGTGCCGACGCGCTGCGCTTTACCAACGCCTCGATGGCGGCGATTGGCGGCGTGCTGAAACTGTCCCGTGAACGCATCACCGGCTATCGCAACTTCGGCACCAAGCTGTGGAATGCTGTCCGCTTTGCCGAGATGAACGAGGTCTTCACCGACGCCGTTCCTCAACTGGACGTGGCTGACCTGAAGCCCAAAGCTGCGGTGAACCGCTGGATCATCGGCGAAACCGCACGTGTGCGGGAAGAGGTCGACGCGGCGCTGGAAAGCTATCGCTTCAACGACGCGGCCAACGGGCTTTATGCCTTTGTCTGGGGTAAGGTTTGCGACTGGTACGTGGAGCTGTCCAAGCCACTGCTGCAAGGCGACGATGCCGAGGCGCAGGCTGAAACCCGCGCCACGATGCGCTGGGTTCTGGATCAGTGCATGGTCCTGCTGCACCCGATCATGCCGTTCATCACCGAAGAGCTGTGGGGCTTGACCGGCGACCGCGCCAAAATGGCCGTCCACGCCGATTGGCCAACCTATTCTGCCGCCGACCTGATTGACGCGGATGCGGATCGTGAGATGAACTGGGTGATCTCGGTGATCGAAAACACCCGCTCGGCCCGTGCGCAGATGCGGGTTCCAGCCGGCCTCTATGTGCCGATGCTGGTGACCGAGATCGACGCCAACGGCCAAGCCGCGTGGGACCGCAACGAGGCGCTGATCAAACGTCTGGCGCGGATCGACAGCCTGACCAAAGCGGATGAGTTGCCCAAAGGTACGATCTCGATTGCCGCCCCCGGCGCCTCTTTCGGCCTGCCGCTGGCGGATATCATCGATATCGGAGCGGAAAAGGAACGGCTGGAGAAAGCCAAGGGCAAACTGGCCAAGGAATTGGGCGGTCTGCGCGGACGTCTGAATAACCCCAAATTCGTGGCTTCGGCCCCGGAAGAGGTTGTCGCGGAAGCCAAAGCCAACCTTGCCGCCCGCGAAGAAGAAGAGGCGAAACTGAATGAGGCCCTCGCCCGTTTGGCCGAAATCGCCTGATCTTCAGAATTTCGCAAATACTCAAAATCTAACACCCGCCGCTCACCCGGCGGGTTTTTTTGTTCGGTGACGTATTTCACCTTGTTTCTATCCGCTTGCGATTGTTAGCAATCTCTGCAGACAACTCCGAGGAAGTCATGGTGCGCCCTTTCCCTCCTGTGCAGACAATTTCGACTGGCCTTGTGGTGGCCGTTGTCGGCTTTTTCAGCTCTTTCCCGATCGTGCTGCAGGGCCTTATTGCAATGGGCGCCTCGGAGGCTGAGGCGGCCTCGGGTTTGATGATGGCCGCGGTTGCAATGGGGGTGACGGCGATTGTGGTCAGCCTTTGGTACCGGCAGCCGATCAGCGTGGCATGGTCAACACCTGGTGCCGCACTGCTGGCGGTCTCAGCGACCCCATTGGTCGGATTTTCTGATGCAGTTGGTGCATTTCTTTGCGCCGGAGCCCTGACTGTTGTTGCCGGATTGTGGCGTCCGCTTGGACGGCTTGCGGCCGCAATCCCGACAACACTTGCACAGGCCATGCTGGGCGGGGTTTTGCTGCCCTTGTGCATCATTCCGTTCAAGGCGGCAGTTGAGCTGCCCTGGCAAGCGCTGCCGGTCATTTTGACGTGGTTTATCGCCGGGCGGATCAATCGGTTGATCGCAGTTCCTGCCGCAGTGGTTGCCGCGGCAATCGTCGTTGTATTGAACGCCGGTGACGGTTCGGTCCGACCCGAGCATCTGGTCGCCGCCCCTGTCTGGACCATTCCGACATTCTCGATCGCATCGGCGATCGGGATTGGCATCCCCCTGTTCATCGTCACCATGGCTACGCAAAACATACCCGGCATCGCCGTCATGCGCAGCTTTGGGTATGCGCCAATTGCTGGCAAGTTGTTCTCAGCCGTCGGAGGAGCCAGTATTCTGTCTGCCCCCTTTGGCGCTCCGGCCACGTGCCTTGCCGCGATTACCGCTGCGATGTGTTCAAACGAAGACAGCTACCCGGACCCGAACCAGCGTTACTGGTCAGCGGTTATGGCAGGCCTATTTTACTGCGTATTTGGCGTCTTTGCCGTGGCAATCACCGGGTTCGCGGCCCACGCGGACCCATTGCTCATGGGTACACTGACCGGCATTGCCCTGATTGGTGTGATGGCAAATGCGACCTTTGCTGCGTTAGAGGTTCCCGCCGAACGCGAAGCGGCGATTCTGACATTCGCCATAACCGCATCAGGAATCACCGTCTTCGGCCTGGGCGCTGCAGTCTGGGGTTTGGCCGCAGGTGGTATCGCCTATCTGGTTACCAACCGATCCAGATGACAGCTTTCCCCCGCTGTGCTGGTCGGGTACTACGAACCTATGTTTGGATCGCTCGGAAAACTGGTCGAACGCCAGATCAAAAAGGCGCAAGCCGAAGGTCAGCTAGAGGGGCTGGAGGGCGAAGGACAGCCGCTGCCTGACCGTTCGTCCGAGGCTCAGACCGATCCGGCCGTCGCCGCCGGTCATCGGATCATGGCGCAAGCAGGCGTTCTGCCCGAAGAGTTCAGCATCAAGAAAGAATTAGATGCCGCCCGCAAAACCTATGCGTCGCAGTCCGATGCTGACGAGCGTAAAGTGACTATGGCTAAGATCGCCGAGCTTGAGATGCGATACAATATGGCCCGTGATGCACGACGGGCTTTTATGCGTTAATTACCGGGCGCAAATGCCCTGCTTGGCACGGAAATCGAGTTTCCCGACGGATCCTTGGCATTCGCGAAACTGTAGCCATCCGCTGTGTGGATCGGACCGAATCTCAGCCCGTGCTGCGCGGTTTGTTTGCAAAACTCGGCAACGTCCGCGACATCAAAAACGATTTTGACCGCCGCTTGCCCCTGACGGGCGGCCTTGCTGGCCGGATGCAACAACAGGCGCAACCCGTCTTTGTCAGGCACAAGCTCTACAATCCGGTCCCCTTCCAGTTGGCGCGCTGCGTAGCCAAAATGCGTCTCATAGAAATGCACCATCTTCTCGATATCCTTGGCGTACAGGATCAATCGTGTGACAGATGGCCAGATCATTTGAACTCTGGTTTGCGACCTTGCAAATTCGCCGCAATGACCTCCATCTGGTCCGGTTTGCCGATCAGTTCCGCCTGCTCTGACGACTCCTCCAGCAGCACCTCTGTGCGGGGTTTGGCTTCCGCAACCTCGATCAGGCGCTTGGCCGCGCGGATGGCCGAAGGGCTTTGGCCCGCAATGTCCTCAGCCAAGGCCAATGCCTCGGTCAGCGGGTCATCCGACAGCTTGGTAACCAGCCCCCAGTCCGCTGCCTGCGCGGCACCGATGGGGCGGGCCGAATAGGTCAACAGGCGTAAAACGTCCGACCGGACCAGCTTTGGCAGCAAAACCATACCGCCCATGTCGGGGATCAGGCCCCATTTCATCTCCATTACGGCGAGTTTAGCCTCGGGATGTGCTATTCGGATGTCGGCGCCCAGCGCAAGTTGCAAACCGCCGCCATAAGCAACACCCTGAATGGCACAAATGACGGGAACGGGCACGCGTTGCCAAACCAGGGCAACTTCCTGCACCTCATTGGCGTCCTTGTGGCTGCGGGTCATCAACCATTCGGTCGGGTCCGTTTGCGCCATGCTCGCAAAGCTGGCCATGTCCAGACCCGCGCAAAAGCTTTTGCCTTCACCCGATAGCACCACCGCACGGGCATCCGAGGCAGCGACCTCCTGCCCCGCAGAAATGATGGCCTTTATCATCGCATCATCCAGCGCATTCATCTTGTCGCCGCGCGTCAGAGTTACGTGCGCGATGTGATTTTTGTATTCGACGGATACTCGTGACATCTCAGGCCTCTCAATTCCGGTTAGGGGTACAATGCCCCGATGGATCAGGCAGTTCCACCTCAACGTTAGGGCAGATTTGACGCAGGCATGCGCCCGAACCAGGGCGAATCCAATGTCATGACGTAGAAATGTCCCCCGGCCAACTTGCCACCCGTGGTGATGCCCAGCCGACCCCCGGGGTCTTGCAAGGTCTGCAGGATGTTCCCGTCGCCGTCAAACTGCACCATCATCCCGCGATGGATCGGCGCAGGCCGCACCGTCGGCCCCAGTCGCCAGATCACCTTGCGCAAGAACGGGTATGGCATCAGTGCCTCGCTTGGCACGCGCGGGCTGGCAAAGGCCATCCAATACGTACCATCGCCCTGTGCCTCGATGTTGTCGGGATAGCCTGGGAGATTGTCCATCAGGACCTCTTGCTGCCCGGCCTTCGGGCCGGTCAGCCAAAGCTTGTGCACCCGGGCGCGCCCGGTTTCAGCGATCAGCAGAAAATCCTCACCTGGCGACAACGCGACGCCGTTTGTGTAGACAAAGCCTTCGGCCAGTTTCTCGGTCGTGCCATCGGGCGCGTGGCGGGCAACGTAACCTGTGTCCGATTGCTCCCAGATGGTCAGTACCGAAGTCGGTTTGGTCCCGCCCATCGTTTCGGGATCGAACCGATCGGACGAGTTTGAGAAATAGATCGTCCCGTCCTTCGCCACGTCCAATTGATTTGCATAGATCACCGGCCCGCCGTTTATCTCAGACACGACTGGCTGCAGCGTACCGGGGCCGGTCCAGCGCATGATGCCTCGGAAGCTGTCGGCGATGTAAAGCACCCCATCCGGACCGACCGTCAGGCCCAAGGGCCGACCGCCGAGGTCGTCAACTTTCACCGGGGACTCGTCGTCTATTCGGTACAGAGCCCCGGACAAGCTGGTCGTGTACACGGACCCGTCGGGCATGATGGCAATGTCTTCGGGGCCTTTCTCATCGTCAGGCAACGAGATCAGCTCCAGTTGGTCCAACGCATTGTTCTCCGCGAAGTCACCAGTGAAACCCGGTGCTTCGGGTGGGGTCCATGCCACCGGTTGAACCGGGACCGGCCAGAAAACCAGATAGGCGAGGCCGACAATCAACAAGCCCAAAACAATGCGCATGCGCGCTCCTCCCTTTAATCGTTACGCGAACAATGCGGAGCAGCATCCTGCAACGCAAGCTTGCCTGTCGTATGACCTTACGTTTATCTGCCCCCATGACAGAGCCACGCTATACCCCGCTTGCCCAATCCCTGCCTGCAACCGTGCCGTTTGTTGGCCCCGAAACGCAGGAACGCCAGCGTGGCGCGCCATTTGTGGCGCGGCTGGGCGCAAATGAAAGCGTGTTTGGACCCTCTCCGCACGCCATAGCGGCAATGGCAGAAACGGGGATCTGGATGTATGGCGATCCGGAAAACCACGATCTGCGCGCTGCATTGGCGGATCACCATGGAATCGGGCTGGAAAACATCGTGGTTGGCGAAGGCATCGACGGGCTCTTGGGTTACCTGGTGCGGCTACTGGTCGGATCCGGAGACGCGGTTGTCACCTCAGATGGGGCATACCCGACCTTCAACTACCATGTGACGGGGTTCGGCGGAACGCTCCACAAAGTGCCGTATCGCGACGACCACGAGGATCCGGCGGCGCTGTTTGCCAAGGCGGGTGAAGTGGATGCCAAGCTGGTGTATCTGGCCAATCCTGACAACCCGATGGGTAGCTGGCATTCCGGAGCGGATATCGTGGCGGCGCTGGACGATCTGCCCGACGGGAGTCTGCTTGTATTGGACGAGGCCTATGTGGAATGTGCGCCTGAAGGCACCGCCGCCCCTGTGGCAGCAGACGATCCGCGGGTGATCCGGATGCGAACTTTTTCCAAGGTGTACGGCATGGCGGGCGCGCGGGTTGGCTATGCCATCGGCGCACCCGGCCTGATTTCAGCCTTCAATAAGGTGCGCAACCATTTCGGGATGAACCGAGCCGCGCAGGCCGGTGCGCTGGCCGCACTGAATGATGCCGAGTGGCTAAATCATGTTCAGACCAAGATTACCGAAGCGCGTGACCGGATTGGCCATATTGCACGAGAGAATGGTTTGGCCCCCTTGCCCTCGGCCACCAACTTCGTTGCCATTGATTGCGGGAAGGATGGAGCCTTTGCCAAGGCGGTTCTGGACTCGCTGGTTGCGCAGGGCATTTTCGTGCGTATGCCCTTTGCCGCCCCGCAAAATCGCTGCATCCGCGTCAGCTGTGGCGAGGCAGCCGATCTGGATGCCTTTGCCACAGCATTGCCAAAAGCGCTTGCCGAGGCGCGGCGCTAGGCCGTCGACGCAAGCACCGCAGCTGCAGCTTCTAACGCGCCTTTACCGCGAGGGATATCCAGCGCGGCCATCGCTGTTTCCACACCACCCAAAGTAGCCATAACCATCTGGCCGTTGACGTGACCCATATGGCCAAGGCGGAAGCATCCGTCCCAGTCGTCCATCCCCAGACCAATACCAAGGGTCAACCCCAGTTGGTTTTCAGTGAACTTGCGCAATGGCGTGCCGCGTCCCTCGGTTAGTCGCAAGGCGGTGACAGCGTGGCTGCGATGTTGACGATCCGCAACATTCAGATGCAGCGCGTCACCTTGCGCCCAGGTTTCACATGCTTCCCAGATGGCCGTGGCTAGCCTCTCGTGCCGCGCCCAAACCTGTTCCATCCCCTCGGCATGGATCATGTCCAAGGCCGCGCGCAAACCGTAGAGGTGATGGGTCGGTGCGGTGCCGTTGAAATACTGATAGAACAACTCGGGGTTGGATCGTGGCTGCCAGTCCCAATACTGCGAAACTCGTGGCATAGCGGCCCGTTTGGCCTGTGCCTTGTCATTGAAGAAGACAAAGCCGGTGCCAGCGGGTGTCATCAGCCCCTTCTGACAGGCCGTAACAGTGACGTCGACGCCCCAGGCATCCATTTCGAACCGGTCACACCCCAGCGAGGCAATGCAATCCGCCATCAAAAGCGCCGGGTGGTCCAGATCGTCCAACAAGGCCCGCAGCGCCGGAATGTCGTTCCGGATTGAGCTTGAGGTGTCCACATGAACGGCCAGTACCGCCTTGATCATGTGGGCTTTATCGTCACGCAATGCCTCGCCAATACGGTCAAAATCCCACGCCGAGGACGAGCCGAAGTCGATCAATTGAACGTTGGCGCCGATACCCTCGGCCATCTCGGCCCAGCCATGGGTAAATCGGCCAGATGCGGGGGCTAGAACCGTTTCACCGGGCGCGATGACGTTGGATAGCGCGGCTTCCCACGTTCCGTGGCCGTTAGAGATATAGATTGCAACGCTATGCTCGGTCCGCGCCACGCGGCACAGATCGCGGGTCAGCGACGGCATCATCTCGATCAGCTCGCCTTCGTAGATATTCGGCGACGGGCGGTGCATGGCCTGCAAAACCGCATCCGGGATGACCGAAGGTCCTGGAATCGCCAGATACTCGCGCCCTTGCGCCAGGGAAATGGGGTCTGTCATGGGTTCAACCTGTATGAATTGACGCCCACCCTAGCGCAGCTTTAAGCGGCGTCAATCCATCAGCTTGGAGGCCGCGCGCGCAAGGTTTTCGATACCGGCCCAATCCCCATCAATGACCATCTTTTTCGGCGCAACCCAGCTTCCGCCCGCGCAAACCACATTGGACAAGGACAGGTAATTCTTTGCATTTTCGGGCGACACACCACCGGTCGGACAAAACTTGATTTGCGGCAACGGTGCGCCGATCGCCTTCAACGCCGGTGCACCACCCGATGCTTCGGCCGGGAAGAACTTGAGCATGTCATAGCCCTTTTCCAACAGACGCATCGCCTCACTGGCTGTGGCGGCGCCGGGCAACAAGGGCAAGCCTTCGGCCTCGCAAGCCGCGATCAGAATGTCGGTGGCACCGGGCGAGACCCCGAATTGCGCGCCTGCCTCTTTCGCGGCGCGCACATCTTCGGGCGTCACCAAAGTTCCTGCGCCGACGACGCCGCCCGGAACATCCGCCATCGCGCGGATCGCGTCCAGCGCGGCGGGTGTGCGCAGAGTAACCTCAAGCGCGGGGAGGCCACCTGCGACAAGCGCCTCGGCCAAAGAGCGCGCCTGAGCCGCATCATCGACGACAAGGACAGGAACAATGGGCGCAAGTGCGCAGATTTCACGCGTGCGTTGGGTTTTGGACATGGGTCAAACTCCGAAAATACTGGCGCCGGTGTCTGCTGATCCGACGTTTTGGCGGAAGGTAGCGAACAGGTCACGCCCCACGCCGTGTTGGTTGGCCGACAGATCAGCAGTGGCAGGGGCACGGTCCAGAACCCCGGGGGTCAGAATCTCCAACTCACCCTTCACCGCATCGACGCGCAAGATGTCGCCATCCTGCAGGTAAGCGATCGGCCCGCCATCCAGCGCCTCGGGGCAGACATGGATCGCCGCAGGGACTTTGCCGGACGCGCCGGACATACGACCATCGGTTACAAGCGCCACCTTTTGCCCGCGGCCCTGCAAGATCGACAGGATCGGCGTCAGCGAGTGAAGCTCGGGCATGCCATTTGCTTTGGGTCCCTGGAACCGGACAACAACGATGACATCGCCGGTGAACTCTCCGGCCTTGAACGCGGCTTTTGCTTCGTCCTGATCATGGAACACGCGTACAGGCGCTTCGACAACCTGATGTTCCGGGGCGACGGCCGAAACCTTCATCACGCCGGTGCCCAGATTGCCGGTCAGACGCGACAACCCACCAGTGGGTTGGAACGGGTCTTTCGCCGGACGGACGATTTTTTCGTTCAGACTGTGGCCAGCCCCGTCTTCCCAAACCAGTTCACCGTTCTTCAGCTTCGGTTCTTTGGTGTAATTCTGCAGCCCCTGCCCCGCGACAGTCAGAGTGTCAGGGTGCAGCAGCCCGTCTTCCAGTAGCGTTCCAATGCAGTACCCAAGACCACCCGCTGCGTGGAAGTGGTTCACGTCTGCCAGACCGTTCGGATAAACCCGCGCAACCAAAGGAACCACGGCGGAAATGTCAGAAAAATCCTGCCAATCCAGTACGATACCACCTGCGCGCGCCATTGCGATCAGATGGATCAGCAGGTTGGTCGACCCACCCGTGGCCATCAGACCCACGATGCCGTTCACAAACGCCCGCTCATCCAAAACCTGATATACCGGCGTATAATGATTGCCCAGCGCGCTCAGCGACAGGGCGCGGCGCGCGCCCTCCTCGGTCAGCGCATCCCGCAGAGGCGTGTTGGGGTTGACGAAGCTCGACCCCGGCAGGTGCAGGCCCATGAATTCCATCAGCATCTGATTGGTGTTCGCGGTGCCATAAAAAGTACAAGTACCCGGTCCGTGATACGCGGCCATTTCAGCGGCCATAAGCTCGTCACGGCCGATCTCTCCTGCGGCAAATTTCTGGCGAATCCTGGCTTTTTCATCGTTGGGCAGACCGCTGGTCATCGGTCCGGCTGGCAGGAAAACAGCGGGCAGATGGCCAAACGCCTGTGCGCCGATAATCAAACCGGGCACGATCTTGTCACAGACGCCCAGGAAAACCGCCGCATCGTAGGTGTTGTGGCTCAGCGCCACTCCCGTCGCCAGGGCAATCACGTCCCGGGAAAACAGAGACAACTCCATCCCAGCCTCACCTTGGGTGACCCCGTCACACATGGCTGGTACGCCACCCGCAACTTGTGCGGTGCCACCTGCGGCTCGGATCGCATCGCGGATCAGGCCGGGATAACGCTCGAACGGCTGGTGGGCGGAAAGCATGTCGTTATAGGCGGTGACGATGCCCAGATTACCGGCCGTATCAGTGGCCATCGCTTGCTGATCCTCACCCGAACCGGCATAGGCGTGGGCTTGACCGCTGCACGACAAATGCGCGCGCGCAGGTCCCTTGGATCGGGCATGTTCCATACGCTCAATATGCGGGCCGCGCAGTTCGGCGCTGCGGTCGATGATGCGTTGAGTGACGTCGGTGATGACTGAATGTACCATGATTACCCTCCGATCTGACGCCAGCGGCGCCCATCGCGATGCATCAGCATCAGCGCTTCTTCTGGGCCGGAACTGCCCTGATCATATTTCGCGGGGCGATCTCCACGCTCTTCCCAACTGTGAATAATGGGATCAACCCAGGCCCAGGCGGCTTCGGCTTCGTCGCCGCGCATGAACAGGGTTTGGTCGCCGCGAATGACATCCATAACCAGACGTTCATAGGCGTCCGGCGATTGCGCTTCGTCCCCAAGCGCCTCGGCAAAACTCATGTCTAGCGCCACATCTGACAGGCGGAACCCGCCCTGCCCCGGTTCTTTAATCGTCGTGCGCAGGGTAATACCTTCGTCCGGTTGCAAGCGGATCACCAGCACGTTGCCGTGCAGCGGGCCGACATTGGGGAAGATCGTATGCGGCGGATCCCGGAAAAACACCGCGATTTCGGATTCGCGGGCCCGCAGGCGTTTTCCAGTTCGCAAATAGAACGGCACACTGGCCCAGCGCCAGTTGCCGATATGAGCCTTAAGAGCGATGTAACTTTCTGTGCGGCTCGCGGGGTTGCCAACATGATCCAAGTAACCGTCGCCACCTTTGCTCGAACGATATTGACCGCGTGCGATGTCAGACGGCGCAACGGGCTCCAGCGCTTCGATCACCTTGACTTTCTCATCACGCACGGCGTTGGGCGAAAATTTGGACGGAGGTTCCATCGCAGTCAGGCACAGAAGTTGAACAAGGTGGTTCTGCACCATGTCCCGCATCGCACCGGACTGATCGTAATAGGCTCCGCGCCCTTCGACACCAACAGTCTCGGCCACTGTAATCTGAACATGATCGACATGCGTCGCGTTCCAGAGAGGTTCGAACAGGGAATTGGCAAAACGCAGCGCCATCAAGTTCTGCACCGTTTCCTTTCCCAAATAGTGGTCGATCCGATATATCTGATGCTCTTCAAAGCAGGCTCGCAGTCCGGAGTTCAGCGCCTTGGCCGAGGCGAGGTCGTGGCCAAAGGGTTTTTCGACCACGATACGGCTGTCGGGCGTCGCCATGCCATGATCGCTGAGCCTTTTTGCGATACCAGAGAAAAGGCTGGGGCCAACTGACAGGTAGAACGCGCGTACAACGTCAGGACGCAAGGTATTGGCAAGGTCTTTCCAACCGGAGTCTCCCAGTGCGTCAACGGGAACATATTCGACATGGCTGAGAAACTGTTCCAGAACGTCCTTTTTGAACGCTGGTGCGAACTCTTTCATCGAGGCACGTATTTGGTCCCGGAATCCGTCGCTGTCCATGTCGGACCGCGCCGTGCCGATGATCTTTGCGTCTTCGGGCATCTGGCCAACTTCGAACCGGTGATAGAGCCCGGGCAAGATCTTGCGCTGCGCCAGATCACCGGTCGCGCCGAATAGCACCAGATCGAACGGGTCTACCGGGATTACGCGTGAAACCATCTATGGGCTCCTTCAAATCTGCTGGCATCACTCAGGCGCAGTTATCATTGGTCCTTGTGATGCAAGCATTGTTACCGCTAACATTCAGGCACTGAATAGGGAAGCGCAACTGGAAAATCAACCCTGATTCCGCAACCACTCCATTACGGAGGATCGAACCGATTGGTCTCCACGATGGCGGGCGTCGGCGATGATCTTACGCAGTGACTGCAAATCGGCGCGCAACAGCACGCTTTTGACCGGGCCAATCGACGCCGGGCGCATGGACAAGGTCCGAATACCCATGGCTGCCAGACAAAGTGCCTCAACCGGTCGCCCGGCATCCTCGCCACAGAAAGACAACGGCGTGTTCGAGATATTGCAGCGTTCGACAATCCGTTCGATGAAGGAGAGGAAGCTGACATTCAGCGTATCATAGCGTCGGCGAACCAGCTCGTTTTCGCGGTCAGCGGCAAAAAAGAACTGTTTCAGGTCGTTGCCCCCGATCGAGACGAAATCAACCTCGTCAAAGAACTTCTGTGGGGCAAAGGCGAGAGACGGCGTTTCCAGCATTGCGCCAACTTCGATCGATTCTGGCAGCACATGACCAAGGCGCTTTTCGCGTTCGATGGTCTTGTTCACTTCCCAACGTGCCTCACGGTATTCTTCGGCCTGCGCCACAAACGGGAACATGATTGTCAAAGGCCGCCCATTGGCTGCACGCATCAACGCCTGCAACTGCATCCGCATAACTCCGCGCTTATCCAGACCAACGCGAATAGCGCGCCAGCCCAAAGCCGGGTTGGGCTCTTCGACGTGCTTCATGTAGGGCAGAACTTTGTCCGACCCGATATCCAGTGTGCGGAACACCACGCGCATGTCGCCAGCAGCATCCATGACGCGCTGATATTGTGTCACAAGCTCGGACCGCTTGGGCATCTGATTGCGGATCAGGAACTGAAGCTCGGTGCGGAACAGGCCCACACCCTCGGCCCCGGAATTGCCCAACGACGGCAGATCCGCCATCAGGCCCGCGTTCATAACCAGATTGATCCGTTCACCATCGCGCGTCACTGTCGGAGTATCGCGGATCGAGGCATAGCGTTCCTGCGCCTTGGCCTGCATTGCGATTTTATCGCGAAACGCAGAGACAACCGTATCTTCCGGACGCAATTGGACCATACCCTGATCGCCATCAACCAGAATATGATCTCCGTTCAACGCCTCGGTCGTGATGTGCCCAACGTGAACCACCAGTGGAATTGCCAGGGCGCGAGCCACAATCGTTGCGTGGCTACCGACCGAGCCTTCCTCAAGAACGATCCCTTTCAACGAGCGACCATATTCCAACAGATCCCCAGGTCCGATATTTCGGGCAACCAGAATCGGATCCGGTGGCAGGTCGGCCCCGTTGGTGCCCCCCTGCCCGGTCAGAATGCGCAGCAGCCGGTTGCTGAGGTCATCCAGATCTGCCAGCCGTTCACGCAGATAGGGGTCGGTAACCTGCCCCATGCGCGCCCGCGCTTGCGACTGTTCTTTCTCAACCGCCGCTTCGGCGCTAAGGCCTAGGGCAATGTCCTCTTCCATCCGGCGCATCCAGCCTTTGGAATTGGCGAACATGCGATAGGCTTCCAGAACCTGCAATTGTTCCTTGTCACCGCCTTGCGAAATCTCAAGCATCTTGTCGACGCCCACGCGCAGCTCATCCACGGCCTCGTTCAGGCGTTCACGTTCGCGGTGGGGATCGTCGGCAATCGGGTTGGTGACGACAACACGGGGCTCATGCAACCAGACATGCCCTTCGGCAGATCCTTCCTGTGCTGGTCCCCCCTCAAATTGCACCGATTGCTGGTGCCGGGGTGAAAGCGCTGCGCCCTCGCCCACAAAGGCACCAAGCTCGGTCATCTCGGCCAGAACCATGGCGACCACTTCCAGAGCATAGACCTCGTCGGCTGAATACACGCGCGCATCACGGGATTGCACGACCAGTACGCCCAGCTTTTCACCCAAACGCTGGATCGGCACCCCGATGAAGGACGAGAACCTCTCTTCGCCGGTTTCTGGCATGTACCGAAACCCTTTGGTCGAAGGCGCGTCTGCAGTATTCACGACCTTGCCGGATTGCGCGACATGACCAACAAGCCCTTCACCCAACCGCATACGTGTTTTGTGAACCGCCTCTGGCGACAACCCTTCAGTCGCGCAAAGCTCAAGGGTGTCGGCATCCCGGAACAGGTAGATCGAGCACACCTCGGCCCGGATACTATCCGCGATCAGATGCGTGATCCGGTCAAGACGTTCCTGACCGGCGGCTTCGCTCGCCATCTCTTCGCGCAGCCGCCCCAGCAGCTTGCGGGATTCAGTTTCGGTGCCTTCCGCCATATCCCACCCAAATTACGGAATCAGGCGAGACCTTTGGCTGAAATGCTCAGGCCGCCTTGTCCAATTCAAAGGCATCATGCAGTGCCTGAACAGCAAGTTCCATGTATTTCCTGTCGACTAGGACGGAAATTTTTATCTCGGAGGTTGTAATGACCTTGATGTTGATCCCCTCATCCGAGAGTATCTTGAACATCTTGGCCGCCACGCCCGACTGCGAGCGCATGCCGATCCCCACGACCGAGACCTTGCAAACATCCTGGTCCGCGACCAGTTCGGCATAATTCAGCTCACCCGCATCCTTGATTGCCAGCAATGCCTGTTCGGCGCGGGCCACCTGATCGGTGGGGCAGGAAAAGGTCATGTCCGTGCGCCCTTCGTCCGAGATGTTCTGCACGATCATATCGACATTCACGCCCGCGTCGCTGAGCGCGGTAAAGATGATCGACGCGATGCCCGGGCGGTCAGCCACCGAGACAACGGTCATCTTGGCTTCGTCGCGGGAATAGGCCACACCGGCCACAACATTGGATTCCATGATATCCTCCTCATCGCAGACCAGCGTACCGGCCTCGTCGGATTGTTCCTCAAAGCTTGAAAGAACGCGCAGTTTTACCTTGTAGCGCATCGCCAATTCGACTGAGCGGGTCTGCAGCACCTTTGCCCCCAGCGAGGCCAATTCCAGCATTTCCTCGAACGAAATGCGGTCCAGCTTGCGCGCCTTTTCGCAGATGCGCGGGTCGGTGGTATAGACACCGTCAACGTCCGTGTAGATGTCACACCGCTCGGCACCGAAGGCAGCAGCAAATGCCACGGCGGTCGTGTCCGACCCACCCCGGCCCAGGGTCGTGATACGGCCTTCGGGGCTGATGCCCTGGAACCCGGCGACAACGGCAACCTTCATGCCCTCACCAAACTTCTGGTTCAGGTTATCGGTCGGAATTTCTTCGATCCGGGCCTGGCTGTGGGCGCTGGTGGTCATCAACGGAACCTGCCAGCCCTGCCAGCTGCGAGCCGGGACATCCATTTCCTGCAACGTCAACGCCATCAGGCCAGCGGTGATATTCTCGCCCGAGGACACGACCGCATCATATTCCCGCGCATCGTACAACGGCGATGTTTCATCGACCCAGCCCACAAGCTCGTTTGTCTTGCCGGACATGGCTGAAACGATGACGATCACGTCATAGCCCTTCGCCACTTCGACGCCGATGCGCTTGGCTGCGCGGCGGATACGGTCAAGGTTGGCCACCGAAGTGCCGCCAAATTTCATCACGAGTAAGGGCATGGGGGCAAGTGTCTCCGCGCCTTGGATTTCTGGTCCCGTGCGTCTTATGCGAGGGGGGCCGCAAGGGCAAGAGTTCAAAACCGGTCGGATGGCCGCATCTGACCGCTTTACAACCGACACAGAGGCTGTCAGCCTGCATCCCGAAATTATTCCCAGAGGTTATCCATGTTCCGCGTTGCCGCAGCCCTCGCCCTTTTGTCTTCATCCGCCCTTGCGCAGGTTTCAACACTGGCAGCAACCGACGGCAAAAATGCTTTGGGCACGGTGCCCTGTGCCAAGGCCGGTGCGGCGCTAAGCAGCTGCCACGCCGAACTGCGACACCATGACGACGGGACCACGACCTTGGCAGTGGGGCTGGGCGGCGCCGAAGTACGCAGCATCTATTTCACCGATGGCGTACCGACCTCTAGCAGCTCACCTGCCCGGATCAGTCACGAAACACGGGGTGACCTGACAGTGGTCTTCATCGACCCCGATGAAGTTTACGAAATCCCCACGGCGGCTTTGAAACGTCAATAAGCGTGCGGCTGACCGTCCCAGGTTTCAAAACACCCGGTTGTGGCAAGTGACAATGCCCCAAAACGGTCAAGCAGCCCGTCGGCAGCCTGATCAACAGTGATCGCAGCCTGAGTGCCCCCCATATCCGTCTGCACCCAACCCGGATGATAGATACCCACGGCGACGCCATCCGCGCGCAGATCCGTCGCCAGATTGCGCCCCAGATTCAGGGCCGCCGCTTTGGACGCGCGATAGATATAGCTGCCACCGGGCGCGCGCGTATGCGACGCCATCTGCGACGACAGGATCACAACTTTGCCTTGCGCTACCTGAAGATTGGGCAAAAGCGCCTGCACGGTTAGAAACACGCCCGTGACGTTGGTCGCAAAACTCTGCGCCCACATGTCGGCCGGATAGCCGTCTATGCCGTGGCCTTTGTCCAAATAGACCCCTGCGTTGCAGATCAACAGATCAACCGGACGACCCGCAAGCCCTTGTGCCATGGCGGCTTGCTGTTTCGGATCAGTCACATCCAGTACAAGCTGCGCACTGGAATCCCGCGCAGTTCCGGTTACGTCATGCCCCTGCGCGCGATAACGATCTGCCAGAGCTTGCCCAATTCCGCGATTAGCCCCGGTGATAACGATATGCATGGGTCAGTTCGTTTTACGGGTGGGTAGGAAAGGCAACGGCGAAACTGGCACGCCGTCTTCGATCAGCGCTTTGGCCTCATCGGGCTTGGCCTCGCCATAAATCGCGCGTTCGGGCGCATCACCCAAGTGGATCTTGCGCGCTTCTTTGGCAAAGTCCTTGCCGACGTAGTCCGAGTTCTCCTCGACCTTGCGGCGCAGATCGGCCAGTACCTTCTCGATATCTGCCGGCGGCGTCGCGACATCCACCTGTTTGCTTTGTGGTTCAGTTGTCTGGGCATTTCGGGCCGGACGAACGCGAGGGGTCATGATAGCCTTATCTACTTGCGCGTCACCACACACAACGCAGGTCACCATACCTGCAGAGGCGAGTTTGTCGTAAGCGGCGGCCGATTGAAACCAACTGTCAAATGTATGGTCGCGGCTGCATTTCAGCGAATATTGAATCATGGTCCGTCCATTTTCCGGTAGGCAAATAGATACCGACAGACATGGCAAGATCAAGCCCTTCGAAAGGCGAGTCAGTGTAGAATCGGGCCAAGACGGCGTAACAAAAGGGACAGTTCCCGCGATTTCACCAGAGAGGCCGCTTTTTTAGGCGAAACCCATTTTCGCTTTCGTTGGGCCCGTTCAGGAAATTCAGGCGCAATGGACGTAACACAGAGGGGAAAGACATCCACCAGACACAATACGGGGTTCGTACTGGAGCGGGGTTTCAAATATGAGAAACGGCCCATGGGCTTGTTTGCGCAATTGCCTTTAACCCCAGCCTCTTCCCAAGCTTCTCGTCTGGCGGTTTGCGACGGTGTCATATCCGCGATCAGCCAGCCCTTCGGTATGATCCAGCGCTTGGATTTGCGCGTTGTGATCAGCAAAACCCTGAGCTTTCCGTGTTTGATGCGATAGCAGAGCGCTGCCGATTGATGCTTAAGCCGCAGGTGCTGTTCGCTTCCCTGCAGACACGTCGGTTGCCTCGCACCGATCACGCCGCACCACCTTTCAAACTGCTTTCATCCTCAATCGCCGACCTTTGAGGTTCTTATACATTTAGCGGCCGGCTGGGGTCAGAATACCATATGGTGCGGTTTCTTCCAAGCATTTAGGCCGGTTTCAAACGCGGGCAGCCAGCTTCCGAACCAGATCTTCATGCGGGATATCGGCATCGATTGCCAGTCGCCGCAGCCCAAAGTGAACTCGGGCCACCTGCTGATAGTACCGGGTGTAGACGTAGTTCGTACCACCACCTGCGATCGCACCCAGAACTGGTATCGATTGCGCCGCCAGCTTCTGGCCCAGTACAATGGACAGTCGCGGCGCTACCGCTGAAATTAGCTTTTGCATCGCTGGGCCAGTCAACGTCAGGCGGACCGAAAAGAAGCCCAGATCTGCGCCATCGTCAAAAGACAGTGGTCCGGCTGCAGACAGGACCCGAACGCAATCAAATTTGACGCCTTCCTCGGACGGATCGAACCCTTCGCGGAACGCCGCACCCTGAATGGCACGCAATAGCATGGCCGTTGTTGCAGGCAATTCCATCAGGGCAGTCGACACGCCACCCAAGCCACCGGCCGCCCCCATCGCCGTTGCGACAGCCGTGTTCACCCATGGCTTTTGATCCGGAACGGCCCGGCGCGACCCCTCGGCTGCGTGCATCGCTAGCCAAAGCGCCTGTTCCGTGGCCCCTGTCAGCCCCTGCCGCACAGATGCAGGCAGTTGTTCCAGCAAGGATTCTGCCGAACCTCCCAAACTGTTCAACAGTTTAACGCCGGGACCTCCGGCGGTTCTGTAATACTTGGCCAACCGATCCAATTCGGCATCGGTATCCAGCTTTTCGACTAGAAGCACGTCCTGCATATAAGCCCTCCTGACGTTAAACATCGGGGCTTAATGGCAGGGTTTCAATAGCTCAGCGGGTCCAGCGTGTGACCGGGCCACGCACATTCAACCATTCACCAGGGCTCAATTCCGCGCCTAAAACCCGGTCAGGGTTTGTTGGGGGCGGCATTTCCACACCGGAAAGTCGTGTGAAACCGAAACGCGCATAATAAGGCGCATCGCCCACCAACATCGCCCTTTGCCAGCCTATTTCGCGACCGGCCTCAAGCCCCTGATGGATCAGGAATCCCCCCAGACCTTCGCCTTGATGGGTCGGGTGCACGGCCACGGGACCCAGCAATAAAGCGTCGTGATCGCCCACATGCACGGGCCAGAAACGGATCGCCCCGGCCAGAATGCCCTGCCCGTCGCGCGCAACAAGGGAAAGACCCGACACCGGCGGAACATCATCGCGCAGACGATACGAGGACAGCGCCTCACGCCCCGGCGCAAAGCACAGGTCGTAAAGTGCCTCGACCTCCCACCAATCATCCGGCTCCTCCGGCCTGATCACGAACTGCTGCACCCTGCCCTCTTTTCCTAGCTGGCAATCGCCCTAGCACTTCGGTACGCCTTGGGCAAACGCTTGGAGATCTTATGTTCTATCGCCCCGAAGACGGCCACGACCTGCCGCACAATCCGTTCAACGCCATTATCACGCCACGACCGATCGGCTGGATTTCCACGCGTGACACAGATGGGATCAACAATCTGGCTCCGTATTCGTTTTTCAACGGCGTTGCTTACACCCCGCCGCAGGTGATGTTTGCTTCAACGGGAACCAAACACGATCAAGACGGCACGAAAGACAGCCTTGCCAATATCAAGGCAACGGGGGTGTTTTGTGTAAACGTCGTGGCCCACGCACATCGCGACGCAATGAATGCCAGCTCAGCAGGCTTGCCGAAACATGTCGACGAATTTGGCCATGCAGGCCTGACACCCTTGGAATGCGAAACCATCCCATGCGCCCGGATCGATGGGGCTCCGGCAGCGCTGGAATGCAAACTAACCCAGATCGTGTCCCTTCCGGGCGAGGCCAATCGGGTGGTGTTCGGAGAAGTAACCGGCGTACATCTGCGCGACGATTGCCTGAAAGACGGCATGTTCGACGTCACAACATTCCAACCGCTGGCAAGGCTTGGGTACCGGGACTATTCAGTGGTCACCGAGCTGTTCAGCCTTTCACGACCGGATGACTAATGCCGCTTCCTGACCCCTTACGCAGATACCCGATCACGCTCCCTGATGGCTCTGATCACAAGGGCACAGTTTTCCTGTCTGAAGCGATTGACCATCCCAGGTTTCAGGCCGGAGAATACAGCTACGCATCGGATTTTGAGCCGTCAGACGATTGGGCGCAACGACTTGCCCCCTACCTGTTTCCGTTTTCGCAAGAAAAGCTGGTGCTGGGGAAGTTCTGTCAGATCGCCCATGGCGTACGTTTCATCACATCATCGGCCAATCATTCAATGGATGGATTGACGTGCTTTCCGTTTCCAGTGTTTGACCCGGACGGAATGACCGGGTTTCAGCCGGACACGCGCGACACTCTCATCGGCCACGATGTCTGGATTGGCTATGGCGCAATGATCCTACCCGGTGCGCAGATCGGTTCGGGGGCAATTATTGGTGCCGGGTCTGTTGTTCGCGGAAACGTACCGCCCTATGCGATCATCACCGGAAACCCTGCCGAAGTGCGGCGGTTCCGGTTCGAAAAGGACACCATCGGCCGGCTTTTAGCATTGAACTGGTGGGATTGGCCCGCCGAAAAGATCGCCAAAGCCGAAGAGGCGCTTCTGTCTGGTAATATTGAAGAATTGGAACGAATTGCTCCAAAGTAAAAGGCGGCCGAAGTGGCCGCCTTTTGCAATCAATGCCCGCCCAGCACACCCGTGCGGACCGAGTAATCGACGGCCAGTTCGTAGTCCGGGTCATCGTCGCTATCGACCATAAGGTGGCCGGCCTTGTTCAGCAGTTTGTGGCAATCCCGGCTGAGGTGGCGCAGCATGACGCGCTTGCCCGCAGCCTCGTATTTTCCAGCGATGTTTTCGATGGCTTGCAGCGCGGATTGATCCACGACGCGGCTTTCGGCAAAGTCCACGATTACAGTGTCAGGGTCGTTCTGAATATCAAACAGTTCAATGAATCCGTCGGACGAACCAAAGAACAAAGGCCCCTGAATCTCATAGACTTTTGCGCCCTCTTCCGTGGCCGAGTCCCGCGTGACTGCGTGAATGCGTTTAGCATTGTTCCAGGCATAGGCCAGCGCCGAGACAATCACACCGACAACCACGGCAACCGCAAGGTCTTCCATCACGGTCACAACAGTCACCAGAACAATGACGAACGCATCCATCAGGGGCACCTTGCGCATGATTTTGAACGAGTTCCATGCAAAGGTCCCGATCACCACCATGAACATCACACCAACCAGCGCGGCCAGCGGAATCTGCTCAATCAGCGGTGAGGCGAACAGGATGAACACCAGCAGGAACAGGGCCGCAGCAATCCCGGCGATGCGGGTACGGCCGCCGGATTTTACGTTGATCATCGACTGACCGATCATCGCACAACCGCCCATACCGCCGAAGAATCCAGTCGCTACATTGGACACACCCTGCGCAATGCATTCTTGCGAGGCCCCTCCGCGCTTGCCGGTGATTTCACCAACGAGGTTCAGGGTCAGCAGGGATTCAATCAAGCCGATGGCGGCCAGAATGACAGCGTAAGGCAAGATGATCTCAAAGGTTTCCCAGTTCAGCGGCACCATCGGGATGTGAAACGCCGGCAGGCCGCCCTCAATTGAGGCCAGATCACCAACGCGCGGCACATCAAGTCCGAACCCAATCACCAGCGCAGCCACAACAACAATCCCGGCCAATGGTGCGGGCACGATACGCGTGATACGCGGCATGACCCAGATCACGGCCATCGTCAGGGCAACCAGACCCAACATCGTGTAAAGCTGCAGGCCCGACAACCATTCACCACCGCTTAGACCGTGGCCGGTGTTTTCCATGGTGCCCGGAACCTTGAACTGCCCCATCTGGGCCAGAAAAATCACGATGGCCAGACCATTCACAAACCCCAGCATCACCGGATGCGGCACCAGTCGGATGAACCGACCCCAATGCATCGCGCCTGCAATGACCTGCAAAATACCCATCAGAACCACCGTGGCGAACAGGTATTCCACCCCGTGTTCAGCCACCAACGCCACCATCACAACAGCCAGAGCGCCGGTTGCGCCGGAGATCATGCCCGGCCGACCACCGATCAGCGCTGTAATCAAGCCCACCATGAACGCGGCATACAGTCCGACCAACGGGTGCACACCTGCGACAAAGGCAAATGCTACCGCCTCGGGGACCAGCGCCAGCGCAACCGTCAGGCCCGACAACAGCTCAATCCGCAGGCGCGAGACGGTCAGCCCCTCATCCGGCATCCAGCGGAGATCGGGTTTGGCTATACGATTGGCAAAGCTTGCCAGCATGGCTCGGGGCATGAGACGTCCTGTGGGGTTGTTTGTTCGCGCGAAAGATGCCTTTTACCTGTCATACCTGACATTAGATACTGCACCCAGCGGGACCCTGATATGCGTAAACCGCATAGCTAGCAAGCAAGTTACACAAACCCTTGAAGCCACTTGCCAAACCCGCGGCTGCCACGCAGAACTCTTACAACAGTTTTTCACGGAGAGCAGCCATGACCCAGACCAAAATCGCGATCATCGGCGGATCAGGTATTTACGACATCGACGGTTTGGAAAAAGCGAAATGGGTTACGGTCGAAACCCCATGGGGTGATCCTTCGGACCAGATCCTGACCGGATCGCTGAATGGCGTTGAGATGGCCTTTCTTCCTCGTCACGGGCGCGGCCACGTGCATTCCCCTACTGAAGTGCCTTACCGCGCCAATATCGATGCGCTGAAGCGACTGGGCGTGACGGATGTGATCTCGGTGTCGGCCTGCGGGTCGTTCCGCGAGCACATGGCGCCGGGTGATTTCGTGATCGTCGATCAGTTCATCGACCGGACATTCGCGCGCGAGAAGAGCTTTTTTGGCACCGGCTGCGTGGCCCATGTCAGCGTTGCACACCCCACCTGCCCGCGCCTGTCGGACGCGTGTGAGACTGCCGGTCGAGCGGCAGGGATAACCATCCATCGCGGCGGCACCTATCTGGCGATGGAGGGGCCGCAATTCTCGACATTGGCGGAATCCAAGGTGTACCGCGAACACTGGGGCTGCGACGTAATCGGCATGACCAACATGCCCGAGGCCAAACTCGCCCGCGAGGCCGAGCTTTGCTATGCCTCGATCGCCATGGTCACCGATTACGATAGCTGGCACCCGGATCACGGCGAGGTGGACGTCACCGCCATCATCGCCACACTAACCGGCAATGCCGAGAAAGGCCGTGCGCTTGTCAAAGGTCTGCCCGATCTGCTGGGCGCTGACCGCGCGCCCTGCCCTCATGGCTGCGACCGGGCACTGGAATATGCCATCCTGACCGCACCGGAGAAACGTGATCCCACCGTGTTGGCAAAATTGGATGCTGTTGCTGGTCGGGTTCTCTGACCGGCAACTTTAGTTGGCTGGCAAAGACTGTTGAACCTGATCCCACAATCCGTGCGACCAGAGGTCGTTGTGTGTGCCGTCCGGGATGACATAAATCTGCGCCGTCTCCCCGGCCATCGCGGCCAAAGCTTCGCCGTGATGCAGTGGAACCGTTTCATCCTCGGTCCCGTGGAATATCAAAGTCGGAACGGTGACGTTCCCGATCAAATCACGGGTCGCGAACTGATCCCGCATCAGGGCATGCACCGGTAGCCAGGGATATCTTTCCTCCGCGACGTCCACCGTGGCTGTAAAGGGTGCCTCAAGCACCAGCAGCTGTGCATTTGGGCGCTGTTCAGCTACGGCGGTCGCAACGGCTGTTCCAAGACTTTGGCCGTGCAACACAACGTCCGCACCTTGGCGATCCAGCTGGTCATACATCTGGATGCCGTCGGAAATTAGCGCCATCTCGGACGGTTCGCCCTCGCTGCCCGGATATCCACGGTAGCTGGGGGCCAGCAGGCCGAAGCCACTGTTGAGGATCTCTCTCATCCGATCGGACCGGTCGCCCAGGTTGCCCGATTGGCCATGAAAGAACAAAACTGTCGGCGCATCATCGGTCGCGGGCGGGGCGGACCACGCGGTCAGCGTAACGCCATCGGACATTGTGAAGGAAACGGACTCCACATCAGCCAACCCTACCGTGTTGGGCGCTGGTAATTCTCCGTCCGGTTTGAACAACAGCGATTGCTGGTTCACATACATGTACCCCACGATGCCCGCATAGATCACCGCGAGGACCGGAACCAAAAGGATCAGCGCGCCCTTTAGGTGGGCAAGCCGCGAGTGGCTGGTTTCAGGTGCCGCGTTCGCGCGTGTTTGATCTGTTTGAACCATCGGCCTCTCCGAAGTGTTGCGTCCGCTCCAAGGTCGGTGGCCCAAGGAACCGTTTCAAGCCGCGCGGGTTACACTTAATCCAATCTTAAAACTTGTTGCCGCGTTGCACAGCCCCGGTTCTTTTTTGCCCTTCATCTTGAAAAATCGCCTGTACTGCACCGATCTGTGGTTCGCACGGCACCGTCAAAACACTGGCGAAACAGAGGGATAGCATGAAGCGACTTGAGGCATTGGACGCAGCCCGGTTTCTGGCGTTTTGCGGAATGGTTCTGGTGAATTTCCGCATTGCCGCTCAGGTCGCCCCCGGCAATGACTGGGCCTCGACCCTGATCGATTTGCTTGAAGGCCGCGCGGCCGCTTTGTTCGTCATCCTGGCCGGCATCGGAATTGGGATATCCTCTGTTTCAGCGTCGGTGCTGCTGCGGCGCGCGGTGTTTCTGTTCGCTCTCGGTCTGATCAACATGACCGTATTTGACGCCGATATCCTGCATTTCTACGCCGTGTACTTCGTTGTTGGCGCTGCTTTCCTGACGGCACCAACCCGTGCATTGTGGTTGGGTTCAGTTGGGGTGGTGGCGCTGGCTGTCCTCGCTGTCATGATTTTCAACTACGACCTTGGCTGGGACTGGGAAACGCTGACATACACCGACCTTTGGACCCTGCCCGGTTTTTTGCGTAACCTGTTTTTCAACGGCTGGCACCCGGTCCTTCCCTGGGCGGCGTTCCTGTTGATCGGAATGGCTATTGGACGATCCGAACTGCACACGATCTGCATTCAACACAGGCTGATTATGTGGGGGTTCGGAGCTGCCATATTTGCCCTGTTTCCGCAAATGTTGGCCTCGGACCCTGATCTGGTGATCTATCTGGGAACCGCGTCCATCCCACCGGGACCGTTCTACATTATTGCCGGAACCGGCTCGGCTTGCGTGGTGATCGGATTGCTGTTGAAGCTGTGGCCCAAGATCGAAAAGTTGCGCATCGGCCCAGCCCTGACCGCGCCCGGTCGGCAGAGCCTGACGCTCTATGTGGTGCACATCCTGATCGGCATGGGCATACTGGAGGAGGCCGGGTTGCTGAACGGGTCACTGAACGCCCCGCAGATCGCGGGTTACGCTGTTGCGTTCTGCGCCGCGTCCTCGATCTTTGCCCTATTGTGGTCCCGCAAATTCAAACGCGGCCCGCTTGAGGCGCTGATGCGTCTGACAACGCAACCACGCAGGGCTTGACCTTGCGCGCTGGTCCGGGCTTGCTGCGGGAAACGTATTCACAGGATTTCCGATGTCCCTTGACCTTTGGCTCGCCTTTGTCGCTGCATCTACCGCCTTACTATTGATCCCAGGCCCGACGGTCTTGCTGGTGCTCAGCTATGCCCTATCCAAGGGGCGCAGCGTGGCTGTCGCCTCGGCGACGGGTGTAGCTGTTGGAGATCTGGTGGCTATGACGGCCTCTCTTTTGGGGCTTGGTGCGCTGGTCCTGGCCTCGGCTGCCCTATTCACGGCCCTCAAATGGGTCGGTGCCGCCTATTTGGTCTGGCTGGGGATCAAACTGTTGCGCAGCGCGCCATCAGGCGGGCTTGAGACTGTGGACACCGGGCGCAATGTCACCGCACACAGCGTTTTTGGCCATGCTGCCGCCGTCACCGCGTTGAACCCGAAATCTATCGCGTTTTTTATCGCTTTCGTTCCTCAGTTTCTGCGCCCGGCTGACCCGCTCGGACCGCAATTTGCTATCCTGATCGCAACCTTTGTGGGGCTGGCATGGCTGAATTCGCTGGCATACGCCCTTTTGGCGGACCACCTGCGCCAGATGATCGGCCGTTCGGGCGTCGTCACCGCAATGACCCGGTTCGGAGGGCTGGCATTAATCGGGATGGGAGTGGCCACCGCTGTTCTGCGCCGCCCGGCCTGAGGGCTCAGCTCTCAGCGTGTTCCTTCATGAAACCGCGAATGAACCGCCGGATTTCTCGCGCGGCCGACGTGTCCAACTCTTTGCATAGCTGAACAAACTCGTCCCGTTCATCCTTGTCCAGCCGCAGGACCAACTGACTGTTTTTCTTAGTTGAAACCTTGCCGTCTTTCGTTCCCACGCGTCCCATTCCCATCAATATCCCAGGCCTGCAAGATAGGCTTTGTATATACGTCGCATATAGTTTGTAATTCACGAGCACCTAACAACAAAAGAAGGTTATGGCAACGAACCTTCATGTCGCTCAGGCGATTTTTTCAAAAGATCAAGGCAAGGGGCACAAACCATATCTGACGCGGCCGGTCGATGCACTGTATCGCGACCACCGTCAGTCGAAACGCCGCACGCCTGGGGCGGCAATCTTTCCTTGCATGACTCACACCAATGGGCCAAACAGCCCAGCGTGTTTTGACGCCAGAGGGGATGGCCATGTCCAGAAACAAGTCGGTCAAAGATTACATTCGGACCATCGTGGATTTCCCACATGAAGGGATCATGTTCCGGGACGTCACGACCCTGTTCGCGGATCCGCGCGGTTTCCGCATGGCGATCGATCAAATGCTGCACCCCTATGCCGGTGAGCGCATCGACAAGGTCGTTGGCCTCGAGGCGCGTGGCTTTATCCTAGGCGGCGCAATCGCGCACCAGCTAAGCGTCGGATTCGTGCCCATCCGCAAAAAGGGCAAGCTGCCGGGAACCACGATCAGTCAAGACTACAAGCTTGAATACGGCGAGGCGATTGTCGAAATCCACGACGACGCCATCCAACCGGGTGAAAAAATCCTCGTGGTCGATGATCTGCTGGCAACAGGCGGCACCGCAGCTGCCGGAATCAAACTGATCGAACGACTGGGCGGCGAGATCGTCTCATGCTCGTTCATTATCGACTTGCCCGAATTGGGTGGGCGCAAGGCTTTGGAGGATATGGGCATGGACGTCCACGTCCTGTGCGAATTCGAAGGTCTTTGACAGGCTGCGCATTCACAAGATCGTGAGTGGAAATCTGAAACCGCGCTGGCTTAGCGCGGTTTTTCTTTGGATCAACCCGAACTTATCGACAAATTCAGTGATCTCCCTTTGATGCCGCCCCGTATTCAAATCGATGCCACCAAGGGCATTCCAACAAGGGATATCATACCATGTTTCGCAAACTCGCAATTGCCGGTGTCGCAAGCTTTCTCGTAGGAACGGCCGCTTATGCAGATGGTCACTCCAAGGATATTGTCGACACCGCCGTCGGCGCAGGCAGCTTTGAAACTCTCGTGGCAGCCGTTCAGGCCGCAGAGCTTGTCGATACGCTGAAAGGTGAAGGGCCTTTCACCGTCTTTGCCCCCACTGATGACGCCTTTGCCGCTCTGCCCGAAGGCACAGTTGAAACCCTTCTGAAGCCCGAGAACAAGGATCAACTGGTTGCCATCCTGACCTACCACGTGGTGCCCGGCAAAGTGATGTCAGGCGATCTGTCCGATGACATGACAGCCGCAACCGTACAAGGCGGTGAAGTCACGATTGACCTTGATAACGGCGTAATGGTCAACGACGCGAACGTTGTTCAGGCAGACATCGAGACATCGAACGGTGTCATCCACGTGATTGACAAAGTCATCCTGCCCGCATCGTGAATCCAGCGCGCGGCCTGTACTAAATGGGCCGCGCCTAAGCCCTTAGAACGGCACCCGGATTCATGATTCCTTTTGGATCAAGCGCGGCCTTGATCGAGCGCATCGCCGACAGCTTTACCGGATCGCCATAGCGACATAGATCATCCGTTTTCAAACGCCCTATGCCGTGTTCTGCGCTAATCGAACCACCGAACTCATGCACCAAATCATGCACCAAGCGCTTTACCGTTTGCCGCTGTGCGTCATACTCTGAACGGCTATGCCCCTGCGGCGGGAACACGTTGTAGTGAAGGTTGCCGTCACCCAAATGCCCAAAACAGTTAATCCGGAAATCCCCCAACCTGCGTACAATTTCGGACCCTCGCAGGATGAATTCGGGGATTTGCGAGATCGGGACCGAGATGTCATGGCTCGAGACCGAACCGATCAACCGGTTGGCTTCGGGAATATGCTCACGTACGGCCCAAAGCTCCATTCGTTGCGCTTCGCTTTGGGCTATGACTGCATCACCTACAAGCCCGCTCGCCTCCGCTGTTTCGAACAGCGCCATCAGCGCGTCTGACGGTGACGCACCGCCAGAAAGACCCAATTCAATAAGCACCATCCATTCAGGCTGGACGTCAAAGGGCTGGCGGATATCGGGCAAAACCTCGGACAAGAATTGCAGGCCCTGCTTGTGGATCAGCTCAAAGGTGCTGACCCCCTCGCCCACCTGATCGCGTGCCAGCGCCAGCAATTCAATGGCAGCATCCGGAGAGGCCACCTGGAACATCGCGGTGCCGGTCTCGGCCGGACGCGGGTACAGCTTCAACGACGCAGCTGTGATGATCCCCAGCGTGCCTTCCGCCCCGATCAGAAGGTTGCGCAGATCGTACCCAGTGTTGTCCTTGCGCAATCGGCTGAGGCCGTGCCAGATTTCACCATTTGGAAGAACTGCTTCCAACCCAAGACACAGGTCACGTGCATTGCCGTAGCGCAATACATTGACGCCACCCGCATTCGTCGCAAGATTTCCACCTATCCGGCAAGACCCTTGCGCCGCCAATGCCAACGGGAACAATCGATCAGCTTCTTCCGCAGCAGCCTGAACATCGGCCAGAATGGCACCGGCCTCGGCGATAAGAATGTTCTCGGTCGGATAAACCGCCCGGATGGCTGACATCCGCTCCAGTGAAATAAGCAACGGGGCCGGGCCGTCGGTCATCACCTGCCCGCCGACCAATCCGGTGCCGCCGCCGTAAGGCACGACGGGAACCGAAGCATCCGAGGCGAGCCGAACGAGCGTCGAAACCTGTTCTACCGACTTCGGCAGCGCCAAAACGCCGACATGGCCTGCGAACCTGCGGCGCGGCTCTTCCAGGTATCGTTCCTCGACAGGGTGCAGAATATCATCGCCCACCGCAGTGCGGATTGATTGGGCAAAATTGTCATCGGCAGGGTTTAGTTTCATACCCTTTCCTTGCCCAAGTCGTGACGCCCCGACAAGCCTTATTCCAGTTCGATGAGGTATTGCGGCTCAAGCACCACGACCGTCGGGCGATCAGGTAACGTACGCAGAGACACGGTGATCTCAGACACACCTTTGCGCTCAACGGGGAAGTCGTTGCGGATATCGACCAGAAAACGGTCCAGTGAGAAACTGGAAAACCAGTGCATTGGAATGATGACAGAGCTTTTCAGCCGCTTCAATACCGTGATCATTTCCGGCAGCGGCATCGTCGTTCCACCATCCACCGCAGCCATCACAACATCCAAACGCCCCAGGGCGGCAAATTGTTCATCCGACGGCACATGATGCAGGTGACCCAGATGGCCTATGCACAACCCTTCAACCTCAAACACAAAGATTGAATTTCCGCGCTCTTCCACACCGCCATAAGAGGATCGGATATCGGTTGATACATTGCGTATCAGCATCTCTCCCAGATCAAGATAGTGTTCGATCCCCTGCCCGAACTCGCCCCACCCCGGCAACACATTCGGGATGGCAGGATCCGGATGGGCGGTCCAATGGGTGCCGTGGGCATGGTTCATCGTCACCACGTCCGGGATCAGATCCGCGCTGCCGATGAAACCGGTGAAGTCCGTTACCGCGTTCAACCCGCCCTGCGTCTGGATCATAAACGACGCGTGAGCGATATAGCTGATCCGAACCGAGAACTCGGGCACCGGGTCCTGCCAAGCTGCTTTGTGAATATACTCAATCCCCGGTGCGGCATCCGCGATGGCAATGCAATGGCTCGGCCGCCGTTCCTGTGCCGAAGCCTCACCCGAGATCACCATCAATACCGCAACAATCCAGCGCATGTCCGGAGTGTAGCGCAGAACACGGGTAAGTCACGCCTGCAGATATCGCGTGAGTGAATTCACGGACTTGGCATTTTCTAGGAGCAATTCAGAGAACGATGCACTTCCGCAGCTTGAACGGGCGCGAGACTTTCGCCGCACGCAACGCTTGTGCCAACGGATCACTCACAAAAAAGGCGTGGCGCATTTGTGTGTCTATCCAGATGTCAGGACCATCCAGGGCCGAAGCGCTGACCGCAATATCCTTGTCTTGCATAGCCCCAGGCGGCTGCCAGATAGCATAGTTTGGGTAAGGCTTTGTTATGCGCGGAGATTGCTCTGTCAGCACGCCAGTCTTTTGTGCGCCGAAGTTCAGACAGAAGTACTCGCCTTCCACCGGCGTGGTGCGATCATGCTGAAACAACTTCACAGGATAAAGGTTGCCATCACCGAGATCGAATTCGCGAAGGACAGCCGCACACACGGCGGACACGGTCCATGCACCCGCAGCCATAAAGAAGTCTGGTTGTTTCTTCTCTTTTTTGTCTTTGTAATCGGCAAATACCTCCGAAGGGAAGAAATCCGCTGTAAGCGGATCTCCTCGGACATTTCGGGTGTTTGCGTCCGCTGTGAACTTCAGATCATTATCCCAACGATCAGAATGAAATCCTTTCAACGCCGCAGTGCCCACCATTGCATCGCTGATCCAGATCACTGGCTTTTTGAGCCGCACCATCGTCCTACCCTGCGTCCGTCTTCCCGCGCCGGTCCGACCTTAGGCTGGCATACAGCACATGCGTCCGCCACCGCCCGTTGATCTGCAGATACGACTGCGCCACGCCCTCGTATTTAAATCCCGAACTTTCCAGCAAGCCACGTGACGGTTTGTTCTCGGGCAAGCAAGCGGCCTCGATCCGGCTGAGGTCCAGTCGGGTAAAGGCGTGATGAACGATCGCACCGATGGCCTCGCGCATGTAACCCTGACGGGCAAAAGACTGGCCCGTCCAATATCCCAAGGTTCCTGCCTGCGCCGGGCCGCGACGGACATTGTCCAGCGTGATGGCGCCCAGAAGTACATCATCCGTGCGACGGAACAAAAACAGTGGGATCGCCGTCCCACCGGCCACGGAGCGCTGCGCCCAATAAACCCTGTTGGTAAAGGACTTGCGGCTCAGATGATCCTTGGCCCAGATCGGCTCCCACGGGGTCAGGTATTGCTGCGACGCGCGCCTCAGCGCCGCCCAGTCGTTAAAGTCGGAATGCGCGGGCGGGCGCAAGCTCAGGCGCTCGGTTTCAAGTTTCAGCTTGCGTCTGCCCAACAGCATCACGCCGCACGCCTCTCCTGCAATTGCGCCAGCGTGGGTGCGCCCGAGACAGGACCGTAAAGCGCCAGCGCAGCAGGGGCCTGCACTGCCATCTGCTCGGCGAAGGCACGCACATCTTCGGTGCTGACGGCGTCGATCTTGGCCACGGCATCCTCAAGCGAGGGAACCCGGTCCCAGATCTGCACCAGACGCGCCAGACGTTCCGCCCGGTTCGACGGGCTTTCCAGCCCCATCAGCATACCGGCTTTCATCTGCGCGCGGGCGCGGGCAACCTCTTCGGCGCTCATGTCTTCGGCGGCGCGCTTCATCTCATCAATCGTTATGCTGGCCAGCTCTGCGACCTGATCCGCCGACGTTCCGGCGTAGATCGTCGTCGTGCCGGTATCGGCATAAGCTCCGGTCTGCGCAAAGATCGTGTAGCACAACCCGCGTGTTTCGCGCACTTCCTGGAACAAGCGAGAGGACATGCCTCCGCCAAGCGCCGTCGAATAAATCTGTGCGGTATAGATCGCATCGTCGCGATAGCCGGGGCTTTCCAGCGCCAGCGCGAAATGCGCCTGCTCCAGCTCTTTCTCCTGCCGCGCTTCGCCGCCAGTGAAACGGGCGGTTTCCGGGATCAGCCCCTTGCACGGTTTAAGATGGCCAAACAACGCCTCAGCGGTTTTCATCAGCGCATCGTGATCAACGGCACCAGCAGCAGACAGGATCATCTGTTCGGGTCCATAGTGTTCTGCCACAAACCCGGACAAATCTTCGCGCGAAAACGCGCTGACACGTTCGGTCGGACCCAGAATGGTTCGACCCAGCGGTTGATCGTGATAGCTCTGCTCTTGCAACCAATCAAAGATCACATCGTCGGGTGTGTCATAGGCCTGACCGATTTCCTGTAGGATCACACCGCGTTCAACTTCGATCTCACGCGGGTCGAAGATCGGGTTCAGAACGATGTCACCGATGACATCCATCGCCAGCGCCACATCGTCTTTGAGAACACGCGCGTAATAAGCCGTCACCTCGCGCGACGTGTAGGCGTTGATATACCCGCCCACGTCCTCAATCGCCTCGGCGATTTGCAAAGCTGAACGACGCTTGGTTCCCTTGAAAGCCATATGCTCAAGGAAATGCGCAATACCGTTCTGTTCAATCCGCTCGTGCCGCCCACCGGCGGTCACCCAGATGCCGATGGCAGCCGATTGCAACCCCGGCATATGTTCACTGACGATACGAAATCCGTTCTTCAGTTGGTCTTGTCTGACAGTCACTCAGCGATATGCCTTCTGATATGATCCTCGAGAGTGCCCAGATCGTTGGCAATGCTGGTCACCCGTTCCGGACGTTCATACAGATCAGACATGCGGGATGGAAGAGGCGGATGCGTGCCGCTTGCCTTCTCGACCGCTGCTGGGAATTTTGCGGGGTGCGCGGTGGCCAGCGTGATCATCGGAACGTCGGTCGAGCGATGTTCTTCCGCAACCTTGATGCCCACGGCGGTATGCGGGCACACCAGTTCCGCACTATGGGTCAGAGTGGACTTGATTGTCGCCAGCGTTTCATCCTCTGAGACTCGGCCCGAGTCAAAGCTCTCGCGCAGCGCTTCCATCGCGCCCTGACTGACGTTAAAGCCGCCGGTCTTCAATTCATCCATCAACTGCGCGACAGCGCCGCCATCTTCACCGTACGCATAGTAGAGCGCACGCTCAAAGTTCGAACTGACCTGAATGTCCATCGACGGGCTGATTGAGGGGATGGTGTCGCCCTTGAAGTACCCCTCGCCCGACAGGCAACGGTGCAGAATGTCGTTCTGGTTGGTTGCGACAACCAGACGATCAATTGGCAGGCCCATGCGCTTGGCAAGGTAGCCCGCGAAGATGTCACCGAAATTGCCGGTCGGCACCGTAAAGCTGACTTTGCGATGTGGTGCGCCGAGGCTGACAGCAGCGGAGAAGTAGTAGACGATCTGCGCCAGAACACGGGCAAAGTTGATCGAATTCACGCCAGCCAGCTTCACGCCGTCGCGGAAGTCGAAATCGTTGAACATGTCCTTTAGCGCGGCCTGACAATCGTCAAAATCGCCGTCCACGGCCAACGCATGCACGTTGCGGTCCGCGGGTGTCGTCATCTGCCGACGCTGCACTTCCGAAACTCGGCCATGCGGGAACAGGATGAACACGTCCACGGCGTCGAGCCCCCGGAACGCTTCAATCGCAGCCGATCCGGTGTCACCGCTGGTCGCGCCAACGATGGTCACACGGTCGCCACGGCGCTTCAGCGCCACCTGAAACAGTTGACCGATCAGCTGCATGGCGAAGTCTTTGAAGGCCAAGGTCGGCCCGTGGAACAGCTCCAACAGGAAGTGGTTTTCGTTCAACTGCTTCAATGGTGCGCGGGCGTCATGGCCGAAGCCTTCGTAGGCGCGGCCGATGATCTCTTTGAACTCACTCTCACCGAAAGATCCGCTGACATAGGGCCACATCACCCGGAACGCGATTTCCTCAAAGGGCAGTCCGGCCAGTGCCGCGATCTCATCCTGCGTCATCACCGGGATCTCGGCAGGCAGGTACAGACCACCGTCACGAGCCAATCCGGTCAGCATCGCCTCTTCAAACGTCAGTTCGGGCGCCTGCCCGCGGGTCGAGATGTATTTCATGTCGCGTCACTCTCAGAAGGGGCGCGGCTGCGCCACAGAAAATATCCGGTCATCGCGGCCCAGACCAAAGCCAGGCCAAACCATGTTATTGCATATTGCAAGTGATCATTCGGGATACCCGTCACCGAAACAGGCAAGGGTGTGATGTTGGGGTCGGTTTGCGACCGCGCGATTAGCAGAACAGGCTCAGCCCCAAGTGCGGCGGCCAGGTTCGGTACATCGCGGGCAAACCATATATTGTCCTCAATATCCGGCTCAGGCGTGTAGCCGTCAATTTCGTCCGGCCAGTGCAGATTTCCAGTGATCTCCATCGGTCCATTCAGCCTTTGATCGTGCTTCGCGGTCACAGGAACAAAGCCCCGGTCCACAAGAATTATCCGGTCATTTGTGCTAAAAGACTGGATGATGCGATAGCCCGCCCCAACCTGTTTGACCGAGACAAGAACGTGGATCTCGCCCGGCTCGACCTCGCCCGCAATCGTGACCGGTAGATACTTATCAGCATCAGGCGACACGGTGTCAGGCAAATCAACCGGATCGGCTGAAATCCGATTTTCGATTTCTGCTAAAACGCCTTGTTTCCACGCCAACCGCTGCATTTGCCAGACACCCAGCGACACAAGAATCGCCAGACCGGCAATACCAAAGATCATCAGAAAGAGAATGCGGCGCATGTCAGGACCAGGTTGTGTTGTTCGAAGGCTCTACAAGAGCCGGCGTCTTGTTAAGGGCTGCAGCCGCAGAAAGGCAACCTTGCAATTGTATGGGGCGCAATCTTGCGTCCCAAATAGAGAAAAAGCCGCCCCAAAAGGGCGGCTTTTGCAATTTGTTCGCCCGTCTGGCGCTACATCAACGGCGCTTGGCCCCAGATGTATACTGCGAAGAACAGGAACAGCCAGACAACGTCAACGAAGTGCCAGTACCAGGCAGCCGCCTCAAACCCGACGTGTTTCTCAGGTGTGAAGTCACCCTTAAGCGCCCGGATTAAGCACACTGACAGGAAGATGGTACCGATAAGCACGTGGAAACCGTGAAAGCCGGTTGCCATAAAGAAGTTCGAATAGAACTGATCACCGCCGAATTTCCAGCCTTCATGCGCCAGCAGCTCATAGTATTCAAAGGCCTGCAGACCGGTGAATGCGACGCCCAGAGCGATACCGATGGCCAAGCCCTGCACCAGCGCCTTGCGATCATTGCCGTGTACCAGCGCGTGGTGCGCCCAGGTGATTGCACAGCCCGACAGCAGCAGGACCAGAGTGTTGATCAGCGGCAGGTGGAACGGGTCAACCGCATGAATGTCAGGCTGGATGTACTCGGTACCGGCATAATCGTACATCGGGTACATGCGATGTTTGAAGAACGACCAGAACCAGGCAAAGAAGAACATCACCTCGGACATAACGAACAGGATGAAGCCATAGCGCAGGCCAATGCGGACAACTGGCGTGTGATCGCCCTGGCGGCTTTCGACCACAACCTCGGACCACCATGCGAACATGGTGTAAAGAACGGCTACCAGACCGGCCCAGAACATCCACGAGGTAACCCCGTGCATCCACAGGACGGCTCCGAACAGCATCACAAAGCCGCCGATCGCGCCGATCAGAGGCCAGATCGACGGGGCCAGAATGTGATAATCATGGTTTTTTGCGTGTGCCATCAGCGTCCCTCACCTACAGGCGTTAGTTCGTTGTTATATCAGCCTGCGTCTCAAGGGCGGCAACGCCCTCGGGCAGGTCAATTTCGTAGAATGTATACGACAGTGTGATCGTATGAACATACTTAGCTTCAAGATCCTCGACCATTTCAGGGTCGACGAAAAAGGTGACCGGCATCTCAACACGTTCACCGGGTTGCAGCACCTGCTCTTCAAAGCAGAAACAGGCAATTTTCTGAAAGTACCCGCCGGCCGAATACGGTGTCACGTTATAGGACGCCTGCCCGGCAATGGGGCGGTCGGTCGGGTTGTAGGCTTCGTAAAAGGCCAGTCCGGTTTCGCCAATACGCACTTCCATCTCGCGCTCGACCGGCTTGAATTCCCATGCCATGCCTTTCGCCTTCGAGGCGTCAAAGCGGATGGTCACCTTGCGATCCAGAATGTCTTCGGGTGCAGTCGCGGCCACACCGGTGGTGCCACCAAAACCGGTGACACGGCAGAACCAGTCGTAAAACGGAACAGATGCCCAGGCCAGGCTGCCCATCAGGACAACCACGCCAACTGTCTGCGCAACAGTTTTCTGAGGACCTGTCAGCGCCATCAGTTCTGTACCTCTTGCGTCGCCAAGCTGAAATCAGTGCCTGAAACCTTTACGACCGTCAGACCGAATATGATCACGATAAAGGCGGCCAGCGTCAGGCCGACCCCAAGGTTACGGCTGAACCGGCGTTGGTGAAGTTCGTGGCTCTTGCGCAGGCTCATGACCAACCTCCCAGCCCATAGGGCTTCAGCAGCGCTTCGACCAAGATAGCACCGAAATGCAGGAACAGATACAGCAGCGACAGCTTGAAGAACGCGCGTTCGACCTTGAAATTGTCGGCCTCGGAGTCTTCCTCGTTCCGGCGCGAAATCTGCCACGCTCCGCGCAGGAACAGCGCGTTCAACACCACAGCGACGGTCAGGTAGATCGGACCGCCAATACCCGAGAATGCGGTTCCAACAGCCAGCATGGCCAGCAGCCCGGTATATACCAGAATGTGCCAGCGCGTGGCGCGACGACCATGTGTGACGGTCAGCATCGGAACACCCGCATCGTCGTAATCCGAGCGCATGAACAGCGCCAGAGCCCAGAAATGCGGCGGGGTCCACATGAAAGTCAGGGCAAACATCAGCCACGGCTCGATGGACATAGACCCCGTTGCGGCAACCCAGCCGATGACCGGCGGGAATGCCCCTGCCGCGCCGCCGATCACGATGTTTTGCGGCGTCGAGCGTTTCAGCCACATCGTATAGACGACAACGTAGAAAAAGATCGTGAAGGCCAGGAAAGCGCCAGCAAACCAGTTGGTTGCCAGACCCAGCATAATAACGGACAGCCCCGACAGGGCCAGCCCGATTGCCATCGCCTCACCCTCCTGGACCTTGCCAGAGGGGATCGGGCGGCCTTTGGTACGCTTCATCACGCGGTCGATATCGGCGTCCCACCACATGTTCAAAGCGCCGGATGCGCCACCGCCAATGGCGATGAACAGGATGGCGCAAAAGCCGACGAATGGATGAACAGGGACCGGTGCCGCAAGAAGGCCGACCAAAGCGGTGAACACGACCAGCGACATCACACGCGGCTTCAGCAAGGCAAAGAAATCGCCAAAGCTGGCCTCATCCGCGTGGGATTGGGCGCCTACTGTGCTGGCATTGATGCTTGCGTCGCTCATTTCCGGTCCTTCTGGGGCGAAAGCTGCGCGGATACAGCGCAGCCTGCATTACCTTTGGCGCGAGCTTTTCAGCCCGCGCGGGTCATTACTTGAATGCAACCTGATAGGCTGCGGGCTGACCTGCATACTCTTCCAGTGCGCCTTGCAGCCACTGCTCATACGCCTCTTCGCTGACCACTTTGACGGTGATCGGCATATAAGCGTGATCCTTGCCGCACAGTTCGGAACATTGACCGAAATAGATGCCTTCCTTTTCGGCCTCGAACCACAGTTCGGCCAGTCGACCCGGAACACCGTCCTGCTTCACGCCGAAGGACGGGATGGTCCACGAGTGGATCACGTCCGAAGCGGTAACCTGCATGACGATGACTTTGCCAACCGGAACCACAACTGCGGTATCGGTGGCCAGCAGCCATTCGTCATCGCTGTAGCCCGCATCCGCCAGCTTGGCACGCATCGCGTCGTTCAGAACAAACGGGGTCACATCCGCATCAGCCGGGCGTGCGCCTTCATCCAATGTGGCAGGATGGCCCAGCAGATAACTGTCGAAGGCGAAATCGTGATCAACGTATTCGTAGGTCCAGTACCACTGGTTCCCAACGACTTTGATGGTGATGTCGCCTTCGGGAATTTCCTGCTGATTGAACAGAACTGGCAGCGAGAAGGCACCGATGAAGACCAGAATCAGGATCGGGCCAAGGGTCCAGGCAATCTCAACCGGGGTGTAGTGCGAGAATCGCGCCGGTTCAGGGTTGTTACGCGAATTGTAGCGAATGATGCAGTAGATCAGCAGACCCGCAACAAACAAACAGATCGCGGTGATGATCACCAGAATCATATCATCCAGCCGCTGAATCCCCGAGGCCAGGCTGGTGGCCGCGGGCTGGAACCCAAGGCCGCCATCAACCGGCTTACCAATAATCTCAAGCTCCTGAGCCATTGCGGGAAGGCTGGAGAGGGCTGTCATCAACCCCGAAAGCATCAAAGCATTCTTCATTTTCTGTCCTGATCGTCTGATCTTTGCTTCTCTGGCGAAAAGGTGTGAATCAGTCGCACCTCTCCCGTTGTCTTTGGCCGCGTTAAAAACCATATTCCGTCGGGTAGATAAAGCAAAATGCTTGCGTCAAACAGACGCTATTTTTGATCTGGATCAAACTCGGAAGGTCCCAACAGATGTCCAATGACCCGTTTCGCCCATTTGATAGCGCTATTCCGCATGACGAGGCGCTTGCGGTTTTGCAATCCGCCACTTCCGGGGCAGAAGACGGAGAGCTGTTTATCGAGCGGCGAAAATCCGAGGCTTTGGTCTTTGACGACGGGCGCTTGAAGACGGCATCTTATGACGCATCCGAAGGGTTTGGCCTGCGGGCGGTGCAGGGTGAAGTTGCCGGGTATGCGCATTCCACCGATGTCTCAATTCCGGCGCTGAAGCGGGCAGCCGAGACCGCGCGCCTGGCTGTTGGCGACGGCGGCGGCACGCTGGCCGATGGTCCGCGCGCTACCAATACCCTCCTTTATACGGACGAAGACCCGATTGAATCCGCTGATTTCCCGGTCAAGATCGAAACACTGCGCGAGATCGACGCCTATGCCCGCGACATGGATCCCCGCGTCGTGCAGGTTAGCGCGACAATCGCCGCAGCCGTGCAAGAAGTCGAGATTTTGCGCCCGGACGGCGTACTGATGCGAGACGTGCGGCCAATGACCCGCCTCAATATCTCGGTCATCGTCGAACAGAACGGTCGCCGCGAAAGTGGCTCGGCCGGGGGTGGCGGGCGCGTCGGGCTAGACGGCCTGATCGATCCGTCGGATTGGCAGGACAAAGCGCGCGAGGCGTTGCGGATCGCCTTGGTCAATCTCGACGCGATCCCGGCCCCTGCCGGCGTGATGGAGGTCGCGCTTGGCCCCGGTTGGCCAGGCATCCTCTTGCACGAGGCAATCGGACACGGTTTGGAGGGTGACTTTAACCGCAAGGGAAGCTCGGCCTTTGCCGGTTTGATGGGACAGCAGATCGCATCCAAAGGCGTGACCGTTGTTGATGACGGCACAATCCCGGATCGTCGGGGCTCGATCTCTTTGGATGACGAAGGCACACCCAGTTCCAGGACTGTCTTGATCGAAGATGGCGTCCTGACCGGCTATATGCAGGATCGCCAAAACGCACGCCTGATGGGCGTGGCCCCCACCGGAAACGGGCGGCGGCAAAGCTATGCGCACAAACCCATGCCGCGGATGACGAACACTGTGATGCTGGGTGGTGAGGCTGATCCGGCCTCTTTGGTTGCGGACATCCAGGACGGAATCTGGGCCGTTGGTTTCGGCGGCGGTCAGGTGGATATCACCAACGGCAAATTCGTGTTCTCGTGCACCGAGGCGTACCGCGTGGAAAACGGTAAGATCGGGGCACCCGTCAAAGGCGCGACCCTGATCGGCGACGGTCCATCCGCCCTTAAACGCATTCGGGGGTTGGGCAACGACATGGCGCTGGATCCGGGCATGGGAACCTGTGGCAAAGACGGCCAGTGGGTACCGGTCGGCGTTGGCCAGCCTACCGTTCTGATGGATGGCCTGACAGTCGGCGGATCGGCCGCATAGCCGGGAATCGCTTGGCGGGAAATCGAGAGCGCAGGGTTAACGCTGCGCTTTCAGCCCGCCGGCGCCTTAACATCCTGTCAGGCGCCCGCATTGAAGGCCGTTGTGTTTATTTCATACATTTCAACGCACTAAATAACTCTAAGTGATAAACGCCGAAAATTATCCGGATAATTTGAAGAGATTCACAAGCTGTTAACCCCAGCAATCGTAAACCAGTTCTGCAATCAGGCGGAGCATCGGATGACCGAAGAGCAGCATTCTTCCTATCACCCCACACTCCCACCCACCACGGAAGAGGATCGGTTTTCCTGGCTTCGTCTGTTGCGCTCTCGCAAGGTTGGTCCGGCGACGTTTCGTCGGTTGCTGCGGGAACATGGCTCGGCGCAGAACGCGCTGGCCGCGCTGCCGGAGATGGCACACGCTGCCGGAATTGATGGGTACGAAGTTTGCCCCCCCGGCGTGATTGAGGCGGAACTCAAGGCCGCAAAAGCCGCGAACGCGCACCTTTTGTGCCTTGGCTCCGCCGATTATCCAGATGCCTTGCATGATCTTTCCGACGCCCCACCAATGCTTTGGGCGATTGGAGATAGCTCTCTGCTGCAGCGCCGGTCGATTGCACTGGTCGGTGCGCGGAATTGTTCGTCCCTGGGGGCGCGGATGGCGCGGGGGCTTGCCACAGATCTCGGCAAGCAAGGCTATGTCGTTGTGTCCGGCCTGGCACGCGGCATTGATACAGCGGCCCATATGGCCGCGCTTGAAACGGGCACCGTCGCTGTGATGGCGGGCGGCGTGGATGTCGTCTATCCCACCGAAAACACTGATTTGGCGGAAAAGATTGGCCAAACCGGGTTGCGTGTCTCTGAACAGCCTATGGGCGTCACACCGCAGGCCCGGCACTTCCCGCGCAGAAACAGGATTATCTCAGGTCTGGCCCAAGCGGTTGTCGTCGTCGAAGCTGCCGCAAAATCCGGCAGTCTGATTACCGCACGGGACGCCTTGGATCAGGGGCGCGAGGTTCTGGCCGTACCCGGGCACCCTTTCGATGCACGCGCTGCCGGGTGCAACATGCTGATCCGGGACGGCGCGATATTGGTGCGAGCCGCCGAAGACGTCATTGAGGCGCTACCGAAACGGGCACCTACCAGTCAGGTCGAGGGGCCCGCCGTGCCCGACGTTGTAGCCAAACCGGTGATCGCAGGTACCGCACTGCATCGTGAAATCCTGTCGCGATTGGGCCCCTCCCCGATTGCCGAAGATCAGTTGATCCGCGACATTGCCGCAACGGCCGGAGAAATCGGACCCGCATTGATTGATCTGGAACTCGAGGGACAGATCCAGCGCCAGCCCGGCGGCCTCCTGTCGCTGTCAGCATAACCTTCATCGCTGAGGCCTGGTTTCTGCCCAAGTCCTTTTTATACACAGGCTACGTGATTGAAATAACAACATAACTTCTGTGTTCAAAGGAACGCATTGACAATTCGCCCTTGCCCTCCACATCTTGCACGATCATAGAAGGCGCCAATTCCGTCGAGCGAGGTTTTCCCTTAAATGCCTGTAGTTGTTGTAGAATCCCCTGCCAAGGCCAAAACAATCAACAAATATCTTGGCCCTGACTACACGGTGCTGGCCTCATATGGCCATGTCCGGGACTTGCCGCCCAAGGACGGATCCGTCGATACCGAGCATGAATTTGAGATGAAATGGGAGGTCGGCAACGACAGCCGCAAACATGTCAAAGCCATCGCCGATGCGCTGAAAGAAGACAACGCTTTGATTCTCGCGACTGACCCTGATCGTGAGGGTGAGGCTATCAGCTGGCACCTGCAAGAAGCCCTGACCAAGCGCCGCTCGATCAAGAAAGACACGCCCGTCAGCCGCGTGACCTTCAACGCGATCACCAAGGATGCGGTGACCGAGGCGATGCAGAACCCGCGCCAGGTCGACATGCCGCTGGTCGAGGCCTATCTGGCCCGCCGCGCGCTGGACTATCTGGTGGGTTTCAACCTGTCGCCGGTCCTGTGGCGCAAGCTGCCCGGCGCGAAGTCCGCCGGTCGCGTTCAGTCAGTCTGTCTGCGCCTAATCGTCGAGCGCGAGATGGAGATCGAGGCGTTCAAGCCAGTCGAATATTGGTCTGTGAAGGCAGTGTTCGAAACACCGCGCGGCCAGACTTATGAGGCACGCCTGGTCACACTGGCCGGTAAGAAACTGGACAAACATGATTTGGCCAACGCCACCCAGGCTGAATTAGCGGTGCAAGCCATTACCAGCCGCGCGCTGAGTGTTTCTTCGGTCGAAGCCAAGCCTGCCGCGCGCAACCCCAGTGCGCCCTTCATGACCTCTACCTTGCAGCAGGAAGCAAGCCGCAAGTTCGGAATGGGCGCGCGTCACGCGATGCAGGTTGCTCAACGCCTCTACGAGGCGGGCTACATCACATATATGCGGACCGACGGCATCGACATGGCGCCCGAGGCCGTGGCGGCCACTCGCGATACCATCGCAGACCGTTACGGTGCAGAATACGTGCCGGACAGCCCGCGTATCTATAAAAACAAGGCCAAGAACGCCCAGGAAGCGCACGAATGTATCCGCCCGACGGATATGTCCCGCGATACCAAGGCGCTGAAGGTCACAGATGAGGATCAGCGCAAACTGTATGACCTGATCTGGAAACGTACCATTGCCTGTCAGATGGCTGCGGCCCGGCTGGAGCGCACTACGGTCGAGATTGGCAGCGATGACGGCCAGGTCGGCCTGCGCGCCACCGGTCAGGTTGTTCTGTTCGACGGGTTCATGCGCGTTTATGAAGAAGGCCGCGACGACGTGGCCGATGATGATGAAAAGCGCCTGCCGCAAATCATGCAGGGCGATCCAGCTCGGTTTGCCAAAACATCCCTGCGCGATCAGTTCACCAAAGCGACCAGCGAAGGCACTGAAAAGGCCGCGAAAGAGGCCATTCTGTCCGAGAACGAATCTGTACTTGCCCTGCAGCACCACACGCAACCGCCGCCGCGCTACACCGAGGCTACGCTGGTCAAGCGGATGGAAGAGCTGGGGATCGGGCGACCGTCGACCTATGCCTCGATCGTGACCACGATTCAGGACCGGGAATATGTGCGCAAAGACAAGAACCGGCTGATCCCAGAGGAGAAGGGCCGGATCGTTACGATCTTCCTGCTGAACTTCTTCCGGCAGTACGTGGGGTATGAGTTCACCGCCAATCTGGAAGAACAATTGGACGACGTCAGCGCCGGTGGGCGAGACTACAAGGAGTTGCTGAGCAAGTTCTGGCGCGATTTCTCGGCTGCTATCGGCGAAACGTCCGAATTGCGGATTTCTGAGGTTCTGGACAAACTCGACGAAGCCCTGGCGCCGCAACTTTACCCGCCGCGTGAAGACGGCTCGGACCCGCGTGTCTGTCCGAAATGCGGTCTGGGTCAGTTGCACCTGAAGACGTCGCGCACCGGCGGGTTCGTTGGGTGTGGCAACTATCCAGAGTGCACCTATACGCGCCCCATCGCCGGCGAAGGTGCCGAAGGCGAGGAACGTCTTCTGGGCGAAGATGCAGGGGAAGATATCTGGCTGAAGTCCGGCCGGTTTGGCCCCTATGTTCAGCGCGGCGAACCGACGCCCGAGAACAAAAAACCACCGCGCGCCTCACTACCGCGTGGCTGGAGCAAGGATGACATGGATCTGGACAAGGCGCTGACGCTGCTGTCCCTGCCCCGCCAGATTGGCGAACACCCAGAGGGTGGCATGATCAGCTCGAACTTTGGGCGGTTTGGTCCCTATCTGATGCATCAGTTGGCGGATGAGGCCAAGCCGGTCTACGCAAACCTCAAAGACCCCAACGACGTGTTTGAAATCGGCATGAACCGCGCTGTCGAGTTGCTGGCTGAAAAGCGCGCCAACCCCGGGCGTGGCCGTCGCGCAGCGGCAAAAGCGTTGAAGGAATTAGGCGAGCACCCAGATGGCGGCGCGATGCAGGTTCTGGATGGGCGCTATGGGCCATACGTGAAATGGGAAAAGGTCAACGCGACCATTCCAAAAGATATTAAGCCCGAAGATGTGACACAGGAAATGGCCATCGAACTGGTCAACGAACGCGCAACTAAAAAGGGCACCAAGAAAAAAGCGGCTCCGAAAAAGAAAGCTGCTGCCAAGAAAACAACCAAAAAGGCGGCCACCTAACGACTGGCTAGGTAGAAATACCACCTACCCCTTGGTTTCATTGACTTCCCCGTGACGTGGCGGCACAACCTGCGCCATCACCATGTCATTGGGGGAGTTTTCCATGAAGAAAGTCTATGCCAATGCCACCGAAGCGCTCGATGGAGTGATTTCGGACGGCATGATGATCGCGGCAGGCGGTTTTGGCCTGTGCGGTATTCCCGAACTGCTGCTTGAGGCGATCAAGAACTCGGGCGCTCAAGATCTGACGTTTGCTTCGAACAACGCCGGCGTCGACGATTTCGGTATCGGCATCCTGCTGCAGACCAAGCAGGTCAAAAAGATGATCAGCTCTTACGTCGGTGAAAACGCCGAGTTCATGCGCCAATATCTGGCTGGAGAGCTGGAGCTCGAATTCAACCCGCAAGGTACCCTGGCCGAACGCATGCGCGCTGGTGGCGCAGGCATCCCCGGGTTCTATACCAAGACCGGTGTGGGCACAGTGATCGCCGATGGTAAAGAGCACAAAGACTTCAATGGCGAGACTTACATCTTGGAAGAAGGCATCTTTGCCGATCTGGCCATTGTCAAAGCCTGGAAGGCCGATGACACCGGCAACCTGATCTTCCGCAAGACCGCGCGCAACTTTAACGTACCTGCTGCGACCTGTGGCAAGATCTGCATCGCCGAGGTCGAGGAAATCGTGCCGCGTGGGTCGCTGGACCCCGATATGATCCACCTGCCCGGCATCTACGTCCATCGCATCATTCAGGGTCAGCATGAAAAGCGCATCGAACAACGCACCACCCGTAAGAAGGAGGAAGCATAATGCCCTGGGATCGTAATCAGATGGCCGCACGTGCGGCACAAGAGCTGGAAGACGGCATGTATGTAAACCTCGGCATCGGTATTCCGACGCTGGTGGCTAACTATGTGGGCGACAAGGACATCACCCTGCAATCCGAGAACGGAATGCTTGGCATGGGCCCCTTCCCCTTTGAAGGCGAAGAAGACCCGGATCTGATCAACGCTGGCAAGCAGACGATCACGGAGCTGTCCCGTACCGCCTATTTCGACAGTGCTACATCGTTTGCCATGATCCGCGGCGGTAAGATTGCTGCTGCGGTTCTGGGCGCGATGGAGGTCGATGAAGAAGGTGATCTGGCCAACTGGATGATTCCGGGCGTGCTGGTCAAAGGCATGGGCGGCGCGATGGACCTGGTTGCAGGCGTTCGACGTGTTATCGTCGTGATGGATCACACCAACAAGCACGGCAAGTCCAAGCTGCTGAAGAAGTGCACCCTGCCCCTGACCGGCAAGAAGGTGGTGAACCGCATCATCACCAACCTTGGCGTTCTGGACGTGGTTGATGGCGGCCTGAAGATCATCGAGATTGCCGAAGGCGTGACCGAAGACGAGATCCGCGCTGCGACCGAAGCCAACATCGTCAACTAATTCACACCAATGAAAAGGCCCACCGCTTCGGGTGGGCCATTTTCAGTTCAGCGATTGGAATACACACCCATCCGTAATCAGCTGAGGCGGTGTCGAACACAACGCCCGCGCCACCTGAAACGCTGCAAGAACTTTGGGTACGTAATCACGGGTCTCTGCGTAAGGTGGGACGCCCTCGTGCTTACGTACGGCCCCTTCCCCAGCGTTATACCCTGCAAGGACGAGGATCGGGTCGTTACCGAATTCTTCCATCAGCCAGTTCAGATACTTCACACCTCCCGCGATGTTTTGCGACGGCTGCGTACTGTCCTGAACCCCAAAACGTTTGGCGGTTGCAGGCATCAGCTGCATCAATCCTTGTGCCCCTGCCGAGCTTACAGCGTCGGTGCGCCCGGCGGATTCCACGGAAATGACCGCCAGAACCAATGCCGGTGAGACATTTGTTCCCACGGTCGAGCGCAGAATATCCACGCGGCGCTGTTGGGCGATATTTTGCAGGGTCTGTAAACGCGGTGCCGCGACATTGATCGCAGCAAGTGCATTCATGGCATCGTGCAGCCGTCCGGACCCGGCCTCGGTCAATGATGGCGACACCCTTTCCCAGAAAGCCTTGTACGAACCAACCGGTTTTTTGCCCGCACCGGGAAGAGTTGGCGGTATGACACGCGTGCGCGCGATGATTTCAGGTTCGACTAATTCTACGCCTGTACTAGGGGCAGACGGGGTCTTCGCATGCTCATCGGGCGTAATCTGGACCGTGACGCGTGGCCGCGTGCCAGGCTTTGGGGCCTTGACCCGTTTGTAAACGCCTCTTGGCTCAACCTCGTTCGCCACGACTGGCACTGGGCCAGACAGCATCAACGCCGCCAAACCGGCGCAAGTCATTGCGAGCCGGAGATTCATTTGCCTGCCTCATGTTTTTCTTTTGGTTGAGTTGAACCTCGAATCTGCCCGCAAGGCCAGAAAAACAATGCGAAATGGGGCAATTTCGCCTCATTTGCCGCAAATTTGCATCGGGGCGACCAGACAACCTCTGTTAGGTTTGTTTTTTTATTGTTTATTTTTAAGTAGTTACCAGAAAAACTACCAAAAAGTTTAACTTCACCAAAAAAAAATAGGGTTTGGCCCAATTCCTGCCATGCACAGCGGTCAATCATAGTGCCATACCGAGACGATCGGGAGCGGACTGAGAGAGGAAGCTCTGATAGACGCCTAGGTTTAATTGACTTTTTTAGATCCTTTAGGAGGGACGTAACATGATCAAGTTCATCAAGAACTTCCGCAAAGACGAAGACGGCGCCGTAACAGTAGACTGGGTCGTTCTGACCGCAGCCGTTGTTGGCCTGGCCGCAGTTGCATACACTCAGATCGGTAACGGCACCAAAGCCGTGTCGGACAGCGTTGGCACATCGTTGACAAGCGTTTCGACTGCCGTTCAGACGCCTGACGTCAACCCAACCGACAACTAATCCAGGTACAGACTATCTGGGGTGGGGCCATGCTTGAACTAGCTTGGCCCCTATTTTTTTCTAAACTTCCGTCTCTGGTGCTCTGATGTTGAACAGACTCGAAAAATTCCTGAAAAACGAAGATGGGGCGGTCACAGTTGATTGGGTCGTTCTAACCGCAGCAGTGGTTGGGCTAGCTGCTTTCGTGGGCATTTACTTTTTCACCCCTCTGAAGGCAATTGATGAAGCCAACGGCAGATCAATGAACGGAGTGGCAACCCAAGTTGATTCATTGGAAATCTCAGTGGAATTTTCCGGCTCCGGCTCTTAACGGCACTATTTCCTAGTTTCCTAGAACAAGGTTTGCCAATTTACCCAACATTGTCCCCCTTTTCGACACAATTCACGTTTACACAGGGGGCAAATGATGTCGTATTCTGATCGACACCAAACCAAAAAAGAAGTGTGAGGGGACGCGAATGCGTGCGGTATTTGGACTTGTTCTGATTATTGGGGTCGCTCTGGCCGGTGGTGCTGTGTACCTGGCAAAGGACTACATCAGTCAAACCCAGGCGGAACTAGAGCGCGAGAGGCTGGCTACTCAAAACGCTCTGGCGAACGTTAAGACAATTCCTACAGTGGACGTCATGGTTTTGAATCGGGCGATGAAATACGGTGAGCGTCTGGCAGAAGACGATGTGCGCGTCGTGCAGTGGCCAGAGGACGCGATTCCTGAAGGAACTTTCTCGGACATGACCGCGTTGTTTCCGCAAGATGGTAAGGGCGATCGCTTTATCCTTCGCACGATAGAAAAAGACGAGGCGCTTTTGGAAGTCAAAGTAACCCAGCCCGGCGAATCGGCTGGCCTTACCTCGCGCCTTGAGAAAGGCATGCGAGCTTTTGCCATCAGCGTAGATGTAGCATCTGGCGTGTCTGGCTTTTTGCGCCCGGGCGATAACGTCGACGTTTACTGGACCGGATCCCTAAGAGGTACTGGCGGCGAGGGAGAGATCACACGTCTTATCCAGACCAACATTGAATTGATTGCAATTGATCAATCCGCGGGATCGGACGTGACCGGCACAACAATCGCCAGGACGGTCACTGTTGCAATAACCCCGGAACAGGTCGCCGCACTCGCCCAAGCTCAGAACACCGGGCGCTTGTCACTGGCATTGGTCGGCACCCAGGATGAGACCATTGCGACTGCGATTGAAGTGGACCAAAGAAAACTGTTGGGAATCGAAGCAGCCGCACCAGCGCCTGTTCAGGTTGAGGAACGAAAGTGCTTCACCAACATTCGTCGTGGCGCGGAAATCGTCCAAACACCCATTCCCTGCACAAACTAGCGCGAAATCAAAACGTTAAAGCCACAAGCCGCGCCATCAGCGCGGCTTGTTTCGTTTCGAATGTTGCGCATTACCCACATAAGGAAAATTCCAGAAACCATTGATTATTGCAATAAAATCGTAATTCGCGCAGTGTTATCGCACATAAGGCATTAGACCTAAAACGAGGCGTGATCGGAGAGGCAGGTCACATGAAAATAATATCTTGGTTCAACGCAACCCTTCTGGGGTTGGCGTTAGTTATCAGTTCGGCCAGCACTGCTGTCCAAGCTGAAACACTTCGCGTGGTTAAGAACGGTACGGCGGAAACGCTGGACGTTCCGATGAACCGCGCAATTGTCGTTGAAAGCGAAACACCATTTGCGGAACTCAGCATCGCCAACGCAGGCATCGCTGACATTTCGTCGCTTTCTGATCGTACTATCTATGTTTTGGGTAAGGCACCTGGCCTGACCACGCTGACTTTGTTCGATGGGGCTGGCAACCTGCTGGCCAACGTTCGGGTCCGTGTTTCGCCGGATGTGTCTGAATTCAAAGAGAGATTGAGACAGATTCTGCCGAACGAGCCAATCGAAGTGCGTACTGCCAACGACGGCATCGTTCTTTCTGGCACGATCTCCAGCTCGGCTAAATTGGCCCGTGCCCTGGAACTTGCAGAACGTTACGCGCCCGAGCGGGTTTCGAACCTAATGTCTGTTGGCGGTGTTCAACAGGTCATGCTGAAAGTTCGCTTTGCCGAAATGAATCGGTCGGTTGCCAAAAGTTTGACCGCATCGCTTGGTTTTGGCGGTGGTGACACAACGGGCGGATTCAACACGTTGAACACCGCTGGTGCGTTGGCCAACGCGTTGAACAACAACATTCCCTTCCAGCAGACAAATACAGGTGCCATCTTGTTTGGCTTTGGTGCCGGTTCGACACAGGTACGCTTGCTGTTAGAGGCGCTCGAATCCAAAGGGCTTGCCCGTACTCTTGCAGAGCCCAACCTGTCAGCTCTGTCTGGTCAGGAAGCTGAATTCCTGGCTGGCGGCCAAGTCCCGATTCCGGTTCCAGCCGATGACGGCCAGATCGCAATTGAATACCGGAATTTTGGTGTGCAGGTCCTCTTTACGCCCCGCGTGGTGGACGGTGATCTGATAAACCTCGAGCTGGGAACATCGGTGTCAACTATTGACCCTAACTCCAACTTTTCAATTGCAGGCAACAACGTGCCAACATTCATTGCGCGTCAGACGAAGACGACAGTTGAATTGCGAGACGGCGAGAGCTTTGCAATTGCAGGGTTGGTTCAGGACAACTTCGCGGACCTGAATAGCCAAATTCCATGGGTCGGCGACATTCCTGTGCTGGGTGCTTTGTTCCGCAGCGCGGAATACCAGCGTCAGCAATCTGAACTGGTTATCATCGTCACAGCCCATCTGGTATCACCCACCCGTGGTGAAGCCCTGGCCCTGCCGACAGACCGCGTCAAACCGCCTAGCGAGTTTGACCTGTTCTTGAACGGAAAAACGGCGCGAACGACGCGCGTTGGTTCGGGTGCTGCGTCTGAAGTCGCCAAACAGGACTTTGGCAGCTCATACGGCTACATCCTGGAATGATTGAGAGGATAGGACCAATGCAGAAGTGGATCATAACACTGGGTCTGTCGGTCACCGTTGCCGCGTGTACACGCGAGGCCGGATACGAAATCGACCAAGGCGCCTTTGGCAACGCAACGCTAAACAACGTTCAGGTCATGAACGGTGAATTGACATACGCCCAAATCCTGGGTCAGCGGTTTGCTGCAGAAGTTCCGACGCAGATCAATTTTGCGTTTAACAGTTCTCAGCTGGACGCTCAGGCGCAACGGGTCTTGTTGCGGCAAGCGGCATGGATCAAGCAGTTCCCCGAAGCGCGGTTCCGCGTTTACGGCCATACCGATGCCGTCGGCTCTACCGCCTATAACCAGTCGCTTGGGCAACGTCGTGCAAACGCCGCCGTCGCGTTCCTGACGCAGCAGGGAATCTCGCGATCACGCTTGGAAGCCGTTGTTTCCTTTGGGAAAACACGACCTCTGATCGACACTCCGAACCGAGATCGCCGAAATCGGCGTACTGTGACCGAAGTGTCCGGCTTCTTGGATCGCAACCCGCTGGTGCTGGATGGCAAATACGCCGAGATCGTGTACCGCGAATACGTCGACAGCGCGACAAGAGAAAGTTACATCCAGCGTGAAGACGCTGGCGGCAGCGACGATGAATAATCCATAAGAAATGGGCGGCATCGTCGCCCATTTCCCTACAATTGGTTCTTTTGCGCCAAAATCTTGCCTAAGTTCCAAGCCATCTTTTCAACAATTAGGTGAAGTGCGGCCCGAATTGGCCGCGACCGGGCAACAGCGAACTGAACCGAACCAAACATGTTCGGGCAGTGAGCAGGTCCAGACGACGAGGATTGTGTGAATGACAAGCGCCAAAACGCATGATGACGGAACTGCCATTCTGGCCTGCACGATCAGCCGTGACGTCCAAAATTTTGATCTTCTGATCGAGGACATGGAAACCATTTTGGGTGAACGTTGGGGCGACCTTGGGTTTGCCGAAGCCCTGGCTTTTTTCAGCCAACCAGAGGCGGAAAGCCTTGAATTCGTTGCGCTTGCTATTGACGGAGAAGATGAAGACAACCTTTCGCTGATGGGCGAAATCATCTCGCAGGCCAAAGAGAAAAAGATCAAGATCGTTCTGATCGCCGAAGACGTAACACCTGCGTCTCTGCACCAACTACTTCGCAAGGGCGCGGACGAGTTTGTCCCCTACCCTCTTCCCGAAGGAGAGTTGCAGGAAGCCATAGAGCGCATGAACAAACCTGAACCGGTGGCAACGACTGCAGTGGCAGCTCAGGTCGCTCAGGGTGATTCGAAAGAAGGCGCGCTGTTTGTGGTCCATGGGCTGGCAGGCGGTGTGGGATCAACGACCATGGCGGTTAACCTCGCCTGGGAGTTAGCAACCGCGTCAGACAAAGAGGCGCCTTCTGTGTGCGTCATCGACCTAGATCTGCAGTATGGCAGCGTGTCGACATATCTGGACCTTCCTCGACGCGAAACCATATTTGAGATGCTGTCAGACACAACTTTGATGGATGACGATGTCTTCTCGCAGGCCTTACAAACCTATGAGGAAAAGCTTGAGGTCCTGACTGCACCGTCCGATATGGTTCCGTTGGACCTGATCACACCCGATGACATCGAGCGCGTCATCGAAATTGCCCGCAGGAAATTCGACTACGTGGTCGTCGACATGCCGACGACCCTTGTTCATTGGTCGGAAACGGTTCTTCAGGCTGCGCATGTGTACTTTGCCATGATCGAGCTGGACATGCGATCCGCTCAGAATGCGCTGCGGTTGAAACGCGCCCTCCAGGCCGAGGAACTGCCGTTCAACAAACTCCGGTTCGCTCTGAACCGAGCCCCGAAATTCACTGACTTGAATGGCAAAGGCCGGGTCAAGCGCATGGGCGAAAGCCTGGGCATTTCAATTGACCTACAATTGCCGGATGGTGGCAAACCCGTCATGCAAAGCGGTGATCACGGATTGCCGCTGGCCAAATCCGCCGCCAAGAACCCGCTGCGTCGGGAAATCGCAAAACTTGCAAAATCGCTTCACAGCTTGGGCAGCAGCAGCGCCGAGGCCGCGTAACCGTATTTCAGAGGGGTAGTCGCCGTGTTTTCAAGATACAAGAAGCAGCCAGCAGCGCAGCCGGTCGAGGCTGCTCCAGCGCCTGAGGCTTCGGCGCAAACGCCTGCTCCGAAAAAAGCATCCACTGACAACGCCGTCGCCCGCCGCCCAATTCAAAAGAAGGCTGCTGAACCGGTCGGATCGGACCGGGATCGCAAGCGCAAAGAGCGCTTGGGTGAGATTAAGATCGAGATGCACCGGGAACTGCTGGAAAACCTGAATCTTGCGGCACTTGAAAAGGCCGGAGAATCTGAACTTCGAGCGGAAATCAGCGCGATCTCGAGCGAAATCCTCGAATCCCGCGATATTGTTCTGAACCGCGAAGACCGGTCACAGCTAAACAAAGAACTGTATGACGAAGTCACTGGTTTGGGCCCCCTTGAGACGCTGCTTCAAGACGACAGTGTCAACGATATCCTGGTAAACGGTCCACAGCAGATTTTTGTCGAACGGTTCGGCAAGCTTGAAATCAGCGACGTCACGTTCAAGGACGAAAAGCACCTGATGCGGATCATCGACAAGATCGTATCCGCCGTGGGTCGCCGGGTCGATGAATCCAACCCCTATGTTGACGCTCGCCTGGCTGACGGGTCGCGTTTCAACGCAATGGTGCCACCTATCGCCGTTGACGGGTCGCTGGTTTCCATTCGTAAGTTCAAAAAAGACAAGCTGGCCATCGACGATCTGGTCAATTTCGGTGCCTTCACAGAGGAAATGGCCGCCTATTTGCAGGCAGCTGTTTCAACGCGCCTGAATATCATCGTCTCGGGCGGTACAGGCTCCGGTAAAACGACGACGCTGAATGCCTTGTCCAGCTTTATTGATGACGCCGAACGCATCCTGACCATCGAGGATACGGCGGAACTTCAGCTGCAGCAGACCCATGTGGGACGGATGGAAAGCCGCCCCCCTAACGTCGAAGGCAAAGGCGAAGTCAGCCCGCGCGACTGTCTTAAAAACGCTCTTCGTATGCGTCCTGACCGCATCATCGTGGGCGAGACGCGTGGCGCCGAGGTGATCGACATGCTGCAAGCCATGAACACTGGCCACGACGGTTCGATGACCACGATCCACGCCAACTCGGCGCGTGACGGGATTTCGCGTCTCGAGAACATGATTGCGATGGCCGGGATCGAGATGCCTATCAAAGCGGTACGCAGCCAAGTCTCATCCGCTGTGAACCTGATTGTACAGGCCAGCCGCCTGCAGGACGGCTCACGTCGGATGACCTCGATCACTGAGATTACGGGGATGGAAGGTGACGTGATTTCGATGCAGGAAATTTTCAAGTTTCAACGCGTTGGTCTGACGCCGGACAACAAGATCATTGGCCATTTCACCGCGACCGGTGTGCGCAGCCACTATTCCGAACGCTTCCGTCTGTGGGGCTTTGATCTACCGTCATCTATCTACGAACCTACGACCGTCTAAGGAGATCCGGAAATGCAACTGCCCGTAGAGGCTCTTATCTATGTTGTGATCTTCGTCGGAGTTCTTCTCCTGGTCGAGGGCATCTATCTTGTGGCATTTGGCAAGTCCATCAGCCTGAACAGCCGTGTGAACCGGCGTCTGGATATGCTTGAAAAAGGCGTCGGACGCGAACAGGTTCTGGAACAGCTGCGCAAGGAAATGCAGCAGCATATGAAATCCCAGAGCATCCCGCTCTATTCGCTTTTGGCCGACAAGGCACAAAAAGCTGCTATCGCCTTTTCACCTCGCCAATTGATCATGATCATGATGCTGGTTTCTGGATTTGCCTATGTGGGCTTGAGCATCGGCACAGGAACCGAGGTCGTGTTGCGGATTGCGCTGTCGATCGCGATCGGCGTGGGTGGTGTGTATGCTTGGGTAAACAACAAAGCCAAGAAACGTATGGGATTGATGGAAGAGCAACTGCCCGACGCAGTTGAACTGATGGTTCGGTCTCTTCGCGTCGGGAACCCATTTGTTTCGACGATTCAAATTGTTGCCAATGAAGTGCAGGACCCGCTTGGGACGGAATTTGGCGTCATCGCAGATGAATGCGCCTATGGCCGTGACGTCGGTGAAGCCCTGAAAGACATGGCCGAACGACTGGGGATGCAGGATCTGCGCTTTTTGTCCGTCGCGGTAGGAATTCAGCAACAGGCGGGTGGTAACCTGGCCGAGATTTTGGCGGGTCTGGCCCAGGTTATCCGAGCGCGGTTCCGCTTGTTCCGCCGTGTCAATGCGATCACGGCCGAAGCCAAATGGTCCGGCAAGTTCCTGTCTGGCTTCCCCCTATTCTGCCTGTTGTTCATTTTGGTAAAAGATCCGGGCTACTATGACGAAGTTGTGGACCACCCATGGTTCATTCCGATGTGTTTCTTTGTGGGCATCATGCTGACACTGAACCTGATCGTCATGCGCATTCTTACGAATATCAAAGTCTGAGGGCTTGAGTATGGAATTTCTGACCCAAATCAATGAAGTCCTGACCGAGAATTTGGGGCCGTTCGGGCCACTTATCGTAGTCGGGGTTTTGGGATTGTTCATGATCCTTGTGACCTTGCCACTGATGCTGAACCAGCCTGAGGACCCTCTCAAGAAACTTCAGCGCTCTAATGCGCCCTCCAAGGAAAGCAAAAAGGGCAACAAGGACAAACTGCGACAATCCAGCCGCAACGAGCAGCTTCAGAAATTCGCGAACTTCCTGGAACCACAGAACAAGGAAGAACTGTCCGCGATGGAGCTCAAGTTGCGCCAGGCGGGGTATCAGTCCAAGGACTCGGTCCGCTTTTTCCATTTTGCTCAATTTGCACTTGGTTTGGTCGGCATTTCGATTGGTGTGCTGTTGGTCACGGTTTTTGCCGGTGATCAGGAATTCACACCAGCCCAGATGGCCATGCGCGTCTTGATCCCGGCATGTGCGTTCTACTTCCTCCCGCGCTATTGGATCACACGGCGCGTTGCCGAACGACAGGAAGCCATCGTTGCAGGTTTCCCCGACACTCTGGATCTTATGCTGGTTTGCGTCGAAGCCGGTCAGTCGCTGGATCAGGCGATTGTTCGGGTCGCGGCTGAAATGAAAGTCTCTTACCCGGATATTGCCTCGGAATTCGAAGTCGTCGCGCACGAATTGAAGGCTGGTAAGGAAAGGGACAGCGTTCTTAGAGACTTTGGCACACGTTGCGGCGTTCAGGACGTCAGCTCGTTTGTGACTGTTATGATCCAGTCGGCCACATTTGGTACATCAATCGCCGAAGCCCTGCGGGTTTATGCCGGTGAAATGCGTGACAAGCGGGTAATGCGCGCCGAAGAGGCCGCGAACAAGTTGCCAACCAAAATGACACTTGCCACAATGATGCTGACGGTGCCGCCGTTGCTGGTCATTCTGGTCGGCCCTTCGGCAAAAGGCATCGCGGACTTTGCAAACAGTGGATCCGGTGGATAGCGTCCCGATGAATTCAAATTTCAGGTGTATCCGGTTAAGGCTACGCCGCACGTTTCAGGCCACCTTGGTTCTTGCCATGGTGGCCTCTTGTACAGAAACAGGCCTTTCGAACGATCTGGATGCTCCTGGTATCGACCCTAAGGCAGAATCTGTTGATCCGATTACGGTCGGAAACCGGCTGATGGCATCGGGCGAATATGAACTGGCGCTGACATCCTTTTCCCGTGCCGCGCTGGATCAGGGGATGACAACGGAACTCCTGACCTCAATGGGAACTGCGAACCTGGGTCTCAGGCGTTTAGGGCAGGCAGAGGAACTGCTGCGCCGCGCAGTTGAGGATGAGCCTGACTGGCCTATCGCGTGGAACAATCTTGGTGTTGTGCTGATGGAAAAGGCCGAATACCCCGAGGCAGAACAGATGTTCCGGCGCGCCTTTGCTTTGGACAATGGCGAAAGTGACGCAATTTTGGACAATCTGCGCTTAGCACTCGCAAAAATGGAAAATCCTGTTAATACTACCCCGGAAAAACAAGAATATACACTGGAGCAGCAAGGCAACGGGCAATTCAAGCTGCGCAAGCTCCCGTAACATAGGCAAGAGCAGTAAGGGACGCAAAAAATGCGCCAACAATTCTTGATTCCGACGATGGTAATCTGCGGGATGGTCCTGTCCGCCTGCGAGAAAGAAACCGAAGAAGAAAAGGTCGAACGCACCTATCAGGAGGTAAACGTCATTGACGAAACCAACCTGAACGAGGTTCTTCTGACCGCGGCTGACCCAAACGAGGCTGTGACCTATTTCAAAGGGGCCGCCGCAAAAAACCCCGGCCGGATCGACCTGCAACGGGGCCTCGCGATTTCTCTTACGCGCGCTAAACGCACGACCGAGGCAGCTTCGGCGTGGAAAAAAGTGACGACCATGAAAGGCGCGAGCAACGTCGACCGGGTCGAATACGCCGCCGCATCGGTCCGCGCTGGTGACTGGGCAACAGCCAAGTCGACGCTGGATTCTGTTCCTCCAACCTATGAGACATTCCAACGTTACCGTCTTGAGGCGGTCGTTGCAGACTCCAGTAAAGACTGGAAACGCGCGGATCACTTTTACGAAACAGCCGTTGGTCTGACCACGCGCCCGGGTGGCGTTATGAACAACTGGGGCTACTCCAAGCTATCGCGCGGTGATTACGCCGATGCCGAGAGATTGTTTTCCGAAGCAATTCGTCAGGACAAATCGCTGTTCACCGCTAAGAACAACCTCGTGTTGGCCAGGGCTGCACAGGGGAACTATAACATGCCAGTTGTTCCCCTGACACAAGTTGAGCGGGCCATGCTGCTGAATACAATGGGTATTTCTGCGATCAAACAAGGCGATATCACGACGGCCAAGAACCTGTTCCGTGAAGCCATCGCAACCCACCCCCAGCATTATGAGGAAGCCGTTCGATCGCTTCGCGCGCTTGAAGAGGCCTGATTCATGAATATCCCTGCGACGGCAGCCGCATGGTTTTTGCCGTTTGTGTTGCCGATCTGTTTTTATGTGGCCTTCACCGATCTGCGTAGCATGCTGATCAAAAATCATGCCGTGATCGCTTTGGCCGCGATTTTTGCTGTTGTCGGGTTGATTGCACTGCCACCCTGGGCAACCGAGTGGACGACCGGCAGCGTGGGTCCGATTGCCCTGACACTTCCGCCCTATCTGTGGCAATTGCTGCACATCGTTGTCGTTTTGTTTTTTGGCATCCTGTTGAACGCGGCCGGCGTCATGGGGGCAGGTGATGCCAAGTTTCTGGCTGCCGCCTCAGCCTTTGTCTGGGCCGGTGACTATCTGCTTATGACGCTGATCGCCACTTGCGCCATGCTTGGTGCATATGTGACGCACAGGCTGGCCAAGCACACACGCCTTCGGGCAATCGCCCCGGACTGGGAGAGCTGGGATCGGGGCAAGAAATTTCCGATGGGTTTTCCGTTAGGGGCCAGTTTGGCGATCTATTTGATTTTCGGAACTGTTTCCGGCTCATAAACTATCATCAGTCCGCCTTTTCAATGCCTTTGTGCTGACACAAAGCAGGTTAAGATTTTAACCAAGCAGCCCTTATGGGGCTTTTGGCGTGATTAGTGGATAGACGGGCAACGCTCATGAATATGCAGACGACCTCGGTTATGGCCCCCCCTGCCCCCAAGGGTATGGCCGAAATGAAACTGCCCATCGTGATGATGCGGGACATTCTGCTTAAGACGATATTCCGAAAGAACGTGGATACGGTCACGGAAATCGCGGAAGCGATCTGTTTGCCAGGTGCGGTCACGCAAGAACTTGTAGACATTGCACGCGAACAGAAACTGCTCGAAGCGACGGGCACACTGAACGCCAACAGTGGAAACGAGATGGGCTATCAGCTTACCGATGCCGGCAAAGCCCGTGCACTGGACGCGCTGAGCCAATCTGAATACTTCGGCGCTATGCCGGTTCCGCTGGACGTATACCGGGAACAGGTCAAGCGTCAGTCAATCCGAAATATTCAGGTGACCCGTGATCAGCTAACTGGTGCGATGGGACATCTTGTTCTGCCCGACAGCCTGCTGGACCATCTGGGCCCCGCAGTCAGCGCCGGCCGGTCAATTCTGATGTATGGCCCTCCGGGTAACGGTAAATCCTCAATCTCGAACGGTATTCGCGACGCGCTGGGGGACAACGTCTATGTTCCCCGTGCCATCGAGTATGCAGGTCAGGTCATCACGGTCTATGATCCGATCGTCCACACTGCGATCGAGCAAGAGGCGGATGACCCCAACAGCCTGCGCCGTCGCAAGCGGTTCGACACCCGCTATGTTCAGTGCGAACGCCCGACCGTGGTAACGGGTGGTGAACTTTCGCTTTCAATGCTGGATCTGGTCTACAACCCGACCGCACGTACCTACCAGGCGCCGCTGCAGCTGAAATCAACCGGTGGCATCTTCATCGTGGACGACCTTGGTCGTCAGCAGGAACCGCCACAGGCGCTGATCAACCGCTGGATTGTTCCTTTGGAAGAGAACAAGGACATTCTTGGCCTGCAGTCTGGCGAAAAGTTCGAAGTGCCTTTTGACACACTGGTTATCTTCTCGACCAACTTCCACCCAAATGAGATATTCGACCAAGCGGCCCTGCGCCGGATCTTCTTCAAGATCAAGATCGGTGGTCCCGTTCAAGAAGACTTCCTAAAAATCTTTGCAATGGTGGCGCGGAAACGCGGCATGCCGCTGGATGAATCCGCTCTGGTGCATTTGCTGAAGGTCAAATACCCGACCATCAACAACGTCTATGCCAACTATCAGCCGATCTTCCTGATCGACCAGATGATCTCGATCTGCGAATTTGAGGGCATCCCCTATCAGATGAGCCCCGACCTGATCGACAGGGCCTGGGCCAACATGTTCGTCAAAGACGAGGTAATCGTAAATTAACGCCGTGCCATTTCCGGGACAGGCCGGGTAGTCTGCGTTCATGACGCAGATTCCCCCCCGGATCACGGATTGGTTTGACGCCAAAGGCTGGTCCATCCATCCACATCAGCAAGAGATGTTTGACCGGGCTGCGGACCCGGCAACTTTGCTCATTGCGCCGACCGGCGGTGGCAAAACGATGGCCGGTTTCCTGCCGACACTGGCCGAACTGGCGGAAAATGATCGCCCCGGCCTACACACGCTCTATGTTTCCCCACTCAAGGCTTTGGCCGCCGATATCCGCCGCAACCTGCGCGGCCCGGCGGACGATATTGGCCTGCCCATCCGCATCGAAGACCGAACAGGCGATACCTCGGCCACGCAAAAGAAACGTCAGCGCGTGGACCCTCCGCACATCCTGCTGACCACGCCTGAAAGCCTGGCCTTACTGACGTCGTACGAAGACGCCCCGCGGATGTTTGCAGGCGTCCAACGCGTGATCGTGGACGAAATCCACGCCTTGGCCGAAAGCAAACGAGGCGATCAGTTGATGTTGGCGCTGGCCCGTTTGCAGAGCTTGTGCCCTGACCTGCGACGCGTCGGCCTGTCGGCCACAGTCGAAGACCCCGATGCCATCGCGCAGTTTTTGGCCCGCCACCCCGATCCTTGCAAGATCATTCAGGCTGATCCCGGCCCCGACCCCGATATCCAAATGCTTGAGACGCAAGAGATGCCGCCCTGGTCCGGTGGAGGGGCGGCCTATTCGATCCCTGCGGTGCTGGATCAGATCAAACAACACAAAACCACGCTTATCTTTCACAACACCCGCGCGCAGGCCGAAATATTCTTTCACAACATTTGGCTTGCTAATGATGACGGGCTGCCCATTGGCATTCACCACGGCAGCCTGGATCGGCAACAGCGCGAACGGGTCGAGGCTGCAATGGTCCGCGGTGACCTACGCGCCATTGTTTGCACCGGCAGTCTGGATCTGGGCATCGACTGGGGCGATGTGGATCTGGTGATCCAGATTGGCGCGCCCAAGAACGTCAAACGTCTGGTTCAGCGCATTGGTCGTGCCAACCACCGTTACAACGCCCCGTCCAAAGCCCTATTAGTGCCAGCGAACCGGTTTGAAGTGGTCGAGTGCGTCGCCGCTTTGGAGGCGGCAAAGGCCCATGATCTGGATGGCGAACCGCGCGGACCGGGCCCAAGGGACGTCTTGTGCCAGCATATGCTCATCGCCGCTGCGGCAGGTCCGTTCGATGCAGAAGCCCTGTTCACCGAAATGACGGCAGCAGGGCCATATTCTGATCTCAGCCGCGCTGAGTTCGACGCCTGTTTGGATTTCTGTGCAACCGGCGGCTACGCGCTGCGCGCCTATGATCGCTGGCAGCGGCTGTTGCAGCGGCCAGATGGGAAATGGCAGCTAAGAGACCCACGGGCAGCACAGCGTATTCGTATGAACCTGGGCACGATACAGGACACAGACACGCTGAAAGTCCGCCTAAAGCGCAATCGCGGGGGCAAACCGCTGGGTGAGGTCGAGGAGGCATTTGCAGCCTCTCTGACGCCCGGAGACACGTTTCTGATCGGCGGACAGATCGTTCGGTACGAGGGGCTGCGAGAAATGGTGGTCGAGGTCAGCCGCCGGGCGGACAAGAAGCCCAAGATCGCTACATTTTCGGGCACCAAGTTCGCGACCTCGACCCAACTCAGCGACCGTATCCTGCGCATGTTCGCTCAGCCGGACTGGCCACAACTACCTGCCCACACGGCCGAATGGTTAGCGTTGCAGCGGGATATGTCCCAATTGCCTCAACGGGATCGCTTGCTGATCGAAAGTTTTCCCAATGACGGTCGTGAACACCTGTGTGTTTACGGCTTCGCTGGGCGCAATGCGCAACAGACCCTTGGGCTTTTATTGACCAAGCGGATGGAGGAAACCGGGTTGGCGCCGCTTGGTTTTGTTGCCACCGACTATGCGACGCTGATTTGGGGCATGGATGCTGTGACCGACCCAAGCCCATTGCTCCAATTGGACAAACTGCGTGACGGGCTTGAGACATGGCTGGCGGGCAACGCTGTCATGAAACGCACCTTTCGCGCTTCGGCCACAATAGCAGGCCTGATCGAGCGCAATACAGGCGGGCAACGCAAAAGCGGGCGTCAGGCTACGTTTTCCTCGGATATTCTTTACGATACGCTGCTGAAGTATGACCCCAACCACCTTCTGATGCAGATCACCCGCGAGGAAGCAATGCGCGGACTAGTGGATTTTGGACGTATCGAGACAATGATTGAACGAATTGGTGACCGGGTAGATCTGGTTCGGCTGGATCGGGTCTCTCCCCTCGCCGCGCCGTTGTTTCTGGAGGCTGGCAAAGTACCGGTCAAAGGTGCCGCCGAAGAACGTCTGTTGGCCGAGGAAAGCGCCCGGTTGCTAAAGGCTGCGGGACTAGACGCGAAGTAATTCAGCTTGCGCCAAGGATCAAAACAGGTGAAGAACGTACCATGAACGAGCTGGCGTTTTCCTTTGCTGAACAAGACCTGCGCGCATTGGGATCTGGTGCGTTGTGGTGGCCAAACCGGAAACTGTTATGCGTCAGCGATCTGCATCTTGGCAAATCCGAACGTATGGCGCGGCGCGGTGGTCCCTCTTTGCCGCCCTATGACAGTCATGACACCCTGACCCGGCTGGCCGCCGACATCGACAGAACCGGCGCGCAAACTGTCATCTGCCTGGGCGACAGCTTTGACGATTTGGATACTTTGGCGGCGTTGGGCACTGCCGAGAAGCTTTCGTTGACGGCCCTGCAAGCAGGCCGACAATGGATTTGGATCGAAGGAAACCACGACCCGGGTCCAATAGACCTGGGCGGAACACATCTGGCTGAATACGCGGTAGGTCCGCTGGTTTTTCGGCATATCGCCCAACCCGGTGATCACGGCGAAATCTCGGGGCACTATCATCCCAAGACGTGCATTAGGGCACGCGGTCGGACGATCACACGCCCGGCGTTTTTGCTGGATAATGCACGGCTTATTCTACCGGCCTATGGCACCTATACAGGCGGGCTGCGAAGTTCCGAGAAGGTTCTAAGTGACTTGATGAGCGACAGGGCAATGGCCATCATGACCGGCGCTCATCCACAAATCATCCCAATGCCACGCTGAGATCATATCAACCCGTCGTCTTCAAGCATCGGCTTGTACTTCCGGCTGACCGGTATCAGGTCACCATTCACCAGCTTCAAGTAGATTCTGTCAGCTACTTTCTCAGTACCTGTGACTGCGCTGTCCACGATCCAATGGGACCGGTGCGCACAATGCCCGCGCAAGGGCTCCATTTCCCCAACCGCATCAGAGAGCCGTAACCGGATCGCAAACGTACCCTCTGATGTGACCACATCCACGTAGTGATTACGCGAGCTCAGGCGGTAGATCTGCCCCTGAAAAGACGCAGGCAACCGTCGCGCAAGCCGCGGCGCCGGGGATGATGGTGGAGCGCTTTTGGGTTCTGCCCGGCTGGTCAGAATCAGGCCAGCTGTAAACAAGGCGCTGTATCCAATAACCCGCGGGATGCCGGGTGCGGAGTGGCCCCCAATGGAAAACAGAACCACGGCCAGCACCCAAAGGGACGGGATAAACAACAGCAAAACAAGCAGGGCGATTGCCAGATCACGCACCGGCAAGTTCAGAACAGTCCCGGATTCTCGGATCAGCTTTCGGGCCATCCAGGTCGACGTAACGGCGATACCCATCACCCCGAACCAAAATAAGAAGCTTATGACAAACGGCAAATCCGACATCTGGAACGGCGGAAAAGCGTAAGCCAGCATAGGAAGGAAGAACGCTCCGGCCACCACGCGTTGTGGGCTGCACAGGCTGAAGATGGGTCTTAGCTTTGAAGTCATACCATATCAAAAACCACTTTCAGGGACCCAGCCAAAAGCCCCGGAAAGCTAACATTCACACACTGTAAACGGCTGGGAAATCCCGGCTAACACGCCCCATTCAGACATTCAAACCTTAAAGGGGGGAAATTTAGCACGTTGACATCATGGCCAATTTTCAAACTTGTGCAAAATTCAGTTTCGCTGGGGCGCATTTTTTGCGCCCCAGCGAAACAGGTCAGGCTGTGAGGCCTTCTGGTTCTGGCAGTTTGTTTGCGCGGCAGCAGGCGGTGAGGGTGTTGGCCAGCAGGCAGGCGATGGTCATGGGGCCTACGCCGCCGGGGACCGGGGTGATGGCGCCGGCGCGTGCTGCGGCGCTGGCATAATCGACGTCGCCGACCAGCTTGTTCTTGCCGTCGCGTTCAATGCGGTTGATGCCCACGTCGATGACGGTGGCGCCTTCTTTGATCCAGTCGCCGGGCACCATTTCAGGGCGGCCAACGGCGGCCACGACGATGTCGGCGCGGCGGACCACGTCGGGCAGATCCTTGGTGCGGCT
>NZ_JBXWNV010000013.1:0-70015 GCF_059610545.1 Ruegeria sp. CDSC068
TCTCCCAATGTAAGGGCTTCTGCCAGCATATCGCCAAGCGGGAGAAATTTGACAAGATCGACGGATTGCCCGACCCGTGCGCAAAAATCCGGTGAAGTGGCTTCTGCCACGGCCTGATAGATTTGGTAGACGGTATCGTGGCGCAGGAAATTCTTCGGGTCCATTACCTGCGCTTCGTTCAACCCCAGAGGATCCAGAACAAACGCGGGTTCGACCCCCACGCTGCGAAGCGCTGCGACAACCGGACCCGCAACTGAAGCCCTGACGAGTGGCAGCGACTGATCCGTGTTATTACCAAGTCTTCTTGTCATCTCTTCTCCAGAAATTCGCAATATTCCCGAGTGTAGGAAATTCCCACAATAAAATTATGAAACCTTGCAATTTCCCAAAACTATTTTTCTCGAACCGGTAATCTGTCAGGCATCAAGTTATTCGAATTCTATAATGACTCCTAATTGCGCCTTTTACGATTCTTGATGATAGGAGCCCTGATGAACGGATGTCTGATGCGCATACTTGTGCCCGCAGTACTGGCTGCGAGCTATCTATTTCCAACTCATGCCGCTTCACAGGAAGAAAGTTTCCCGGTCCTTTTCACAAATGTTCATGTCTTTGACGGGGTGAACGAGGCGCGGATCGAGAACGCAAACGTTTTGGTCGTCGATAACCTGATCGCCGAGGTTTCGACTGAGCCGCTTGTCGTTGCCAATGCGCAAATCATCGAGGGCGGTGGGCGCACACTGATGCCCGGAATGCATGATCAACACGTGCATCTTACCGTGTTCAACCCTCTCAGCGATGGTTTGCGCCAGAATATCACACCCTTTCATCTTGGCGGCGTCGCGACAATTCGGTCTGAACGCATCCTGATGAATGGGTTCACCACTGTCCGGGACCTAGGCGGACCAGCAAAATCCATCGCTCGCATTATAGATTCCGGCATGTTTCCCGGGCCGCGCATTTACTCCTCTGAAGCCTTCATCACCCAGACATCCGGGCACGCGGACTTCCGTAAACTGAACGACCGGCATCCCACACTGTCTGGGCAAGGACCATCACATTGGGTCGAAAGTGAAATGAGCTTTATAGCCGATGGGCCGGATCAGATCCGGATGGCCGTACGCGAGAACCTGCGCCGCGGGGCAACTCAGATCAAAATTATGGTCAGCGGCGGTGTTACGTCCGAGTTCGACCCCCTGCATTCGCTTCAGTACCAAGCCGATGAAATCCAGATGGCAGTCAAAACCGCCGAACAGTGGGGCACATATGTGACCTGCCATGTGTTCACTGAACAGGCGATCCGAAACTGTATCGACAATGGCGCGAAGACCGTCGAACACATCCCGTTTCTGACTCCGGAAGTGGCCGAGGTTATGGTTCAAAAACAGATCATGTTTGCGACCGCCGTGGCTCCGGTCTACTCGGTCTCCACCGAGCAGGCCGAAGCATTTTACACACCAGCGTCGTTTGCGAAGTGGAAGACGGTGCGGGATGCCGCGGCCAACATGATTGAAGTAATTCAAACCACGCCAGGCATGATCGACCTCTATACCCTGGGCACTGACCTCATCAACAACTGGGACCAAACGCTAGAGCAGGACAAGAAGATGAGCGACGAGTTCAAATACCTGCTTGAAGCGAATTTCACACCCTTCGACATATTGCGCATCGCAACTTCAAACGGCGCGCGCATGAACCGTCTTACTGGTTTGAACAATCCTTATCAGGACGGCCCGCTGGGTGTGGTCGAAGTGGGTGCATACGCCGATCTTCTATTGGTCGACGGGAACCCGCTGGAGGACATCCTGCTGCTATCCGATCCCGACACCAATCTGAAGATCATCATGAAGGATGGCGTGATCTACAAGAACACACTCGACTGAGTGTCGCGTGGGGTGAACTTACCTCGGCACCCCGCGCACTAAATTTTAAGGGAGAGAAGGACATGAATATTTCGACAAAGACGGGTGCCGTCGCGAGCCTGGTTTTTTTCACGGCCACTGCCGCGTTTGCGCAGGACACCCTGCCACAAACCCTGTTCACCAACGTCCATGTCTTTGACGGAGTAAATGAGGCGCGGATCGAGAACGCCAGCGTTTTGGTTGAAGGCAACTTGATCAAAGAAGTGTCCACCGAGGCCATCGACGCCCCTGGCGCGACGGTTGTGGATGGAGGTGGTCGCACATTGATGCCGGGGCTGATCGACAGCCACGTCCACCTGAACCTAACCGGTCTGTTCACAAGCTTTGGCGGCGCGGAATATGCGAATTGGGACGGCGTCGGCGCGATGGCAGTCGCAAACGCACGTGATTACCTTATGGATGGGTACACAACGGTTCGCGATGCCTGTGGCCAAGGCGATGCGATGAAAAAGCTGATCGATCAGGATATTCTTGTCGGGCCACGGATTTACCCGAGCGGTGCGTGCATCGGTCCACAATCTGGTCACACGGACTGGCGCAGCCCTCGTGCCCGGGCTGAAGGTGGCCCCGTCGCACAGGTGGAAGAACTCAATCTCGCGGTCGTTGCAGACGGCGTAGATGAAATCAGAACGGCCGCGCGCCGGAACCTCAGCTATGGGGCCACGCAAATCAAGCTAACCGTTGGCGGCGGTGTTTCCTCGGAATTAGACCCGCTTTGGTCCGTTGGATACAGCGTGGAAGAAATAAAGGCAGCGGTCGACGTTGCGGCTTTTTTTGACACTTATGCTTTCACGCATGCCTACACGGACGAAACTGTCCAAATGGCACTGGATGCGGGCGTCAAGGTCATTGAACACGGCCAGATGGTCACAGAAGAAACCGTGAAACGAATGGCTGATGAAGGGATATTCTGGTCCCTCAACACCGCCGGGTTCTCACCGATCCTGTTTGAGCACCCGAACTTTGCACCGGGTACGCCAGCAGGCATCAAGCTTGCGGTTGCACATGACCAAAGCAAGGATCTCATCGCGCTTGTCAAGAAATACAAACCCAAGGTCGTGCACAACGTTGATACAGTACTGTCAACGCTCGATCAGGGCCGTGCCCATCGCGATTTCGAAAAGTACCAGTTTGCTGATTGGTTCGGCAATCATGCCATGCTGGTCTCCGCTACGTCGACCGCGGGCGAACTGGCGCAGCTGACTGGCCAACGTAATCCTTATCCGGAGCAGTTGGGGGTGATCCAAGAAGGAGCCTACGCCGATATCCTGATCGTCGATGGCAACCCGCTGGAAGATCTTTCTGTCTTGGGGGCCCAACCGAAATGGTTTGACGCGGAACCGCGTGAAGAAGGTTTCGACACTATCCGTGTCATCATGAAGGACGGCAAGCTCTACAAGAATACGCTGGAATAAAAGGAAAGTGGGGTGGTCTATCTTTGATAACCCCACACTTCAGCCAAGAAACCTTCCCTGAAAGGAAAGACTGTGAAACATCTCAGCCTTGGCGTCTTTATGGCGATCTGTGGTTCAATTGCCGCTGCTGAAGACGCCGAAAGCATGCGTACGTTTTTGTTCATTGGCACGTCCAATAGCACCGCTTGGGAAATGCAGATCGCCAATCCGGGGGATCGCGCAGCCTCGGTGAAAAGCGGGATCGAAGCGCTCGGCGGAGAGCTTTTGAGCTATTACTGGGGGCTTGGAAACGGGAAGAACTACATCACCGTTTCACTGCCAGACGATCCAAGCTTTATCCAGGCCTTCTATGTCAGCCGCCTCGGCGACGGCTTGTTGGATGACTACCAGATGATCGAATTGATGAGCAGCGCCGACATGGCTGTGGCGCTGGAACGTGTTCCCGAAATCAAAGCTGTGGATGACGTAAAGTGATTGGAGGCTTGTCGCACCAGAGATCGTATCTTCCACCACGACCGACCCTTGCCACTGCATTATTGAGCGCCTTTGCACTATTTGGCGGTGCTGCTGATGCCCAGGAAAATTCTGCTCAGGCGAAACTGGAGGCCGCAGCCCAGGTATCGTTGGGTGGTCCGGGATCAGCCAGCGCGCAGCAGGAGCAAGACAGGTTGCGCCGGCTGGAAGATTCGCGTTGGCCCGGTTTGGACCGTGCCATTGATCCAACCGAAACCGCTTTGGGTCGATTTCGGGAAAACACCGGATTGGCGCTCAGCTTTGATTACCAAGCGCTATACCAACGCAGTTCTCACAGCCTGACCGGGCAGGACGAATCTGCATCCGGTCAGCTCAGGATGGTTGGGACGTGGGAATTGGCAAACCGGGGTGGTGAAAACCCGGGTAGCCTTGTCTTTATTCTGGAGAACCGACACCGGTTGGGCCAGTCCATTGCACCCTCAGCACTGCCTGCGCAAATTGGATATCAAGGGGCAACTGCGGTCACGTTTGCGGACACGAACACGACCTTGTCGGTAGCTTACTGGCAACAAGCCTTCGCAAACGGACGAGGAGGAGTGGTGGCGGGTCGAATCGATCCGGGCGACTACTCTGACATTCTGGGTTACGTGAACCCAAGGACGACCTTTTCGAACTATTCAATCCTGTTTAGCCCGGTGCTGCCAATCCCCGATCCCGGTTTTGGTGTCACGGTCGGCGGCTACCTGACGGATCAAATTTATGCGTTAGGGGTGGTCAGCGATGCCAATGGGTCTCTCACAGACATTGAGTGGTTTTCCGGGGGTAGCGAATTCTACAAATACGCCGAGATCGGCTGGACGCCCGAAAAATCAAAACGATTTCTGACAAACGTTCATCTGGGGATGTTTCACACGGATGCGCGCCAACAAGTTGGCGTACCGGAAACATATGGAGCCACACTTTCTGCCAACCATACATTCGACAACCAACTGATGATCTTCGGACGGCTGGGATGGTCCAATGGCGGCGGTGCGTTGGCCAAGCGTGCAGTCAACGCAGGCTTGATGTGGCGACCTGGCCCCTATGATGATCTCCTTGGCATAGCGGCCACTGTTGCCGACCTGACGACACCAGGATTGCCCAATCAAACGACACTTGAAGCTTTCTACCGTTTGGACTTGGCCGACAATCTGGCACTGACGGCAGACGTGCAATACCTGAAAAATCCCGGATCAAACTCGAACGACCCGCTGGTCTTGGGACTGAGACTGAGGGTCAATCTTTGATGAATGCCGGGTAGCAGTTTCCGTTCGGGCTTCATTTTGGCCGGAACGGGCGGGGGCGGCAAGTGAGTGGGTCGCCCCCAACTATTTTTAATGGCAGACCTTTTCGGTCTCCTTATGATCTCTTCAGTCTTTATGTGGGAGCTTTAGTATCATGGCGCGATACATCTACGGTTTGGTTATTTTGCTCTTTGCTGCGGCGGTTTCGACGTCAAACGCTGTTCCAGCGTATGCACAGAACGCGGCGAGTGAACAGGAACCTGCTGAGGTACAGCAAGAAGATCTCTTAACTCAGGTTGCCGACAAATCAATTTCTGCCGGTGACCTGGAGATACTGCTTGTTCCGCTGACGACTGATGAGCTTTCAGAAATTGCTGTTGCCTGGCAAGACCATGTTCGCAACCAACTTGAAGAAATTGCCCGTATCAATCTTAGCCTTCAGGCCGGAAACGAAGCGCAAGAAGATGACCTGAGATCACAGCTTTCTTTGATAAACGACACTGGCACTGTAATTTTGGATAATTACACTCTGGTCTTGAACGAATGGGCCCTAAAGGGTGCCGCCGAAGAAGACCTGAAACCGCATACCGATTATCTTTTAGCGCTCAAAACTGGCGTGCTTAAAACAACGGATTTACAGACTTTATTTCACAACGCTCTCCAATGGTTGGTTTCCTGGGAGGGAGGTGCTGGTCTTCTATTGGCTGGGTTGGGTGTTTTGGCTGCTGTTTGGGTTATGATGTTTGTAGCCAAAATGGTGCGTCGTTTAACTGAGCGCGGTCTTGAAAAGATACCAACAATATCGCGGATGCTTAAGAAATTCATTGCGACCGCAGTGTTTTGGGCGGTCTTTATTCTCGGCATTCTGGTTGTACTTGCCTTGTTCGGTGTGAACGTCACTCCTTTGTTTGCAATATTTGGTGGTTTGTCTTTCATTCTTGGCTTTGCGCTTCAGGAAACGCTAGGCAATCTCGCCAGCGGTCTGATGATCATGGTTTTGAAGCCATTCGATACCGGAGACTATATTCAGGTTGGCGGGTCATCTGGTTTTGTTGACGAGATGTCGGTCGTTTCGACAAAAATCCGAACCTTCGACAACCAGATCATCATTGTGCCGAATAGTAAGATCTGGGGTGACGTAATCACAAATGTCAGCGCATCTGATGAGCGTCGCGTCGATCTGGTTTTTGGGATCGCGTATTCAGACAACGCTGCTCACGCAATCGATGTTCTGAAGGAATTGGTCGCAAGACATGAACTATGCCTGAAGTCGCCTGATCCAGAAATATTTGTTGGTGAACTTGGCGACAATTCAGTCAATATCTTTTGTCGACCGTGGTCCAAGTCTGACGACTATTGGACTGTCTATTGGGACCTCACAGGACAAGCCAAGGAGCGGTTTGACCAAGAGGGAATATCAATACCGTTCCCGCAGCGCGATGTTCACCTGATCCCAGTGGAAGGAGTAAAGACATGAGAGCATTAGTAATATGGATGATGTCCTTTCTGCTTCTTTGCAGTGTAGCCTCGGCTCAGTCAGAAGAAGTTTTGCTGCCACAGCAGGAGCGAGAAGATCCCGAATTCATAGCACCGGTCATTGTCGACGGGGATGAGCTTTTTGTCGTCCGCGGATCCAGCGCATTGCCCGCAACGGACAGGGCCGCAAAGATTGAAGAAAGAATTGCTCAAGTCGCGGATAGATCAGAGAGCAAAACGGTCGACATCCAAATCTCCCGGGCTGAATTTGGACAACTCGTACGCGTCGACGGCCATATGGTCACTATTACCACTCAGGCTGACGCCGACCACGAACAGATGGACATTGAAGTTCTGGCCGGGCTGCAAGCAGAGGCCATCGAAAATGCCATTTTAAAGTACCGGGAAGCGCGATCCAGCGAAGGCCGCGTTGACAGCGCCTTGGCCGCTGTCGCTTGGACGGCGTTGTTTGCACTGGTGTCATACTTCTTCTTTGCCAAACGGAAGAAGTTTCTGGGCTACGTCAGAAACAACTTGGAAAAGAGAGCGGAAAGCGTCGAGGAAGCTACAAAGTCAATCCTACGAAGCAGGGCAATCGCGTCTATCATCGTTTATTCAATTCATGCTTTGATGTGGGTGCTGTTTCTGTTTTTTCTTTATTACTACCTGTCCTTGGTTTTGCTGTCTTTCGCGGAAACTCAGGCCATCGCTCAAGTTCTTCTAAAGTACGTCAGTGAGCCATTGATAAATGTTGTGCTGGCTGTCGTTGGGTACATCCCAAACCTGATCATGCTGGTGATTATTGCAGCCTTATGTCGATTTGCGATCCGCGGCCTCGATCTGTTCTTTGACAACCTGGAGAACGGTGCATTCGAAATCAAAGATTTCGAGGCGCACTGGATCGCGCCAACGAACATGCTGTTCAGGGCTTTGATCATTGTGATCGCACTGGTGTTCGCCTACCCATACATTCCGGGCTCAGGTTCCCGGGCGTTTCAAGGCCTGACAATTCTTGCCGGTATCATGGTCTCGTTGGGATCTAACACAGTTGTATCGAACATGATGGCAGGTCTGTTTGTCATCTATCGGCGCAGCACGAATGTTGGTGATCGAATAATGGTTGGCGACAAGATAGGGGACGTAACCGAAATCAAGCTTATGGAAACACTTATCAAATCCATCAAAAACGAAATGATCAGTATTCCAAACGCTCAGTTGTTGAACTCAGAGGTCGTGAATTATTCGCGCAAAGTCGATGGTCGAGGCCTTCTCGTACACACGACGGTCGGGATCGGGTACGAGGAGCCGCCAAAAAAAATCACGGCAATGTTGATAGAGGCGGCTCATCGCACACAGAGTTTGAAGAAAAACCCGGAGCCTTTTGTACTTTGGACACAGTTGGCTGACTATGCCATCAATTACGAAATTAACGCATACACATCTCGAGGATCGAGTTTGCCTAAGATTCTGTCTGATCTACACCAAAACATCGTGGAAGTGTTCAACGAGAACAGTACGCAAATTATGACACCGTCCTACATGGCTGACCCGCAAAGTCCTAAGATTCCCACTGAGGAATGGGATGGAAAGCTTGCTCATATAGCGGAGTAAAAGAATACCAAGCCCACTCTGGGTCCACAAAACCCCGCCCTTGCAGGTTGTCGGATTAGTTTGATTGATCCAGAGCTATGGGTAGGATTAATGCAATAGTTTTCAGAAAGTTTTGGGGTTCCAGATGATCAATTGGACATTTACCGCAATAGTAACGCTTCTCGCGAGTGGCGCTCTTGCCGCTGGTATGGAGCGGTGGGGTGAGTCTGGCGACTGGACAATTTTGATCGACCTCGAGAAAGGAAACGGCTGCCTCGCGTGGAAGCCCTTCGAAGACGACATGACAGTTGAAATTGGTGTCGCACCCAATCAGGCTGGCGGTTTCTTTGCCGCCTACAATCCGGCCTGGGTTCAGATTGAGGACGGATCAACCGGTATCGTGAACTTCGATTTCGGTGACGCAAAGTTTGAAGGCGAAGCCGTAGGTGTTTTTAAAAATGGCGTCCCCGGGGGTTACGCCTTTTTCGACAACCCCGCGTTTGTAACCGAATTCGGCAAGCGCCAAAGCGTCACGATAATTGGTGAAAGTGGAACCGAAGTAGAACTTGATCTAAGTGGGTCCTCAAAAGCCATCGAGGCCGTTTTGGCATGCCAGGCAGAACAGCCTGAACCACTAAAGAACTAGGTCGTGACCGACTATTGAAGCTGATTCATGTCTGGCACGCACGGTTGCCTGTCTGCTGGCATCGCATCAGCACCTTCCGGAGCCTTGTTTCTGGATCCACCTACATCCAACTTGAACTTCGGTGACGAAAGTTGGCCAGTCACGTCAAACGGCCACGCGCTACGGGATAGCGGTTTGCCAACTCGACGAGGTTCTGCCCTGATCGCAATAGTATCTTTGACCCAATCCACTTGGCCCTTGGCCACCAATTGAACAGAACCCGTTTCAACCACGATGGAGTCTGAGCTTACCCGGCCGGCTTCGATGCTAATTGGTGCCACAACGCATGTTATGTCCGTGTAACCTTGACGGAGTTCCTCTGAAAACAGCCATGGGAAAATACCAAGCCCTGCCAACTCCAGAAGGCTGGTGCTGACATAGCCTTGTGACATCGATAAAGAAGCAGTGCCGCGCATGGAATTCACAAACGCTTTGCCAGACGCGGTATTGCCTGAAACGTTAAACTCACCACTCAAACGTCCATAGGCATCTATCCCGATACCCAGTTCATCGAGAATCTCTCCGAATTCCCATCCTGAAGTTGACCCCGACAAGGAGAGCCAATCAGGTGAGTCAATCAGATCCATCACTGCCCGTAGGCTGAAGTTTCCACCGCCATAAGCCATCTGGAGCGGGCCAAAATCTACGGTCCCTTCTTTTGCAGACAATTGGCTGGAAACAGAAGTTACGCCTTGTTGGCCAACAATCTCCTTAAAGTCGATCTGTACCTCGACGTCTGCCTCTCTCAGTACGCGCTGCACATCCAGAAGATCGGCTGGCTTTCCTTTCTCCTTTGGTAAAACCAGGGGCTGTACGTTGGTTTCCTTCGGTAGAACCAAGGGCTGTACGTCGGTTTCAGGATCTTTTGAAGCGTCGCCTACCAAGCTTTTAAGCTGGTCCAGCGTAGCGGTCAGGTTTTTTAGATCGTTTAAATCGAGCCTTTTACTCGCAACGTTTCCGCGAATTACAGAAGCGCCCTCGGGAAATTTTGCATCCAAAGCGGCCAGAAGGTGTGACGAACCGGCTTCAAACTCGATTGAGGCAGTGAAGTCCTCGCCCTGCTTCGACGTCACTGCATCGACGGCAAGTGCGCCAATCTCGACAGGTTGCAATTTAAGCGCAGTCAGAAAACTAGCTCCGTCGCTGACATCCAGTTCCACGTCAAAATCAAGGCCTGACAGCCCTTTCAATTCGCTGACCGATAGCGCGAGGTCAAGCGCCCAAATATCTGTGCCATAGGTGGTTGCATTAAACCTGTTGAGCGAAACAGGCCCTCCTTCATTGGACAAGCTGAAGTCGGCATTTATGCCACCGAGCTGATCGACAAAATCTTCATCCATATTTGGCAAAATCAATTTGGCCGGCCCGTTGAGTGTGCCTTCGAAAGTCACGTCCTGAAGCTGAAGCAGGTCGAGAATTTCGCCGTCGGCCTTTAGAATTGGGTCCTCAATGGGTCCAGCCTGTAAGGCGATGCCCAGCATCGCAAGCCGACCATCGGGCATGCGGCGAATGCGTTCGATAGAGGCTGGCCCGATCACGTCCAGGCCTTGATCAAATGCGTTAGTTTGGAACAGAAGTTTCTCGAACTCGAAAGACGCAAGTGATCCTACCATGTGCATTTCAAAGGCTGTGAACTTCAGCTCCTGGAAACTCTTTGCTGCGTTCGGCGGCTGCCCTTCAGAAAAAAGCCGCGCGTCGAATAACAGATCAACGCCCCGAGCTGTGTAGAGGTCTTCTATCGACCCTTCAGCTGTAAGTTGCTGTCCGTCCTCAAGGTTTACGGTGGTCGTAAAGGTCTCGATTTTCAGAGCATCCTGAGAAACAAGCTCTGCTTGCAACTGGCCATTCCCTTCCAGAACTCGCTCCAGTCCAATGACTTCAAGAAAGTCACCGAACTCACCAGTGTCCATCTGCAAGACAGCACGATAGCCACCTCCTTCGCTTTCCGAAAATGGTTCGCCGTCATAGCTCACCGTCATTTCGCCAAAATTGGCGCGCGTCGTAAACGGTGCACTATGAGGATAGTCACCCTCGATTTCGAAACTTTGGCCGTTGACGGAGCCTGTCCCCGAGACCTTTGTTCTTTGCCCGTTGTCTACCTGTTCCAGAGCGAGAGACTGGAGGTCAAACACGAACGAAAAGCCAGAGGTTTGATCATCAATGTTCAACCCAATGGATGTGAAAGCTACATTCTTGTCACTCAGGAATGAGAGGATCCCGCTACCTTCTGGGTCGCCCTCATTGGACCCGCCTGTCTCAGCTATAGCTTCTTGATTGTCCACTTCCGTGGCGTTTACGGGTTCAGGTTTTGGCGTCGGTCGGCCTTTTCGCCAACTTGTAGTGCCGTCAGCAGCTGTAAGGAAATTCGCCTGGAGACCGTCAACGACGAGGTTGTCAAAGTGCAGACGTCGATTGGCCAAAGCGGCAACATCCAATTCCAGTTCCAGAAGGTTCAATTCTGCAAGAGATGCTTCCGGCATTGTTTGGCTCGGGATAATCACACCACCGACGTAAATGTGGGTAATGCGTCCAAGCGCGACACTTACATCGTCGTTGACCACAATCGGTTGGCCGATTTGTTCAGAAAGGACTTTTTCGACCAGGTCACGTCGCATCTCCGAGAATAGCGGCGCAGCAAGTAGCAACCAAACAAATCCGATTGTTGCAAACACAAGTAGTACGACAATCCCAATTGATCTAAGAAGCCAAGTCCTCATGCATCCCCCTGTCGTCGCCTACGCCGTTTGATCTATCTGCAATTCGGCGTTCGCCAATCTGCTGGACTAGATGGGCACATAATTCGGTTCGCGCGCGCCGCGCATTTCGTGCTCATCGGTCCAAAGCTGCCAGGATACGGGCATCCCGTTCGTAAGGGTCCTCGCGGAAATGAACGACCCCGTCTTCGACCCACGCTGTCCAATATGTCAAAAGAACCGGCATTGGCTCAGGTAGATCAACGCGCGTTGTCTTTCCGCTATCCAAAATGGACTGCATCTTCTGTCGGCTCCAATCTGGCTCTCCCTCCATCAGAAGGCTCGCGAACTCGAACGGATACTCAAGGCGAACGCAGCCGGAACTGAGATTTCTCTCGTTTCGGTCAAAAAGGGTTTTGTCGTTTGTGTCGTGCAAGTATACAGCGTATTTGTTTGGAAACATGAACTTAACCAAACCCAGCGCATTGTCTGGGCCCGGTTGCTGAACCAGGGTCACGCCGGGGTTCTTCGCCCCCCAGTTTACAGCGTTTGCGGGGATTGTCTGGCCATCCTTGTTCCGAACGACATAGTTGTTGCGTGTCAGATAGGCTGGATCCTTGCGGATGCGCGAAAGTTTGTCTTTACGAAAAATCGAGGCGGGAACGGTCCAGGTGGGATTGAATTCAATGTACTTGATTTCGTCTCGGAACACTGGGGTCTTTCGATAGGCTGACCCTGTGATTGATCTAGTGGTCCAAAGCGTGCCATCCGATGTGACCAAATATGTGCGGGCTCCTGCAATGTTCACCAGCACGAATTCGTCGTCGACTTCCCGCATAAGCCAGCGGCCACGTTCCAAGCTGAGACGCAGCTTGTTAATGCGATCTTCCACCGGTTTGTTTAGCGATGCGAACGTCTTACCGCCAATGACCCCATCGGCTTCTAATCCATGCCGACTCTGAAAAGATTTGACTAATTTCAACAATTTATCGTCGTAAACCCAAGCTGGATTTATGCCGTTTTCGCCATCTTCAGAAGAACTGCTTGTTTCAACGTAGCCTTCTGCCGCCAGCCTTACACGCAGCTCAGCGACGGCAGGGTCCACCATCTCTGGTTTAAGAACGGTTTCATCCGAAACATTGGTCCAACCGCCCTGTAAAGCAATGGCCCTATACTTACTCAGTGCTTCGACAAGCATCATATACTGCGCATTGTCGATATCGATGCGCTCGATTAACGCGCTAAAACCTTCACCTTGAAGAAACTGATTTAGGACAACGGCTGGGTCTTGTTGAATTACCGGTTTTGAGAAGTTCCAATCGTCGTCCAGTGCATTTGGGTCGACTTTCCCAAACACCAAATGATGAACCAGTTTCACCGCAGCGTCCGTTGCCAGAATATCGAACAATGCTTGATTAGAAACATCGCCAGTTTGGGCGGCCTTAAATGCGGCTTGAAGCTCCGCTAAGTCAAAATCTTCCGGTCTGAAGCCCTGTTCTATAGCGCCATCCAACTCCTCCAAGAGTTCGTCTGCCAATGCATCGCGTGTCCACGCAGGAGTGAAGCCCCTCTCTTCGTAGAAACGCGGCACTAGGATTTCAGCATCCAAGCTCTTTCTGTCAGGTAGCGTGCTACTCACGTCCAACTTGGCACCGAGTAGAGAAGCAATCTGCTCTGATATCTCGTTTGCGACACTTGGGTTGGGGAATATTGTTACCAATGCAGTTAGCGAAATCGCGACTAACGACTTAACGTGACCCACCAATACCTCCTGCGGCTTCGCGCTATATGCTGTCTCTATGTGGGAGGATACTCATACATAATGTATAATCAAATCGTAATTTATGATTTTAGTATGGCCATTTGATTGGAGGGTTCGAGTGCTGTGTGTATATGCAGGGGATTGACGCTGAACGTCCAAACGATCCTGTGGACGAGGCGGCCCTGTTGAATCTACTGTCATTGCAGTATCGACGGAGTTGGGCGGGTTATGGCGACATTTGTATTGGTCCACGGAGCGTGGCAAGGGGGATGGTGTTGGGCTCGCGTAGCCGCCCTTCTGCGCAGGGACGGCCACGACGTTTTCACCCCGACACTGACAGGGTTGGGTGAACGTGCTCACCTCGTTAGTGACGAAACCGATCTGGCCATGCATATCGAGGATGTCCTAGGGGTAATCACGTGCGAAGAACTCTCTGACATTGTTTTGTGCGGTCATAGCTATGGCGGCATGGTTGTCACCGGAGTGGCGGATAGAGCGCCCGACCACATTCGCTCACTTGTGTACCTCGATGCGCTCGTACCGGGCGATGGGCAGGCGGCCTTGGATGTTTTGCCTGCGGATATCGCGGCAGGGCTTCGTGATAGTGCCGCCGATGGTAAAGTCGCGCCGGGCCCAGCGGAGGCTTTTTCGGTGAATGGAGCAGACTGTGCGTGGGTGGACCGCCGAAATGTCGCGCAACCACTCAAGACATTTGAGCAACCGATGCAACTGGTGAGCGGCGGAGCCGAGGTGGTAAAGCGGACCTACATCTATGCCACCGGCTGGGTCCCTGGGCTTGGCCAACCGTTTTTTGAGCGATACCAGTATCAGTCGGGGTGGACGGCGATTTCGGTGCCATTCGGGCACTACGTGATGATCGATAGGCCTGACGACTTGGCCCGAATGCTAATGTCTGCGATTTGAATTTGGCCGCCGGATCCTGCACGAGCGCGCGGACAGCGAAATCGCCCGCATAGGAATAGTTATTGCTTCTATCCCGATTGTCCTACTTCAATCAGCGCTTCGGGCGAGATGCGCCGTAGCTCTGCAAGTGAATCCGCGTCTCGACTGATCAGCTGGCATTGATCTCAAACCGAAGCTTCAGCTTCAATGGCAGGCAACCGATCTCGGCGCCGTCACTTTCGGATGCTCGATAATGAGTATGCGGTACTAGCTAGGAAAATAAGATCGGCTCAGACAAGGCGCTCGACGTTATCTTGGCCAACAAGTCTCTCACAATTGCCTTAGAACTGTTTCCCACTGACTAGGGTTGAATTTTTTCGACCAGAGTGCACTCTTGATTGTGGATGAGCGTCTAAAGTCGATTGAGCTGAGAGAGGACTACTATAAATTGAACGAATTCTACGCACCGCGCAAACTTATGGGCAAAAAATGCAAACTTATGCGCAAATCTCGCGCAAGGTTATGGGCGTAGAATCCGTAATTTTCTGAATGTAATCAGTGTTGGGCGCGCAGCGATATGCGCGCGCCTACAGATATTGTGGAAGTTCGATATCGGGTTCATCTGCCTTGGAATCGTTATGATCTAAGGTGGTAAAATCTGGTTTGTAGATCGAATGGTCTGGGTCTGGCGCGACTTCCAAAAAAGTGGCGGGTCGTTGAGTGATCTTGAAACTGAGCGCTGAGGAATTGCCCTCTTGGAACAGTTCGCGGCTGCCTGTTCCCGTTTGGGTCAGATCGCACCCATTTTCCGGCGTAGATACTGCGCGAACTCCGCCACTCGGCGAGGTTGGGCTCGGCCGGGTGGAAACATCATTTGTAGCGGCTTGGGTGGTGGGAGGAATTCGCCTAACAGGGCCACAAGCTTTCCGGCTCTGACATCATCGCCAACATCCAGTTCCGATTTCAACACGATGCCATGGCCTGCCAGAGCCCAACTGCGGATAAGCGAGCCATCATTTACAATTCGGTTTCCCTTGACTGGGACAAGCTGGCGCTCTCGGCCTGCGACAAACTCCCAAACGTTGTCGAGCGAACCACCGAAACGCATAACCAGGCAGTTATGATTTGCGAGGTCTTCGGGCAGTTCTGGTGCTCCATATGTCGCCAGATAGCTGGGTGCTGCGCAGACGAAACGCTGGTAGCTTCCAAGGTTGCGTATTCGGAGTGAGCTGTCGGTGATGTCCCCAAACCGAACAGCCAAGTCAAAACCCTGACCCACGAGATCGACATAGCCATCGGATAGCGACAGTTCTATTGACACAGCCGGGTTCTCTTCGGTGAATTCAGAGATCACGTCAGAGACAACACCACGACCTAAATCAATAGGCGCACTGACGCGGATCAGGCCAGAAAGGGTTTCGGCGCCGAGGCGAATGCGGGTGTCGAGGTCGGTGACTTCACTGAGAACGCTCTTGGCGCCATCGATCAGGACCCGACCCTCTTCGGTCAAACTGATTGAGCGTGTCGTTCGGTTGAACAATACCACACCGTAGTGTGATTCCAGCGCAGCGAGCCGTTCGGAGACAGTTGTGCTCGATAAACCTGTCTCTCGGGCCGCCGCGACAAGGCTGCCTTTCTCGGCGATGGTCAGGAAGAGGCGGAGGTTGTCGAGCAGCATTAGTCGATATTTCCGGATTATATTTCCGATGAATGACTGTTTATCCCGTTTTGGCGGCGGCGTAAATCTACGACACCAACGTAACAGCAAAGGAACGACCTGATGGCCAAGCTGACCATTGTCGCCAACATCAAAGCCAACCCCGGCAAGATCGACCTTGTCAAAGCAGAGCTCACCAAGCTCATCGACATAACGCGTGCCGAAGAGGGTTGCATTAACTATGACCTGCACCAGGACAACGACAACCCGGCACATTTTGTGTTCTACGAAAATTGGGAAAGCCGAGAGCTTTGGCAAAGCCACATGGGTGCTCAGCACCTTGCGGCTTACCTGGAGGCGACAGAGGGCGCCGTTGCAGAGTTCACGTTGAATGAGATGACAGTCATCGGTTGATACAGAACCGGACAAAGGAGCACGTTATGAAAGCCGTGGGATACCGTGAGACAGGGTCGATTGAGCGGGCGGATGCCTTAATCGACTTCGATACCGACAGACCGACGCCGAAGGGGCACGACTTGTTGGTCAAGGTGCAGGCCGTGTCAGTGAACCCAGTCGATACGAAAATTCGTCAAAAACGAGCGCCTTCAGGTGCAGCACCAGATATTCTGGGGTGGGACGCAGTAGGGATCGTCGAAGAAGTTGGCGAAGCGGTTGAGACTTTTAGTCCAGGACATACAGTTTGGTATGCCGGGGCGATAAACAGACCGGGAACCAATGCTGAGTTTCATCTGGTTGATGAACGTATTGTCGGAGCCGCGCCAAAATCCATACCTGCAAAAGCAGCTGCGGCGATGCCGCTAACGACGCTTACTGCCTTTGAGATGCTGTTCGACCGCTTGCGAGTCCAAGATGCCGTTCCCGGCGGGACAAAAACGTTGCTGGTTATAGGTGGCGCAGGCGGTGTCGGATCAATCACCATTCAATTGGCACGGGCTCTCACTGAATTGACAGTGATAGCGACAGCGTCCCGACCCGAGACACAAGACTGGGTTCGAGAGCTGGGCGCACACCATGTCATCAACCATGCGGAACCTTTTGGCGCACAACTCGGGGCTCTCGGTATCGAAAGCGTGGATTTCATCTATTCAACGAACCATTCCCAGCTTTATGCGTCTCAAGCCGGAGAGGTGATGACACCTCAAGGTCGCTTTGGGTTGATCGATGATCCTGAGACCTTTGACATCGCGCCATTCAAACCCAAATCGATCTCATTGCATTGGGAGTTCATGTACACTCGGTCGCTTTTTGGGACTGGAGATATGAACCGTCAAAGCGAAATCCTGAATCAGGTCGCCGGGTTGATAGACGATGGAAAGATCAGATCCACAGCAACCGATACACTTGGTACAATCAATGCTGCAAACTTAATGAAAGCGCATGCTATCCTCGAAAGTGGCAAGGCCAAAGGAAAGCTCGTGCTTGAGGGTTTTTAGATGAGAATTGAGCGGCTAGATCATGTGAACATCGTAACAACTAAGTTGTCTGAAATGGCTACTTGGTATGAAGAGGTCTTGGGTTTGAAACCTGGGGCCCGCCCTGATTTTCCGTTTCCCGGGGCTTGGTTGTATGCGGGTGATCACGCCGTGGTTCACCTTGTGGGTCACGAAGGCACGCCAAACGTTGGCTCCGAAGTGAAGTTAAAGCTCGAGCATTTTGCGCTCTCAGCCACTGGTTTGAGCGCATTCGAAGAAAAACTGACCTCATGTCAGATCCAGTACCGAAAAACTGACGTCCCGGGGGCTCGAATGGTCCAAATTCACGTGGCGGATCCTGATGGGAATCATATTCATATTGACTTCGAAGAATCCGAGTAAGCGGCTAACCCGTGAAATAGATGGAACGCAAAATCAAGCTCGTAACTTCTTGTCGATTAGGGATTGAGATCCTTGTCGGGGTTGCTTCCTAGAACTACGCAGGTCAACATTTTCGGGAGGTGCAAACGTCGACTTGGAGATTAGCATGCCGGACCTCGAAACAAACAAGAAAAACGTCATCGCTTTCTACGAAATGATGTTCAACGAGTGTCGACCTGCCGAGGCCATAGCGACCTTTGTTGGTGAAACCTATACGCAGCACAACCCGCATGTTGGCGACGGCAAGCAAGCCTTTGTCGAGTATTTTGAGCGCATGGCTGCCGAATACCCGGGAAAGCGCGTGGACATCGAACGCGCGTTTGCTGAAGACGACCACGTTATTCTGCATTGCCACCAAATCTGGCCCGATGGTCTCGAGTACACAGGGATTGATATATTTCGCCTGGATGCTGAAGGTAAGGTTGTCGAGCACTGGGATGTTCTTCAGGAAATTCCAGCAAACAGCGAGAATGACAATGGCATGTTTTAACTTAACCGTTCTGACTATGGTGCATGGAACTTTGAAGACTCCTGTCGGCTGAACCACGATAGTCAAAGGGCGTAAGTCTGATCCAAGAATCCCGCCGAAGCGTATCTATCAAGAACCTTTTAGAAAGGAGATAAATATGCTCTCGAAGAGTATTCTTGCCGCGACCCTTGGATTGTTTGCAGCTACTTCGCCTCAAGCTGGTGTACAAATTCGGTTCATAGAGGGCGCACCCAAGGACCGTTTTGTTCTGACAAATGTCGGAGCGTGCGAAGTAAATGCCTCGACTCTCAAAATCGACTTGTCGCAATCTGCCGGACGATTGATCTTCGACGTTACCGAAAAAGGTGCGGGCGTAGAGGTCTTTCAACCTCTCGAATTCGTTGAGGGTGTGGATGCTCTGCGGCAATTTCCAGTGGTCGTGGATGGGCAAGATTCAATTGAACTTGAGATAGCCTCCCTCGCGGCTGGGGACAAACTCGCCTTTACCATCGATGTAGATGACACCATCGGGCAACGCGAAATCACCGTAACAGGGTCGGAGATCGAAGGCGCTACGGTGTCTTATACTGATGAGGGAGAGACCATTACTACGACCTTCTCTTCCGAAGCGTTTGTCAACGTCACGACCAAGGATTGCTGAAAGCAGTAGCGCAATGTCGAATTTGTTGATCCGCATAGCATTTCTTGCGCTCATGTTGGGAGGCGGCATCCTGATCGGGACACTGACTGCACCTGGCGAATGGTATGCTCAGCTTTCTAAACCTGCTTTCAATCCACCAAATTGGATATTTGGCCCGGTCTGGACGGTGCTTTATGTGTTGATCGCCATGGCGGGTTGGCGTCAGTTCGAAACAGACCGAAGCTCGGCTGCGATGAAGCTGTGGTGGGCACAGATGGGTCTGAACTTTTTGTGGTCCCCAACCTTTTTCGTACTGCAACAGCCTTGGTTTGCGTTTGTGGTCATTGTCGGGTTGCTAATTGTCGTCGTCGTGTTCATCGCTCGAGTCAGGGACTCGGATAGGGTCTCCGCACTAGCCTTCCTGCCGTACTTTGCATGGGTCGCATTTGCCGCGGCACTGAACCTTTCCATTGCAATACAGAACTGAGAAGGAACAATATGCGTGCCAAATTTGCTGGGTTTGTTTCAGGTCTTGTTATCATCGGATCTACAATGGCACAGGCTGATGGAAATCTTACTGAGGACTTCTCCGAGTCTCCGAAGACGCGTTGGGACTACGTTGCGGACACTGTCATGGGAGGGGTCTCATCAGGGCAGGTGCAGTTTCGTTCGGATGGTGATGTTGCATTCGCGAGGCTGACCGGATCCGTCAGTACAGAAAACAACGGTGGATTCATCCAATTCAGACGCAAGTTGCCTGATCGGCCAGATGCGAGTGTATCGGGCGTCAGGCTGTTGGTACGGGGGAATGGCGAGCAATACTTCGTCCACCTCAGGACACGCGGCACGGTGCTTCCGTGGCAATACTATCAGGCCGAGTTCGCAACTTCTGACAAATGGACCGAAGTCTCTTTACCTCTGTCAGGCTTTAAGGCTTCAGGTGCCATGTTGCGCGCTATTCCCGTTGCTAACGAAATCACCTCTGTTGGAGTTGTAGCCTACGGGCGCGATCACGAGGCCAGCGTAGATGTCAGCGAGATTGGATTCTACTGAAGGTCTCTCAAACGAGGGCTGTGTTCTTCAAATAGGTCCGCAACGCCGGTATTTCTTCTTCTGTCAGTTCCTGAATACGGATGTGCTGTTTCTTCTTTTTAGAAGCTGAACCTGTCTTTTCTGAGCGAACATTCAGAGTGTGCTGCTTTCTGAAGAGACAACTCGACTGGCAGTCCCAAGTTAAAAATACTTAATCAAAGCAAAGTACTTTTAGCAAAAAACAACTCCCACATGACGCTTATCTAAAGGAGTGAGTATCATGAAGAGGATTGCAGCATTGGGCCTTGTTGCCCTGACCCTATCATTTGTTGGCACTGGTGCGTTTGCGGAGTGCTACTTTGGGAACGATGAGGTAACCGGGGCGGAAACGATCATCTGTGAGACAGAGAGTGGCTTTTCCAGCTGGGGCACAATGATCGCTGAAGCTTGAGCGCTTCGGGGCACAACACCAGGCTTTCTGTGAGTTAGGGTAAATCAGATCGAACTCTGCAATTGGTAGCACCAAAGCCGAGAAACACGCAGCGCCGAGAGTAGTTACTCAACAGACTCTTCGGTAGTTGTTGCACGACGCGGAACCTCGGGTTTCGCTGCGATTCAAGAAGCTGCTCCAGTTCTTCACCTTGGTTTGCATCGCCGGAAATTTCAAACTCACGCAACATTGCGCAAATTCTTGGCGTTCTCCGACTCTCTGGCCAGGCAATGTGTTGGCCTCTATTGTTAGGAGTTCAATCGCTCTTTGTATTGACCCGTCACGTCACTGCCCCACCTTTCTAACTCAGTTTTGGGAACATCCTGAGTGTTTGTGAGGCCCACCGCCTTATTGATTTTTGCTGTGTCTACCCCGGCCATGTCACTGCAGCTTCGCGAAACAGGGCGTTATGAGCTCAATCAACCCGCAAGTCTTCCCCCGGGGTCGAGATTGCATAATGTTCTAAGAATTTGGCTTCACATTCTGGCTAACACCAGTTTTTGCCTAGTCCCGTTCGCTGTCCAAAGCTTCGCGTATGAGCGTCAGATTCGGCAACGAATTGTGAAATGGACTTGCCCCGAGTTCGGACAAAATTGGAGCCAGAGATTCCGACATCCGCTCCATACAAGTTTTCAGGAACTCTGCGCCTTGCGGCGTTGACCGGGCAATTTTTGAACGCTTGTCATTGGGGTTGGCTTCAAGGGTAATCAGGGCATGATTTTCAAGGCTGGCGAGCATGTGCGTCATCGAAGTTTTCGGCACTTGAAACGCTTTCGAAAGTTGCAGTGGTGTCTCTCCCTCGGGGCGCCGGACCAGGTGGCCCAATATGCCAAATTGGGTTGCGGTCATACGACCAGGTAAGAACGCTTCAAGCTTGGTCGAGATCAACTGATTGATGATCCCGACCTCGGTGAAGAACCGGTAGACTTCGTTGGTCTCATCTTCAGGCTTCATTCAGAATTCGTGTCTCCAGCGGCCAGCGCGGTGTGGCGATTGGCTCGGGTCCATGCCCCAAACGCAGCAACATTTGCACTGTGTGGCCCGGTGACGCAAGAAGCTCATGAGCCAGCGCGTATTCGTTAGCCATCTCAGGATATTCCTGAAGGGCCTGACTGACCGGATGAACGCCCAGGCCCATTTCGGTTGTCTTCAGGTAAAAACGCATCAACTGACGCCCGGCATCGAGTTGATCGCTTCGCGTATTTGTGGCTGTCGTAAGGACTGCGTATTGCGGCGTCGCGTCTAGCATCGCGAAGTAGTCTCGCATGTGTGACTGAGTGCCTGGGTGGTCAACGTTCATCAGGGTCTCATTGTCCAATAGGCCGGTAAGTCGCAGCGTTTCCAGCATGGGATCGCGCAATTCAATCCCGTCCGGGTTGGCGTTGATTTCTGCTTTCCCGATCCGCATCAGGTCGACGGATTCTTTCAGGGTCTGCGGCGTTCGCATTTCGATTTCAAAAGCGCGTTTCGTAAGATCTTGAATACGGGTCACCAAATCTTCGTCGGTAATCAAAGTTGCATATTCGCCAAGCGTAGCCACTTGATCGGCAGAGAGGCGCTGTTCAGTGTATGGTTCTTTGTTCGAATGCCGTTTGAGGATTTGATCTGATAGTGGATCGGATGCCCCGCCCGGCACAAACACTGCTTCTGCGACGGGTCCGTCATCCCCATCAGGCAGTAACTTGACCTCGGTATCAAACCCCTGTGCACCTGCCGCCAGGACCATAGTCTCAACAAATGCACCGAGGCCAATATAGAGCTGGCGGTGGTAAGGATCGGTTTCCGGAAGCTCGCGATCAGGATCACGGTGGATGCGCACCTTGTCTTGTCCAGCCAACTCAACCAGCCAAGGTTGCAAGTTGTGCGGATTGGGGGCGAGAATTGCGTAAGATAAAGCGGCTTTACGTGGGTCGTCATACGGTTTTGGCGTCCACGGAGCCAGCGCGTCATGCGGCGTGCGTGTAGCGAGGAACGCAACCGCGCCCGTTGCCGCCAGTATTGTGCCTCCGCCTAGAATCTTGAGAAAACGTCTTCGGTTTGGCATGTTGACTCTCCAGTAGTGCGATATCGGACTAATTTAATACGAATTCGTACTACATCAACCCCAATCGATGCAGTGATTGGCTGAGTGATTTATAAAAAGAAAATCAGAACAGCCGGGCTCAACTGCGGACTGCCTTGGCAGACAATTATTCGGAGCGCTTTTAGTGCCGAAAATAAGCAGTTATTTTAGCCGATTAAGGATTGGAAACGAGAAGATCAGAGGCTGTTGAGCCGATGCTTTTCAAGTATCCCGCAAAGCATGGCCTGAGCTTGCAGCCTGTGTTCTCGATGACGTTCGCGGGCGGCATCTGGACGACCTTCACTAATCGCTTGAAAAACAACCCGGTGATCTTCATTGGATTTGACGGGCAGGGGTCTGATAAACAACGTCGTTGCGCGCGCGCGACGCACTTGATCGCTCATCATGGCGACAATCGCTTCGACTCGTTTGTTGCCGCCCAACCGAACGAGCTCCTGATGAAACAACTCGTCGGCCTCGGCCCAGGCTTCAAGGTCTTCGGCTTCGATGGCTTGGTCCATCTTTGCAATTGATCCGGCAAGTACTGCCAGTTCATCTTCTGAATAGCCCGCTTCGGCAGCGCGCTGTGCTGCGAGACTCTCGAGTTCCGTCAGTATGTCGTAAATTTCACGCATATCATCTGATGAAACAGGCAGTATCCGAACGCCCTTTCGGGGCCGCATTTCCAGCAAGCCCTTACTTTCCAACATCAGCGCAGCTTCCCGTATCGGGGTGCGGGACATGCCAAGGGTCTCGGCGAGTTCCGACTCCAGATGGTCAGTTCCGGCTGCAAGTTCGCCGGACAGGATCATCTTTCGCAAATCCCTGACAGCGCGTTGCGTATTGGAAAGAGTTTTTGCGTCTTGACCCTTCACGGCGTCTCCAGGTTGATCTTTCGTCCCTCCGCAGCCGAGAGATAGATGCTCTCTTCGATGCGGATCACGTCCAAATAGTCGCGAGCCGTGTTTTCCAACGGCGTGCCCCGTAGAAGGCCTGAAACGACGTGACTTTGCAAGGCGTGGACACAGTCTCCTCCAAATCCATCGTGATCGCTTGGAGGTAGAATCTGCTGTCGCTTCTGTTTTCCAAAAGCGCGGAGCTCGACTGAACCGTCGCCGTTAAGAACCAGTGATCCTTCCGTTCCTTCGATGAGCGCTTCGCCCATGGTCTGACGCAGGTTTTCGGCGCTGTGGTCAAGGCATCTGTTGCCATCGAACAGAGCTCTTAAACCGTTGGCGTGGTCAAACAGGATGTAACCTGCGTCCTCGCCTGCGATAACTGGGTTAACTTGGCGCAAGTCCGCATAAACTGCGCTGGGCGCATCGAATAGAAACCGGAACGTGTCTACCCAGTGAACCGCTGTTTCATGAACCAGGAAACGCGGCATGTCCTGAAAGTACGGCTGCCGGTCTAGGTAGGCTCGTGGTCCCTGTCCGTCGCCGGGCCGAAGCCGGAAAGTAGCTTGGAGAGGTGTACCAATTCGACCCTCGGTCATCGCCTCTTTGATTGCGCGATACCAAGGCTGGAAGCGGAAGTTCTCGTGTACAACAATAGTTGCTCCAACCGCTTCAGCCTCTGAAACAATCTTCTCAGCTTCATCCAGAGATAAGCAAAATGGCTTTTGGCAGATCAGCCACTTGATACCAAATCGCAGTGCCGAGCGGATTGCCTCGGCCTGCGCCACAGGCGGAAGGATAATGTCTACGAGATCCGGTTCTTCCGCCTCCAGCATTTTTGACAGATCATCGTAAGCGGCCAGTCCTGTTTCTTTCGCCTTGTTGATATCACGGTTGCAGGATGCAATCGGAACCGCTCCGGGCATTCGGGACCAGCTTTCGTAGTGGAACCTGCTGAAGTACCCCGCACCCACACACGCGACTCTGATGGCTTGTTGAGTATTCATGCCCGCATTGCTTCCAATACCGATGACGCGGCACCCTGCGTTCCGGCCGTTCCACCTAGGTCACGGGTCAGGTTCTGTCCGTTCGCCGTCACCTTTTCCACGGCTTCACGCAATCGTTCGCCGTCGCTGGACAGGTCTGGATGATCATGGGTGAACCCCAACCATTCAAGCATCATTGCTGCGGACAGGATCATCGCAAAAGGGTTTGCAATACCCTGTCCCGCAATGTCCGGGGCGGAACCATGGCAGGGTTGGAATACAGCGTGATTCAACCCGATATCCGCTGATGGCGCCAGTCCCAGACCACCCATGAGACCCGCACCAAGGTCTGAGAGGATGTCTCCGAACATGTTCTCAGTCACCAAGACATCAAATTCCCAAGGCTTCTGGACCATCCACAGAGCCGTAGCATCAACATAGGCATGGTCTGCCTGTAATTCGGGATGGTGTGCAGCTTCTGCATCAAACATCGATCTGAAGAACGCAAAGGCGCGGAATACATTGGCTTTGTCGACACATGTAACTCGACCCCGGCCGCGCCCGGTTCTTTTGCGGTTCTGGGCGAGTTCAAACGCGAACCGGAACAGTTTTTCGGACACCTCACGAGTGATCAGCAGAGTTTCACGTGCTTCGTCATCGGTAACTTCGCCAGCGCCTTGGGTGAAGAACAGCCCTTCTGTGCTTTCGCGTATCAAGACAAAGTCGATCTCTTTTCCACTGGGGAGCGACAAAGGGGTCATTTGTCCGCTGCTTACCTTTACTGGCCGCACACCAGCAAAAAGTCCCAGTTGCTTTCGCAGATCAATCTGCGGTGAAATCTCGGTTCCGTCAGGATATCGAACATCCGGCAAGCCCATTGCAGACAGCAGAATTGCGTCAGCATTGCGTGCAGTTTCGAGTGATCCAGTCGGAAACGATTCTCCTGTTTTGGCGTAGTGGCCTGCGCCTGCCGGCGCGTCTGTAAACGCCAGCTCGTAGCTGGGACTGTTGCCCGAGAGCTGGCGCAGGATTTCAAGCGTAGGGGCCATAATTTCCGGGCCGATCCCGTCCCCGTGGAACACCGCAACATCGTACATTTTTTTCATCTTGGCCCGTTTCCTTCCCGTTTCGCATTCATAGCGCGATAGCAGCTTCCACTACAGTACGTTGACAATGCATTCTTTAATGTATACGCAAATAAATGCAATAATAAACGCAAAGATGTTTGGGAGGACTTGGAAATGAAACTAAAGCTAGGGCGGTTGGCGGCCGCAGCCGTGATGGCGACCGGGATTACAGGGGCAGCTGCTGCGCAGGATTATCCCTATCGTGATATCACCACAGCTGTGGTCTGGGGGGCCGGAGGAGGTACGGATACGATCAACCGGATGATCATGGCCGAGATGGAAAAACACCTTCCGGTCTCGATCAATGTGATCAATCAAACAGGTGGTGTCGCAGGCTCCAATGGTATGGTTTACGTCATGAACCAACCAGACGATGGCTATACATTGGTTGGTTTGTCAGAGTCGAACGTCACCGCTGCTGTGCAGGGTGGTTGGGATAAGAAATTTGATTTTTGGTATCCGTTCATTGTTGGCGGATCACCTGATCTGATCTCGGTCCCGGCGGACAGCCCTTACAATACGCTGGAAGAACTGGTCGACGCTGCGAAAGCCGCTCCTGGCACTATTCCCGCGGCGGCTTCCGGCGCAGGTTCAATCCACCACTTGAACCTTCTGGCCATCGAAAAAGGGTCCGGCGCAGAATTCAAGTTTGTTCCCTACAAAGGCTCGGCACCAGGTCAGGAAGCAGCTATAGCGGGTGAAGTTGCGTTGGTTGTGACCTCACTGGCTGAACAAGCTCCGCTGATCGAAGGCGGTCAGTTGAAGCCGCTCGCGATGCTGACGCCCGAAGATGCGCAGATTGCAGGGGCAACAGTGCCTTCTGCCTTTGGCATCTATGACGGTCTTGATCAGTATTTGCCGCTCAAACAGGCCATCGGGTTTGCAGTTCACAGTTCAGCCGGGGACGATGTAAAGGCCGCGCTTGGTGATGCCTTCGAGCAAGCTATTGCCTCCGACACCGTCGCCGAATGGGCCTCTGCAAACAACTATGATGTCGGTGGTCAACACGGTGAAGAAGCTCAAGAACTGTTTGCGAACCTCGAGGCTACTTTTGCCTACACCTTGCAGGACCTTGGCGCTGCCACAGTGGATCCGGCCTCGCTGGGTATCGAGCAGCCCTAATCCGATCAATTTTGAAGGGGCGCGCTTGATCGCGCCCTTTCCCTCAGGAGGCAGGCAATGGACAAACCTGACGAAACACTGGTCATGCGGTCGCGCGACTTTTGGGCAGCAATTGTTCTTATAACAGTGTCCGTCTTTTTTCTTTGGAAGACATCGGACATTCCACTTTGGGGCGAAAACCGCGCAGGTGTAAGTGGATCGGATTGGTACAACTCGGCTGCAATTGTACCGCTGTTCATCTTCGGGGGATTGCTTGGCTTGTCCTTCGTTTTGCTGGCTATTTCAATCCGCTCAGGTGGGGCCCTAAACGCGCTCAGTGCTTTGGGCATCGGATGGGATAAGTCGGAAGCCTATCGAGCTTCTACAATAGGCCTGATCCTTCTTGCATATGTCGTCGGACTGGTTCCCAGAGTGGACTTCATTCTGTGTTCTGGGTTGCTGATTACAGCTCTGACTTACGGCTACTACGGGGGTCATGCGCGGCGTGCTTTGGTGGCCTGTAGCGCGGTTGTCTCTGCCGGGCTATTTGCGTTTGCTGTATTTCCCGCGCAGGCGGACTGGAACGCACACAGTGATGATTGGTTTACACTGGCCTTATGGGTCTCGCTCACACTTGTGGTGTTGAGCAAGGCGGTTTCCGAACGCGTTTTGCGATTCGTTCCGTTGGTGGCAATACTTGCCCCGTTCATTCTGGTTTGCGCGATGGCCTTTGTTTTCCGACAGAACGTGCCCGCGCGCGGCGGGCTGATCTTCGAGCAAATCGAATACCACTACTACGTGACGCTTCGTCCGCTATGGAAAGATTGACCGGATGGACTTTATCCTTTCGCAACTGGCTGGATTTGGGACCGCATTCGTGGGCCTGGCAGTAGACCCGCTGACCTATCTGTATTTGATCGCATCCGTGTTCCTGGGCATCACATTCGGCGCATTGCCCGGCCTGACCGCAACGCTGGCAGTGACGATCCTGACGGGTTTCTTCGGCAACAAGATCCCATTGGACTATTCGCTTATCGCTTTGCTCGGGGCCTATGTCGGCGCGATTTACGGTGGCTCTTATCCGTCAATCCTGCTGAACATTCCGGGCACGGCGGCCAGCGCGGCGACAGCCATGGATGGATACCCTCTGGCCAAAGCGGGTCGAGGGGGCGAAGCACTAGGGCTGACCACAACGGCCAGTTTCATTGGCACAGTTATCGGGACCATCACGCTTTTGATTTTCGTGTGGGCGCTGCTTTTGGTTTCAAAGAACATCGCAAGCCCGGAGAAAGCGTTGCTGGCCCTTTTCGGCATTCTGCTTTCTGGCACTTTGATGAGCGAAGACCTGGTGATTAAGGGATGGATCGCTGGTTTGATCGGGCTTGCGATGTCCATGGTGGGACTCGACCCTTTGTTGTCTGAGCCGCGCTATACCTTCGGCTGGTCTTACTTGATGAGCGGGTTTCAGGTCGTGCCAGTTTTGATGGGGGCCTTCGCCATTCCCCAAATCATCGACGGTTTAAGGCACGTTGAGGCCGGGAAAGCTCTGGCCCTGAAAGGTCGCATCCTTCCGAACCTACGCTCCATCCGACGTTACTTGCCGACCATTGGCCGTTCAGGAGTGATCGGGACCGGGGTAGGAGCGCTTCCCGGCGTGGGCGAAGATGTCGCCGGTTGGGTCAGTTACGGTGTCGGCAAGACCGTATCTGCCGAGGGCGACAAGTTTGGAAAAGGCTCTTTGGAAGGTCTGCTGTGCTCTGAAACGGCAAACAACGCCTGCATTGGGGGCGCGCTAATCCCGCTTTTGGTTTTGGGCATTCCCGGCTCACCACCCGCCGCGGCTTTGATGGGGGCTTTCAAGATTAACAACGTGATCCCAGGTCCGACGATAGACCCCGAGATCATTCTGCGCGTGGTTGCAATTTTAGTGCTGGCCTCCCTGACAATGTTCTTGATGGGCCTGTTCACTGCTCGGGTCTTTATCAAAATACTCGCCATCCCGCAGACCATCTTCTTGCCCGTCGTTATGGTTCTGACAACAATTGGGTCTTTCAGCGTTGGTGGTGGCATCAATGATCTTTACCTGATGCTTGGCGTCGGCGCCGTTGCCTATTTCATGAACCTGATGAAATACCCAATCGCGCCGTTGGTGATCGGGGTTATTCTAGGCAGCCTGTTTGACGAAACCTTCCGCCGGTCGCTGTTCTTGTCGGACGGGGATCTTTCGGTCTTCTTTTCACGACCCGGTGCGGCCATTCTGCTGGTGCTCAACATTGGTCTGATCCTCAGCCAGCTGCCCGTTGCAAAGCGCGCTTTCTCACGTCTGAAAGGACTTTCTGTCTGATGTTTGTAGTCACTGTCACTTTCGCTCTCAAACCCGGTACGAGAGACACTTTTTTACCGCTGATGGTCGCAAACGCTTCAACCTCTTTGCGTGACGAAGCCGGATGCCAGCAGTTCGACGTTTGCCTCGGCGACGAACCCGAGACAGTTTTCCTCTATGAGGTTTATGATGACAGCGCGGCGTTCTCTGCCCACCTAGAAAGCGAACATTTCCAGTCCTTTGATACGGCTGTGGCTGATATGATCGCCACCAAGGTAGTTCACCAGTACTCCGAGGTCATCCGATGAACGATTGGGAAATCCACGCCGTGAAATACGCGGATCGCAATGCCCGGACGCGAGCTGATAGTTTCATCATCGATGATAATCACAGCGCGCCTCACGCGATGGATTACTTCGTTTGGGTGCTCAAACGCGGTAACAAAGTCATTCTGGTCGATACTGGCTACGACTCCGATGAGGCCGCCGCCCGTGGTCGTCCCATTGCGATGGATCCTCGCGAGGCTCTGCGGCCCCTAGGCATTTCACCGGAAGCGGTAACCGAGGTTATCGTGACCCATCTTCATTATGATCACGCGGGGGGGCTGCATATGTTCCCGAACGCGAAGTTGCATATGCAATCGGCGGAGATGGCCTTCGCCACAGGCCCCTGCATGTGCCACGACCATCTGCGCGCACCTTTCACGGCGGGCCATATTTGCGAGGTCGTAAAGCGTCTCTATTCAGGGAAGGTCGTGTTCTACGATGGAGAAGTCGAGATTGCAGATGGGGTCACGGTGCACTGCATTGGTGGGCATTCGCGAGGGTTGCAATGCGTTCGCGTGAGAACGGCAGTCGGGTGGATGGTGCTCGCCTCTGATGCCTCTCATTACTATGAGAATTTCATGGCGCGCAAAGCGTTTCCCATCGTCGTCGACCTGCAAGACATGATGGATGGTTTCGAGACGCTCGAGAGGTTGGCCTCGCACCCTCGACTCATCGTGCCCGGCCATGATCCACTTGTGCGAGAGATTTTTCCCGTCGGAGCGGCACCGCATATCCATAGGCTGGATTTCGGGCCAACCAGGGACATCAAATTATGAAGATCGGCGTTATAGCGGACGACTTTACCGGTGCGAGTGATATCGCGAACACCTTGGCAAAGGGCGTTGAGCCGGAAGGTGGATTAAGAACCGCGCAGTTTCCAGGTATTCCGGATCTCCCAGCCGACGAGGAGATCGAAGCGGGTGTCGTATCGCTCAAGAGCCGCACTGCACCGGTCGAGGAAGCTGTTGCAGACAGTTTGAGTGCCTTGCGGTGGCTCGTGGACCAAGGATGCCAGCAGTTCATCTTCAAATATTGTTCGACCTTTGATTCCACGACGGAGGGAAACATCGGTCCCGTTGCGGAAGCGCTGGCCAACGAACTGGGCGCGGAAAAAGTGATTTTCTGTCCGGCCTTTCCGACAACGGGGCGTACTATCTATTACGGTCATCTCTTTGTGCTTGGTAAGTTGTTGCACGAGTCTGGGATGGAAAATCACCCTCTTACTCCGATGACGGATGCCAATATCAGGCGATGGTTGCAGTATCAGACCCAAGAAGCGGTCGGGTTGGTGTCAATTGACGCCGTGGAGCAAGGATCAGAGGCGATTGCTGATGCTTTGCAGAAGGCCGGCGAACGATTTGTAATTGGCGATGCGATTTCGGATGAAGATTTGTTCGCCTGGGGCGAAGCTCTAAAGGATGCCAAGCTCATTACTGGGGGATCGGGTATAGCACTGGGGCTACCAAGAAACTTCCTGAGAGAGACTTCATCCAATAGTGCTGGCAGTGCGTTCACTGGTATCGCAGGGCCTGCCGCGATCCTTGCGGGTTCTTGTTCAGGTGCGACCCGCGGGCAGATCGATGTTCATGCGAATTCCCATCCAACCTTCGCCATTGATGTTCCGGGTGTCATGTCCGGGGATGTGACCACGCAAACGCTTCTGGATTTCTTTAAAGCGCATCCGGGTCAGGCGCCGCTCGCATATTCATCGGGAAGTCCGGATGATGTGCGAGCGATCCAAAATCAATTTGGTCAGGAAGCTGTAGCGAACAGGCTGGATAATCTCTTTGCAGAAACTGCACGGGAACTTGTCCAAACGGGTTATGAGCGCCTTGTCGTGGCCGGAGGAGAGACGTCGGGAGCTGTCGCCCAGGCTGTCTCTGAGGCACTGGGGTCACCGGCCATGTCAATTGGGACAGAGATTGACCCGGGCGTACCTGTCCTGAGCGTTGGAAAAACTGAACCCATTGCGATGGCTTTGAAATCCGGAAACTTTGGCGCTCCAGATTTTTTCGCGAAAGCGCTGAAAATGATGGAGTCGGGCAAATGAGCCCTGAAGAAATGGCGCTGCGGCAGCAGATGTCGGAGCTGTGTGCCTCGCTGTTTGTGCGTGGCTTTTCCGTTGGCACTGCGGGCAATGTCTCTGCGCGTTTACCGGACGGGATTCTCATGACGCCAACGAATTCGACTTTGGGCAATGTTGACCCCGAGCGAATTGCCAAGATTGATTTGGATGGCAACCACGTTTCCGGAGACAAGCCGACCAAGGAGGTCTTTCTGCACCAAGCGTTCTATGAGACGCGGCCGGAAGCTGGTGCAGTGGTGCATCTGCATTCGACCTGGGCCACCGCACTGTCGTGTCTGGAAGACACCGATCCCAATGACTGTATTCCGCCGCTTACACCATACGTGGTCATGCGCGTAGGCACGGTTAAACTGGTTCGATACGTTAAGCCGGGTGATCCAAAATCCGGTGATTTGATCCGCGAACTGGGCGGCAAGTATAGTGCTGTTCTGCTGGCCAATCACGGTCCCGTGGTATCAGGAATGGATCTCTTCTCAGCGGTCTGTGCAGCGGAAGAGTTAGAAGAAACAGCCAAGCTGCTCGTGGCACTGCGGGGTATGCCAACCCGGATGTTGAATGCAGAACAAGTCGCAGAACTCAAAGAGACTTTTGGAAGGATGTAGTTGGACACCGATAGGGGGAGTGTGCAAACTTTTGGGTAAATCGTGCAAAATTATGCGCAAATACCACGCAATGTTATGGGCAAGAGCATCTGAATTTAATGATTGAAATCAATAGCAGAAGCGCAGCGTTATGCGCGTCCCTACAGATTTTGTAGGATCACCCATAATCGTTCGCGACGCCCTTAAACGTTCGCGGACGACCCAAACCGTTTGTTTAGGAGAATTTGACGGAATTCCAGGACTCGCGATAAATGTCACCGCTAGATTAAATACCACTTTCCGAAGAAGCGGACATAAGAAGAGCCGTCAAGCATCTTTCTATAGGCCTCACTTCCCACCGCTCTTAAGTTCACTATGTGTTGAATGTGGCTGTAGGTCTTGAACTCAAAGCCCCTCCAACTGGTTCGTAGTCGCTTAATGATGTGGAGATGCATGAAGTAGCACCGCTTTTGCCAAGTGTAGGTGAAACGAATAACGACGTATTTCTCTCAAGTGTCTCAAAGTTATTCGGCGAACTATTTCCAGCAAAGTTCAAAACTTGATCCGAAAACTGGCGCCTTGCTTTGGGGTCATTGTTTCAATCGCTACACCTGCCTGTTTCAAAACAGCGGTAACAATGGATAGGCCCAAACCAGTGCCGCCTTGGTCCCGTCTGGTTGTGAAGAATGGTTCTGTGATGCGTGCACTGTTTCGCGGGCAAATGCCCGAACCATTGTCGGAAACGATCAGGCTGTTTGAAGCCGCGTCAAAACTTATGTCGACACGTGTTGCGCCGTGTTGAAACGCGTTTTGAAGAAGGTGATGCAGAACGATATGGCCCTGATCTTTGGACAAAGGCAGGTACGTTTCTGGCGGCGCCTGCAACTCGACAACCTTTTCTGAAAACGCGGCTGACGCCGCCTGGACCATATCCGCCAGTGACGTTGGGGTAGGGTCAGTTCGAATACTGGCCCGTGCCAGTTCGCGAAGACGGCTCAGCAAGGCGTTCATACGCAGACCTTCTTGCTGAATGTTATGAACCAGTTTCTGGTTGCGATCACCGGATACCGCTGACGGCCCATCAGACAACAGCTCTGCCGCACCCAAAATTGCCGTGACCGGCGATTTCAACTCATGGGTTACGTGGCTCGTGTAAGTCTCGATCGCAGTCGACCGCTCTGACAAGGTTGCAGCCATCGAAACGACGTTGTTACCCAGTTCCGCCAGTTCCTTCACGCCATAGTGCTGCACGGGATCGGGGATCGGTTTCAATCCGCTGGCGACATCCTGGCTTTGACAGCTGAGATCGCGAATTGGCTTCGAGATCAGCCGCCACATCATCCAACCGACCACAGCTGCAGACACCAGCATGAACACCACGACAGAGCCAAGCGTGAACCGTTCCTGAAACAGGAATTTCCGAAGGTCCATTGGCGTGCGCGACAGGTAAACGGCCCCGATGACCCTGTCATTCAACACCACCGGGTGGGCGACAAACACGCGGTATGAGGTATCGCGACTGATCGAGTTCAGCAGGTGCCGATTGGACGTGTCATCGCGCTGTCGCAGCAATGAAACGGTTTCACCCTCCAACGCTTGCGACACTTCGGGTACATGCAGAAAAGACCCGCTGGCTGATCCACTGCTGGCGATGATCCGCCCAGAGTGATCCATGAAAACATACCCCGACAGAGTGGTTTTCTTAGCCGACCTCGCCAGCTGTGACAGTGATTGAGAGATCTCCGAATACGGCGCGTCCAGCGGTTCATCACTTGAAACCGGGTCGGGGCGCGGCGGCGAGACCTGACCGCGAAACAGATCCAAACTGGCTGGGATGGGATGAAAGTCCTGAGTAAGGCGTTCCATCTGCTCAGTGGACAAACTGTGGCCGACATCGGGTGCGGCCTGGATCTCAGAAAAGGCCGTGGCATAGATTTCGCCAAAGATAACGGCCTGAGACAAAAGACTGCGTTCGGTTTCGCGTGCGAACTGGTTGCTGGACAGGCGGGCACCCAAAACACCAATGATCGGAAGGGTCACAAGGGCGATGCAGACCAGCGAAATCACCAGCGCAAGCGGCGGTCGCCATTTTTGCGTTACGGTCAGCACTGGCAAACGCCCAGCTTCACCCCAACCCCGTGCACGGTTTGAATCAAATCTGGATATCCCAAAGTGCGCGCCTTCTGACGGATATTACGGATATGGCTATCCACCGTGCGACCAGACAGATAGGTGTTGTGGCCGTAAACCAGCTCGATCAAGTGCGCGCGCGCATAGACGCGGCTTGGTGTTTTGGCCAGGATCGACAGGACCGCGAATTCGATCCCGGTCAGCTGGACCTCGGCCTCGGCAAGGGTGCAGCGATGCGCGCTATGATCCAGTTGCAGATCCTGAAAGACCGTCACGTCGTCCGGCGATTTAATGTCGGCCGAGCGGGCAAGGATGGCCTTGATCCGCAGCACCAGTTCACGCGGACTGAAGGGTTTGGTGACATAGTCATCGCCACCAAGCTGAAACCCCAGAATGCGGTCAATCTCATCATCTCGTGCCGTCAGAAACAGGATCGGCACGGTTGAGCTTTTGCGCAATTCCCGGCAGGCCTCCAACCCATCCATTTCGGGCATTCCGATATCCAGCACGACCAGATCGGCCGGGGTATTGCTAAAAACCTCCAATGCGTCCTGACCAGTGGATGCTTCGGTTGTTCGAAAGCCGGATTCTTCCAGCGCAAAGCGTACGACATCGCGAATACGGGCATCATCATCTACGATCAGGATGTTGTTCACTGTATGCGTCCGCCGTCGAAATATTACCGAAGTCACGATCAGAGATCATACTGCCATTGTCCGGGTCAAGTGGAGCTTGCACCTGTTGTCTGCGCCAGGTGAAATCATCCCCCAGCCACCAGGCATCGGTGCGCAGTTTGTAGGGTATCGCTCTCATGCCGAAACCCTCCGGCCTCGGCTCAGGCGCAGCGCGCCCAAAGCCATCAGCATTATCAGTCCGAAAATCGTTTGCGGCTCGGGTGTCGAAGACCCGCTGAACGCTGTTTTGGGATATGCTGCTGGGCCAACGCTCGCCACCTGCGGCAAGGCCACCGGCTTGGCATCTGCTGGCGCGTCGTCGGGGTTTACGACCATTTTTGAAACCGCAACAAAAGAGGTGAACTGCGTCTGAAGGTTGAATTTCAGCCCAAGATCGGTGATTTGCGCTTCAATCTTTCTGGGATCGCCAGCCTGCACCGCCATGGCGCGGTCAAGATCCGCGATTTTGGAACGTGCCCAGGTCAGTGGGATCGCAGTGCCCTGATGCGTATCACTTTCTGGACCGGATTCTGTTGGCAGGACTGTCGAGAGTGGCATCTGTGCTTTTCTACCTTGCACCAGGCCATTGATCGTGATGTCCGCAGGCCCGCCACCTTCGTACCGAGCCAAAACCCGGATTGAGCCGCCATCGAACAGGTCGGGAATATGTTGTGGCACCACTTCGGTGACATTCAACCCGCCCCAATCAATGGATACATCCGTCAGCACCGGCGATTTCAGATCCCGGGCCAGTGTGTCGGCGACATCCGAGGCGTGCTGGGTCGGATCAACGTAGCGGGCATAACCGCGCCCTTCTTCGGCCATCGCATCCAACAGATAGCGATTTACTGCAGTACCCACGCCAAAGGCATAGATACGCGCATCGCCGATCTGTTGCCGGATTGTGCGCAACACGCGGGATTCCTGCCCAATATACCCATCGCTAAGGAAGACGACGATGCGCAATGTGTCGGCAGGTTGCAGCGTTGCAAATGCATGACGGATTGCGTTGTCGATTTCTGTACCACCCCCGGCGCGCAGACTGTGCACGTAGCGCAAACCGGACTGGATGTTACTGCGTGTGGCAGGAACGGCTTGGGACGCAAACTCGGACGCGCCCGAGGAAAACCGGATCACGCGGAAATAATCCTCGGGGCGCAGGCCTTTCAACGCGGTCTCCATAAACCGCTTGCTGGCATCCAAAGGCGCGCCGCCCATTGATCCCGAGGTGTCCAGCACAAAGACCAGCTCTCGTGCAGTTATCTGATCCGACTGCGGGATTTTTGGCGGCTCAACCAGCACCGATACAAAGCCACCCCGGTCATCATGGTGGGCCAGCACTCCGGCTGTCGTCTCATCACCACCAAGCGCGTAGCGAAGAACAAGATCGCGGTTGTCGATCACCCGCCCGTGCTTAAAAGTGGCGCTGATCACTCCCTCCGACTCCTGGACTTGTAGATCATGCGTGGCGCTTGTCAGATTGGAAACGGGAACTGCACCGCGCAGATTGAGGTTCAGCGAGACCCGAGCGGGTTCAATTGTATCGGGGTTCGCCAGGCGCGGAACCAGAGGGTATTGCGGTAGCTCGGAAACCGTCCAACCATCGACTTCGGTTACGGTAGAAGTGACCGGTTCTTCAGTATGGAAATCAGCCAACTCAACGCCCTGAGACGTTTGGTCAAAATTCACCGCCCCTTGATAGCGCGGCCCGACGATCAGAGGGAGTACTAGCTCATAAGCCTCGTCTATCTTGGGGACGGCCTGCACATAACTCAGCGTCACGGTAATCGGCTGCCCCGGCATCAGATTGGCGACGTTCTGCGTGAACATGTTGGGACGATGCTGGGTCAAAAGGGCAGCGGCTTTGCCCTCTTGCTTTGCTATCTCAAAGGTTTGTTCGGCCTCGTGCTTTTGTTGGATCTGCGCCTCAATCACTTCGTCGCCCACCTGCATCTGCATCGCGTAGACGGCGGCTTTTTGGTTGAGGGGGAACAGATACTCCGCCGACATCGGATCGTCCGAAGGGTTTATGAACACCTGCCGCACCTGAACGGTTGCCATATCGCCCTGAATATCAACGGAAAGGTCTGATTTCAGCAGGGGCAGATCCAATTGACCAGCCGCTCCGCTGCCGATCAATCGACCCGCGATGTCGTCTTCCGGCTGGGTGTACGCAGCCGCGGGGAATAGCAGAATAATAAAAGCAAAATACCGTATCATATGTCCGTTCCTTTGATGGTGTGAATGTCGAGCGCTGCAATCGCGGCAGCGTCGAGTTGGGCGCGCAAGCTCGTGTCCAAGGCCCATGGGGTGATCCTTTGCACGCTGCTCCAGGTGCCGCCGGACCCGTTCAGCCAGCGCCAGATCGCTTCGCCCACGCTGGGTGTGACTTGCCCGTTTTGTGCGACGTAGCTGACCGCAACCAGCCATTGGTCCCCGTCCGGGCCGGTGGCACGGTAGTAGGCGCTGGGCACGCCGTCATAGCGTGTGCCCAGAAACCGAACCTTGTAGCCAAGACCCCGCAGGCAGATTTCAGGGGCGTGCAGATGTCGCAGCGGCGCGCGCGTGCTGACCACATTCAGCCCCAGTGGACCGAATTGAGCCTTTTGCGCGTGTCCGCCATAGGCTTCGAAATAATAAGCTTCCATCTGTGTCAGGGGCACTTTCTGCCCCAGATATCCTTGGATTTGTGCGGGCAGATTCGGGGTTACGACACTGCCTGAAACATCCACTGGGTTTGCCTTGAGAGACACGATCGCAATGCTGCCGATCAGGCATGCAAACCCTGCCAGTGCCCTGATGGGTTTGGGCAGAATGAACTGCTTGGGATGTGCGCGGCTTTTGTGCGTGTTTCTGCTGCGGGGCCGATAAAACAAGGCAAAAGGCGCAACTGTCAGGCTAAGGGTCACCAGCCCGATAAGGCTGTGCCAAGGCTCGGCCATAACATCCAGACCACGTGCAAGCCCAATCGCCAGCAGCGAAATGCGCAGGCTATTACCCAAGGTGGCGCATCCGATCACGGCCAACAGGCTAAGGCCACCGACATGCCATCGCGGGCGCATAACTGCGTTTTGCGTAACCACGAAGGCCAGCGACAGCAAAAGCCCCGAGGCTCCGGAACATGGCAAGTCCACCAGAATATCTCTCTGTTCCAAGGTGATGCGTACGCCGTCGCAGACAACATTCGAGAACAGTGCGCTGAGCATGTGGCAGGACAGTTCCGCGGAAGCCATCTGTAACGGGAACCCAAGTGTGCGCTGCAAGACCATTTCGGTCGGTAAGGAAAACAAGAACAGCGTAGCCATCCAAAACGGCGACAGCGCAAAAGGGCGCCGATTCAGCTGCAGCAACCCGACCAGCGCAAAAACATCCAAAGCAAGCGCAAGAGCGCTGAGAATGTTGATCGCCAAAACCTGCCCCAGAAACCGGATCAAAGCCGCCAAGAGCAACAAGGCAATCGCTGGAACGTCAGAGCCTGCCTCTTTCCGGCGGCCGCTCAGCAAGCTCATCCCGGCCAGGCCCAAAATCAGTAGGACATAGACATACCCAAAAGACCCATAAGCTGGGCTAAGCCAGCTTCGAACAAGCCATTGCAAAGGTTGCGCGGCCAGAATTGCTGAGGCAATCGCGAAGGCGCCCCATGCCAGTGTATCTGCGGTCAAGTGTTTCATGCCGCCAGAAGTGACAGGTGAATGCGCAGTTCCCCTGCCCAAGATGTGCAGATTTTGATGAGGTCCTCTTAGCTGAGGTCCTTGCCGCGATTGTTATCTAGGCTGAAATACAAGGTTGCGGACCAGCCTATTAACCAATGCGTCAAATCTTGAATTAAGTGAACTGTATGGCGTATCGCAAAACGCCACTATTTGCCGTTTTTGATTCGAGTTCAGGTTCTTTCAAGGTGCTGCTGTGTTTAGGCGCTGCCTGTTCGAATTGCCTGAGCGTTTGCTCTTTTGCACGTCGCCTCTTGGGTCAGTTGTGCCATGATCCTTCAAGTCGACGATCTCAGTACGAATTTCCAGATCCGCCATTGCGCCTTCAACCAGGGGCCTTGTCAGCTCTGCCAGGCAGGGTCGCGCACCAGCATTCACGTTGTCATGTTCTCGCAGGATCGCGCGGCACATGACACCGGGAACAAAAGGACCGTGCCCCTTTTCCGCGATCAGCTTCCAATTTTGGGTTAGGCTCTGCCCGGCGCGCTTGCCGGAAACACTTACCTGCATACCGCCTCGGTCACTTCCGAAGGCATAAAGCGCTTTTGAAAGAACGTAGAGCGCAGAATAGGCAATGGCCGGTAATTCAAAGTGCCCGTACTGCCTGAGTTTAGCCAGCAGATGTAATGCCCAGTTCATCAACGGAAGTTCCAGACCTGCACGAAACATGACGCTCTTCGCGCCTGTCTTTTCCGGCAGCAGTGCGATGTCGGGAACGTCGACGCTGTATCCGGCGCGCCTCATACCCGGTTCCAACTCATACAACTTGCGATCCGTCCATCCGCTAGTTGTTTCCCAGGCACCATTGCGCCACACCTGATGCCGCCGTCCGACACCGCTGACAATACTCTTGATAACGGACATGCCTCGCGGTGCCCGGTTACCTGGCAGGATTGCGATGTCGATAACATCAACTTCATCCAGATCTTCGATCAAGTCTTCGACGATACAGGAAGACAGACCGGGTACGCTGGACGCACCGGAAAGGGCAAAAACACCTGCGGTTGTTGCTTCGGTGTTCAAAGCACCAATACCCTTCGTGAACTTGGCGCTGTCAGACAGATCAAGATAGTGGCAGCCATGAGCGATACAGAGTTTCGGGACTTTATACGGATCATCACCATAGTGTTGGAACGGTCCTGCCGCATCAATCACAACGTCTGGCTTAACGTCGAAAACAGCTTCTGGTGCTTTGCCAATGTTCAATTTCAGGGTTTGCGCCCCGAGTTCCTGAGCCAGAGCGCGACCCTTTTCAGGGCGTCGCCCGGCCAGCCAAAGCTGATGCCCATCACGTGCCAGCAATCGGGCAGTCAGGGATCCGAAAACACCGTATCCGCCGATAATCACGACCTTCATGACGGGACACTCCCGATAACCTCAGCATCATGAAAGGTTGCGTCCTGCCAGATCAGCTGACCAAAAAGCGGATGCACCAGTTCCAGAGTGAACCGGAACTGCCCACCCCCAAGTTCTTCGTGGCCCACCATAAGCCCCCCAGGACAGACCCACCGTGGCAGAGGCAGTCGGTTTTGCCCCAGTTTCAGGAAGTAACGGTCGCTGACGAAATAGAGACCGTTCGCTGTGCTTTCGATCTTTAGCGAGATGCCGATCCCAAAGCCGATATATTCTTCCAACCCGGTTGGCCCGGCAAAGCGTTTTGAGCTGCCGACCATCTGTGGAAACCCGGCCGCCCGACCATATTGCCGGATCCAAAACTGCCCGCCCGTTGCCGCATCTTCGGTGACGGTGACCACGGCGGATCGACCGACCGAGGTGCGATCAAACGGCAGCGGTGCCCCGATCACGCGCAGGGCAAAAGCCAGCGCACGCCCTGCGGGGTTCATCCGCATTTGGGTCACGCGGCCCTGATAGGCAAGGCTGGCATCCCCCAGCAGACGCTTGCTGAATCGGCGCTGAATTGCTTTGGGCAGGCGAGACCATGCCGAAGCCCCCAGCAAGTTCTTGAACCGATCATCCAGACTGCTGACCGCATCGGATTGCGGTTGAGCCGGCTTCGGGCCTGGCGGCGCTATCCTTTTGCTAATTTCGATCATTCTGTTTTTTCCGTCAAAAGAGAAATAGCGGGACAAATTTTTAGCTGCTTTTTTTGCCTCCGGTGAAGCTGAGCAGGGAAACGACTTTGGTTCCCATTTTCATCAACATTACCAGTTTCGGACGGGGCACCGTAAGCATATCGCTGAACCACGTATCGGCGGTGGCCAGAAATTCTTGCATGTCCTGCATGCGCCGCAACGCTGTTGGGTCAAGACTGCTTTCGGTTTCAGCCTGGGCCACGCACGCGCGCAGGGCTTGTGTCGCCGGATCAATCTCGCGTTCCTTGCGCCCTTGGGCGATGCGGATCCCCATTTCCCAGACATCCACTTCGGCCTCATAATGCTCGCGCCGGTCGCCTGGCACCGGAATGCGGCGAATGAGGCGCCAGCTCACCAATTCTTTGAGCGAGTTGGACACGTTGGATCGCGCAATACCCAACGACTCGGCGATCTGCTCGGCATTAAGAGGTTTGGAGCTAAGGTAAAGCAGCGCGTGAATCTGCGCCACAGAGCGATTGACGCCCCATTGATTGCCCATATCACCCCAATAAAGAATGAAATGGCTTGCAGCGTCTGATTTCGTTATGTCATAAATTTCTGTCATGACAGAAATATCAGATAAGATGGTGCGAAAATCAAGACCTTTGTTGATTCAATGACACCTAATTTCGTGCTGACGCGACGGCCCAATGTCCAAAGGCGATCGAACAACTGATTTAAGGAGATTTCTCCTCATAGCATTCATGCAGCCGTTCAGCGTTAAAATCTGCGCCGGTAAATCTCAGGAATATGTATCGCAGCCATCAACAAGAAATGACACGGAAAGCAACCGACATGGGCGTCGAAGAGCTTTATCAAGTGATCTTGAATGATAGGGTCAGGCGCGCAAAAGAATAACATGTGGATGCACCGGAACGCTCGCCTGATCAGATCGACCGGCTTGGAACGCCCGCGGGTGACACGCAATCTGTGCAAGATTTGACGCGTTTCAAAACAGCCAGCCGACAGTAGTCTTGGGTGCAAGGCAAACAACTTGATCTGACATTTTCGCCCTTCTGGTGCGCAAGCAAGGCGAGGCGATCAATGACAAGCATTCCGGAAAAGACCATCGATCCGAAACTCGGGTTGCTGGAATTGGTCGGGCAGGTTAGCAGTGTTTCGCAGACCTATGAAGCAATGGGATACAGCCGGGAAATTTTTTATCCGGTTCAAGGAGCACCCAATGCTCAAATTGTACTTTGTCAGGGTAGCGAGGTTTGAGCGCGACCCGACAATAAAAGTGACATTCGGGCGTTCGGCTTTGGCAGAAATATCCCCGCCGACTTCCTTTGCTATCCTGGGGTACAAGCGGCGGATATGTCGACCACCTTGCTGACGGCGGAAAGAGAAGTTGGTTGGACGCTGGCGGAATTCAGGACTTGCGCCGAAAAGAAAAAAACCGGTTGATGACGAAGCGATGCGACTGCAGGCAAAGTTGATTTCAAACGTTGGCTTTACCGAAACATAGTTCGGATCCAGAGTTGAGCAGACATTAACGGGAACGGAATTTGATAAGTGCCATAATTAACGCGGCTTCGCAGCGTTACATGGATATTCGTCTGGGTATTCCGGGTGGATACCACGTACGCATTGTCGAACGCCCCGGCCTTTGGATGCCGAGCGAGGAGCTGGACAACCTGGTCGCGGATCTGCGGAGCGTGGCGTCGAAAACGCTGCCTGCCGGGGAACTGGCGTATGGCGTCTTCGCTGGGGATCGCGACCGGCTTGAGCATTCGGTGATCACTCTGATTTCGCGCCGGGATGATGATACGCCTGTTGCCTTCAATGCCTTGGCCCTGATGGATGTCGATCTCGGGCACCGGTCCGAACAGGTGTTGCATCTGGGATTGGTCATGGTTGATCCAGATCTTCGCAACCAGGGCTTCAGCTGGGTTCTCTATGGGTTGACCTGTGTGCTGCTCTTGTTTCGAAATGGTATGCGCCCGCTTTGGGTTTCGAATGTGACACAAGTCCCTGCAGTTGTGGGGCTGGTTGGTCAGGGCTTTGCCCGTGTGTTTCCCACGGCGCAGACAGGGCCGCAGAACCGACGCAGTCTTCTGCATCTGCATTTGGCGCGAAGTATCATCAAGGATCACCGCCATGTTTTCGGCGTCGGACCTGATGCAGGGTTTGACGAAGACCGCTTTGTGATCACCAACGCCTATACTGGCGGGTCGGATTATCTGAAGAAAACCTTCGAGGATGCGCCGAAACATCGGGATCAGGTCGTCAATGCGTTCTGCGAGAACCAGCTCGACTATGATCGGGGTGATGACATCCTGCAATTGGGGCAAATGGATATGCCAACCGCCCTGTCTTATGTCGGGCGCGAAGTTCCGCGCGGATCCGTTGTTGCACTTGCCCTTGCTGTCATAGCCGCGGTTTTGCAGCGACTGGCGATGCCGCTTTGGCAATGGGCAGACACGCGGCACGAATTTGGCATCCTTAGGCCACGAGAGCAGAATAAATGACGGAATTTACCTATCAGGACTTCACCACCCGCAACCTCGGTTTTGTGTCCGGGGATGAACAATCACACCTGCGCAACGCCTGTGTGTTCGTCTGCGGCACCGGAGGAATGGGAGGCAGCGCGATCATGACCCTGATCCGCGCCGGGGTGGGCCGGTTGATCCTGGCCGATTTGGATGCGTTCGAAGTGTCCAACCTGAACCGACAACTGTTTGCAACGCTGAAGACAGTCGATCAGGACAAAGCGCAGGCAACCCGGGATCAGTGTCTTCAAATCAATCCCGAAGCTGAGATTGAGGTGCTTGGTGCGGAATGGTCCGACCATGTGGATCGTCTGGTTCAAAGCGCGGATGTCGTGATCAATGGCACCGACGATCTTGGTGCCAGCTTGCTGTTATATCGCACGGCGCGGGCCAAAGGGCGCGCGGTGATCGATGCCTATGCGTCCCCGTTGCCGTCAGTCTATGTCACAACCCCCGACGACCCCATGCCCGAGGAGCGTCTGGGCTACACCACACGCGGCACCAGCTGGAACGCGCTGACCCCCGAGTTGCGGGATGCGGCGGCCAAAGCTGAGGCCGAATATGTGCTGACCCATTCCTCATCCCGGCATCACGTTGATCTGGCTCTGGCAGGTGAGGTGATTGCTGGAACCCGCAGCCGCATGTCCTTTGCGCCGATGGTCATCATGGCGGGGACATTGATGGGAGGAGAGGCGCTTCAGTCTGTTCTGGGCCGCCCGCACGGCGCGGATTATCGCGGTTGGTTTCTGAACCCACACACAGGCAAGGTTGAGCGGCCTTTACCGCGCTTTCTTGCCGCGCTGATGCGTCCGCTGGTTCGACGGCAGATGAACAGGTTGCTGGCGTCATGATGGATACTGCGGCTTTTCTGGCGGATGCCTGGGTTTCGCTCTGTGCGGCGCTGGGTGCGGCAACTGTGTTGCTGCATCTTCAGGATCTGGTGCAGAGGCCGGAAATCGCCAAACGGTTTCAATTCTGCTTGTGGGTTCTGGTTGTTCTGATGCTGGCGCGGATTGGTCACTGGGGCGGCTGGGGCTGGCTGTTTTCGGCGGTCACAAATATCTGCGCGGCACTGATTCCTTTGGCTGCACTTGTTCTGTCCGAAGGGCTTTCGCGCCGCCACGCGCCGCCGGTGCTGAAACAATTCTGTGCTTGGGGGGGCGTGATTTTCGGGCTGTTGGGTCTTTTCCAGTTCAGCAGTATCGAGATCACCCGGCTGGCCGGCCTGCTGCTGTTTCAACTGTTCGGTTTGGGCGGCGTAGCTCTGTTTGTGTTGCGGCGTGACAAAGACAGCCTGTCACCGGCGGAAAACAGAGCCATCAATTGGATAAGCCTGTCCTTTCTGCTGATCCTGCCGTTTCTGGCAACGGATTTCATGCGCGGGACAACGCTTGACCTGCCGGTCAGACTGGGTGGCGTGGCCGTGCTGGGACTGTGCTGGTTGTCGATCGGGATGAACCGTTCCGGATTGCGGCCGTGGGATACGCTGAGAGGTTTCGGCATCGTTATAGTCATGGCCGTTCTGCTACCGCTGATCTTTTCGGCGATCGTGCCGGTGGATATGCGGTCTGGCGTGCAGGTAATGGCGATCACTTTGTCCACGCTCATGCTATTGGCAATTTGGCAGGCAGCGATTGCCTTGCGGATTGAGGATCGCCAGCTGATCGCTTTGCGCGAGATTGCGGATGTCAAAGGGCAGGGACCACAAGCCAGCCTGACTTTGCTGCGCCGTGCTGCCGGATCTCCGGACTTGATACTGGTTGAAGAAGCAGATTTGATGGACATGAATCTTGATGATTTGCGCGCCAGCTTCACCACAACACCCGTGCAACAATTGGGGGCAACGGATGACGAACAGGTCAATTGGCTGTTCGCCCGTTTTGATGCGACCCATGCGGTGTTCCTGTCCGGCACCCCAATGCGGGTGGTCATGCTCAACAGCCCTGAAATCGCGACCCTGGACAGTACCGGTGCAGCCTTGCGCGCCGTACAGCGCATGGCGCGCGTCTTGGTACATGAGGGGGCAGTATGATTGAGCTGCTCGAAAGGGATTTTGCAAGTTTCTTCGCGGCCCCGTTTCACGCCTATGGTGCCGGCACTCCGTATGTGTCGCCGATGAAGGCAGATCTGAAACGTTTCCTGTCGATCAAGAATCCGTTGTTTTTCGATGCATCGGATTTCACCTATTTCTCGGTGAAACGCCAAGGCAAGCCTGTGGGTCGCATCACGGTCCATCTACATCGTGGGTCGAACGACCTGCATCATGAGGCGCGAGGATGCTTTGGCTTTTTCGATTGCGCGAATGATCCCGAGGCCGCTGCGCAATTGCTGCAGGCGGCGGAAAGCTGGTCCCGCGCGAAAGGCATGACCCGGTTGACCGGCAATTTCAACCTGACCGCGATGCAGCAGGCCGGGATCATGACGGATGGATTTAACCGCGCCCCTTTTACCGATCAGATCTGGGGGCCTGCACACCTGCCGCGGCTGCTTGAGGCGAATGGATATCAGCCACACTTTCCGATGACGACGTTCGCGCGGTGTCTGGACGCCAACCCGGCTCCGCAGGTTTTGCCCGACGAGCAGCGCGCGCAATTGTTAGAGCAAGGGTTCTCTTTCGCGCGTGTCACCCGTGCGACTATTGCCGAACGACTTGAAGACGCCCGTGCCATTCTGAACCGAAGCTTCAAAGACAATCCAATGTTTGTTCCGGTGACGGCTGAAGAGTTCCACTTTCAGGCCAAAGACATGAAATGGATCATGGACCCGCGGATTTCAAAGGTAGTGCATTATCGTGGTCAACCTGCGGGCGCGGTGATTGCCATTCCCGATCTCAACCCGTTGCTCCGGCGGATCGGATCGCGGTTGCGCCTGTCGCTGCCGTATCACTACCTTAAGTACAAGGCCCGCCGTGACCGCGCAGTGGTCATCTTTCAGGGCGTAATGCCCGAGTTTCAGAGTCGTTCGGTCAATCCATTGATGCTGAGCGAGATGACACGGGACATGATGGCCGCCGGATACAAAACGGTTGGTGGCACGTGGATTGCTGACGAAAATGCGGCCAGTTTACGCCAAACTGAAAAGGCGGGGGCCGTGCCGTTGCACAGATTGCACCTGTTTTCCAAGGAGCTGACGTAGTGGATCGCGCAGAATTTGAAGCAATTGTTGCGCAGGCGATGCTTGCCCCTTCGGCGCATAACACGCAGCCAGCGCGATGGCGGCTGGATGGCGCGTGTATCGAGGTCCATGCCGATCTGTCGCGGCGCCTGCCTGTCGGTGACCCGGACAATCGTGATCTGTACGTTTCCTGTGGCGCGGCGGTCGAGGGCACGGTGTTGGCCCTGGCGGCGCGCGGGGTTGGTGCTGACGTAACCTTGTCGGAAGGGCCGGTCGAGGCGGGATTGCGTATGATTGCCCGCATTGTCCCCAAGACAACCGCCGATACCGGTGATGTTGTGCTGGCCAAGGAGGTTTCAAAGCGTCTGACGCATCGAGCAGGTTTTATACCAGTACCGCAAGAAGCCTTCCGGAATTGGCGCGCCGACCACATGACATTGGTCCAGAATGCGTCCCAGATCGAATGGCTTGCCGGGCAAATCGACATCGCCTCGTCCCGTGTTATGCGGTCCAGGGACTTTCGGTCCGAGTTGCTGCACTGGATGCGCTTGCGCGAGGGCGATCCCAACTATCACACCGACGGTCTGAACCGAGAGGTGCTTGCTATGGATGCGGCCACCGCAAGGATTGCACCGACTATTCTAGGTGGCAGGCTTTATGACATTTTATCATTTTTGGGCCTTGGCCCGCACCTGTCGGGCGAGGCTGCGCGCAGCCGTGGTGCAGGTGCAATCGCACTGTTTCACTGGCCTGAAAATGGGTCGATGGTCGCCGCTGGCCGGGCGTTCTATCGGTCCTGGTTGCAAGCCACCGCATGCGGGTTGGTGGGTTGGCCTGCCGCGGCTTTGGCGGATGAGCCACTTACACGCGCCGCTGTTTCGGATCGTTTTTCCATACTTGCCGACAGGGTTCTCTTTAACGCGTTAAGACTGGGGGTCGCCAACGGTGCCACCCCCAGTCGAACGCGCCTGTCGGTGCGCGAGGTTATCGTTTAGGCAGCGATGTTCTCGCCCACCTCTTTCAGCAGCTTCTCGGTCTTTGCGTCTTCAATCCGATTGTGCAGACGTTGCGATTCCTCACGGTCGCGCAGGGTTTTTGTGATCGAAACGGTGGTATGTACCAACATCAACGCGGACATTGAGTAGAACCCTTTTGCCGCAAAGCTGGCTTCCAGGAAGTAGATGCCGCCGGCCATCATCGCTGCCGCGACAATGAACGAAATAATGGTGAACATGTTCCAGGCGTTGGATTGCGGCAGGTTCAGGTTTTCTTCGGTATTCATGGATCAATTCCTTTCAATTTCTCTGTTGGTTCAATTCAGTTCGGTCGTCAGCTCGATTTCGATTTATTGGATTTCTGCGCCTTCTTTTTTAGGCGATCGAGAACGTCGTCAGCGTTTGATCGCAAGGGCTTGCCGCACCCTGCTTCGGCCAACTTGTCGCGAATGTGCTCGGCCGAACCCGTTGTTTCCAGCTCGGTCATGGCGCGCGCGGTGGCGTCCATCTCGCTTTGACGCTCTTGCAAACGCTGCAAGGTGTCTTCTGCCTCGCGGAGTGTGGACAACCCGCTGTCGGGTGCGACTTGCTGAAGGCGCTGCGTCTTGTCCGTGGCTGTGGCAAGGCGCTGACCGCGCTGTAACTGCCTTAGCCGGGTTTCGGCCTCGCGCAGGACAGTGCGTAGGCGGCTGATCTCGGTTTCAAACCGGGCCTGCGCTTGCGTTGACACGTCACGCTCTGCCTCAAGATGTGCGATTGTCTCGGCAGCATCCCGGGCCAGATCCTCGCGGTCTTGTTGCAAGGCATCCAGCGTGCGCGTTTCGAGGTCTGCGATCTGTTGGGTCAACCTCTTGTGCTGTTTGATCTCTTGTTCGTTCTGCGCCATTGCGACAGCGACCGCCTTGCGCGACACCTGAATGGCATGGGCGCAATCCCGGATTTGCTGACGCAAAATGGGCAGAGCGTGACGATCCGTAACAACGGTTGCCGCCTCAAAGGCCCGGCCTCTTAACAAAGTGGCAAACTGTTTGAACATCTTTGGCTCCTCGTTTATGAACATTGTTCATGAAGGGACTATGCGATGATTCTGAACATTGTTCAACAGTAAAAATGAACGATGTTCAAAAATTTTGAGCCTGCGAGGTTTAAATGGCAGAAAGTAAAAGAGAAATTCTGAAAAAAAAGATCTTGGATGCTGCGGAAAAGCGTATTGAATCGCAAGGTTTGGCCGCGCTGCGCGCACGTGACATCACAAAAGATGCCGGGTGTGCGCTGGGCAGTCTTTATAATGCGTTTGAAGATCTGGACCTTCTGATACTGGCGGTGAACTCGCGCACACTGGCGCGTTTGCACGTCTCACTACAAAACGCCCCCGCATCGCAGGAGACACCCAAGGAAAAGCTGCTTGCACTTGCGTTGGCTTACCTGGATTTCGGTAACGAGAACCCAAACCTATGGGCCGCTTTATTCGATCACCGGATGCAGCCGGGCGTACCGGTCCCGCAATGGCACCTTGAGGAACACGCGGTGCTCATTGCCGAGATCATCGCTCCGTTATCGCAATTGAACCCTCAGTTGGACGACGACACCTTGGCTTCGCGTGCACGAACTGTGTTTTCTGCCGTGCACGGCATAGTAAAGCTATCGCTGGAAGGTCGGTTCGTCGCGTTGGACCCGGATGCGGTACAAGCTGAATTGTCCGAGTTTATGTCCCAATATCTGCAAGGGTATCAGCCAGGGTAGATTTTTCGATTTCCCGAATTTGGATGCATATGGAATTGACATTAATGCCATCGCATTGCGACGCTGCCAAACAAGTTAAGAAAGCGGAAAATCCGAATATTCGACGGAGGAATCATGCGTAACATGTTTAAGGCGGCGTTGGCTGCAACGCTCATCGTGTCGGCTCCGATCATGGTGCAGGCCGAAACAATCATCCGAGTCACGTTACAGTTGCCTGAGACCCATTCGCTTGGACAGAACTGGATCGCGTTCAAGGATATCGTTGAAGAGAAGTCCGGCGGTGAGCTAACGGTTCAGTTGTTCCCGTCGGCGCAGCTTTACAAAGATAAGGAGGTTCCAGAAGCAGTGGGTACAGGCGCTGTCGAAGCCGGTTCGGCGTTTCTTGGCCGATTTACTGGGGCGGTCCCAGCGGTAGACGTTGTGAACCTGCCCTTCTTTTTCCGTGATGAAGACCATCTGCGGGCTGCCGTTGCCACTGGATCACCAATGCGCAACATACTGGATGCCGCTGTGCTTGAGGAAACCGGGGCCAAGGTTCTGTGGTGGCAGGCGTTTGGGCGTAATGTCTATTTGTCGAACGGGTCTGCCATCCGAACGCCCGCCGACCTCAAGGACCAAAAAGTCCGGACTTACGGCAAGGTGATTGGTTGGACCGTCGAGGCGCTTGGTGGCGCACCCACGTTGATGTCGGGGTCCAAACAGTTTCTGGCTTATCAGCAGGGTGCTGTCGATGTGGGAATGACAGGTGCGTCTGCCGTGAAGTCGCGAAAACTGCACGAAGTGATGGATCACATGACATTGTCATATGACAGTGCCATCGAATTTGTCGCCGTCATGAACAACGACTTTTTCGAAAGCCTTTCGCCTGAGCATCAGCAGATCATTCTGGACGCCGCCGCTGAGGTCGAACAGCAATTGCGTGACGCGATCTACGCAGAAGAAGATACAACGATCGACGAAATGCGCGGCCTAATGACCGTGGTCGACCTGACCGATGAAGAGCGTCAGCAATGGATTGAGGCGACCTCGAGCGTTTCTCAGCGTTTCGTCGATGACGCAGGCGATACAGCCGCAGAAGTGATTTCAGCCGTGTCCGGAATGTAATCCCTTCTTCATATTGTCAAAGCAAGCGGACACCTCTGGTTCGGTTGCTTCTTCTCTTGGCGAGGCGCCCCGAATGCTGCATGCCCTGACCAGAACCGTCGATTGGCTGTCTGAACTCTTCGGTATCGTCGCCGGATGGATGTTCTTCGCCATAGGCATATTCGTGGCTTACGAGGTCTTCATGCGCTACGCGCTCACCAGCCCGACGGTCTGGGTGGATGAGGTCGCAAGGATCTTTCAGGTGTGGGCTACTTTTGGCGCGACAGCCTATGTTCTAAAGCACCGCCAGCACATCGTCATTGATTTGGCGTTCCGGGATGCGAACACGCTTAGGCGCCGGATTGTCGAGACGTTTTCGTTGCTTGTTATCGTGTTCTTCGGATGCGTCGCCGCACGGTATGGCTGGGACATCTGGCTGAAATCCACGCTCGCCGGGCACACGACGGACAGCTACCTTGCCGTACCCAAGGCCTATACTCAATCGGCGATCTGGGTTGGGTTTGGTTTGCTGTCACTTCAGGCTTTGGTGGAAATCTACCGGGTGTGGACGGGTCAGGCGAACCTGCAAAACCATGAACTTGGGGGTCACTGACCCTTGGAAACCATTCTGATCATCGGGGCCCTGCTGGGTTTACTGCTTTTGCGCGTGCCCGTCGCCTTTGCCATGGGCGCCCTCGGGGTTGTGCTGTTATGGCTGAAAGGGCTCCCTTTGATTGCCGTGCCGCAGCGCCTGTTCGGGACGATGGACAGTTTTGAGCTTTTGGCCGTGCCTTTGTTCCTGCTTATGTCAAACGTGCTGTTGAAAGGCGGCGTCGGACGGGATCTCTTTGCCAGCGTGCAGGCTTGGGTCGGGCATTGGCCCGGGGGATTGGGCGTAGCTACGATCAAAAGCTGCACGCTTTTTTCGGCGATTTCGGGATCCTCGGTGGCGACGGCGGCCACAATTGGCACCGTCGCCATCCCCGAGATGGAAAAGCGCGGCTATGACCGTCCATTCATCTTGGGACAACTCGCCGCCGGAGGAACCCTGGGCATTCTGATCCCCCCATCGATACCGCTGATCATCTATGGCGTCATTACCGAGACTTCGATTCCAACGCTTTTCCTTGCCGGAATTGGACCTGGCTTGTTCCTTGCCACGCTCTTTATCATCTACGCCATGCTTTATGCGCGCGGCAAAAAGAGCTTAAAAGTCGAGCGCATGCCAATGAAACAACGGCTGCTGGTGACATTAAGTGCGCTTCCGACTGTCATCTTGGCTATAGCAATCATTGGATCAATCTATGCAGGAATAGCCACGCCATCAGAAAGCGCGGGCATAGGGTTCGTGATCGCGATGGTCATAACATTCGCGATGGGAAGAATGACCTTCGCAAAACTGCGAGAAGCCGTGCATGATTCACTGATAACCACCGTGATGATCTTCATCATCGTCGCGGGTGCCAAAGTTTTTTCTTACGCCATTACTTTGTATCTGATTCCGCAATCGATCAGCAGCTTTCTCACTGAAAACATCTCAAACCCGACGATATTTATCTTCGCGGTCGGGCTCGTGTTGCTGATTATCGGCTTTTTCCTCGAAGCACTTTCCATGATGCTGATTATGGTTCCGGTGCTCTTCCCTGCGCTTGAAGTCATGGGAATTGATCCGATCTGGTTCGGCATCTTTTCCGTCGTCCTGATCGAGACAGCGCTAATCACTCCGCCGGTCGGATTGAACCTGTTTGTCCTTCAGGCTGTCGGAAAGGCGCGCCTTGAAGAGGTTATTCAAGGGGCCATCCCATTTGCATTCATAATGCTGGCAACGGCCGTGTTGTTGTGGTTTTGGCAGGATTTAGCGCTTTGGATTCCTTACAAGATGTTCTGACGGCAAAAGCGGCGCACTCTATGGGTTCATCCAAGCAGCCATACCCGGAAACCGCCAGGTCGAAACGGTGCCGTCCGACGGTGAATATTCCGCCTGGGGTTTCGTATACGGCCTCGGATCGCCGAAGTTACTCGAGCTGAATTATGACGGCTTCAAAATCCTGATCGCTTGTGACCCTGGTGTGGTGACCCTTTCCCACCTTGTCTTCCATGTGCCACACGTCGCCGGGGCCGATTTCACGATAGTTTCCATCGCTTGCAGTGACGCGGATTGTGCCTGCAAGGCATATCAGCCTTTGCGCCACCGGGGTCGGATGGATAGGCTCGTTCCAACCGGATCGAAGCCGCAGGAACATTGTCTGTTTGACGCGCTCTGGCTCGGATACCTCGATGGCCTGCGCGGGCGGGGCGAAACTCCGTTCCTCGAGGTTGACGTCAATGTCATCCCAATGGCTTTCGCCAGCAGCATCGGCGTAAAGCTTGCAATACTTCACGGTGAACGTCCTTTCAGCTTTTCGCAGCGGTAAACCTAAGAATGATCGGTCGCGTTAGTCGTTACTTGCGGGCTTAAAGCTGTGACCCGATCGGTAAAATACTCAGAAAACCAGAGACGATGTGATCCCAGACCGACCCCGTGGGCTCGGAATCGTATTCCAGTATTTCCCCGTCCGCTCCTCGTGTTCTCCATTTAAGCTGGCCTGCGCGTTCCAACGTCACCTGGTAGGTGTAGGCGGGCAGGGCCGCGTCCAATGCACCCATCGTTTGAACGGCCATCGCGGGAGAGTCGATCAGAATGCCCATTTCGGTATTGATGTTCACAGACCGCGGGTCCCAATTGAATGAGCCAACAAAGAGGTAACGGTCGTCGATGGCAAAAGCCTTGGAATGCAGGCCGGATCGGGATTGTGCCCAGTTGATACCGCGACGCTGAACCTGATAGGCGTCTGGCCGCAATTCATAAAGCTCAACCCCACCGCGCAGCAACGCCCTGCGTTTCTTGGCGTAATGCGCATAGACCGGCACGACGTCGTTCGACCCTAAGGAATTGGTCACGACCTTGACGTCCACACCGCGATTTTCCAACTCGGTCATCCATCGGACGCCATTGTTGCGCGGCACGAAATAGGCCGAGATGATATTTACCTCGCTGCGGGCAATTTCAAAATACGGCAGCAATTGCGATGCAAGAATGGGGTCGGACGTTTCAACGCCCGCAGCTTTTGAAGGCGGGTCCGCATACAAACGCGCGGGGACCCAATTCAGCCGCAGCGCGCCGTCGGCAAAATTCTCTTGCGCGGATTTCCTGAGCGCAGCGCCGTACTGGGTCTGTTTTGCTTCCTCCACCAGCTCATTCAGCCTTGCGCGCGCATCGTTCAGGTCAAACGAATCCGGTTGTCCAACAACCACGCGTGCGGGAACGGCAAATTCACTGTTCCAATAAGAGTCAAAGCTCTGGGAAACTTCAGTCACGACTGGGCCTGCCGCCAGCACGTCCAGATCGGCATAGTTCATTTCTTCCCGGGCCAGGAAATATTCGGCCCCAATGTTGCGCCCCCCGACGATCGTGAAGATGTTGTCTGCGGTCATGGATTTATTGTGCATCCGGCGATTGATGCGTTTGAAGTCTGTCAGACCCGCAATCAGCAGGCTTTGATCCCGCCAAAAGGGATTGAACAGCCGGATCTCGATATTCTCGTGATAGTCCAGCGCTGCGGTCATAGCGTCGTAGCTGGACGTGTCCATGTCATCCAAAAGCAGCCGGACACGAACGCCCCTGTCTGCCGCCTGCAAAAGGCTGGCCGCAAACAGGTGGCCCGTGGGGTCATTGTGCAAAAGGTAGTACTGCGCGTCGATGGTATGCTCGGCCGCAGCGGCCAGCAAAAGCCTTGAAACCAGCGCTTGTTCCCCATCACTGATCAGTTTTACCCCGGACCGCCCATCCTTGGGATCGCCAAGCCGGTTGGCCGCGCGCACCAGGGCGCTGTTTGCGGGGGTCGCAAAGGACGACGAAACAGATTTTTCATAGCTGCGCGTTTTGGGGGCGCATGCAGCAAGAGCCAGCGTACTGCACATACAAACCACGATAGCCCATGGCTTCATCGACATTCTCCCCCCCGTTCCATCTCAGGTGACTACGCTTGTAGGGGTGATTGCAAGTTTGTTTCCGGATTCGCCGGGCCGTTTCCCAAGCCTGTGTTGTTTGGGCGAGACCCTAGAAGGTCCGGGCAGCGGTGTTCGCTGACCGCGTCGTTTTCAATTGAGGACGGAGTCTCGGATACCAAAGCTGGAGGAGTGTCGCGGGTTCTTGCAGGTCCGATAGGCCCCCTATTCTGATCATAAAGCACCTAACTGAGACATGGCACCGTCCCACAGATGGGCGACAAGCATCAGGTTCGGGGTTTGCGGCTCAGCAACCCGTATTTCATGGCCCAGGATCGGAATGAACGACGTTTGCGTTTTTCTGATTTCACTGCGCGCGTGGACTGTGCGCCGCCTTGCCGATTGAATTCGAACACATCAATCACCCTCTCGGCACAGCCGCAGGCTTCACCCATGCCAACTTTGGCAAAGTAGAACTTCTCGAAACTTTCCGGGTTTTTCATGACAAATCTCCTGACACGATTGAACCCGTTTCGGGGTAAAATACCAAATCACATTCGGGATGGTCGCTGAAAACGTCATCGCGACCGAGTGTTTCCAAAATACAAGTCCTCAGAATTCATGGCCGCGAATTCGTTGTTTTAGTTTTTCGTAAACAAAGACTGGGTTACGATCCGTCAAACGCATTGCGCGTCGATAACGATGTGCTTGGCAGTCGACAAAAACCGACAGGCGAACCCGCGATTGAAAAGACTTGTTGCGTACACATCGTTTTTGATCTGGAGTTTCGCCCAGCCTGCCACCGCGCAAAACCTTGATCCAGACGCCTCTGAAGCCGCCGCCCGCGCCGCGCTTGCGGTGCTGAGCGTCGCGGCCACACCGAACGAAACACTATCGTCCCTGTCCTTTCTGAGCGCATCTGGTGACGCGAGAAATCTGCGGTCCACGCAGCTGCGCGGCGGATTCAAACCGTTGGGCAATGGCCTTTATCTGGAAGGACAGTTTGCCTATCAGAACTATAACCCGCTGGTGATTTTTCCCGAGATTGGGTCTGATACCGAGCTGGATGTTACATGGTCAAGCATCGCCGCGACCCTTGGCGTCGGGTGGGAGCTTCCGCTTACCAATAACTGGTACATCCGGCCAGTTGCGCATCTGTCGCTTGGCCATGTCACCACGGATGCGGTGTTTTCCAATTTTCCGCTGTTTCCGTCCCGTTCGAACGGGGCAGGCGCAGTGGACGGTAACCTTAACGCCTTTGGTGTCGGGGCGTCCCTGAGCGTCTTTCGCGAGGCACAATTCGGCCGTTGGGAGGCCGAGTACAGGTTACGTCAGACGTTTTTAGAGTTCTATCCGATAAACGAACCGCAAGCGGGGGATGCCCGCGCAAATTCGAACCAGACGACGTTGTTTTCGCGCTACCGTTATCCACTTGATAAGGTCAAGCTGCTGGGCCGTCCGTCCAAGTTGGTTTTGGATGGGGGCGTTGTGCTTTACCACGGCGACAGCGCGATGGTGTTGGATACGGATTGGCTGGCGACGGTCGGTGTCGGAATTGAGGTCGATACCACAAAGATTGGGCTGCCCGCCGTCGAGGGCGCGCGCGTCATGCTGAACGGCGTTATCGCCGATTCATTTTCCGGGTTTTCAGTTGGGTTTGGGGTGCGGTTCTGAACCAGCCACCAAAGGAAAAGGGCGCAGAAAACCTGCGCCCTTCATACTGCTCTGGTTCTTGCCTGGATTATTTCCAGCCGGCTTCGTTAAAGATCTTTTGTGCTGTCGGCAGGTTTTCGGCGACGTCGGACAGGACGACCTCATCCGCTTTGAACTCACCCAGCGATTTCACCGAGTCCGCCAGTGCGACGCCTTCAACCGCGGGGAATTCGTCATTCCCGGCGGAAAAATATTGCTGGGCGCTGTCGCTTGCCAAATATTCGAGGAAGAGAACGGCATTCTCTTTGTTCGGTGCATTTGCGGCAACACCTGCACCGGACAGGTTCATATGCGCGCCATAGCTGTCCTGGTTCGGGAAGACCCAACCGATTGCGTCGATATCGGCCGAAACACCTTTGACATCTTTGCGGATTGCACGGGCAAAGTAATAGGTGTTTGAAACCGCGATGTCGCATTCGCCGGATACGATACCCCGCAGCTGATCGGTGTCACCGCCCTGTGGTTCACGGGCCATGTTGGCCACGATGCCTTCGGCCCATGCCTTGGCGGCCTCTGGGCCTTCATGGGTGACGATCGAAGCCAACAGGGTCTGGTTATACGTATTGCTGGACGACCGGATGCAGACCTGACCCTTGTATTCGGGCTTGGCAAGATCGGCATATGTCGCCGGCGGGTTGGCGACGTTTTCCTTGTCGAAGAAAATAATGCGGCCACGCTGCGAGAAGCCGAACCATTCATTGTCGCTATCCTGAAGGTTGTTCGGGATGCGCTCTTCCAGAACGGCGCTTAAGATCGGTTGCAAAATGCCTGCATTCTTGGCCCGTGAAAGGCGCGAGGTGTCGACGGTCAGCAAAATGTCCGCGGGCGAGTTCGCGCCTTCGGCTTCCATCCGCGCGATCAGCTCATCGGCTTTGCCTTCGATGCGGTTGATGGTGATGCCGGTGGCCTTTTCGAAATCACTGTACAGGTTTTCGTCGGTGTCATAGTGGCGCGAGGAATAGAGGTTCAACTCACCCTCAGCAGCGGCAGAAGTGGCGATCATGGCCGACAATGCGGCGGCGAAGCAGGTAGAGGATTTGAGCATCATAACTCCCAACATTGAAATGTGCGGCGTAGTAATCCGACTGAAATTGTCAATTAAACGATTCCCAAGGGGATGCAAGGAAATCCGACAAAATTAGTTGGTCAACTGGTCGCTGTTTTGTTCCGCGTATTTTCAGGTTGCCCTGATGTGGCATCATATCTATTGACAAAATGTAATAACATAACGATAATTTGTACGCGGTATCAGAGGTTTTTCGCCCAAATGATGCGCCTTTTCACCTGAGTCCTTCAAATAGGTAGACACCCAATGACCGACACCCGCCTTCCCGTAACTGTTCTGTCCGGATTTCTTGGCGCAGGCAAAACGACATTGTTGAACCGCGTTCTGAACAACCGGGACGGCCGTCGCGTTGCCGTGATCGTCAACGATATGTCCGAAGTGAACATCGACGCTGACTTGGTGCGCGCCGACACTGAACTATCCCGCACGGATGAGACGCTGGTTGAGATGTCAAATGGCTGCATCTGCTGTACCCTTCGCGACGATCTGCTGGACGAAGTTCGGCGATTGGCCGGCGAAGGTCGCTTTGACTATCTGCTAATCGAGTCCACCGGGATTTCTGAGCCATTGCCTGTCGCCGCGACGTTTGATTTCCGGGATGAGGCCGGCGCAAGCCTGTCGGATGTCTCGCGCTTGGACACAATGGTCACGGTGGTCGATGCGGTTAACCTGTTGGAAGACTTCTCTAGCCACGATTTTCTGGCCGATCGCGGAGAAACGCTCGGAGAAGAGGATGTACGCACGCTGGTCCATCTGCTGACCGATCAGATCGAATTTGCTGACGTGGTTATTCTCAACAAGATCGCGGATGCCGGAGCAGAAAGAGTAGACGCCGCGCGGAAAATCATTCGAAGCTTGAACGCTGACGCAAGGATTATCGAAACGAACCACTCGGACGTGGCAGCCGATGAAATCCTGGATACCGGCCTGTTCGATTTCGAAAAGGCGCATGAACATCCGATGTGGGCCAAAGAACTGCATGGTTTCGCGGATCATGTGCCCGAAACTGAAGAGTATGGCGTTACCAGCTATGTATACCGCGCGCGACAACCCTTTGTGCCAGAGAAAATTCTGACGATCCTGAATGGCGATCTGCCGGGCGTCATCCGTGCAAAGGGGCATTTCTGGATCGCGACGCGCCCCGATTGGGTTGCCGAATTCTCATTGGCCGGTGCGCTGTCCTCGGTACAGCCACTGGGCACCTGGTGGGCGACAGTACCCGAAGAACGCAGACCAGATCACGAAAGCGCGCGGACCTATATGCAAGCGCATTGGCAAGAGCCCTGGGGCGACCGGCGACAAGAGATCGTCTTCATCGGCAGCGGAATAGATTGGCCCCTGCTCAAAGCCCGGCTTGATTCTGCATTAGTTCCTGCCGCAGCCGCGGGACGCCTAGAAGATCTTCCCAATCTGCCCGACCCATTCCCAGTTTGGCGTCGATCAGAGGCTGCGGCATGAATTTGGTGCGTGAAGTCGTCAAAGATGCCGCAATAGGTGTCGGCATAGCAGAAACGCCCGAGGACTTGTCGGTCATTCACAACCCCGGTTGCGCCGCAGCTATTTGGCGGCGCGACCCCTTGCCAGGCTTTCAGAGCTGGATCAACAAGTTGGATCCCGCACGCCTGCCCAAAGCGCGCGTGATCCTGCGCCCCGAGACAGTGCGCAGCGCGATGGTTGAGCTGGGCGAGGCGCATGGTACGCCCGAAGGTCCGGAACGTGACTTATTGGTGGATGATGTTGCCGCGATGGCAACCTTGTTTGCTGGTCTTATGGAATCAAAATGGCTTCGCCTGCGTTTGGATGTGGTAAACACAAATGCCTGCCGCAGGTTTCACATCGAAGCAGTCACGTCGCGTTTGGTCTGCACCTATCGAGGGACTGGAACGCAATACGGTATCTCAATCGATGGCAACGAGCCGAAACGTGTTTTCACCGTACCAACGGGCGCGCCGATACTGTTGCGCGGAACGCTTTGGCCGGAAAGTCCGAAGTCCGGGCTTTTGCATCGTTCGCCACCAATCGAGGGAACAGGTGAAACACGGCTGGTGCTTGTTCTTGATCCTGTGGCGGACCCGGATAATGAACCCGACCATCTGTTCGCCCACTGATTTACGGGTTTGCCTTTGACCGTTCCGGTCTTTTTTGCGCATCAATCGTTCGAACAAAAAAAACCGCGCTGAGAAGCGCGGTTTTTCTTTAACGGTATGTGCAGTTCTTAGCCCTGGCGAGCTTTGAACTTGCGCTGCGTCTTGTTGATCACGTAGACGCGGCCTTTGCGACGCACAACACGGCAATCACGGTGCCGGTTCTTGAGCGAGCGGAGCGAGTTCTTGACCTTCATGGGTCTGTCTCCAATCTGCGGCGCCTTCATCAAGGACGTGGCCAGCGCCTGGGTTTGCGGGTGTCCCGGGTCAGACCCGAAACAGTGAATAGATGGTGGGCGGTACAAGGATCGAACTTGTGACCCCTTCGATGTCAACGAAGTGCTCTACCGCTGAGCTAACCGCCCACTTAACCTTTGCGGTGCCCTGCCCCATAACGAAATGGGGCGCGGAACCCCGCGCCGGTAGCGGGGTCTATAAAAGGAGTCGCAAAGGGGTTCAAGGGGTTTGGTAGAACTATTTTCCGGTCTATGTTCAATGCGAACAAGGAGTCACCATGAAGAACGCTGCTTATGTATTGGATATGCCCGTCAAGCGCACGTCTTGCGTTGTTTTTTCTTCTCCTCACAGTGGCCGGAACTACCCTGAAGCGATGCTGAACCGGACGGTTCTGAGCCAGAATGTGATTCGATCTTCGGAAGATGCATTCGTGGATCAGTTGTTTTCCGCAGCGACTGACCATGGTGCGCCTCTAATATCCGCAACAAAATCAAGGGCCTATCTGGATCTTAACCGCAGTGCTGAGGAGCTGGACCCGGCTTTGATCCAGGGCGCGCGCCGCCACGGCCATAACCCGCGTGTCGCTTCGGGGCTGGGCGTGATTCCCAGGGTCGTCGCCAATGGGCGCGCAATCTATCGCGGGAAGCTGACGATGGATGAGGCGCGTCTGCGCATCGACACCTGCTGGCGTCCTTATCATGCGCGTCTCAAGTCGCTGCTGGCCGAATCGCACGCGGCTTTTGGTCAGGCCATTTTGATTGATTGCCATTCGATGCCGCATGAAGCGGTTTCGATGGCCAGTACGACCACGTCCCAGCGCCCGCAGATCGTGTTGGGTGACAGATTTGGCGCTTCGGCTTCGACCGAGATTGTGGACCGGATCGAATCCGCGTTTGCCTCGGCGGGTCTGATCGTGGCGCGCAACGCGCCCTTCGCCGGCGCATACGTTACGCAGACCTACGGGCGGCCAGGGCGCAATCAGCACGCTATCCAGATTGAGATCGACCGATCTCTGTATATGGATGAGGTCAAAATCGCGCCGAACGGCAATTTCGCAGCGTTTCAGGACATGTTGCGGCAGGTCATACGGGAAATCTCGGGTATTGGCCGCGATCCGTTGCGTCTGGCCGCCGAGTAACCTCAGCGCAAAGCCCGGCCTTTGACAATCGCATCCGTTCCGAATCTGCGCCGGATTTCATCCGTTGCGCGTTCCGCCTGAGACCGCCTTGATGCGTCGGGATCCAAAAGGTCCCCCGAGATGTCCGCCTGATCTTCGGGGCACAGATCGGATATTCCGCAACCCAACAGACGATATGGCCCTTTGTCGCCGACCTGATCGAATAGCCCACGTGCGGTGCGGTAGATGCGGTCTGCGATCTGCGTGGCGTCCCGCAACGAGACACGTCGGGTGATGACCTTGTGGTTTGCTTGTTTAAGTTTCAGGGTTACGACCCGTCCGGCCAGCCCTTTGGCTTTGGCGCGATCCGCAACTTTTTCGGACATGCGCCACAGATGCCCATCAAGGATGTCCAGGCTGGCTGTATCCTCGAAAAACGTGGTTTCGTTGCTGATCGACTTCATTGGCTCGTGCGAAGACACGCGCCGTTTGTCCTGACCGCGCGCCAGATGCCATAGCCGATACCCCATAGATCCGAAGCGGGCTGTCAGTGCCTCCTGATCCCAGCGTAATAAATCCGAGAAGGCGCGGATGCCGGCACGATCCAGCGATTCCTGTGCCGCCGGGCCGATACCCCAGATCAGGCGCACCGGTTTGTCATACAGAAACTCGGCGGTCTCAGCTTCTCCAATAACTGAAAACCCACGCGGCTTGTCCAGATCTGAGGCGACTTTGGCTAGAAACTTGTTGTGCGACAGACCGATCGAGCCTGTTACACCCAGTTCGTCCTTCATCCGCTTAACCAACCTTGCCAGCATGGCCGCAGGTGGCGCGCCATGCAGTCGCTGCGTACCGGACAGATCCATGAAAGCTTCGTCCAGTGACAGCGGTTCGATCACGGGAGTCAATTCGTCCATCATGGCTCTGATCTGGCGTGAAACCTCGGCGTAGACCGACATGCGAGGCTTGATGACAACGGCGTCCGGGCACAGTTGCAAGGCTTTGAACATTGGCATCGCAGAGCGGACGCCCCGAATACGCGCCACATAACAAGCGGTTGACACGACACCGCGTTTGCCGCCGCCGATGATCACCGGTTTGTCGGCCAGATCGGGATTGTCCCGCTTTTCAACCGAAGCATAGAACGCGTCGCAATCCATATGCGCGATGGACAGGTCGAACAGCTCGGGGTGCGTCTTGATCCGCGGGCTGCCGCAGGAAGGGCAGCGCGCTTCCTGTTCCAGAATCGAAAAGCAGTCGCGGCATAAAGCGGGCATTACATTTACATCTCAGTTTTATGCGCTTTGTCATATCAGGCGTTACTGGCTAAAATTTATCTGGTCGGGCAGCAAAGAGAAAGCGCTCATGCAATTCACGGGGGCGAAGGTCGCACTGTTTCTTGGATCGGACCTGTTGGTGATTCAACGGGACGACAAGAAGGACATTCCATTCCCGGGCTATTTCGACTTTCCCGGCGGTGGGCGCGAAGGGGCCGAAACCCCGTTGCAATGCGTCAGGCGCGAAACACTGGAAGAAGTCGGTCTGCACCTCGCCAAGGCTGATTTCGTCTGGTCGCGCATGTATGGGCAAAACTGGTTCTTCGCAGCACACCGGCCACCCAGCGACGTCAGCCTGATTAGGTTTGGCGATGAGGGGCAGGGATGGTGTTTGATGTCGCCGGACGTTTACCTTGAGAATGCATTGGCGGTGCCGAATTTCGCGATCCGCCTACGTGACTACTTGGTCCAAGGTAAGCCGTCTTTTGACATGTGAGGTTTTCAGAAGAAGACCCCCCGCGATTGGCGGGGGGAGGTGACGGACCTCAGGAAGAGATGGTCCGCGGGGAGTATCACGTCCCCAGAATCGCGCAAATTCCCGGATTTAGATAGGATCTAGGTCACACAGCCAAAACTCGCATATCTCATGTGTGTTTTGGGGCACAGGGACGATTTGGCGCGGAAATGGCAAAAAGTGACGTAAGGTCAACTGCTTGAGTCGCAGAAATTGACAGTATTTGCCTGCGCGGACGCGGCCACTCGGCATCAAACCCTAAAAATTTTAACCTGCAAGGCGTCGAGAATTAAGCCCTGTTCGGTGCTTTTGCCTGCGGTGAAGCCAATTCGGCAAGGATTGCCTCGGCAGCAGCTTTAGGGTCGTCAGCCTGATAGACAGGTCGGCCCACGACGATGTGGTCCACGCCATCTGCGACGGCATTTGCGGGTGTTGCAACGCGTTTCTGATCGCCAAGCGCGGCACCTGCGGGGCGGACGCCAGGGGTCACGATCAGGCGACCTTCGGCCTGGGGCAGGGCACGGATTAGCGCGGCTTCTTGCGGGCTGGCGATGACGCCGTCGGCACCAGCCTCAAGCGCGCGTGTTGCGCGTTCGACCACCAGATCCTGCACTTCGCCCTCTTTCAGAAGGCTGGCATCCAGGTCGTCGCGGTTCAGCGAGGTCAGGATGGTAACGGCCAAAATCTTGAGGTCTTTGCCAGCGGCCCCTTCTTTCGCGGCCCGAACCACATGCGGATCACCATGCACCGTCAGGAAATCCAGATCGAATTGCGCCAGCCCGCGAACGGCGTTTTCGACGGTGTTGCCGATATCGAACAGCTTCATGTCCAGAAAGATGCGCTTGCCGTGTTCCTGTTTCAGTTCATTGGCCAATGCCAGCCCGCCACCGGTCAGCATGCCCAACCCGATCTTGTAGAAGGAAACGCTGTCGCCCAGCTGTTCGGCCATGGCCAGCCCCTGCAGAGCGTTGGGAACATCTAGGGCTACGATCAGGCGATCATCGGGCATGGGGCAGGCTCCTTTTTGGCAAACGCCTGCGTCCTAGCGGTTTCGGGCGGCTGTGTCCATGCAGGGCGCGCACGTGATCGAGATCACGCAGCTTTGGGCCAACTGTGATATGGTGCCGACCATCCACAAGAATTTTCGATGGGGGAACTATGAAACAGGTTTTTGGTGTTGGGATTATTCTGATCTTGGTGGGATGTCAGGATATGCCACTAGAAAATGAGGCGGCAGATACTGTCATCAAATCTCCGACCAATGACAATTTGCGGTTGGTGGGGGGGTACCGTTCGACCGACGATGACTGCCAATTGACGGGTGAGACGTCGTTCACGGTCAATTTTCTGGATGATGCAGCAGACCTTGTTTCCTGCCCGACGGGCAGCGACGCCGCGCAATCGCTGGTGGACATGTACGCCGCGCGCGAGGTTGCGCAGACCGGAGGCTACACCGTCTACTCCATACCTCGACGATAAGTCTGAAATTGCGCGCCAGCCTCTTGAATGAACAAAGATATTTCCCAGATTGAATGTGAGGCCCAGACCGACGCGTGCCGCCAAGCGGGCGCATCACATTCAGGGCGCTTAGGAAAAGGAGAATACTATGGACTTGAACAAGTTCACCGAGCGGGCACGGGGATTCGTGCAGGCTGCGCAGACGATTGCGCTGCGCGAGGGGCACCAGCGACTGATGCCCGAACATCTTTTGAAAGCATTGATGGATGACGATCAGGGGCTGGCCAGCAACCTGATCACGCGCGCCGGCGGCGCGCCGACCCGCGTGATCGAAGCGCTGGACGCCGCGCTGTCTAAGATTCCGAAGGTCAGCGGTGATGCGAGCCAGATTTACATGGATGGCCAGACCGCCAAGGTTTTTGCAGAAGCCGAGAAAATCGCGACCAAAGCAGGCGACAGCTTTGTGCCCGTCGAGCGCGTGTTGATGGCGCTATGCATGGTGAAATCCAAAGCCAAGGATGCTTTGGACGCTGGTGCCGTATCCGCTCAGAAACTGAACGAAGCGATCAACGACATCCGCAAGGGTCGCACCGCTGACACCGCATCGGCGGAAGAAGGCTATGACGCGCTCAAGAAATACGCGCGTGACCTGACCGAAGCCGCAGCTGAGGGCAAGATCGATCCGATCATCGGGCGCGATGAAGAAATCCGCCGCTCGATGCAGGTTCTGTCGCGTCGCACCAAGAACAACCCGGTTCTGATCGGGGAGCCCGGCGTGGGTAAAACCGCGATTGCCGAGGGCATGGCCCTTCGCATCATCAACGGTGACGTGCCGGAGTCGTTGAAAGATAAAAAGCTGCTTGCGCTCGATATGGGTGCGCTGATCGCCGGTGCGAAATATCGCGGTGAGTTCGAAGAACGCCTCAAGGCCGTTCTAACCGAGGTCACCGAGGCGGCCGGTGAAATCATCCTGTTCATCGACGAGATGCACACGCTGGTCGGTGCCGGGAAGTCCGATGGCGCGATGGACGCTGCGAACTTGATCAAGCCCGCGCTTGCGCGAGGTGAGCTGCATTGCATCGGCGCGACCACGCTGGATGAGTATCGCAAATACGTGGAAAAAGACGCGGCCCTTGCGCGCCGGTTCCAGCCGGTTGTGGTACAGGAGCCGACTGTCGAGGACACGATCAGCATCCTGCGCGGCATCAAGGAAAAGTACGAGCTACACCACGGTGTGCGCATCTCGGACTCGGCGTTGGTATCTGCAGCGACCCTGTCGCATCGCTACATCACTGATCGCTTTCTGCCCGACAAGGCAATCGACCTAGTCGATGAAGCGTCGGCTCGCTTGCGGATGGAAGTGGACAGTAAGCCCGAGGAACTCGATCAACTGGATCGCCAGATTCTGCAGATGCAGATCGAGGAACAGGCGCTGAAGCTCGAAGATGATGCGGCCTCAAAGGACCGTCTGGAAACCTTGCAAAAGGATCTGGCCGATCTGCAGGAGAAATCTGCCGAGATGACCGCCCAGTGGCAGGCTGAACGCGACAAGCTTGCTGGCGCGCGCGATCTGAAAGAGCAGCTCGACAAGGCACGCGCTGATCTGGAGATCGCCAAGCGTGAAGGCAACCTCGCCAAGGCAGGTGAGCTGTCTTACGGCGTCATCCCAGAGCTTGAGAAAAAGCTGACCGAGGCCGAAAATGCCGAAAGCAGCCAGATGATGGCCGAGGAAACGGTGCGTCCGGAACAGATCGCTTCGGTGGTTGAACGCTGGACTGGTATCCCAACCTCGAAGATGCTGGAAGGCGAGCGCGAGAAGCTGCTGCGGATGGAAGACGATCTGCATTCCCGCGTGATCGGTCAGGATGCGGCGGTCACTGCTGTGGCCAATGCTGTACGTCGTGCTCGTGCGGGCCTGAACGACGAAGGCCGCCCGCTGGGCTCGTTCCTGTTCCTCGGGCCCACGGGTGTAGGTAAGACCGAGTTGACCAAAGCCGTAGCGAACTTCCTGTTCGACGACGACAACGCGATGGTGCGTATCGATATGTCCGAGTTCATGGAGAAACACGCGGTCGCTCGTTTGATCGGTGCCCCTCCGGGCTATGTTGGCTATGACGAAGGCGGGGTGCTGACCGAAGCCGTGCGGCGCCGGCCCTATCAGGTCGTGCTGTTCGATGAGGTCGAAAAGGCCCACCCGGACGTATTCAACGTGCTGTTGCAGGTTCTGGATGATGGCGTGCTGACCGATGGTCAGGGCCGCACCGTGGACTTCAAGCAGACGCTGATCATCCTGACGTCGAACCTCGGTTCTCAGGCGCTGAGCCAGTTGCCCGAAGGCGCGGACAGTGCGCAAGCCAAACGCGACGTGATGGACGCGGTCCGGACCCATTTCCGGCCCGAGTTCCTGAACCGTCTGGACGAGACGATCATCTTTGACCGGCTTAAGCGGGAAGACATGGATGGCATTGTCGATATTCAGATGGCGCGTTTGCAGAAACGCTTGGCCGCCCGCAAGATCGAGCTGGTCTTGGATGGCACCGCCAAGGAATGGCTTGCCGACGAGGGTTATGACCCGGTCTTCGGTGCCCGTCCGCTCAAGCGGGTGATCCAGCGCGCCTTGCAAAATCCGCTGGCTGAGGCGTTGCTTGCTGGTGAGATCAAGGACGGAGAAACCGTCCCTGTAACCGCCGGACCCGATGGCCTGATCATTGGCGATCGGCTGGGCACGTCCGAGCGTCCGCGTCCAGATGATGCCGTGGTGCATTGATCCGCTAAGTTAGTAAGAAAGACCCGCCAAATCGGTGGGTCTTTTTTTGATGACCTTTTCCGGTGACATTTCCAATTGTTCCAAAAGCGCTGCGGCTAGTACTGTAGGCTGCAGAGATCAAAGGAGATTTAGCTATGCAAACTGTGTTGTTGACCGGTTTCGAGGCCTTTGGAACGACGCCGATAAATCCGGCGGAGCAGGTGGCAAAAGCTCTGGACGGTGAGGTCATCAGCAACGCAGCACTCACTTCCAGAATTGTGCCGAATACCTATTTCAAATGCATTGAGTTTGTGAGCCACGCCATAGCCGAGCTTTCGCCGGATGTTGTTGTCATGATGGGCGAGTACGGCGGGCGGTCGATGATCACTGTCGAACGGATCGCGCAAAATCTCAATGATGACGCCAGGTATGGCGTAGCGGATAACGACGGCGTGATTCTGCAAGACGTTCTGACGGCACCCGAAGGACCCACGGCCTATCTGTCCAGCCTGCCCATTCGTGCAATGGTACAAGCGATGCGTGCGGCAGGTGTGCCATCCGATATTTCGGATGCCGCTGGTACCTTTTGCTGCAATCACCTTATGTACGGAATTCTCCACCACATTAAGGAAAACAATCTGGACGTTCGGGCGGGCTGGATACACTTGCCGACTTTACCAGAGGTTGCCGCACTGGATCGAAATCTGGGTGTGCCCAGTATGTCGGTCGAGACGGCCAAATGCGGGGTGCGTGCAGCTATTGCAGCAGCACTAGCCAATCAGCATGACACTAAGGAGGTTATCCAATCCAGATTGCAGATTTGAGTTTCGACAAGTCTGTGCCGAAATCGGTTAGCGATATGAACCCATTTGTTTGGGATGCAAGATATTGGCCGAATATAGCCCAAATTAAGGAATTGGATGTGGCCCGCCAAATTGGCGGACCGCTTGTGATCTGATCATTCCATTAGATTAGTGCAAATACCCGCGCGGGTCCCCCGGTGCCACCAGCATGCTTAGGCGCGCCAATCACCAACGTCGCGCCAGCGGCCGGCACACGATCCAGACCGGCGATATTCTCAATCCCGAAACGTCCCGTGGGCAGCCATGCATAATGGGTGGCGAAGTCGGTTGAGATGCCGTGGTCAAGAGACAGCGTGTCTGATGCAATGGAGCGCGCACCGGTCTCTTCGATCAACATCATTGCGGCTTCGGGGTGGAAGCCGGGGTAATGTTGTGCCTGACCGTCGAAACCGCGATACGCGTCGCTGTCGGCTTTGGCGGCCCAACCGGAATACAAGGCCACGCAAGCGCCATCAGGAATATCGCCGTTGGCAGACATCCACGCCTTCAGATCATCCGGGGATAGCAGCGTATCAGCATCCTCGGCGGCCCGGGCCGCGATGTCGACGACGCATAGCGGCGCGACAAGATCAGAGACCGGGATTTCATCCACCGAGGCACCGTCCGCCGAAAAGTGCAGTGGCGCGTCGATATGGGTGCCCGTGTGTTCATTGACCGTCAGGCGCTGCAGGTTAAAGCCGTGTTCGCCGAAATTGAAAACCTGTTCGGAGGCATATCCCGGCTCACCAAAAAAAGTTGGGAAATCGGCGCTGAGCGTGTGGGTCATGTCCTCAACCTTGCCCACACCAGCGGCCAGGGCAATTGGTGCACTGGCTCCAGTGGCGGCAACGGCCACACCCGAGGCGGCGGCGGCTTTGAAGAACCCTCTTCTAGAAAGCATACGGTCTTTGACCGCGTTCATCACGCAGATGTCACACATTCGTCTTCTCCCTTTAGTCTTGCCCGACAATCGGGTGGACAGCGGATCTAAGGGCCTGTTGGCCAATCCTGGCAACAAGACTGCAAGTTGCGTGAAGCAGTTGTAAAGATTGAAGGTCCGGGTATTCCGCCTGAATTGGGCGTTGCGAGTTCAACTTGGCGTGACAGGTGCTAACGGTTTTGGCGCAATTCGCCCTCGGGGATGTCTGAGGTGGTTTGGTATGGACTTGGCGTGAATCGTTACAGTCTCGTCTCCCAATCGTGACGCATGTTGCCTTGGTGGTGTGGTATCAGCGGATTATCTGGAATCTCAGGCTAGCTTACCAAGGAGACTTAAATGGCGCATCGCTGGACCAATACACTGACACATGCCGACGTCACGCCACAGGCGGCGTTTTTGAATCGGCGGCAGGTGATGGCCGGCCTGGCGGGTGTAGGATTGGCGGGGCTGGCCAGACCGGCAGCGGCGCAGGAAGCACTTGAATCTAACACCTGGGAAGAGATCACCTCGTACAATAACTACTACGAATTCGGGACCCGCAAGGAAGATCCCGCAAGATATGCGCATACCCTGGTGACCGAACCCTGGAGCGTCACGATCGACGGTCTGGTCGACAAACCGGGTGAATATGACTTCAAGGACATCATGTCCGAAATGACGGTCGAAGAGCGTATCTACAGATTCCGCTGTGTCGAGGCCTGGTCGATGGTCGTCCCGTGGAATGGCTTTGAACTGGCGGACCTTCTGAATATGGCTGGCGTACAAGAAGGTGCCAAGTATGTGGCCTTTGAAACGGCATACCGACCCGATGAGATGCCGGGCGTTCAGTTCCCGATCCTCGAATGGCCATACCGGGAAGGCTTGCGCCTGGATGAGGCGATGCACCCGCTGACTATTATGGCGACTGGTATCTACGACAAACCTATCCCGAACCAAAATGGCGCGCCGCTGCGTCTGGTGGTGCCGTGGAAGTACGGTTTCAAGTCTATCAAGTCTATTGTTCGCATCACCGTTTCGGATGTCGAGCCGCCCACCAGTTGGAACATGTCTGCCCCGCGCGAGTATGGCTTCTATAGTAACGTGAACCCCAACGTGGATCATCCGCGCTGGTCGCAGGCGTCGGAACGTCAGATTGGCGGCGGTCTCTTTGCCAAGCGTATCCCGACGCTGATGTTCAACGGTTACGAAGAAGAGGTCAGCGGACTTTACGACGGTATGGATCTGAAGGAATTCTACTAAGACCATGCAGACGCTGAATCAGATATTGCGCCGCATTCCGGTGTGGCTGGTCTACTTCCTGGGGGCGCTTCCGGCGCCCTGGCTGTTTTACCAGGGGCTGACCGGCGGTCTGGGCGTGGATCCGATTGAGGCGTTGGAGCACCGGTACGGCGAACTCGCACTTCAGCTGTTGATCGTCGTGTTGGCAATATCGCCGCTGCGGCGGTTTTTTGGGCTGAACCTGCTCAAGTTCCGCCGGGCGCTGGGCGTGCTGACTTTTGCCTATGTCAGCCTGCATCTTTTGGTGTGGCTGGTGTTGGACGTGCAGCTTCCCAGCCAGATCTGGGCGGATATCTTGAAGCGTCCCTATATTACCGTCGGCATGGCAGCGTTTATCCTGATGATCCCGCTGGCGGTAACATCAAACAACCTGTCCCTGCGCAAATTGGGGGCCCGTTGGCGCATCCTGCAGCGGCTTGTCTTTCCCGCCGCGATTCTGGGCGGGCTGCACTATGTCATGCTTGCCAAGGGATTTCAGATCGAACCGCTGGTCTACCTGTCTCTGATCGTTAGCCTGATCATGCTGCGTATTCCGGTTTCCGGCCTGCTGACTCGGTTCCGCGCGGCCGATTCCGCCTGACTCGGTACTGAGTCTGTGGGTAACTCTGTCTAATACTCCAGATTCGCTGCCAGCCACTCTGTCGATCGCTTTGTTTGGAATGGTCGTCGCTTGGTAATATATTGTTTTTATGCAATAAATTAAGAAAATTCGGTTTTTTGTAAGTTTGTCTAATTTTCTGCTTGCGGACTTATGCGGTTATACTTAGAACCCCCTTCACCGGCGCTGCTGAGGCGGCGCTGACGGGTCG
>NZ_JBXWNV010000014.1:0-69942 GCF_059610545.1 Ruegeria sp. CDSC068
TCGACTGTCAAAACCTCAATAAATCAGTGAATCGCGTCATTCAATTCTGACCCAAACGTCAAGCATTTCTGACCCAAATTGAATGGCGGCCATTCATCGACGCTGCAGCCAATATCTCAAGGAAAACACAACAACATCAAGAGACTCCACAGCGCACTGGGCTATCGCCCACCAGCCCCGGAAACTATAATCCCAATGGATCAGAGGCCAACAATGCACTAACAATCAAACTGGACCAGTCAGATGAGGCTGCTCAGAAATCCACACATTGAGCCACTCATTCTCTGAGCCGTCGCCGCTTATGACTTGGTTGGAATCACCACCCGACCGCTTAAACCTCCAAGCGAGACAGATTTTCCCAAGTCAAAGTGCGCACCATATGCATTGAGAAGATCAACCGCTATTGCCAGCCCCAGCCCGCTGCCTCTCACCGAAGTGTCAAGCCGCCCACCAGAGCGCAATGCTTCGCGTATTGCGTCCTCTGGAATACCCGGCCCGTCATCTTCGATACAGATCTCGACGCAGTATTCCCGACGTTTCGCAATCAGTCTTACTTGGCCGCGACACCATTTGACTGCGTTATCCAACAAGTTTCCAAGAACCTCTTCGATATCTTGCGTATCCATGCGCACCCAGAGTTCGGGGTCGCTTTTGACGTCCAGCTTTTTGCCTTCTCTTTCGGCAATCGTTGAAAACAGCCGTGCGAGACGTTCGACTGAGTGTGAAATATCCGAGCGCGAATGCGTCAACTCAGCTGTGTTTAGAGCTCGGATGCGCGCGAGTGACCGACCGAGTTGAGCGTCGATTCGATCAAGAGCTTCGTCAGCGATATTTGTATCGACGCCGGACTGGGACATAGCCTGCAATTCATTTCTCAGAATAGTGGCAGGTGTTTTCAAAGCATGTGCCAGATCAGCGGCTTGCCTGCGTGATCCGGACACAATGTCCCTATTGCGACGCAAAAGCTGATTCAAGTCATTAACCAAAGGGGCCACTTCCTCCGGATAATCCTTTGGTTTCAGGTCGTCATCAGCGTCCCAACGATAAGCCACATCCCTGCGCAATTTACGAAGAGGCCCCAGGATGACAGACATCAGCATCAATGAGCTCGCAACGCCGATCAGGCCAACCAACCCAAACACTGGCAGAAGACTGCGCTGTGCCGCCTGTCTTTCGTTGACCAATTGCGCCTGGCTTTCAGCAACACTTATGCCCCAGACAGTGTCATCTTCGAAGGTAATCTGTTGGTACGCGCTGCGCAGCGCTTCGCCCTCGGGGCCCGAAGTGTTCCAAAGGGTTGCGTTTTCTGAGGCGTTGGGTGGCTCGGCGATTGTTTCATCAAACAGAGACGCCGACGTGAAAACCTCTCCGTCGCCGCTGGTGACCTGCCAGTATCTGCCGGAATATGGCGCACTGTATGCCGGATCAAACATGAGATCACGCAGGGCATCCGGGTCTTGGGTCGTGACGCTCAGCCCGACAACAAGCTGGGTGTGGCGATCTAGAAGCGTGGCGTCGAACCTGTTTGAAACTCGGGAATCGATGAATGAAAACACCGCGAGTGTGCCCACGCCAACCGACAAGGCCCCGGACGCAATCCCCCCAAGCAATGCCCGTTGACGCAATGACAACATCAGAGTGAATCGATCATGTATCCGCGACCCCGAACCGTCGTGATCAGGTCAGGTCCCAACTTGTTACGCAGTCGGTTTATGAAAACCGCGATGGTATTCGAGTCCCGGTCACCATTGTATTCGTAGATATGCTCCGAAAGCTCGGATCTTGGAATCAGGCGACCGGCGTTATGGGCCAGGTAAGTCAGAACAGCAATCTCCTGGGCGGTTAAATCGATCGGAACACCTTCAACAGTCACCCGTCCATTACGTGTATCAAGAATGACGTTGCCCATCTCGATAATGGGGTTAAGCTGCCCACTCTGACGGCGCAAGATGGCGCGGACACGCGCGGCCAGCTCGGGCAAATGGAATGGTTTGGTCATGTAATCATCCGCACCAGCATCCAACCCGTCGACCCGTTCGCTCCACCCATCACGTGCCGTCAGGATCAATACCGGAGTTTTTACGCCTGCGCTGCGCCAGTCGCGCAAAACAGAGATGCCATCGCGTTCCGGAAGCCCGAGATCGAGGATGATCATATCATATGGTTCTGTAGTTCCCAGATGCTGGGCGTCAATGCCATTGTGGACGATATCGACCACTCGGCCTTCAGCGTTCAGCAGCTTTTTGATCTGCTCACAAAGGTGCGGTTCATCTTCAGCGAGTAATACTCTCATACTTTTTTCTATAGGCCTGCGACCGAAATTTTAACCACTATTTTTTGCCACCACCATTACCGTTGCCGCCGGAGTTGCCGTTACCGTTGCCACCGCTGTTGCCGTTGCCGCCAGAGTTGCCGTTGCCGTTGCCACCTGAGTTGCCGTTGCCGCCAGAGTTACCATTGCCGTTGCCGTTACCGTTGCCGCCAGAGTTACCGTTGCCGTTGCCGCCGGAGTTGCCGTTACCATTGCCGCCGCTATTGTTGCTCTGATTGCCCTTACTGCTGGCCTGTCCTTGCGAGTTGGATTTGGCAGAATTGCCGGGTGTGGACTTGGCTGCATTGGAAATCTGGCGTCCGATATTTGAACGATTGGGCACAACCACACCGGTTTGAGCATTCACGATAACACTGATGATCTTGCCGTTGGGTTTCTTTACAAGGATCCGATAGTAGACCTTGTCAGTCTGGAACGCACGCGCATCAACCGGCGTTCCGCCAAAGACTCTTTCAACGCCTTTAAGAACCCTCTTCAACCTGATGGTGCTGCCCGACGTTGTCACTTTGCGCAATTCGGACTGCTTTAGTTCGCGCACAGCAGCATGCCCGTCCCCGACTTGGAGAAAGGCGAACAGACAAGCGATGATAAAAAATTTTCTCATCCTCAGTACTCAATATCGCGTAACTGCGCCTCAATTCTACAGATTTTAAGATGAACTGGCGATGAACGGCCGGTTCGTCGCAGGTTCAACGATAATGGGCTTAAATCTGTCAGTTAGTTCCTGATTCCGGCACGCACACTCGTGCTGTCATTTTTCTACGCATTTCATCGTGTGTGGAAATTCGCATTTAATAAACGAGGACCGTCATGAAGATCAAAACGACCGGCCTAATGAAAGCCTCTGCAATAGCAATCGCTTTGCTGGGATCTACTGCAATTATTGGGGCGTTCACATTCCCCGATACCGCCTATGCCAAGCAAGGCAATGGTAACGGCGGTGGCAATGGTAACGGCGGTGGCAATGGTAACGGGGGCGACAAAGGCAACAGCGGTGGCAAAGGCCACGGCAGCAGCGCGAGTAGCGGAAAAGATAAAGGTAAAGGATCAACCGCATCAACAAACGGCGCAAGCAAAGCTGCCGGGAAATCTGGTCACAAGTCAAAAGGCTCTGAACGGAGCTCCTCGAAATCTTCCAAGAAGGGTCAATTCTCTCTGAATGGATTGTTTGGCGGCAATAAAAAACAAACTGCCAAGAAGACACAAAGGAAGGGAATTGCCGGCCTGTTCAAAGGTAGCAAGCCAGTCACGACTGCAAAACGAACAAAAACTACTTCAGTTAAGCAGTCTTTGCGCCCGCCAAGCAGGAAAGCAACGATTCTAGAAGATAGTACGCTTGCGCTTGAACCGCGCAACCTCGGCAAGTTGAACGGCGCCACTAACTCCAGCCCCAAGGCAAAGCTCGCGCATATTGCCAACGGTCAGTATATGAAAGGTACGGGGCCGGTCAGCCTTGCAGCAGGCCTTGCCGTTGCGGACACCAAATTCAATCACATCATGGGTGAAAACAACACGTTGAGTCCCAAAGACGTGAAAGAAATCAACGCAGCGCTGGACTACTTGGACGAAGCCCCCCTGTCCCTGGAAGAAGCCGAGGATATCCTTGCCAATGAGGAAGCCAACCCTGGGACAACTGATCCTGAAGATTTGGAAGACGCGCAAGCCGTTAAAGATGCGCACGACTTAACCACGGATGAAGATGGTAATCCGATTGATCGACCTACGGAAGATCAGTTGGCGTCCGCAGAAGCCGTGCATCAGGCAGAAGACAACCTTTTGGATCACCACAAGGGCGGGTTTTCAGAAGATGACGCCATCGCAGCGCAGCAGCAAGACAGTGTTCTCGACGCTGTACGAGCCTCTAATCCTGACGAGGAAGCCGTCAAAACCGCTCTTGGCAATTCGTATGACGAAGACAAGTACGATGACGAAGAAGTCAGTATCGATCCGGCCGAAGAAGATCAGACGCCTGATGGAGAGGAAGAGGAAGAACTTGTTAGTAATGGCTAAGTGCTAGGTCAGAAGGGTGTTGGTAAAGACCTGGTCCGCGCCAATATCGCACGGGTTCGCATCATTCCCCAATAACCATTTGGATTCTTTACCCTGCCTCTCACTGTAAAAAAAGCCCGCTCTGATTAGAGCGGGCTTTTGCATTGGTGTTTTCCCGGGTGGGACGTGTCCCTGGAAAACTGCAGACGTCTTTATGTAGGGTCAGACGTCCTTTTTTGCTCTTTCAAACTGTTCGCTATTTACGATAGCCGTCAGAGCAATCTCGACAGGCGAGAAACGCCCGCTGCCGGATTTCGTGGTGTTCGACACGCATTTGTGCGCGGTGGAACGTGATGGTTTCATTCGTACAGGAATCGGATCCAAAGCTTTTTCAGTGGCAGACTTAATCATGCTGTTCCCCTTCCAGAGAGCCAAGCGCCCTTAACCGTCTCGGCTCGGTAGAATGAGTATGCGCGATGTTTGTTGAACACTGCGAGAACACATTGTTCATCTTTGGTTAAAGTTGTAGCCGATACGTCAACAATAGTCTAAGTTGCTCTTCGCTGCTCAAATCCCCACTGATGGTTTAAGTAACCCTTGATAGTAGATGAGCAGCAATTGTCGTATTTGGCCTTGCACCATCGCTGTGTAGTTGAACAGACAAAGGAACGTTTTGCCAACCTGTGCGGCTAACTTGGTGCTTTACAGCTATCGCATTCACTAGCCGTCAGCCGATACGTGCTGTTTCAGCATTGTTGGAGCCGCGGTCTGCATCATTTCTTCGATTTAACAAATGCAGCAGTTCAACTTGATTAGAAGCGCCCGTCTTTGAAAAAACTGAACTCAGATGCGACCGAACAGTCGTTGGGCAGACAGTCAGGGCTTCGGAAACCTTTTTGACCGTAAATCCTTCCTTCAACATGGCACAAACCCGAAATTCACACCGGCTCAGGCCTGCTGGGTTTTGAGGACCCAGTATCGGAACACGTTTGTTTCCCGAAACCTCCTTAAGATGGTGATTTCGGCCCTTCTCAAAAATCGCGGAAGCTGAACCAGGCGTTCGATTGCTCCAACCGGACGCTAGTGTCGACGCCATTATGGCCAGTAAGTCCAAATCAAATTGGGCAGGCTTATGCCGGAAATGCAGCTCGATGTGATCCACATGCCCGCCACTCGTATCAAGCGGAACGATGATCACCTCACCCAAATCCTTTAAATCGCCCTCAAGATGTCGTGGTATTGCTGCGTTGTCTGCAATCAATGCATCTGACAATGTCCAAATTGAACCAGCCTTTGCCGTCGCAAAATTGTCACCCAAAACCAGCTCTGCCTGAGTTTGAGATTGAGAGGGCCAGACTTTACCTTCTTCTCTGCAACACCGAGCAACGTATTTTACTTTTCGGTCCAGCTTAAATGTTCGTGCAATTAATGCAGCGTCTGCATTAACCAACTCTATTAATTTTCTTAAAGCTTGTGGAATGGAATTATTACCCGCTAAAGCGTGTGTCCATTCCATAACGAATCTGAAGCTGTTTTGCGCCTGGGCGCTTCTGGGAAAACTGACACTCATTACTCTACCAACCAAATCAGCAAACTTTGCTGGTCAAAATTTCTTTCGCAGCCCCCGCCGCAGTTACAAACTTGTTTAGGTCTCATCAGCTCAGCAACTGGTTTTTGAAGCTTCAAATGAAGATGTACAATAAAGCTTGGCGCCGAACTAGTTGCTAATTATCTGAATTTATTACTAAAAATTCAATTTTGTGAAAATTAAACGTCGACATCCGATCGATCCAAAGAACGAGATTTTAGACTACAGTTACCCCTCGAATCACTAAATTGTTTCCAAACATACTGATTCGAATGAATGTTAAGGCCTTGTTAATGCAAGGTTTATTTTTGTCATCTTCAGGTAACTAATGAAATTAAAAACACACTTTTAAGGTGTATTTTTCCTATTTTTCGCGGAAGGCGGGAATTTTTATCACGGCTACCGTTATTTCAGAGCCAATGCAAAATGTCTGGCTTGCGTTGCGACAAACGCAACGTGGATTTCAATTTAACCTTTCGGGGGAAACATGACCAAATTTATGAAGAAGTTTGTCAAAGAAGAAAGCGGCGCGGCAATTGTTGAATATGGCCTTGCCCTTTTGGTTGTCGCGTCAATTGCGGTTGGTGCGTTCTCTTATCTTGGCACCACTACAAACACGAACGTGACGGGTGCTTGCGCAGCTCTGGGTAGCGCAACCTGCTGAGCCATTGGTTCCTTGCGATTTACAAACCACAACAACATTCTGCGCCGTCCCATCCGTATAGCGGCGCAGAATACACCGCCGGGATTTTCGAAATCACATTTGTAGAAGTTTCGAGATTTTTGAGCGTAACTTTTGGAGACAGAGATGCGTATCAGACCAGTTATTACCACATTATTCGGAATCGCAATTGCTTCGGGCTCTGTGTTCCTGGCGAAAGATCACATTCAATTTAAAACGACTGAACCCAGTGCTACGACGAACACCGATCTTGTTGAGATCTACGTCGCGCGTTCTGAAATTGCATTTGGTCAAACCATAGAAAATCATCACGTCACCACTCACCTTTGGCCCCGCGAGGCGCTGCCCGCCGGTGTATTTACCGAGCTTGGAGTACTTGTTCCGGATAATCACCGACAACTACGCCGCGCTAAGGGGCGGTTCTATCCCGGCGAGGTCATGCTTCAGTCCAAGGTTTCGAACTATGGTGAAAAGGTCACCTTGGTTCAGAAGCTTGGCGAGAACACGCGCGCAATGGCAATCAAGGTCGACGCGGTCACTGCGGTTGGCGGATTTGTCACGCCCGGTGACTGGGTCGACATCGTTCTAACTCAGGGTGCGAGCTCCGAACTGAGCGCTGTAACCATTTTGCAGAAGATCCGGGTGATCGGTGTGGATCAACAGTCCGAAGAACTGAGTGATCAACCCGGGGTCGCGCGCACGATTACGGTGGAAGTGACACCTCAGCAAGGACAGCGCCTGGCTTTGGCTCAAAAAGCCGGGACCCTGAGCCTCACTCTAAGAACGCTGGACGGTGTCGAGGATGAGCCAATGGAAATGGTTCGCCTGCGCGATCTTTTGCAAGAAGAAGGTCCAGCTGAAAAAGTCGAAACTCAACCGACGGTTAGGTTGAATCGCGGCACGGAATCCGAAGTTGTCATCATCCAGAGGAACTCCCGCGGAGCCGAAGAAGCGACAGAGGCGGCGACGACCCCCCAGACGCAATCCAGCAATCAGACGGATGCTTCGTCCACCCCATTAACTGTCAGCCCAGAGATCAAGCCAAAAGCCCGCTCGATCGAAGTCAGCCAGAACTCTGCACAGTAAGTCTGCGTCATGCATTTTAAAGCCAACATATCATTCTTTGTAAGGGACGAACGCGGCACGGTCGCGATCCTTTGGGGCACAGCATTTGTTGCATTTCTCGGTTTCTTTGCGATCACGCTGGATGTTGGCCGATTGAACTCGACCCACGCAGAGTTTCAGTCCTTCGCGGACCACGTAGCCTTGGCAGCCGCTGGTGAGTTGGACGGACAACCCGACGCTATCACCCGCGCAACCAATGCAGCGGCCAACTTGATCAGTGACAGCCAGACATTTGCCAACGGTCCTTCCACGCTTTCGGGCTCGTCGGATTATACGCTTTTGTTTCACTCCGCGCTGCCGGTTTCGGACCTCACGCCGTTGGGCGCAGATGTCACCACCAACCCACGAGAAGCCAAATTTGCGCAGGTCGTGTTAACACCCAAATCCCTTAGCATGAACCTTGCTTCGGCTTTGGACAGAATGCTTGGTGGAAGCGGCATATCGGCCAGCGTTTCGGCCGAGGCCGTCGCCGGTTACTCCAAAGCGGCCTGCGATATCTCACCTTTGATGTTCTGCCTGCCGCCGGATTGGGAAAATACCCTGACCGTCGGCGATCAAATCTTGCTGCGCAGCGGTGGCAACGGAACCGCCTGGGGACCGGGTAACTTTGGGTTTATCGACCTGGCGACATTTGAAGATGCCTCTGGCGTATGTGCGGACGAAGGCGGGAACAAACTTGCCTGCCTCATCGCAGCGCAAAGCCAGATTACGCAATGCGTGTTGACTAATGGTCTGGATACCGAACCGGGTCAGAAGGTCGGAATCACCAATGCGGCGTTCAATGTCCGCTTTGATATTTTCCGCTCCGTGCTTAATGGTGAGAAAAACAACCCGGACTTTGCACCGGCTCCGAACGTCATCAAAGGGATACAGAAAAAGGGGGGTGGTTCCTGCATTCAGGGTAACGAAGAGGTTACGCCTGACACGGTCGCTCTTGGTCGAGACACTTGCATGGCGGCAGGCACATGCGGTGGCAACAACCGGTTCGGAGACGGCGTCTGGAATCGCGCAGGGTATCTTAACCGGAACCATGACCTTGCAGACGGTATCGCAGACGGAATTGGCGGCGATGCTCACCTTCCGGCTCTTAGCGTAACGGATAGCGTGTTTGCTGGCACAAGATACGGAATGTATCTGCGGGAAATCGCGCACGGCAATAGCAACCCACATGCACCGCCGAACGCAAATTCGATCCTGGACCCTTCGCTTGCGGAAACCGGCCGTCCGATGTGCTCGAACCAAATGTCGACTGACCCGGCCCGTCGTGTCGTAACAGCGGCAGGCATCGATTGTACCCAAAATCCGGTTTCCGGCTCGACCACGGGCGTTCCGGTTACAAAGTTTGTCGCTGTCTTCCTGACTGAACCAGTTGGGGATGATGGCGGCTCGCCACCCAGCTTTGACATCCATGGCGAAGTTGTCGGCTTCCCTGACGTTTCAGGTGTTGGCAGCGGCGGCAATGGGTTCGGCGGTATCTTTCGCGACCTCGTGCAACTGTATCGGTGATGGGACGCAGGATCATGAAAACCCGCCTCACAGACCCCCTGAAACGCTTTGCAAAAAAGGATGATGGCGCGATCCTCGTGGAATTTGGCCTCGTCATGCCAATCATGCTGCTGCTACTGGCCGTCACGCTGGAATCCGCACGCATGATGTGGTCCTACCAATCGGTCATAGCAGGCGTTCGCGACGCCAGTCGCTATCTGTCCAGAGTGACACCCGCAGATATCTGCACCTCTGGAGGCAATGTTGCGGGACTTACTACTACTTTGAAGGGCATCGTCGAGGACGACAAAAATGCCAACAGCCTGTTCCCGCCCAGCATAACGGTCAATTCGGTGACACCCAGTCTGTCCTGTGTATCAGGAACCTATCGGGTCAACCCGGCGCCTGTCGGTACGGTCAGCGCGAACATTACTATTCAATTTCCTTTGGGCGGAATCCTGTCTCTCTTTGGCAACGGGCTGTCTTCGGTGACGACTGACGTTTCGGACACTTCAAGGATTTTTGGGCAATGAAAGGTCTGCTTCATATCCACACGCACATGCTTCGCAGAGGGCAGAAAGTTCTTTGGGATCAAAGCGGCGGCGTTCTTGTCGAGTTCGCCATTGTCGTTTCCCTGTTTCTGTTCCTCTTCATGGCGCTACTGGATTTCGGTCGCATGTCCTATAGCATTGCAAATGCTCAGAAAGCCTCGCAACTGGCAGCGCGCATTGCAATCGTTCGACCGCCTGCGTGCCCCGGAGTACCCACGACGCATCAGCGGGGCACCTCTACTTCGTCACCACGGTTTGGCACGTCCTGCAGTGCCTCGGCCGGGGTTTGTGCGGATCCTCAAACCCCTTCGTGTTCGGGTGTCGCAATCAATGCTACGGCCTCGGAAGTCTGGGCGCGGATTAGCCCGCTTTTGCCTCCGGATGCCACAATAGACAACTTACAGTTTCATTATGACTTCAACCCCAATCTGGGTTTCTTGGGTGGCCCGTATACTCCCATGGTCTCAGTCGAATTGAACCTTAACGATTTTCAATTCGTTTCACCGTTGGCCGCGCTGGCAAATGCCGCGGGCGCAACTAACAGCACAATATCTTCGACAGTCGGTTACTCAAACTTCAGCGTCTCGCTGCCTGCTGAAGACCTTGCATTAGGAGAGTCAGGATGAGAGATCAGAATGTTTTTACACCGAAATCGCAGGCAATTATGCTTGTTTCGGAAAACGAAGAGATCGCGCAGCTGGTTGCGGATGTCTTTCCCGTAAATGAGGAAAATAAAGTCACCAGGAACGGGGCATCGTTTCAGATGTTGAATGGAACTGCCCTCGATCTTGCATTCAAGCACGATCTGGTGATCTTTGAAATCGACCCTGATGACACAGGGGAGCTCCGCGCTATCGAGGCTGTCCTGACGCACCGCGACGATAACACCTTGTTTGTTGCACTCACTCAGAATGATCTGTCGATCACCAAGGCGCGTGAATTGTACAAGATCGGTATTGATGAGGTTTTGCCGCTGTCGATTGATGGCGAAGGTTTGAAAGCCGCAGTCAGTGAGAAACTAAATGCGCGCGCGGTTTCGCGAACCACTATTTCAGACGGTTCTTCGGCGTTGGGCAAGGTGATACCAGTCGCAAAGGCGCGCGGTGGAATCGGAGCTACAACAGTTGCTGTCAACCTCGCTTGCTCGCTTGTCGGCGGGCGGGGATCTTTCTTCAGGAAGTCCGCAAAAAACCGAGTAGCCCTTTTGGATTTTGACCTTCAGTTCGGAAACTCAAATGTTTTTCTAGATCTCGAGGACAACGGCGGGTTCCTTCAACTTATCGAAAACTCTAAGATTCCTGACGATCATTTTCTGTCTTCGATCCTGCAAGAGCATGGGCTTGGCGTCGACGTTCTGTGCGCGCCTACCCCGATGGTGCCCCTACAATCGATGCGGCCTGATCTGATCGAAGGGATGCTGGACCTTCTGCAACATCGCTATGATTATATTATCATCGACCTTCCCTGCGCCGTCGTTGAATGGGTTGAACCTATTTTCAAACGGGCCACCAAATTGGCTTTGGTTACCGATACTACTGTCCCCTGCGTGCGCCAGGCGCGGCGGTTGATTGATTTCTACCGCGAGGCAAACGTCGGCCTTCCGGTGGAGTTCGTGGTCAACAGAGAGCGGAACACATTGATCAAGCCTTCGCATGTCCGCGAGGCCGAGAAGGTATTGAAGACAAGCCTGAAACACTGGCTGCCCGAGAATTCGAAAGTTGCCAGAAACTCCGTAGATCTTGGACGGCCGATTGTGGACTTGAAGCGGCAAACGGATCTTGGAAAAGCCTTGGCAAAACTGGCCGCTGCGGTCTCGGCTGAAACTCAGCCCGTGGCAACGAAGAAAGCGTAAAAGGAGATCAACGTGTTCAACGAATTTAGATCACGCAAGGTTGCTTCCAAGTCGAATGTGCTGACACTGGATCGACCCATTGACATGCCCACCAAATCCAAGGCGACTCCTGATCCAGTAGATGTCGATCTGCAGGCGCATCTGGAACTCAAAAGCCGCTTGCATGGTGAGCTTCTGGACCGGCTCAATCTTTCAGTTATCGATAAGGTTGAACGATCGGAATTGAAGCGCCAGATCGCATCTTTGGTAACCGGTCTGATTGAGGCTGAAAACCTGCACATGCGCTCTGAGGCTTTCACTGCGCTGGTTGATGAGCTTATTCACGAAGTTATGGGTCTGGGGCCATTGGAGCCGTTGCTGGAAGACCCGACTATCAACGATATTCTCGTAAACTCTTTTGATCAGGTTTACGTCGAACGCTTTGGTCTTCTGGAGCTTTCTACTGTTCGCTTCCGCGATGAACGTCACTTGCTGCGGATTATCGACAAGATCGTCAGCAAAGTTGGTCGGCGTATCGATGAGTCTCAGCCCTGGGTTGATGCGCGCTTGGAAGACGGCAGCCGCGTTAACGCAATTATTCGGCCGTGTTCCGTCGATGGACCAGCTTTGTCAATTCGCAAATTCTCCCGCAACCCTTTAACAATAAAAAAGCTTGTTGATCAGAACAGCATGAATGATCAGGCAGCCAAACTCCTTGCGGCCCTTGTCGAAGCAAGGTTGAATATTCTCATTTCAGGCGGCACTGGCACGGGTAAAACAACCATGCTGAACGCTGTATCGTCGTTTATCGATGGCAATCAGCGTATTGTTACTATCGAAGACGCTGCCGAACTTCAACTTCAGCAAAGCCACGTTGTTCGTCTTGAAACCCGCCCTCCGAATGCTGAAGGGCAAGGTGTAATCACCCAACGTGACCTAGTTCGCAATGCCCTGAGGATGCGGCCTGACCGCATCATCGTAGGAGAAGTTCGTGGGTCAGAGTGTTTTGACATGCTTCAAGCCATGAATACGGGCCATGACGGGTCTATGACTACCGTTCACGCAAACTCGGCGCGTGATTCACTAAGCCGGGTTGAGCAGATGGTAACAATGCTTGGCACTGACTTGCCGATGAAAACCATCCGATCACAGATTGCTTCGGCGATACAGATTGTACTCCAGCTCAGCCGCCTTAGTGACGGCTCCCGCAGAGTCGTCAGCATTTCGGAAATTACCGGCATGGAAGATGACACAATCACCATGCAGGACATTTTTGTTTTCAAACGTCGCGGCAAGTCGGAGGACGGGCAGATTCTTGGGGAATTCCTGCCTACGGGTATTCGGCCAAAATGCTTCGATCAGTTGGTTGCCGCAGGGGTCAACGTAGATACCAACATGTTTATTCGTGGGGCTATGTCGTTATGATTGACCTGCAACCGAACACCCTGAACATTCTGTTCTACATTTCGATTTTCCTTGGAATTCTTCTTGCATACGAAGGATTACAGCAGCTTTTCCTGCGCAAGGAATCCCTCAGCGAGGCCAGAAACCGGCGCATGAAGCTGATCCAGGGGGGCGCCTCGACCGATCAGGTTCTGCAATTGTTACGCGACCCTGCAATGATGGCTCCTGGCGAAAAACCCAGTTTGATCGCGCGCTTTCGCCGTCTGCTTGTCCAAGCCGGGCTGACGATCAATCCGATCTGGATGGTCCTTGCAGCCACTTGTGTAGCCCTAGCGGCCTTCGTTGCAATATCCCGGCTCCTAGCCCCGGAAATTGCCGCAGTTCTTAGCGGCTTTCTGGCCGTTATTCTCCCGGTGCTGGTACTGATCGCCATGAAGGATGCCCGATCCAGGAAACTGACAAAACAGTTGCCGGATGCATTGGACCTTATGGCCCGTGGCCTGAAGGTCGGACACCCGGTGGCTGTAACGGTCGGGAATGTGGCATCAGATCTTCCGGATCCGATAGGTTCCGAGTTTGGCATTATTCAAGACCAAATTAACTACGGCGACGACGTCGCAACGGCGTTTCAGGATTTCTCGAAACGTGTCGGAACAGAGGACGCAAACTATCTTGCGGTCAGCATCGGTATTCAGCACGGAACCGGCGGCAACCTTGCACGTGTCCTAAGCATTTTGTCCCAAGTCATCCGCGACCGGCAAACCATGCAAAAAAAGATCAAGGCAATCTCTGCCGAGGGCCGTCTTAGCAGCCTTATTCTTACGGTCTTGCCGGTGTTCATCTACTTCTCAATCGAGATGTCCACACCTACGTTCTACGGCGATGTGCGAAACGATCCGCTATTTCCCTATTTCGCGTGTGCGATCATCGGCCTGACAATTGCTCAAGGGCTTATTCTGAAACGGCTCGTAAAGTTCAAATTCTGAGAGGGAGCGGAAAAATGGAATTTATTCAAGGTTTTCTGAACAGCCAAGATCTGCCCCTTCAGTATCTCGTGCTGGGCGGGATCGCCGTAAGCGTATTCTTTGTAATCCTCGGGATTTCCGGCATGACCGCAACTGATGACACGGCTGCACGCCGGATGCGGGTCGGATCAATTTCTCGGGGGCATGGCGCAGATTTCGACCTCATCCAGGGGGATAACAGCGACCCGCATGGTCTTCTAAAGGCTTTTGTGCCCTCGTCGAAACGTGAGCGTTCCAGAATTGGCAGAATGCTTAAGCAGGCTGGTATTCAGCGCAAACACGCCATCCGCACTTTCTATTTGTTTCGTGTGGTTATGGGGTTCGTGCTACCGGCCGCTTTCGTTACGGCGTTGGCATTGCCGTTAGAAATTCAGGTTCAGCTTGGTATTGCTAGTCTTTTGCAGAGCATCTCCTGGGTAAATGCATTGCAGATTGTCACCGCGCTGATGGTAGTCGGATTCTACGGCCCTGCTCTGTGGCTGCGGTACCGTATTAGAAAGCGCCGTCAGGCCATTGAACACAGTCTTCCAAATGCGCTGGACCTGTTGCAAGTAGCGATAGAGGCAGGATTAGGATTTGACGCCGCGATGGTGCGTGTGTCGCATGAAATGGCGCACGCAGCACCGGAAATTTCGCAAGAATTCACGATACTCCAACTGGAACTGCAAGCTGGCAAAGAGCGCCAAGCCGCCTTTATGGACATGGCGGAACGCGTCGGCATTGATGAGGTAAACTCCTTCGCGAACGCCTTCCTGCAATCCAACCAATACGGTACCAGCATTTCTGCTTCTCTACGGAGGTTTGCCACCGACATGCGTGTGGATCGCGAACTTCGGGCACAGGAAAAGGCCAACAAACTGCCAGTGCAGATGTCAGCTGTTATGGCCATGTGTATGATGCCCGTTCTTCTGCTGATCTGCCTTTCACCGATGGTGATCCGATGGATCAACATGTTTGGGTGAAAGCGAGGAAGACAACAGTTAGAAGTTTGACGTCAATCCGGGCGCTGCCGGTCCGTCACAGAGCCCGGAATTCTGCAGCCCATGGATATTCGACGCCTCGGCAACAAACCGCGAACGTCGTTGAACGGGTGTTATGTAAATCGCCTTTAAGTTGTATTCTCACCTCCTAAATCTTCATCACTCGAGTGTTCCAGATCATAAATACCCTGCTTCTTCATACGGCGTATAAACGCTAGGTAGTTAATTACCTGGTCGATTTCATCCATTTCTCCTGTGGCATAAGCGACGGCAATCATCTTGAACTGAACCTCAGGATTTTCCGCAACTTTCTCGTCACTCTGCGCCGGACTCTTGCCAGCCCCCAAAGAAGCGGTATGTGTTTCGTCTTCTTCGCTCCCCATCACATCTAGATAGGACTTCAAATTGAACTCGGGATAACTCTCGCCCAGCTTGCCAACGGCCTCCCGTATTAGTTTCGCTGTCTGACCTACAAATCAGCTCTGATTTTCCGAAAGGGAAGTCAGAACAAATCAAACTGCATGCGGGAGCAAAAAATGGGGGCGGTGTGTTAGTTGATGACGCAAAGGTCAAATTCAACTGATGTCCAACGTTGGGGGGCCTTCTGATGTCGAACGTTCACCTAGTTTCTGGTCCAACTTTGACGGTTGGGTCAGGTTCGTGTGACGTTCAACAGGAAACCAGTGGCGGACCGAGGAGGATTCGAACCCCCGACCCCTTGATTCGTAGTCAAGTACTCTATCCAGCTGAGCTATCGGTCCGCGTTGGTGAGGCGGTATTTAGACCCGGTGTTCGGGACACGCAAGTCGATTCTTCAAAAAGTTTTCAAAAAGTCCCATCGCCCCGCGGAAGCCTGATTTCAAAGGTTGTCCCCTCGGGCCCGGTATGCGCCAGTATCAGGTCTCCGCCATGCCCACGCACCAACTCCTGCGAGATGGCAAGCCCCAGCCCAGAGCCTCCCTTACGCACCCCACCCTGAAATGGAGTGAACAGGTTCTCACGTGCTTTGGGCGGTAATCCGGGGCCGTCATCCCTGATCTCGACGCACCAGTCGTCTTTATACTCGCAGCCGGCGATCGTGATGCTTCCCGGCTTCCCGGATGCCACTAAGGCCTGACGCGCATTGCGCACAAGGTTCATCATGACACGGAATATCTGCTCTGGGTCTGCCCGGGCCACAAGGTCTTTGGGTACGTCGTTCACGATCTCGACGCAGGCATCTGCAACAGCCAGCTGTTCGCTGGCGACGACATCTGCGGCGACATCGTGCATGCGCACCATGGTCAGTGTCGGCGCAGGTTCTTCTGCGCGTCCGAAGGCCAGCGTGCTTTCGCATAACGACACCGCACGTGTGATCGAGTTCACCAGCTTGGGCGCCATACGCCGCACCAAGGGATCATCGCTGGTCTCAATCCGGTCGGTGAACAACTGTGCCGAAGTCAGTATGTTCCGCAAATCGTGGCTGACCTTGGCCACCGCGCCGCCCAGCTGCGCCAGCCGTTCTCGTTGCTTCAAGGCCTGCGTCAGCTCGGTCTGCAATTGCTGCAATGCTTCCTCGGCCTCACGAAGTTCGGTCACTTTGGAATTGGGCGAGATGATTCCTCGCGCGTCTTCGGGTGCCCCTGCATAGCGCTGCATATAACCAACAACACTTTTGATCGGTTTCACCAAAACGACGCGCACAGCCAAAAACAAAAAGAACGCGGTGATAATGGAGATGACAAAAGACAGCCCCAGAATGCGCAGGCCATAATCTGTCATCGCCATTCGCAGCGGCATGCTTTCTATGGTGACTTCAATCAGCAGACCTGCCCCTTTAACGGGTTCGCCAATAACGCGGATGACTTCGTTCTCAGTAGTGAACAATCGCGCCAGCGCGTCGCGGATCAACACCCAGGGCCCTGCGTCGCGCAGATCGTAGGTCTTGGTGATCTGTTCCGGGATGGGCGATGACAGCATAAGCTGGCGCACCTCATCGCGACGCAGCACGACGTTATAGACACCCGCGTTGGCCAGCAATTCGGCCTCAAGGTCTTCGGCCAGCATATCGTCAGCCAGCAGCGCCAAGGATGCGATCTGTGCGCGCTCAAGCCGGTTCAGCAGGAAGTCTTCGCGAAAGCGCGCGATTGAAGGAACAAAGATCAAAATCTCGGCCAACATCACGAAGACCGTCGTCAGGATCAGAAATCGGCCCGACAGCGAATTCAATCTGCTCTCCCTTCTTGGCTAGGGCATCCAGCGTTGGACGAACCTGACCACTTGTTTAACCATCTGATTCTCAAACAGCCTTGGCGAGAAATAGGCACCCGCCACCCGTTTGTTAAGCTCTCCGATCGTCGGATAGGGCGAAACCATCGCAGCGATCTGACCCATCTTCAGGTTATTGGCCAACGCAAGCGACCACAAGTTGATCAGCTCTCCGGCCTGATGCCCTACGATTGTGGCCCCCACAGGCCGACCCTTTACGACCATGACCTTAATGAACCCTTTGGTTTTCCGCTCAGAGATTGCCCGGTCGTTATGATGATAGTCAAAGCGCGCGATTTCGACCTTGTCACCATGTTGTTCACGGGCCTGAGCCTCGCTCAGGCCCACCTGCGCCAATTCCGGGTCGGTGTAGGTCGCCCAAGGGATATGTGCGGCTTTTGCCTTCGAGGGCAGGCCAAACAACGCAGAACGGATGATGATCCCTGCGTGATATCCAGCGACATGAGTGAATTGCAGACCACCAGCGACGTCGCCAATGGCGTAAACTCTGCGATTCGTCGTGCGCAGCGCGTCATCGACCTTGATCCCGTTGCGGGTTGGTTCAATCCCGGCAGCCTTTAAGTTCAAACGGTCTGTGTTGGCCTTACGCCCGGCGGCCAACAATAAATGAGACCCCGAATAGATCTCACCCGCCTCGGTCACAATTTCTATGGCCCCTTTGTTGTCGCGAATCTGGGCGACCATAGCCTGTTCATGAATAACCACACCTTCGGCGCGCAAGCTGTCCAGAACGACCGCGGCGGCCTCGGGGTCATCCTTGCCCAGCGCCTTCAGGCCTTCGACAACCGTGACCTTACAGCCCAGTCGGACATGCGCTTGCGCCATCTCCATCCCGATCGGTCCGCCACCAATAATCAAAAGATGTTCAGGCTTGTCGCGCAGGTCAAAGATCGTCTCGTTGGTATAGAATGGCACCTGATCCAATCCCGGAATCGGAGGCACCAACGGCGAAGAGCCCGTCGCGATCACTATGCGCCGTGCGGTGATCATGTTGTCGCCCGCCTGCACCTTTGTCGAAGAGACAAAGCTGCCGAATTCCCGGATCACATTTACGCCGAAACCTTCAAACCGTTCCTGACTGTCCATCGGCTCGATCTGAGCGATAACATCGTGAACGTGGTCTTTGGCGGCGGCGTAGTCGACCTGCGGTACAACGTCAGCCACGCCCAGCGCAACAGAATGTGCCTGACCGTAAGCTGCCTTGCCGCTGGCAATCAGAGCCTTGGAAGGGACGCAGCCGAAGTTGAGGCAATCGCCACCCATCTTGTGACCTTCCAGCAGAATCACATCTGCCCCCATCTGGCTGGCGCCAGCAGCGACTGACAGCCCCCCGGACCCGGCGCCAATCACCAGGATGTCGGTTTTCAATTCTTGCATGATTTCAGCGGTCCTTTCGGCCACGCAGGGATTTGATGACAATTGGCAGCGTGGCCAGCACACACAAGCCGATGATCGGGCCAATCACAAATGGTTCCCATAACAGCGATACATCAGGTGTTTCGCCCCGATCGAACACACCACCCAGCCCGACGCCAATCCATGTGTAGACGATTCCGCCCGGGATAATGCCCAGCGCAGTGGTGATCAGGAAGTTGCGGAACCTCACGCCAACCAGCGCAGGCACCAAGTTGGCCACAAAAAACGGCACAACGGGAACAAGACGCAATAGAAACAGCACCGAGATCTCATTCTCGCGTAGCCCGTCTTTCAGTTTCCTGATCGTCCCTTCCGAGGACTCAAGCCGTTTGGTCAGGGATTCGCCCAACCCCCAGCGCGCCGCCAGAAAGATTGCAGAGGCTCCGATGGTTGCCGCAAACACGTTGAACACGGTTCCGGCGAACAGGCCGAAAAGAAACCCGCCGGTCATTGACGCCACTGCGGCACCCGGCAGCGAAAACGCGACGATGACAATGTAAATGCCAACGAAAGCTGCAGCCATTGCCCAATAGTTGGCGTCGCGCCAGGTCAATAGCGCCTCACGATTGTCGCGCAGCGTCTCAAAAGTCAGGTAGTCGCCCAGTGTGAAGAACCCCACCGCAGCGACGGCGAGAATCACCAGCAATGGAATATGCCGCGCCAACCCATTGCGCGGTGCCTGAGTCGTTTCGCTCATAAGGCTGTCCGGTTTGTTACGTTTCATTCTGACCCCAACATGCGCTGCTTGCGGCCCTCGCAACAGGGGGCTCACGCTGCCTTGATGTTTTTGGTAGGGAATGTGAGGGTTTGGGGCGATAATCCCGCTGTTTTGAAACCTTTTGCCCGACCCGATTACAGAATTGTTGCAAAAGCCGCGAAAACCCCCACCTAGGGGTTTGACTTACCCCCCACTACCCAGTAGAGGACGGGCTTCGAACACCACGGGCAGGCGAATCCGCGCCGCACCCGACCGCATAGATTGGAGACGGAGCGATGAAACGCACCTATCAGCCTTCGAACCTGGTTCGCAAACGCCGCCACGGTTTCCGCGCGCGCATGGCCACTAAAGCCGGCCGCAAAATCCTGAATTCGCGCCGCGCACGCGGTCGCAAGTCGCTGAGCGCGTAAACCGCTCACCGATCAGGTTATGAACATGACGCCGCCGGAGGCCCCTCGTGGATGGTAAGAACCAGCCCGGGGAAACGCCCCCGGCGGCGTCCGTTTGCGCGCCTGAAATTTTGACCGTTCTCAGGAAACGATCTGATTTCCTTAAGGCTGCGCGTGCCCGCAGGCAGGGCACATCCTCGATGATGGTGCAGGCTCGCAAACGTACCCCGGTCGAGGCGACCGGAATTCGGGTAGGCTTTACCTGTTCCAAAAAGGTTGGCAATGCCGTAGCACGCAACCGCGCCAAACGCAGGTTGCGCGAGGCCGCTCGGGCTGTTCTGCCCGTCAATGGCCATGACGGGTGGGATTACGTCCTGATCGGCCGGGCTGAAACGACGGCAGCACGACCATATGAGGCGCTTCTGGACGATCTGCGTTATGCGCTTCGCAAAGTGCACAGCGGGCGGAAATGACCCTCTTCTCTCATATCGTGGCTCTACCTGTAAGGGCCTATCGGCTGGTCTTCAGTCCCTGGGTTGGCTTCAATTGCCGATACCAGCCCACCTGCTCGGCCTATGCGCTGGAAGCACTGGAAAAGCATGGGGCCATCAAGGGAAGCTGGCTGGCGGCACGGCGGATTAGCCGCTGCCATCCCTGGGGCGGCGATGGGTACGACCCCGTACCCAACCGCAAGGAAGACGACAGCTGATCTTTATGACCCTCCGTCAGCCTTGACCCATTCGGACATGCGCTGAACAGTTGAACCCGTACTGCCCGAGGTTCAGATGACATCCGACGCCCGCCATTCCCTGCCGACACATGACGTATTGAATCAGCCGCCTGTGCGCGCGGATTCTAATCTCTGGTCTTCAGATCCCGTTCTGCGAAACGCCGTGCATTTCACGGGCGGTCGCGAAGCGCCTTTGGCGGCTTACGGGGAAACGTTGGGACGGGTGGAAACCCGCGAGCTGGGGCGCGAGGCCAATCGGCACCTCCCCGAACTTCGATTGTTCGATCAGGGCGGTAGGCGCCTGGACGAGGTACGGTTTCACCCCGCCTATCATGAGATGATGCAGATCAGCCAATCTGCCGGCTATGCGGCCTTGGCCTGGGACGGTCAGTCCGGCGGCCACACGACCCACGCCGCGATGATGTATCTGGCCAGCCAGGTTGAGCCGGGCCATTGCTGCCCATTGACCATGACCTACGCGGCAATCCCGGCTCTTGCTGCAAATGAACAGATCGCCTCCGAGTGGCGGCCTAAGCTCATGGCGCGCAGCTATGATCCGAAGACTAAACCGATCGAACAAAAGGCCAGCGCCACATTGGGCATGGCAATGACCGAAAAGCAGGGCGGATCGGACGTGCGCGCCAATACCACCATCGCTACTCGAGACGGCGAGCACTGGCGTCTGCGCGGGCACAAGTGGTTCTGCTCGGCCCCCATGTCGGACGGTTTTCTGACGCTGGCACAAGCGCCCGGTGGGCTGACCTGTTTCCTCGTCCCCCGCTGGCTGGACGGTGACCGCAACGCCATTCACCTGATGCGGCTCAAGGACAAGCTGGGCAACAGATCCAACGCCTCGTCCGAGATCGAATATCACGATGCACTGGCTTACCAACTGGGGGAAGAGGGCGCGGGCGTGCGAACAATTATCGAGATGGTCCATCACACCCGGCTGGACACGGCCATAGCTCCGGCAGGCCTGATGCGCGCAGCGCTCACCGAGGCGCATCATTGGGTCACCCACCGCAGCGCTTTTCAGCGCCGGTTGATCGACCAACCTCTGATGCGCGCTGTCCTGGCGGATCTCGTGTTGGACTGGGAGGGCGCGTTGACGCTGGGGATGCGCGTCGCGCAGGCCTTCGACGGCCAGTCACCCGAAGACAAGGCCTTTGCCCGTATCGGTGTCGCCCTGGCCAAGTTCCTGAGTAACAAGCGGTGCCCGGCCGTAGTCGTTGAGGCAATGGAGGTGCTGGGTGGCATGGGCTATGTCGAAGACACGCCCCTGCCCCTACTGTATCGCGAAGCCCCGCTGAACGGTATTTGGGAGGGGTCGGGCAATGTGATCTGTCTCGACATTCTGCGCAGCCTGTCTCGCGACCCGCTGGCCGCTGAGGTCCTGCAGGCCGAACTGGATATAGCAACGGGTGTCGACCACGGCTTTGACGCCGCGCTCAAGGCGCATCGTGATCGGTGGCCCGGGCTGCCGCCTGAGAGTGAAGCCCGTTGGTTTGCCGAACGTACTGCATTGCTGCTGACAGCCGCTCAGCTATTGCGTCGCGCACCCGCGGCCGTTGCAGATGGATTCATCGCCACAAGGCTTTTGGGCAACAGCGGCCGCATCTCCGGATCCGTGTCCGGGCTGGACACGGACGCCCTGCTTGCCCGACTGGGCTGACCCGGCCACTTGCCCGGTTGGCTTAACTGCTGTAGGGGCAGCGCATGTTTGACGAAGCTGACGATATCCACCCGCTCTTTGCAGGCGCGCCCTCGACCACCGAGTTCAAAAAACTGCGCAAACGCATTGTGCGGCAGACCCGTGAAGCCATCGAGCACTATGGGATGGTGGACCCGTCCGCGCATGACAAGGACGGGAAACCGCCCCGCTGGCTGGTTTGCCTGTCCGGCGGTAAGGACAGTTATACCCTGTTGGCCGTTCTGTACGAACTTAAATGGCGTGGCCTGCTGCCCATTGATTTACTGGCCTGCAACCTCGACCAGGGCCAGCCCGGATTTCCGGCCACTGTCCTGCCCGAGTTCCTGGAACGAATGGGCGTTCCGCATCGGATTGAATATCAGGACACCTATTCCATCGTGATGGACAAAGTTCCACAGGGCCGCACCTTTTGCGCCCTGTGTTCGCGCCTGCGCCGAGGCAACCTGTACCGCATTGCCCGGGAAGAGGGATGCTCGGCCGTCGTACTGGGCCATCACCGCGACGATATCCTCGAGACGTTCTTCATGAACCTGTTTCACGGCGGGCGACTGGCCACCATGCCGCCCAAGCTGGTGAACGAAGAAGGCGATTTGTTCGTCTTCCGCCCCCTCGCCCATGTGGCTGAGGCCGATTGCGAGAAATTCGCGACCTCGATGAACTATCCGATTATCCCCTGCGACCTCTGCGGCAGTCAGGATGGGTTGCAACGTCAGCAGGTCAAACAGATTTTGGATCAGTGGGAAAAGAACAGCCCCGGACGCCGTCAAGTGATGTTCCGGGCCCTGACAAATGCGCGTCCGTCGCATCTTTTGGACCCAAAATTGTTTGATTTTCAAAACCTTGCACTCAAACCGAATGAAAATGACGAAAATTCGGGCGAAATTCCGCAGCTCCGTTAACGAGTGACTCAGATTGGTTTCCTAGGGTCGACCTGAGCGTTTCAAACGCAAGGTAGAGGCCCGAAGATCCGATGTGGAAACATATCTCAGTCAGCAGAATTTTTGACTCTCTTGCCATGGTACTAAGCGGCCCGCCCGCCTTGGCCTTCGCGCCTGCGATCAGTCTGGCCGCGTATTGGATTGGTGGTGAGCGGGCATTGGTTGTCGTGGCACTTACCCTGCCGCTTGTGTTCGCCGCGGTATCGACCGCGCACAAGGCCAGCAATCGGGAAAAAGACGGTAACGGCCTCCTTCCTCTCGACAGGTTTGCGGCCCAGATGGAAACGCTGTTTGCGGAAAATCAGCTCGCTGGCCACGAAGCCTCCTGTATGATTGTTGAATTGGACGGGTTTTCTGAATGCCTTGATCTGCACGGAAATGCGGCCGGGAACGTAATGGCTGACCAATTCCGCAGCCGGGTACTTTCGGTCATACGCTCACATGACATTGCCACTGGGCTGGACCAGGGCAAGATCGCAATCGGCCTGCACGCCGCACAGAATCTGGATCTGGAGGCTTGCATACAGATGTCAGGGCGCATTCAGGCTGCCGTCGATGAGCCAATCATGCTAAATGGCACCAGCGTTTACATGTCATGTTCAATCGGGTTTTGTCTGCAATCCACTTTGCCCGACATCCCCTTTGCCGAGTGGATCGATGCCGCCAACGCGGCCTTGGCCGAAGCACAAAGGAACGGTCCTGCAACCATCCGCGCCTTTTCATCTGAAACGCAGCGGCGGGCACGCGTGCGTGCCAACCTGCGCAATGAGTTTATTGCGGCCTTGGATAGTGGTGAAATCCGCCCATGGTTTCAGCCACAGATTTCCACCGACACCGGCCACGTTACCGGGTTCGAGGCGCTTGCCCGTTGGGAACACCCACAGAAAGGCGTGCTGGGACCGCCGGTTTTCCTGCCTTTTGCAGAACAAGCCGATCTGATGGAACGCTTGGGTCAGGTGATGCGCCATCACGCTTTCGCCGCCATGCGCCAGTGGAACCTTGCCGGTGTCGTTGTGCCCCGGATTGGCATGAATTTCTCGTCAGAAGAGCTGCGCGACCCGGCGTTGATCGACCGTCTGAAATGGGAGCTGGATCAAAATGACCTGACGCCCGACAGATTGACCGTCGAGATTCTTGAAACAGTGTTTTCCAGGCGGCCCGATGACGTAATCACCCGCAACGTGATAAGCATGTCCAAGCTCGGCTGCTGCATTGACCTCGATGATTTCGGCACTGGCCACGCCTCCATTGCGTCGATCAAGCGCTTTGACGTTTCACGCATTAAAATCGATCGGTCCTTCGTGGCAAAGGCGGATCGGGACGCAAACCAGCAACAGTTGGTCAGCGCGATTTTGACCATGGCGGAACGGCTGAATGTCGAAACTCTGGCCGAGGGGGTCGAGACACAAGGCGAGCATGCCCTGATGGCGCAACTGGGCTGCGACCACGTGCAGGGGTTTGAAATTGGCAAGCCCATGCCCTTTGAAAAGACGTTGGACTGGATGGCCGCACATCAAAACAAACTCAACGGAATGCCAAAAATCGGGCGTCAGGCACGTCCTTAGGCGCGAATTAACGCCACAGAACCCCAATCGGTGATGAATTACAGGGCGATTCCGCTTGACCTTTGGGCCCGCACTCTGTTGAACCCAGCGGGTGTCTTTCACTGCTTAAGGTGGCTGTCCCCGATGGACGATCAGAACAAGAACCTCATCCTCGCAACCGCGCTCAGCTTTCTCGTGATCCTGGTTTGGTTCGTGCTGTTTCCACCGCCCGAGCCGACGACCGCACCGGAATCTGCCGAGATCAGCGCGACTGATGGAACAGAGGTTCAGACCCCAAGCGCTGCTGGCACCAATACAGTTGGTGAAGCAACCGCAGACGCCACCGAGATCGAGCCCGACGCCCAAGCACCTCGGGTCGAGATTGAAACACCGCGCCTGAAAGGCAGCCTGTCCCTGTCCGGCGGTCGTATCGATGAGCTGTTCCTGAAAGATTACAAAGTTTCGATCGAAGAAGGCGCGCCCATTGTCGAGCTGCTGTCGCCCGTTGGTTCGGAATCGGCTTACTATGCCTTGTACGGTTGGGCACCGGGCGCAGGCGTCGCCGGCGCTGACGTCCCCGGCCCTAATACGCTGTGGACCGTCGAAGACGGCGAAACCCTGGGGGTCGATACCCCGGTCACTCTGAAATGGGACAACAGCAAGGGCCTGACCTTCCGCCGCACTATTGAGGTTGACCAGGACTACATGTTCACCGTCACCCAGTCGGTTGAGAACAATACCCAGGCCGAGGTCGGCATGGCCCCATATGGCATACTGGCCCGTCACGGCATTGGCGAAGACGGCGACCTGCCCGATCTGAAAAACTTCTTCATCCTACATGAAGGCGTTATGGTCATGGCTGACGGCGTTCTGGACGAGATCGACTATGGCGATGTGCGCGACTTTGACATTGACCCGAATGAGCGTGCGCAAGCCGAAGTCTTTCAGGTCAAGGAAGGTGGCTGGGTCGGTTTTACCGATCACTACTGGATGACCACTCTGATCCCTGCAGAGGGATCGGCATTCAAGGCTGCGGCTAAATATGACGCCCGCCGCAAGATTTATCAGACCGAAACGGTTCTGCCGACGCTGACTGTCGCGCCCGGGGCAACTGAAGAAGTCACCACCCAACTGTTCGCAGGTGCCAAAGAATGGGAAACCATCCGCGAGTATCAGGCTGACGGTGTACAGAAGTTCGTCGACAGCATCGACTGGGGTTGGTTCTATTTCCTGACAAAACCGATCTTCTGGCTGCTGCATAACATCAACGCCCTGATTGGAAACATGGGTTGGTCGATCATTGGCCTGACGCTGATCATCAAGGCGATTCTGTTCCCGCTGGCGTACAAATCCTACGTCTCAATGGCGAAGATGAAAGAGCTTCAGCCGCAGATGGAGGCCATGAAAGAAGCCGCAGGCGACGATCGCCAAAAGATGCAGCAAGGCATGATGGAGCTATACAAGAAGGAAAAGGTAAACCCCGCCGCGGGCTGTTTGCCGATCCTGATGCAGATCCCGATCTTCTTCTCGCTGTATAAGGTGATCTTCGTCACCATCGAACTGCGTCAGGCCCCCTGGTTTGGCCCGTTCCAGGACCTCAGCGCACCTGATCCGACTTCGATCATGAACCTGTTTGGTTTGCTGCCCTTTGCCGGTCCGCAGCCAGATACCTTCATGGCACTGATCTTCATCGGTATCCTGCCTTTGCTGCTGGGGATCTCGATGTGGTTGCAGCAAAAGCTGAACCCGGCACCAACTGACCCGACTCAGGCGATGATCTTTGCCTGGATGCCTTGGGTGTTCATGTTCATGTTGGGCAGCTTTGCCAGCGGACTGGTCGTTTACTGGATCGCAAACAACACGATCACGTTCACGCAGCAATACCTGATCATGCGTAGTCAGGGCTATAAGCCTGACGTGTTCGGCAACATCAAATCCGGCTTCAAGCGGACGCCCAAAACGGACGACAAATGAATGCTGAGGTAACCCATATCTGGCGGCATCCGATCAAAAGTCATGGTCGCGAGGCCCTCCAGACCCTATCAGTGACCCCCGGGCAGACCATGCCCGGGGATCGCGTTTGGGCAGTCGCGCACGAGGCGTCGAAGGCGGATGGCTCTCAATGGGTGCCTTGCGCCAATTTCAGTCGCGGGGCGAAAGCACCGCAACTGATGGCTATCTCGGCCCGGCTGAACGGCGACACGATAACTCTGACACATCCAGATCGTCCGGATCTGACTTTTAATCCGGATGGCGAACAGCAGGTCTTTTTGGACTGGGTCCAGCCGTTGATGCCTACGGATCGGGCGGCGTCAGCCCGGATTATCCGAGTGCCGGGTCGCGGCATGACTGACAGTGACTACCCCTCGATCAGCCTGTGCAACATGGCATCGCACCGCGCGGTCGAGCAAAAGCTTGGCAGCAATCTGTCGATCCAGCGCTGGCGTGGCAACATCTGGTTCGATGGCCTGCCCCTGTGGGAAGAATTTGACTGGCTGGATCGCGAAGTACAGATCGGTGAGGCCGTGTTTCATGTCAAAGAACGCATCCGACGCTGTTTGGCGACAACGGCAAATCCGAAAACCGGCGTGCGCGATGCGGATACGCTGGGCACATTGAACAGCTGGGGCCATCAGGATTTCGGCGTTTATGCCGAGGTTGTCCGGGGCGGCGCAATCTCAGTCGGCGATAAGGTTCATCCGTTATGAGCACCCTTCCCTTCCCACTGGTCGAAGACCCGGACAAGTTCGCGCTGGAACGCGGCCGCAAATTGTTTGCGGGACAATCCGAGTTTGTCAAAGGCGTGGTCGCCATGAATGGCCTGCCTGCACCGGACCGGCTTGAGGTCTGCTTTGCCGGGCGTTCAAATGTGGGCAAGTCCAGCCTGATCAATGCGCTGACCGGCACCAAAGGTCTGGCACGCGCGTCCAACACTCCGGGCCGCACGCAAGAGATCAACTTTTTCACACAAGGCCCCGAACTTTATCTGGTTGACCTGCCCGGGTACGGCTACGCCAACGCCCCGGTGAAGGTCGTTGAAAAATGGCAGCGGCTGCTGAAACAGTATCTAAGCGGCCGCCAGACCCTGCGACGGGCGTTTGTCCTGATTGACTCGCGCCATGGGGTGAAGCCGGTCGATGCCGAGATCATGAAGCTGCTGGATTCCAGCGCTGTTACCTTTCAATGCGTGATGACCAAGGCGGACAAGGTCAAGGCCAATGAGCGGCAGAAGGTGTTGGATCAGGTTCGCGGCGCGTTGTCCAAGCACCCGGCAGCATATCCGGAGATTGTGCTGACGTCGTCTGAAAAGGGTGACGGTATTCCGACCCTTCGTTCGATCATCGCACATCTGGAATGATCCGGATCGGCCGCATTTTCCCAATCCTTACATTGCTGGCAGTTGTGCTGACCGGCGCGATCCCGCAAGGCTGGATGCCCGCGATGGGCAGTGATGGGAAAGTGCTGCTGGTGATCTGTACTGGCGATGGAACAGTCGAACAATGGGTTGACCTGAACCCCGGTGATCCTGTGCACGACGACACGGATTCGCGCGCAATGTGCCCATTCGCGGGCCTAACGGCGGATACACACCTGCCGTCAGTCGGTGAGATTGTCCCTTTTGCGGCGAAAATCCAGCCACGCTGGATCCATCGTGATTTCACCCATCGCAGTGCCGGGTTCTACGCCCGCTATGATGCGCGGGGGCCACCCATCTTCTCCTGATTCACCTCAACACTTTTGTACCCGTGCACGCGCTGCGCGGGGCAGTAATCGAATCCGGAGAACAAAAATGGCACTGGATAGCCAAAACCTGGGGGATACCCCGGCGCAGAACACTGCTGCGCAAAAATTCTATTTCGCCGCCTGGCGGTGGCACTTTTATGCAGGGATCTTCGTCATCCCGTTCCTGATCATTCTGGCAATAACCGGACTAATGATGATGTTCATCACGCAGTTCGACGGTCGCGACGGCGAAAAAATCGCCGTGGATGTCCACGGGCAAGCGTTACCGGCCTCACAACAGGCCCTTATCGCCCTTGACGAGGTGCCCGGCACGGTTGCCGAGTGGATTGGTCCGAAGGTTGATAATCTGGCCACTGTGTTTCGCATCAAAGCCGAAGAAGGTCAGCGTCTTGTCGCCGTCGATCCTTATGCCGGTGAGGTTCTGCAGGTCTGGGATCGTCGCGCCGGATGGTATGATCTGGCCGACAACATTCACTCGACCCTTCTGATTGGCACGACCGGAGACCGCATTATTGAAATCGCAGCGGGGCTGAGCCTGCTTTTGGTCTTTACCGGTCTTTACATGTGGTGGCCGCGTGGAAACACCTTGGCCGCTTTTGTGCCCAATCTGCGCGCACGCGGCCGCGCATTGTGGCGGTCGCTGCACGCTGTGATTGGGTTCTGGATGTCCGGGCTGTTGGTGGTCTTCCTGATCTCGGGCCTCTCCTGGGCGGGCGTCTGGGGCGGTATGATCGTTCAGCCATGGAGCAGCTTTCCGGCCGAAAAATGGGACAATGTCCCCCTGTCCGATGACATCCACGCCAGCATGAACCACGGCCACCAGAACGATGTCCCATGGGCGTTGGAACAAACGCCCATGCCCGCTTCTGGGTCCGAGGCCGGGATCGACGGCGTCCCACAAGGCACGCCGGTCGATATCGACGCGCTTGTGGCCCTTGGCACCGCTTTGGATATGACAGGCCGGTTCCGTGTGGCCTATCCCAACGGCGAGGACGGTGTCTGGACCCTGAACCGCGACAGCATGAGCAGCGACTCGACCGATCCGGTGAACGACCGCACTGTCCACGTGGACCAATTTACCGGCAAGATTCTGGCGGATGTCCGGTATGAGGATTACTCGCTGATGGGAAAATCCATGGCCATTGGGATCCCGTTTCACATGGGTCTGCTGGGCATGTGGAACTTTGTCCTGAACCTGGTGTTCTGCCTGTCTGTCATCTTCGTCTGCGTCTCGGGCGTTGTGTTGTGGGTAAAACGTCGTCCCCAACGGGCCGGACGTCTGGCCGCGCCGCCGATGCCAGCGGAACTGCCATTGTGGAAAGGGGCCGTCCTGATCGGCTTGTTCACCGCGATGGCGTTCCCGCTGGTGGGCCTCACCTTGCTGACCGTACTGGCCGTCGATTTGCTGCTGATCAGCAACATCCCGGCGATGAAACGCGCGATAAGCTGACACACAGACAGCCGCATCCGGGCAACCGGTGCGGCCCTATGCGCGATCCGGTCTTGGCAGAGCTGTACAAAGGCCCTAACACGGGTTCCCAGAGGGACTGCAGCCATGAAGACAAGAGACATGAACCGGGACTGGATCGCCACCGCCGCAACGCTGAACAGCGCACTGCCATACCTGCAACGCTATGACGGCGCGATTGTCGTCATTAAACTTGGCGGCCACGCCATGGGCAGTGACGAAGCCATGGAAAGCTTCGCCCGCGATGTCGTCCTGATGCGTCAGGTCGGGGTGAACCCGGTTGTCGTGCACGGCGGCGGTCCAATGATCAACGCGATGCTGGATAAGCTGGATATCCAGTCCGAATTCGTGAACGGCAAGCGTGTCACCGACAAAGCAACCGTTGAAGTAGTTGAGATGGTGTTGTCCGGCCTCGTGAACAAGCGCATCGTACAGGCGATCAATGGCCAGGGCGGGTCGGCCGTGGGCTTGTCGGGCAAGGATGCGCAGTTGATGACTTGTGATCAGACCGATGAATCCCTGGGTTTTGTCGGAAGTCCGGCAGAGATGAACCCGAAAATCCTGCATGACCTGTTTGCGCATGATGTAATTCCTGTCATCGCCCCGCTGGGTGCGGGCCGGAACGGGGAAACCTTCAACGTCAATGGGGATACGGCCGCTGGTGCTATTGCATCCGCGCTAAGGGCCGATCGACTGCTGCTGTTAACCGATGTCTCGGGCGTCAAAAACGCAGCCGGGGACGTCGTGACCGAACTAAAGGCGGGTCAGATCCGCGAGATGACACTGGACGGCACCATTGCGGGCGGCATGATACCCAAGACCGAAACGGCTCTGGACGCGCTGCACAGCGGGGTCCGTGCCGTGGTTATCCTTGACGGACGCGCGCCCAATGCCGTCTTGCTTGAACTTTATACGGAACACGGCGCCGGGTCGCTGATCCGGCCGGACTGAGCCTTTGGCGGAGGAGACATGACCAAACGCCATCCCCCCTCCTCTGACCCGGCAGCGCTTAGCTATGCTGATATCGAAAAGGCTGCACAGGACGTTGGCCTGATCATCATGGGCGCGCTGTACCCTCGCGTTAAAGACGCAAAGCAGTTGGAAGGCGGCACGCTGATCCTGCTGGGTGCAGGGGGGGCTTTCTGGCCTGCCCTGAAATCCTCGCATGAATGGCATGGCAAGGACCCGGTCGACCGCTGGTCGTCGCGTGTGGTGGGGCAGATGGCACAGGACTTATCCGCAACAGCCTATTTTCCGTTTGGCGGCCCGCCCTATACGCCCTTTATCGACTGGGCATTGAAATCGGGACGCACGTTCAGCAGCCCGGTTGGCGCTTTGGTGCACGATGAGGTCGGCATGATGATCTCATTCCGGGGTGCGCTGCATTTCACCAACGAATTTCCCATACCCGAACCACCTGACGCGTCCCCCTGCACCACCTGCGCCGCCCCCTGCACCCAGACATGCCCGGTGGGCGCTTTGAACAGTCGGGACTTTTATGATGTGTCGACCTGCCATGGCCACCTGTCCACTCCTGAAGGGCAAACCTGCATGACCGGCGGTTGTCTTGTGCGGCTGTCCTGTCCTCTCAGCTCGGGTGCCGCGCGTGATCCCGAACAATCCGCGCATCACATGAGAGCGTTTCACCCGTCATGACCTGCACTCTGATCCTGACACGCCATGCGAAATCCAGTTGGGACAGTCCGGCCCTTGCCGATCATGATCGCCCGCTGAACAAGCGCGGGCGCAAGTCGGCCCCGGCGATTGCGACGTGGCTGCGTGAAAACGACTGGCTGCCGGATGAAGTTCTCAGCTCAAGTTCGGTCAGAACCCGCGAGACGTGGGAGAGGATGGGCCTGCAGGCAGATAGCGTTTGCTTTCAGCGAACGCTTTATCATGCGGACCCTGCAGATATGCTGCTTGAATTATCGGGCGCGACGAAACAAACCGTTTTGATGCTGGGCCACAATCCCGGCATTGCCGCTTTTGCGAACCAAATCGTTAAGCACCCGCCGGATCACGCCCGGTTCTACGACTACCCAACCTGTGCAACAGCTGTGATCCGCTTTGACATTGCGGATTGGTCCGGCGTCCGGTGGCACAGCGGCGATGTGCAGGGGTTTGTTACTCCACGCGAGTTGCTGGAATAGAAAAAGGCGAGGCCAAAGCCCCGCCTTTTTCTGAACTCGTATGTGGGGTCAGTGCCCCAAAATCTGGCTCAGGAACAGCTTGGTCCGCTCGCTCTGCGGGTTGTTGAAGAACTCTTCCGGTTCGTTCTGTTCCACGATCTGTCCAGCATCCATAAAGATCACGCGGTTGGCGACCTGACGAGCAAAGCCCATCTCGTGCGTGACGCACAGCATGGTCATGCCTTCCTCAGCCAGCTCGATCATGGTGTCGAGCACCTCTTTGATCATCTCAGGGTCCAGCGCCGATGTCGGTTCATCAAACAACATGATCCGCGGCATCATGCAGAGCGAGCGGGCAATCGCAACACGCTGCTGTTGACCACCCGAAAGCTGACCGGGATACTTGTCCGCCTGCTCGGGGATTTTCACCTTTTCCAGGAAGTGCATCGCGCGCTCTTCGGCCTCTTTCTTGGGCGTCCTGCGCACCCAGATCGGGGCCAGCGTGCAGTTCTCCAGAATGGTCAAATGCGGGAACAGGTTGAAGTGCTGGAACACCATGCCAACCTCGGACCGGATCTTGTCGATGTTCTTGAGGTCATTCGACAGCTCGGTCCCATCCACCATGATCGTGCCCTGCTGGTGTTCCTCCAGCGCGTTCAGGCAACGGATCAATGTAGATTTTCCGGATCCGGAAGGACCCGCAATAACAATCCGCTCGCCCTGATTGACGGTCAGATTGATGTCGCGCAGCACGTGGAAAGATCCGTACCACTTGTTCATGTTGTTGATTTCGATGGCGACCTCGTCGCTCACCTGCATCTTCGAGCGATCGATTTGACGATCAATTGCAAGTTCAGACATATGTTGAACTCCTTAATGGTGGCCAGTCTGAAGCTTGCGCTCCAGATACATGGAGTAACGGGACATAGAGAAGCAGACGACGAAGAACAGCGCCGCGATGAACGCGAACAGTTCCCAGTAGATGCCGTTCCAGGCGGTGTCGGCGCGGATGGCAGATGCCAGTCCGATCACGTCGAACAATCCGATGATCGACACCAGTGTCGTATCCTTGAAGATCCCGATGAATGTGCTCACGATGCCCGGAATTGAGATTTTCAAGGCTTGCGGCATGATGATCAGTCGCTGTGCTTGCCAGTAGTTCAGGCCGAGACTGTCGGCACCTTCATATTGGCCCCGTGGCAGGGCAGCCAGACCACCCCGGATCACCTCGGCCATATAGGCAGCCGAGAACAGGGTCATCATGATCATCACCCGCAGGATGATGTCAAAGTTGGTGCCCGGCGGCAGGAACAGGTTCAGCAGCAACGAGGCCACGAACAGCAGCGTGATCAGCGGCACACCGCGGATGAACTCGATAAAGCCCACGCACAGGTACTTGACGATCATCAGGTCGGACTGACGGCCCAGCGCCAGTACAATTCCGATCGGCAACGAGACACCAATGGCCACGACACCCAGCAAGATCGCCAGCATGAAGCCACCGAACTGACGGCTTTGTACGGCTTCGATACCGATTGGCAGGATCGAGTCCAGCGCACCGACGAAATAGCTGGACAAAACCAGCCACCAGATAACCGACGCTGCGACGCCCGCAATCAAGCCAAACAGACCGCTCAGTTGTTTGCTGACAAGGGTGTAGACACCCCAACCGACAACAAACCCCAACGCTGCCGCGATCGGTCCCCAAATGGTGCCGCCCCACATCAGGAACGGCATCAGGAACGGATAAATCGCAGTGACGATCAGCATCTTGGACGGCACACGATCCGAGTACAGAACCGGGGCCAATGCGACCAACAGCAGGATCAGCGATACAATCGGACGCCAGTACAGGTGGCTCGGGTAGAACCCGAACAGCAACTGCAGCCAACGGTCATTGATCACCGCCCAGCAAGCATGGCCATGGGTTGAACCCCAGGTGTCAATCATAATCTCGCGACATTCGTTCAGCGAGTTGGCGTTCCAGACGGACTGAAAGATCCATGGCAGAACGCCCGACAACACGTACCAGATCACGTAAAGCGAAACCAACGTCAGGATCGCGTTGAACCAACTGGAGAACAGGTTGTGCCTGATCCACCCGATTGCTCCAACTTCGGACGCTGGCGGGGCTTGTTCCGGCAACATTTCCGTGCGGACAAATGAAACATCACTCATATTACCGCTCCACCAGTTTGACACGGTTGTTGTACCAGTTCATCACCGCCGAAATGCTCAGCGAGATGGCCAGATAGACCAGCATCAGCAGCAGAACGCATTCCAGCTCGCGGCCGGTCTGGTTCATGGTGATGCCACCCAGGGTCCCCGTGATGTCCATATATCCGACCGCAATCGCCAAAGACGAGTTCTTGGTCAGGTTTAGATAGTTCGAGATCATCGGCGGGATGATCACCCGCAGCGCCTGAGGTAGGATAACCAGCCGCATGGTGCGACCCGGGCGCAAGCCCAGCGCAGACGCGGCTTCGGTCTGACCCTTGGATATAGCCAGAATGCCGGCGCGTACGATCTCGGCGATGAAGGCCGCCGTGTACAGCGACAAAGCCAGCCATAGCGCGATCAGAGAGTTGCGCATATGCGTGCCGCCTCTGAAATTGAATCCTTTCAATTCCGGGTATCCAAGGTGTAAGCCCAGTGCAGTCATCAGGATGATCATCGGGACGAACAGAATGCCCAGCTGGATATGCCAGATCTTAGGACGGTCGCCTGTTGATTCCTGTTTGGCGGCGGCCCAGGCGGACACTTTGCGCATGGTAAAGATGCTGCCACCCAGAACGATCAGAAACGCGACCAGATCCAGCGAAATATCAAACCGAAGGCTTGATGTTCCAAACAAGTGGATGTCGCCCAAACTACGCGAGAACAGGAACTCAGGGATATACACACCCCGATTGGTAACGGCGACGGTGTTGAACAGATCCATCGTTGCCGTGGGGTTATCACCTCGGAACGCATTAGGTGCGGGCAAGCCTTCGATCAAAATGGCCATGGCCAGAACGATCCACAGTAGGACAGGCACGTTACGGAAAATCTCGACATAGAAGGTCATGATACGCGCGACCAACCAGTTGTTCGACAGACGCAGCACGCCGACAAAAACGCCGACTATCGTCGCCGTGATACACCCGAGAACCGCAACAACCAGCGTGTTCAGCAAACCGATGAAGGCGGCGCGAAGATGGCTGTCCTGTGAGGTGTATTCCAGCAATCGCTGGTTAATGTCATAACTTGCGGATTCTGCAAAAAAACCGAATTCGACCGGTTTTCCCAACCCTTCAAGGTTTTGAATGGTATTTGAGATGATCCAGGCTGCCAGAAGCATGAAACCAATCAATGCAATGACCTGAATGGTCGCTGATCGGTACCGCGTATCGTAAAGGAGCATGGACAGCCGGAACTGCTCCTTCGGCGGGTCAGTGAGAGTCGTCATGACCTATGTATTTCCCCGTGCATCCCGTTTTTTGCCGGCGAAGTTGATCTTCGCTCAATCCATCCGGGAGTGTTTCTTATTTATGGAAAAAGGGCGCAGGTTGCCCCGCGCCCTTTCCCGTGGATTTTAGCGGAACGGCGGCGAGTACAGCAGACCACCATCGGTCCACTGGGCATTCAGGCCGCGTGCAAGACCAATCGGAGTTTCCTCACCGATGTTCTTGGCAAATACTTCACCATAGTTGCCACCCGCCTTGATCGCGCTTGCTGCCCAATCTGCGTTTAGACCCAGCATCTCGCCCAGAGTACCTTCGGTACCCAGCAGACGGTTCACTTCCGGGTTGTCGGTGCCAGCGCTCAGCTCATCAATGTTCGCCGAAGTCACGCCCAGCTCTTCAGCCGAAACCAGTGCGTTCAGAGTCCAGCGGACAATGTCGCCCCACTCGTGATCGCCATGACGGACCAGCGGGCCCAGCGGCTCTTTCGAGATGATTTCGGGCAGCAGAACGTGATCACCGGGGTTTTCGAACGTGGCGCGGGTTGCAGCCAGGCCCGATGCGTCGGTGGTGTAAACGTCACATGCGCCAGCCAGATACTGCTGCTGCGCTTCGGCGTTGGTTTCGATCGGAACCGGCTCATAGCTGATGTTGTTGGCACGGAAGAAATCGGCCAGGTTCAGCTCGGTCGTGGTGCCGGTCTGGATGCAGACGGTCGCGCCGTCCAGTTCCTTGGCCGAGCTTACGCCCAGTGCTTTCGGAACCATGAAACCCTGACCGTCATAGTAGTTGACGCCAGCAAATTCGAACTTGAGGTCGACATCGCGGCTGAAGGTCCATGTGGTGTTACGTGCCAGCATGTCGATCTCACCCGAAGCCAGCGCAGTAAAGCGCGTCTTACCGGTGGTCGGCACAAACTCGACAGCGCTGGAATCGCCCAGAACGGCTGCGGCAACGGCACGGCAGACAGCAACGTCAAAACCTTGCCATTCGCCATTCGCGTCAGGCAGCGAAAAGCCGGCCAGTCCGGAGGACACGCCACAGTTCAGCTTGCCGCGCGCTTTGACGTCGTCAACGGTGCCCGCTGTCGCTGCCGCAGCAGCCAGACCGGCAACTGTGGCCACGCCCAAAATTACGGATTTTTTCATTTTTACCTCTTCCTGTTTACCCGCCCCTATTCCGGGACGGCTCTGTCCGGCACCTCTGGCACCAGAAAGGTTACTCCAAAGGTGTCTCCCCTTTAGTGGGCATGAGTTTGCTCGCATTCATAAACAAACGTCAAGGGTCGGATCAGGGAAAACGATGAGTCAATTCAGCGATGACCGGATCTGTGTCAAAAATTAATGCCCAATAGGCTCAGATAGAGATTTCAATAAACCGTTTAGCGTGTAGAAACGCAGATTTTTTGATCTCGGCAACCGCGTACGCCTCGTCATCGTGGCCCCATTGTTCGATTTGCCAGGCCTCGTCGAGCCTTGAGATGTCCCAGATTTCATCCGCTGCGCGCCAGTCCATGGCGGCGGCAAATCCCAGTACCAGTGAGCCGGACAGGCTGACCAGATCGTGAAAGGCGACGAGCTGGAAGTCGTTGAATTTGTGCACGCGGCCTCGAAGTGTGCTGAGCGCTTCTGCAGACTGTGGCTGATGCAGCACACCAACCACAGGAACCAATCGCGCGGCTAGGGTTTCAGCTGCCCAATCCAGGGCCGGGTCCCACTGATCTGCCTGTCGCTGCTGCAACGTTTGCGGGTATGTCGCCCTGTAACACAACAAATCCGAATCGCCGTAATCGGCCAGCATGTCCGCAACCTCGGCGTGCTGATGACGCACTTTGTCGATGGCCGCATTTGCAGACCGGGTAAACGGCATCAGGGTCGGATCGACCTCTTTTTCCTGCGCATCCCATTCTGCAGCAACCGCGTCGGCCATTGCCTGCGTCGGCAGGATCAATGCGGCCTTGGCCGGGGTCTTGACCCTGCGACCGTCCAATTCGACGGTGTATCCGTCTTCCGCTTGGACAACCGTGCTTGCGGTCCAAAATCGCTTGGGCTTCCAGTCACTCATGTCTTCAGGTCCAGATATTATCCAGCGCACGGGGCAACTGGTCAAAATTTTCAATTATACAGGCCGCGCCGTTCAGGGCTGATCGGTCATGATATCCCCAGGATACGCCGATGCCTGTTACTCCGGCAGCCCGCGCCATATCCATGTCGAACCGGGTATCGCCAATCATCACCGTATCTGCCGCATCAACGCCGGTTTCAGAACGGGCCGTGTCGATCATCGACGGATGCGGTTTCGAGGGGTGATGGTCCGCAACCTGCCGGGTCACGAAATAGCGCTCCAGGTCATGTGCTTCGATCAAGGCATCCAGACCGCGTTGGGATTTTCCGGTGGCCACACCTAGCAGCACCTCGGGGATGTCATGCAGGGTTTCGATTGCGTCCCGCGCACCGGGATAGAGCGGTGAGCTTGCGGCCCCCTGCTCCAAACGATTTGCGTGATAGGCCTGTTTGTAGCCCTCAACAAGGTTGTGTTGAACCGTTTCGCTCTGCTCGGGCGCAAGCCGAGCCATGGCATTGGGCAAGGACAGACCGACGATGGACAAAATCGCCTCGCGGTCAGGGACCGTCAGGGACAAGGCCCCAAAACTGGCGGTCATCGCCGCGACAATGCTGCCTTGGCTGTCGACAAGGGTTCCGTCCACATCAAAAAGCACCAAACGCAAGGGTGCGCTCATTGCAGTTCCTCGAACGGGTCTTCCGCGGCCAGATCTTCGGTCCAGCCGAACGTGTCCCAGCTGTGTTTCATATGCTCAGGCAGCGGAGCTTTGACGGTTATAGTCTTGCGCGTGACCGGATGCTGGAATGAGGCCTGCCGCGCGTGTAGGTGCAGCTTCTTGCTGATGACCCCGCCCAGTTGCGCGCCCCAACCGTCGCCCAGATTTTCCTGCCCCGAGCCACCGTATTTGCCATCGCCAACGATTGGGTGGCCGATCGCCGCCATGTGCACTCTCAGCTGGTGCGTGCGTCCAGTGATCGGCTCTATCGCCACCCACGAGGCGCGCCCGGCCACGCGATACAGCGTTGCATACAGCGTATGCGCCCGTTTCGCGCCCGGCGTCTCGTTGATTTCGTTCAGATGCACGGCGATCATCTTTTCGCCCTCACCCTGTTTGCCGTGACCGGATGCCTTGACCAAACCAGTCTTGATCTCGCCCAGATACGGGGTCGGCACGCCAGCAACCAGCGCCCAATAGATCTTGCGTGTATCGCGATGTCGGAAGGCAGCTGTCAGCCCCTTGGCGGCCTCGCGGGTGCGGGCCATCAGCAATACACCCGATGTGTCCTTGTCCAAGCGGTGCACGAGGCGCGGATTTTCGTCATAGTCAAAGCGCAGAGCCTCGGACAGACCGTCCACGTGGCGGGTCTGACCGCTGCCGCCCTGCACTGGAAGACCTTGTGGCTTGTTCAGGGCCAAAACATGATCGTCGCGATAGATCACGCAAGACTGGATCATCTTGGCGTCGGCATCCGAGATGCCTCGTTTGACTGCAACCGGCTTGTGATCAGCATCCGGCAAGGGTGGCACGCGCACGACCTGCCCGACCTCAAGCCGGGTCGAGGCTTTGACCCGCCCGCCTTCCACGCGCACCTCACCCTTACGGCACATCTTTTCGATGCGGCCCTGGCTGACATGCGGGAACAGGCGGCGCAGCCACCGATCCAGCCGCTGGTCGCCGTCACCCTCTGCCACGGTGATCATCTGTACGCCGCTCATGCCGATATCCTCTGCGTCGCGCGGATTATCCGCCCGCCAAACAAGTGTTTAAGTGCCCTAGAAAACATGCGCGTCTGTGCCGTGCAAAAGGCCAAGAGTCAAGCCGGTCAAATGCCCGGGAAACCCAGGCGCCTACGTTGTCTTGGCGTCGGATCACCTCTTGCTCTTTTGCGCATTCGTTCTTCAACGCATCAAGCAGCGGTGTTCTACTCGTTCCTCTGTGCCCGCAGCTTGGCAAAGTAATCCAGACGCTTCTTCAACTCACGCTCGAACCCACGCTCCACGGGCTTATACAATTCCGGTCGCTTCATGCCGTCAGGGAAATAGTTTTGTCCGGAGAAGCCATCTTCGGCGTCATGGTCATAGGCATAGCCCGTGCCATAGCCCTGATCTTTCATCAACGATGTCGGCGCGTTCAGGATGTGTTTTGGCGGGGGTTCGCTGCCTGACTGCTTGGCCAATCGCATCGCCGCCTTGTACCCGACATAGGCACCGTTCGATTTCGGGGCCAACGCCAGATAAACCAGCGCCTGCGCTATGGCCAATTCACCTTCGGGGCTACCCAATCGTTCATAGGTTTCCCACGCGTGCAGGCAAATCGACTGCGCCTGCGGATCGGCGAGACCAATGTCTTCGACCGCCATCCGTGTGATCCGCCGCGCCAGATAGCGCGGATCCTCCCCACCCGTCAGCATCCGCGCAAACCAGTAAAGCGCCGCATCCGGGTCAGATCCGCGTACGGATTTATGAAGTGCCGAGATCAGATTATAATGCTCGTCCCCGGATTTGTCGTATTTGGCCGCGCGGCGCATCAATCTTGTCGACAACGCATCAGGGTCCAGCGGTGCAACCACCTTCCAAGCCGCAACCTGTTCGATCAGATTCAACAGAGCGCGCCCGTCGCCATCCGCCATCTCTTGGAGAGCTTCGCGGGCATTGCCCGTCAGCGGCAGGGCGCGGTCCAGCTCTTTCTCTGCGCGCTGTGTCAGGCGTTCAAGGTCGGCGAGGCTGAGCCGTTCAAGGACCAGAACCTGTGCTCGGCTAAGCACAGCGGCGTTCAGTTCAAAGGACGGGTTCTCGGTCGTGGCCCCGACCAGCAGGATCGTCCCATCCTCCATGTGCGGCAGGAACCCGTCCTGCTGCGCTTTGTTGAAGCGGTGAATCTCATCGACAAACAGCAACGTGCCCTGCCCGTTCTGCCGACGGATCTTGGCCGTCTCAAACACTTTCTTCAGGTCCGGCACGCCAGTAAAAATCGCACTGATCTGAACGAAATGCAGATCGGTTTCCTGCGCCAGCAAGCGTGCAATGGTGGTTTTCCCAACGCCCGGCGGGCCCCAAAAAACCAAACTGGACAGACTGCCCGAGGCCAGCATGACCCCCAGCGGAGCATCCGGGCCCAGTACCTGCTGCTGTCCGATGACCTCGGCCAACGACTGCGGGCGCAGCCGGTCCGCCAACGGGCGGTGCGGGGATGGTGCAGGCTCGCTCGCCCCGGTATCGAACAGATCGCTCATGCGATTACAGCCGGAACCGCAGAGATACGGCCCGTCCGCCCCGCAGAACATCCAAATTCAATCTTCGCCCCGGATCGGTCATCGCATCCACCACGTCCACAGGATGCCGGACTTCCGTTCCGTTGATGCTTAGGACCACGTCACCAGCGCGCAATCCGGATCGTCCACCGTACCGGCCTGCATCCACAATCACCACGCCAGTTTGCGACAGTAAAAGCCCCATTTGGGTAATGATCGCCGGGTTGATGCGCGACACCTTCAGGCCCGGCATCACGGTGTCATCGTTCAGAACGATCTCATCAGCCGGTGGAGTTTCCGGGGCCTTGATCAAGGCAACCTCGATATCCGCACTGTCCTGACCCCGCAGCCGGGTCAGGACCGAAGTGCCACCAACGCCGGCGACGGACATGCGGAACTTCATTTCGGCTGGGGAATTCACCTCATCGCCATCCACATGGGTCACCACATCTCCCACGCGCAGCCCTGCCTCACCCAGCGGACTCAGGGTGTGCAAGTCCGAGATCACAACACCCATGGGGAATACTAACCCCAGAGATTCGGCGATATCTGCGCTCATGTGCTGACCAGCGACCCCGGCCCAAGGGCTGACAAAGTTGTCATTCCCGGCCTTGGCCTGGCGTAGAAATTCGGCCACCAGATTCGCCGGGATCGCAAACCCGATGCCGTTGGAGCCGCCTGATCGCGTCAGGATTGAGGTGTTAATCCCGATCAGATCACCATTCACGTCGATCAGCGCCCCGCCGGAGTTGCCAGGATTGATAGCGGCATCGGTTTGAATAAAGTACCCACGCGCGTTGCCGGTGGCCGTCCCGGTCCGCGCCAAACCGGAGATGATTCCGGAAGACACGGTTTGGCCCACGCCAAACGGGTTACCGATCGCAAGCGCCAGTTCCCCTACCTCGATCTGGTCGGAGTCGCGGAAGTTCAGATGCGGCAAGTCCTTGGCGTCTTCCAACCGCAGGATGGCAATATCGCTTTCCTTGTCGCCCAGCACCACTTGCGCTGAAAATTCGCGTCGATCGGTTGTCACCACGCGGATTTCGGTAGCCGTGCCAACAACGTGATAGTTCGACACCACATAACCGTCTTCTGACAGAATGACGCCAGATCCCAGTGAATTCTGTACACGTGGGCGCGGTTCGGCAAATCCCCTGCCAAAGAACTCTTCAAAAAACGGGTCCGAGAAAAACGGATTGGCCCCGCCCTGTCTTACGATCTTAGCATAGATATTGACGACTGCAGGTGAGGCCTGCTTCACCACCGGGGCGAAACCCAGGCTGATTTCGGCCTGCGATGTTGGCACCTTTGTTTCAGCATTTGCTGACACTGCAAGTGTCGCCAGCATCAGAGCACAGAGAACTTTCCGCATGATCCATCCGTCGGTTAATCGCCTATCGGATATGCGTCTACACCTGCCGTAATGCAAGCATCCGTTCTGCGTGTTGGAGGCCTCAATCCAACGGAGCGTGCAGCCGCGTGCCTTCCGTGATGATCCCGCCGCGCTTGCCCACCTCGATGGTGCCGTAACGTTGCCTGAAAACTTCGGGCAATTCGCGATCTCCTTCCGGCGACAGCCAAAGCCTCAGCAAATGGCGGCGCTCTACCGGGTCAGGCCAGTCCACGAACCCGGTCCGGTCGTGCAGTTGCGAATGGTTGTACACGAACTGCATGTCGCCCGGTTGCAGCCGCATAGAAAGACAGAGGTCGGGATCATTCGCCAGCTCATCAAATCGGTCCAGCGCCTCAATGTGATCCGGTGTCAGCCGCATCGCTTCAGGAAATCGTTGCGCACTGTCGATATACTGCCTTTGGTAGAACACCGTCAGCTTACCATCGTGCCAGGAGAACGGCGGGATCGACATAAAAGGTTCCATGCCGTCCGGCACTTCCCCTCGTCGGTCGGTCGCTATTGGGTCAAACAACCGTTCCAGCAATTCCGGACATTCTGACCGCATCCTATTAAAGATCGTCTCGGCACTGACCAGCAGCGAATCTCCGCCCTCCTTAGCCTCGCGCAGGCACAGCAGGCCGACGATATCGGCGCTGTCGGTGTGAAATGTCTGGCGCTCATGCGTTTGATAGATCCGGGTATTCGGATCGTTCGCATCTGCACCGATGTCGCGAACATGCCCCAGAATGTGTCCTTGCGCGTTCTGTGACCGGGCCGAGCCAAGATGAGCACCCACGCCGCAGAAAATCGTGGCCGCGACCTGTTGCGAATAATTCTGCACCGGAAGGCCACGGATCACTTCGAAACCGATCCCGTTGATCAGCTTCTCTCGCAGGCTTGCCAGATGCCGGTCAAACCGCTTTAGGGGGAAAGCGGACTTTGTGATCTCACCGATATCTCTTTCGAGGCTCAGGTAGTGACGGGCAGCTTGTTCAAGATCCTCGATGTCGTCCCCCGTCAGATCAATGATCCATTCACTCCGACGCGCACGCATGTCCCGACCGGTCCACACAGACGGACCCGTGAGTTCGTTCGGTAATTTAGTTGGGATTGCCATCATCCGTCCTCCACGCTCATCTTGCAGCATGATCCGTGAGGTTCGGGGATTCATCAACGGATATCGCCGAAAATGCCCTAACCGCGACACCAAGGGACCAAAAAGAAAAAACCCCCGCGTCCGAAACGCGGGGGTTTGAATTCAGAAAGCCGGGCTTTCTTATTCTTCGTCTGCGGCCTCTTCGGCGGCAACGCGGGCTTTGTCAGCCGCGCCTTTGGCGTCCAGATCACGATCAACGAATTCGATGATCGCCATCGGTGCCATGTCGCCGTAGCGGAAGCCAGCTTTCAGGATACGGACATAACCGCCCTGACGCTCGGCGTAGCGGGGACCCAGGATTTCGAACAGCTTTGCGACGTATTGGTCTTCTTTCAGCTGCGATGCGGCCTGACGGCGGGCGTGCAAATCGCCGCGCTTGCCCAGGGTGATCAGTTTTTCAACGATCGGGCGCAGTTCTTTTGCTTTGGGCAGAGTTGTTTTGATCTGCTCATGTTCGATGAGCGAGCCAGCCATGTTTGCAAACAGAGCCTTACGGTGCTCATGAGTACGGTTCAGGCGGCGGTAACCACGTGCGTGACGCATTTTCTAGTTCCTTCTTCAGCGTTTTGCTTTGTCTGGCCGGCGATGCGTGTCACCGGCTCTCCTTGGGGCGGAAGTGCCCGTTTTGTCCCCGGCAGCCCGGGCATTGGGGAAGACGCGCTTAAAACGCGTCTTCGAATTTCTTCGCCAGATCTTCGATGTTGTCAGGCGGCCAGTCCTCGACATCCATGCCGAGGTGCAGACCCATGCCGGACAGCACTTCCTTGATCTCGTTCAGCGACTTGCGGCCGAAGTTCGGGGTGCGCAGCATCTCGGCTTCGGTTTTCTGGATCAGGTCGCCGATGTAAACGATGTTGTCGTTCTTCAGGCAGTTTGCCGAACGGACCGACAGTTCCAGCTCGTCTACTTTTTTCAGCAGCAGCGGGTTGAATTCCAGACCATCGTCTTCGTCCTGGCGACCAGCCGCTTCGGGCTCGTCGAAGTTGACGAAGATTGACAGCTGATCCTGCAGGATACGTGCGGCAAAAGCCAGCGCGTCTTCCGGCGTGATCGAACCATCGGTTTCGATCTTCAGGGTCAGCTTGTCATAGTCCAGTACCTGACCTTCGCGGGTTGGCTGAACGTCGTAGGCAACCTTTTTGACCGGCGAATAGATCGCGTCGATCGGGATCAGACCGATAGGCGCGTCTTCCGGCTTGTTCTTCTCAGCCGAAACATAGCCCTTACCGGTGTTGACGGTCAGTTCCATGAACAGGTCGGCGCCATCGTCCAGGTGACAGATGACGTGATCGCGGTTCAGAACCTCGATACCAGCGCTTTCGCTGATGTCACCGGCGGTAACAACTGCAGGGCCTTTGGCATTGATCGACAGGCGCTTGGGGCCTTCGACTTCCATACGCAGGGCAACCTGCTTGAGGTTCAGGATGATGTCAGTGACGTCTTCGCGAACGCCAGCGACGCTCGAGAACTCGTGCAATACGTTGTCGATCTGGACGCTGGTGATGGCCGCACCTTGCAGCGAGCTCATCAGAACGCGGCGCAGCGCGTTGCCCAAGGTCAGACCAAAGCCACGCTCCAGCGGTTCAGCAACCAAGGTAGCCTGACGCGCTGGGTCATTGCCCGGCTTGCCATCCAGCTGTGTCGGCTTGATCAATTCAGCCCAATTCTTATGGATCATGTAATCCCTCCATTCCTGTCCGCGCCCCATGACCAACAAGGTGCAGACGCCCGAGGTTCAAAATGACGTGCTGGGGCCGTGCGAAAACACAGCCCCAGCTCAATTCAAAATCGCTTAGACGCGGCGGCGCTTCGGCGGGCGGCAACCGTTGTGAGCAATCGGTGTCACGTCACGGATCGACGTGATGTTGAAGCCCACAGCAGCCAGCGCGCGCAGAGCCGATTCACGACCAGAGCCGGGGCCCTGAACTTCGACTTCCAGCGTCTTGACACCGTGATCCTGCGCCTTCTTGCCTGCATCTTCTGCAGCCATCTGAGCGGCGTAAGGTGTCGATTTACGCGAACCTTTGAAACCCATGGTTCCTGCTGAAGACCATGCAATAGCGTTGCCTTGCACGTCCGAGATCAGGATCTTGGTGTTGTTGAAGGTCGAATTCACGTGGGCGACGCCCGATGCGATATTCTTGCGCTCTTTTTTCTTGGTACGAGTCTTTTCGCGTGCCATCAGTCAGACCCTCCTTATTTCTTCTTACCAGCAATGGCCTTTGCGGGGCCTTTGCGGGTACGAGCATTGGTGTGGGTACGCTGACCGCGAACGGGCAGGTTACGACGGTGACGCAGACCGCGGTAGCAGCCCAGGTCCATCAGGCGCTTGACGTTCATCTGAACTTCGCGGCGCAGGTCACCTTCAACGGTGAAGTTTGCGTCGATATGTTCGCGGATGGCCAGAACTTCGGCGTCGGACAGTTCATTGACGCGACGGGTCGCGTCGATGCCTACGGCTTCGCAGATCGCTTTGGCCGAAGTGTTTCCGATACCGGTGATATATGTGAGGGCGATAGGTACCCGCTTTGCAGTCGGGATGTTTACGCCGGCAATACGTGCCACGTGTCACTTTCCTTTTTTGTTGCGGTTCCGTAGCTCCGGAACCTTTTTTCACAACACTCGATCTTGGCAGTGACGCCAGAGGATCCAGTATTATTCGAGGTGGTCGGGGCATCCGGAACGAATCCCGCATGCGGTCGTGATTCCCGTTAGGGATGGGGGTCGATATGGGCTTTTCCCGCTCAGGTCAAGGGCAGAAATGGATCAGCCGTTTCCGACGTCGACGCCACCATCCAAAACCTGCGAAATCTCGTTTTGAACGGCGTCGATTTCACCCAGGCCGTCAACCCAGGACAGGTTGCCCTTGGCATAGTAATAGCCGATCAGCATCGAGGTCTTTTTGTAGTACTCCATCAGACGGGTCTTGAGGCTTTCCTCATTATCATCGGCGCGGCGTTTAAAGTCGTTTTCCTTGCCACAGTTGGAGCATTTTCCATCGGCAGGGATCGGCTTGGTGATGTCATTGTAGACCTCGCCGCAGCCTCCACAGGTCGAGCGGGCGGTGATCCGTTCGACCAGCGCGTCATCGTTGACTTCCATCGCGATGACCGCATCCAGCGTTTCGCTGGTGCTTTTCAGCAGATCTCCCAACGCGTCAGCCTGTGCCAGCGTGCGCGGAAAACCGTCGAAAATGAAACCGCCCTTGGCACCTTGTTCCAGTTTTTCACGGATCAGGCCGATGACGATCTCGTCGGTTACCAGTTCACCTTTGGCCATCACCTCGGCGACGCGGTTGCCCATTTCGGTCCCGCTGTCCTTGGCTTCTCGTAGCATGTCACCGGTGCTCAGTTGCACCATACCACGCGTTTCAACCAGATGACGCGCTTGCGTTCCTTTGCCCGCACCCGGCGGGCCCAACAAAATGATGTTCATCGACGAGCGGGTCCCTTCCTGCCGCGTTTCTTGCTTTTACCGCGCAGCTGGGACTTTTCGATAAGCCCTTCGTATTGATGCGCCAGCAAATGGCTCTGCACCTGCTGGATCGTGTCCATGGTCACAGAGACGATAATCAGAACCGAGGTGCCGCCGAAGTAGAACGGGATAGCGAATTGGTTCCGCAGAATTTCAGGCAGCAGACATACCAGCGCCAGATAGGCCGAACCCAGAACCAGCACGCGGTTGACCACGTATTCCAGATACTCGGCGGTTTTCTTGCCGGGGCGAATGCCGGGCACAAAACCGTTCTGCTTTTTCAGGTTGTCCGCAACATCATCCGGTTTGAACGAGACGTTGAAGGTGTAGAAATAGGCGAAGAACACGATCATCGACGCGAAGAACAGCAGATACAGCGGCTGGCCGGGGCCAAAATTGGCCAGCAGCCACGACATGACCGGACCGTTTGTGGCACCCGAAGAGAAGGTCGAGATCGTTACCGGCAGCAACAGCAAAGAGCTGGCAAAAATCGCCGGGATAACGCCCGCCGGGTTCACCTTGACTGGCAGGTGGCTGGAGCCGCCCTCGTATACCTTCATACCGGCCTGACGGCGCGGGTATTGAATGTGGATCTTACGCAGCGCGCGTTCCATGAACACCACGAAGGTGATGACCACGATAACCATGACGATCACACCGATAATCACGGCGGGGCTGATTGCACCAGAGCGACCGGACGCAAAGAACTGCGCCAGAGCGGCCGGAACCTCGGCAATGATGCCGACGAAGATGATCAGAGAGATACCGTTGCCGATGCCGCGCGCGGTGATCTGTTCACCCAGCCACATCAGGAACATCGTACCGCCAACCAGAGTGATCATGGTCGACATGCGGAAGAAAAGCCCAGGATCGGTGGCCAGATCGCCCGATTCCAGCGAAACCGCCAGACCATAGGCCTGAACAGTGGCCAGTGCCACGGTGCCAAAACGGGTGTACTGGTTGATTTTCTTGCGCCCCTGCTCGCCCTCTTTTTTGAGCTGTTCGAGCGCGGGAACCATTGATGTCAGCAGTTGCACGATGATCGAGGCTGAAATGTAAGGCATGATGCCGAGGGCAAAGATACCCATCCGCCCCAGCGCCCCGCCGGTGAACATCGAAACCATGCCGCCGATGCCCTGCCCCGCTTGCTCCATGAACTCGCGCAGTGCTTGTCCGTCAATCCCCGGCACCGGAATGAAGGTGCCCAGACGATAGACGATCAGCAATGCAAGCGTGAACAGGATGCGGTTGCGCAGATCGGTGGCTTTACCAAGGGCAGACCAGCTTGTGTTGGCTGCCATTTGTTCTGCTGCTGATACCATAAATCGGTCTCTCTTATGAAAACACCGCCCGGAACCGTTTTCCGGCTCGGGCGGCGTCTTGGAAAACTCTGAGGTCTATGTAAGCGGGTCTTGGCCCGCTCACAAGCGCTTACTCTGCCGCAGCAGCTTTTGTGACCGTAAGTGAGCCGCCCGCTTTCTCAACTGCTTCAACAGCAGCCTTCGAAGCACCGGTGACTTCCAGGTTCAATTTGGCGCTGATTTCGCCTTTGGCCAGAACGCGGATACCGTCCAGCTTGCGACGAACCAGACCGGAGGCAACCAGTGCATCCTCGGTGATCGCAGCTTTGGCGTCCAGTTTGCCGGCGTCGACGAATTTCTGGATCAGGCCCAGGTTGATAACGGCGAATGCCTTGCGGTTCGGCTTGTTGAAGCCACGCTTGGGCAGACGCTGGTACAAAGGCATCTGACCGCCTTCATAGCCATTGATGGCCACACCCGAACGGGATTTCTGGCCTTTGATACCACGGCCACCCATTTTACCTTTGCCGGAACCCGGACCACGGCCAACGCGGGTGCGTTTCGGTGTGGCGCCAGGATTGTCGCGCAATTCGTTCAGTTTCATTTCGCTTCTCCTAAGCCGGAAATGACCCGCGAAGCGTGATGGGTCAGACACGGCATTTCTTGGTTTTGATTCGTATGGCGCAAAGCCACCGCAGGCGTATAGGACTGTTGGGACAAGTTGGCAAGCCCGCAGCCCCTATACGTCATTTGTCAGACACGTCGGCAAGGTCTTCCGTTGCGGCTTTTTTCTGCAAGGGTGCTGCGTGCGGGTCGATCCCATGCTTTTCGACCAGCCGGCCAACCATGCTTTCCGGATGTGGGATTCCGTTGAACCGATTGAGTATGAACGAACGCATGCGACGGCCATAGAAATGGATCGACATGGTGTTCTCGGTAAGGAACCGCTCGGCATTTCCGTTGGATCGTACCATTGCCCGCCGAGCCCTGTAGGTTACAGGGTACAAAACGTCTTGGGGCTGCGAAAAACGAGCCTCGTTATTGTCCCTCAAAAGCCAGGTCAGGGCGCGTGGGCCCCAAATACCCCACGGCATATCGCTTGCGTGTGGCGTTTCACCAGCCAAAGCCATGTCAATAAGCGGTCGGCGTTGCTTGGGCGACAGCCAATGCGGAATGCGATAAGGATTATTGGTGTAGTCGATCAAATCATACAGCGTTGCGCTGTCCGCAGGCAAAGCCAACACCCCACCGTTGATTTCGTGCGCGGCTAGCCAACCATGCAAATGACCGTTTTCAGTTGTAAAGGGTTTGACACAATATGCGTCGGTATCGGCCCAGATTATGTCCGGCACTTTCGCCAACATCTGGACGCGAAACTTGTCGGAATGCAGAGCGGGACTGCCCGTGCGCTTGTGTAGGATCACCTCATCATCTGCCAGTACTTCCCGCGCGTCACGCACTTCGACACCCTCAGGGATGTTTGTGACCGGTCCGTAAGTATAAAGGCGGACATGTTGGCCGACATCCAGAAAGGATTTGATGCACAACTGCTCGAGAAAGCTAAGAGGGCCTTCAATCCAAAGCATGCCAACCTGATACTCTTTCACCGGCTCCGGCCCTTCGTGTTGTTCCTGGTTACGGCGCCGACAGGTGCCCTGTCGCGTATTTGGCCCATTTCCCGCTAGGTCGCAACGGTTGGGGCGAAATTCCTGTCGACTGTGCCAAGAGCACCCCGGAATCAAAAGAGACGCCCTCAGGCGTCTCTTGGTCAGGTTGTCGGTAAGGTCACGAACAATAAACGTGGTCCCGAGCGATGTCTTTTATATCGCAGCGGCGAACACCGATGTCGTCCAGTTCACGATCTGTCAGACTCTGCAATTCCGAATAAGTCTGATCATACTGAGCACGCAGTGCATTTGCCTCTTTGACGCGCTCGAAAAAGTTCGCGATGCGGGCGCTCAGGCCAAAGCCGTCGCGGGAATATGTAGCTGTGTGAGCCATGATGTATTTCCTTTCTCTGCCCGGGGCGAATTCCCCGGAAACTGTTTGCGTTCCTTGTTTGGACAGGGCTGAGATAGGCCCGCGCGATATCGCTAACAACCGAAGTTTCGGTCTAGCCGTTATGCATCTGTTGAATAGCTGAGCAGCAGGTCGCGCAGCTGTGAGACCAATTGCATGGGAGTAAGCGGCTGCTACTGGTGCAGCTACCTTCCCGCGCGTCTTTTGCGGGCAGTAATCGCCCGGCCGTCGCGTATACTCAACCCCATCAAAGTGAGGTTAGTGGCGCCAGCGAGCAACTCAACGACCTGCACAGCGTAGAAACTGATATCAAAGGACCCAGCGCTCGCTTTTGCGTTCAGGAAGATTGCAGCGGGAATAAGGATCAACAGGCCGTTCATCGCGATGATCGGCATTCGCTTCTTCTTGGCTAGCGCCGGTGCGTCCTTGCGTCGACGCCCAAGGGACATGCCGGATGCACCTACGATCACCATCGCGGGCACAAGGATAAACAGCCCGCTGACGATCATGGACTTTACGGCCGCGACAGTCGCATGGGTCGCAAACAATTCGCTGTACAAAGTGGATGTCCAGAACATGAATATTGTCAGGAATCCTATTATACCGGCGATGGGGTGAATTGATTTTATCATGTGCCTACTCCGCTTTTGACATCAGGCGACGCAGTGGTTTTCGACTGTGAGTTTTCTTAGAAGATGTGGACGCGCCACGGCGCTTTCGGGATAGTCTGCAATTCGACGCTGGAACTCTGGGTGGGTGAAGGCGTCGCGAAAGCTTTTGACGTCCTGCCAGATCGCGTAGTTCACGAAGGTCGAACTGCCAGCGATCCCTTGATGAAGCTGGGTCGAGATATATCCCGACTGGGACTTCATGAAGTCCGCATCATGTGCCCAGGCCTTCAACAGCGCCTCTTCGTCTGTCGCGTCCACCGTAAACACGTTAATCAGCACCACAGGGCCTTCCTCGGCCTGCATCTGATCAGCCAGTGTGACGACTTTATCCATCTCTTCGATATGAGCCATTTCGATTCCTTTTCATTCATTTATATAGCTTGCTATATATTATTGCATAGCATGCTATTCAAGTGTAAATCTCAAGCATGGATTTCGAAAAAGAGAACTCGGCCGGATATCTGGTCAATCACATGGCGCGATTGTTCGCGAAAGAGCTGCAGCACCACATTGCGCCTTTGGGCATCGTTGTTGGACAGTTCCCAGTCTTGCTGGAGCTTTGGCTCAAAGACGGAGTCACCCAAAAGGATCTGCTGGCCAGAATTGACGTCGAACAAGCGACTTTGGCCAACACGCTCAACCGTATGGAGCGCGACGGCTTGATCAAAAGAACGAAAAATCCCGCTGACGCCAGGGCCCAGTTGATCTGGTTAACCGAAAAGGCCGCCGCACTTAGAAACAGCGCCTATGAGTCGGCCCAGGACGTGAACTCCCAAGCCTTGCAAGTTCTGACTGAGCCTGAGCGGGCGCAGTTCATGGACTATATGCGGCGGGTAATAAGCGGAATACGTTCAAGTTGAACTAAAACCACATCAGGCGAGGCCACAGCCAACACTGCCCTTAAAAAAAACGCCCCCGAACTGATCGGAGGCGTTTCTAGCTCTTAGAAGCAAGGCGCTTAGCCGCGCTCTTCGATGATCTCAACCAGATGCGGGATCTTGTTGACCATGCCGCGGACCGAGGGGGTATCCTCAAGCTCGCGGGTTTTGTGCATCTTGTTCAGGCCCAGGCCGATCAGAGTTGCGCGCTGTTCAGCGGGGCGACGGATCGGGGAACCGATTTGCTTGACGACGATGGTTTTTGCCATGGGTCGCTCTCCTTATGCTTCTGCTTCAGCAGCAGCTGGTGCTTCGTCCCGCTTGGGCAGGATGTCAGCAACCTTTTTGCCACGACGCTGGGCAACCGAACGCGGGCTCTGCTCTTTCTGCAGGCCGTTGATGGTGGCGCGGATCATGTTGTACGGGTTCTGCGAGCCCAGCGACTTGGACACAACGTCCTTCACGCCCAGCATTTCGAACACAGCACGCATCGGACCACCGGCGATGATACCGGTACCTTCAGGGGCGCTGCGCATAACCACTTTACCGGCGCCATGACGGCCTTCGATGTCGTGGTGCAGGGTACGACCTTCGCGCAGTTGCACGCGGATCATCTGACGCTTGGCTTGTTCAGTCGCTTTGCGGATGGCTTCAGGTACTTCTTTCGCTTTACCTTTGCCAAAGCCTACGCGGCCTTTCTGATCGCCTACGACCACCAGAGCGGCGAAGCCAAAGCGCTTACCACCTTTTACGGTTTTCGATACGCGGTTGATCGCAACCAGACGATCTGCGAATTCCGGAGTTTCGTCGCGGTCACGTCCACGGCCCCGGCGGTTATCACGTTCTGCCATTTTGGCATCCCTTTTCTTTGGTGACGCTTGCGGCGTCGTTTGTTCAATCCAAGTGGGCCCCGGCATTGCCAAGGCCCCCGGATCATCGGGGAGGATCGAAACCCGCCCGCAAGTCTTAGATCTTCAGACCACCTTCACGCGCAGCGTCGGCGACAGCCTTCACTTTGCCGTGGAACAGGAAGCCGCCACGATCGAAATAGGCCTCTTCGACGCCCGCCTTTTTGGCACGCTCGGCGATGGCCGCGCCCACTTTGGTGGCCGCTTCGACGTTGTTCTTGCCAACAACACCCAGATCTTTTTCCAGGGTAGAGGCCGAGGCCAGGGTCACGCCACGTACGTCGTCGATCAACTGAACAGAGATGTTCTTGTTCGAACGGTGTACGGACAAACGCGGACGACCCGCGTTGACCTTGCGAAGTTTGTTCCGAACGCGCAGGCGGCGCTTCAGAAACAGGGTTCTTTTGCTGTTTGCCATTGTTTGCGTCCTTACTTCTTCTTGCCTTCTTTGCGGAAGATGAACTCGCCCTTATAGCGGATGCCTTTGCCCTTATAGGGCTCGGGACGGCGCCATTCACGGATTTTCGCCGCGACTTCGCCCACCTGCTGCTGGTCGTTACCTTCCACAATGATCACGGTCTGCTTCGGCGCGGTGATGGTGACACCTTCCGGAGCGACGAAATCAACGTCATGGCTGTAGCCCAGGTTCAGCTTCAGGGTGTTGCCCTGCATCTGAGCCCGGTAACCAACACCCTGGATCTCCAGCTCTTTCTTGAAGCCTTCGGTCACACCGGTCACCAGGTTTGCGACCATTGTGCGGCTCATGCCCCACTGCTGGCGCGCGCGCTTGGACATACCGCGGGGGTTGATCTGAACCACGTTATCTTCGACCGACAGCGTAACGTCGTCAGTCGCAGTGAAGCTGCGGGCGCCTTTCGGGCCTTTGACTTCGATGGTCTGGCCGGAAACCGAGGCAGTTACGCCGCTGGGCAATTCGACCGGACGTTTACCAATACGAGACATTGACAGACCTCCTTAGAAGACGGTGCAGAGCACTTCGCCACCAACATTGTTGGAGCGTGCGTTCTGGTCCGACATCACACCTTTCGGAGTGCTGACAATCGACACACCCAGACCCTGACGGACCTGCGGGATGTCATTGACGCCCATGTATACGCGACGACCGGGCTTAGAGACCCGCTTCAGTTCGCGAATGACAGGGGTGCCTTCGTAGTATTTCAGGCTGATTTCGATGGCCGGATGACCGTTTTCACCGGTCGTCGCTTCGTAGCCACGGATGTAACCTTCGTCCGCCAGCACGTCCAGAACCCAACCACGCAGCTTGGAAGCCGGGGTGGAAACGGTGGACTTGCCACGCATTTGCGCGTTGCGGATACGGGTGAGCATATCGCCGATAGGATCGTTCATATCATTCTCTCCCTTACCAGCTCGATTTCACCATGCCGGGGATCTGACCAGCAGAACCCAGCTCGCGCAGCGCGATACGGCTGACCTTCAGCTTACGGTAGTAAGCGTGGGGACGACCGGTCAGCTGACAGCGGTTGTGCAGACGAGTAGCCGAGCTGTTGCGCGGCAGTTTCGCCAGTTTCAGACGCGCTTTGAAGCGCTCTTCCATCGGCTTGCTCTCGTCATTCGCGATTTCTTTAAGCTCGGCACGCTTTGCGGCATATTTGGCCACCAGGCGTTCGCGCTTCTTCTCGCGTTCGATCATTGCTTTTTTAGCCATGTCTCAATCCTCCCGGCGCTTACGCGTTGAACGGCATGTTGAAAGCTTTCAACAGTGCCTTTGCTTCAGCGTCGGTTTTCGCTGTGGTGGCAATTACGATGTCCATGCCCCAGACTTCGTCAACTTTGTCGAAGTCGATTTCCGGGAACACGATGTGCTCTTTCATGCCCATGGCAAAATTGCCCTGACCATCGAAAGACGGCTTCACGCCGCGGAAGTCACGAATACGTGGCATCGCGATGGTGATCAGACGATCGAGGAATTCATACATCCGGTCACCGCGCAGGGTCACTTTCGCACCCAGCGGCATGTCTTCACGGACGCGGAAGCCAGCGATCGACTTCTTCGCCTTGGTGGAAACAGCCTGTTGACCAGCAATCGCAGTCAGATCCTCGACAGCAGCTTTCGCTTTCTTCGAGTCTTTAACCGCTTCGGCACCACAACCGATGTTCAGAACGATTTTGTCCAGCTTGGGCAGCTGCATGTCGTTCTTGTAGCCGAACTCTTCTTTCAGAGCGGCACGGATGGTTTCAGCGTACTGAGCTTTCAGACGCGGGGTGTAGGTTGCGTTATCAAGCATCGATCACGTCCCCCGTGGTCTTGGCGAAGCGCACTTTCTTGTCACCTTCCATGCGGAAGCCAACGCGAGTTGCTTTGCCGTTCTTGTCCAGCAGAGCCAGATTCGACAACTCGATCGGGTTTGCCTGAGGCAGACGACCACCCTGAGAGTTCTGAGTCTGGCGAGTGGCGCGGATGGCGATGTTGATACCGTCAACAACAGCTTTTCCGGCAGATGGGTTAACCGAGGTGATAGTTCCCTCTTTGCCCTTGTCCTTGCCGGCCAGCACGACGACCTTGTCGCCTTTGCGGAGTTTAGCAGCCATGATTACAGCACCTCCGGAGCGAGCGAGATGATTTTCATGAAGTTCTTGCCACGCAGTTCACGAACAACCGGGCCAAAGATACGTGTACCTACGGGCTCGTTGTTGTTGTTCAGGATGACGGCGGCGTTGCGATCAAAACGGATCGCGGTGCCGTCTTCGCGACGGACTTCTTTGGCGGTGCGTACGACGACGGCCTTACGGACGTCACCTTTCTTTACGCGGCCGCGCGGGATGGCTTCCTTCACCGAGACGACAATGATGTCGCCGACGGAGGCGTATTTACGCTTGGAACCACCCAGGACCTTGATGCACTGAACTCGGCGTGCGCCGGAGTTGTCAGCGACATCCAGATTGGTCTGCATCTGGATCATGTGGTTTCTCCCGACCTGTGGGGGCTGGTCTGGTTAGATCCCCCAGGGTTTCGACAAATGGAAAAATCCTGAAAGCTTATGCTTCCAGAACTTCCCAACGTTTCGTCTTCGATTTCGGCGCGCATTCGATGATGCGAACAGAGTCACCGACCTTGAAGGCGTTCTTTTCATCGTGAGCCCGGTATTTCTTGGACTTACGGATGGTTTTCTTCAGAACCGGATGCGTAAAGCGGCGCTCGACGGACACGGTTACGGTTTGTGCGTTGGCATCGCTGGTTACGGTGCCGGACAGGATACGCTTGGGCATAGGATTACTCCTCCGATGCCGCAGCAGCGGCCTTTTCGTTCAGAATGGTTTTGACGCGGGCAGCGTTGCGGCGGGCCGCTTTGATGCCGGCGGTGCTTTCCAGCTGACCGGTTGCCTGTTGAAAGCGCAGGTTAAAGCTTTCTTTCTTCAGGTTGGCCAGTTCCTCGCGGAGCTGGTCCGGGGTCTTGTCACGCAGTTCTTGGGCGTTCATCGCCTTTTTCCTTTGCTCAAAACACCAGAAGGCCCCTTACAGGGTCACCTTTGACCTGGTGGATGAATGATAGACATACGAATCCCCCGACTCGGCCAGGGGAACGCAAGATGCCGCTCTATAGGGGGTTCAGCAGTGGGTGGCAAGGGAAAGTTTGGCGCATGAGAATGTAAGCAAACTAGCCAAGTAAAAACTATATTTGTTTGCAGGCTTCCAAAGCTTGAAGCAGGACATAAAACGTTGCGCTGATCGTCACCGCCGAAACAACCAATTCAACCGGGGTGATGTTTCGCATTCCGCGCAAACCTATGATCGCCAGAATGCTCTCTCTCACGTTCCAACCCGTTCGATAAAGTATCAGCAGAAACAGCACCAACACGCCCCCCCCAAAATACTGGAGTAGCAGTTTCCATGGCCTGCCTGAGACACGGGTTTATACCACTTGTTGTCAAAGCTAACACCGATCACTTCCTTCGCGGCGATCTTCATCAGTGCGTCGCAGTGCAGTCAATCGCAATTTTGGCACTACCTTCCACAAACGAAAAACGCGGCCTCGTTAGCACGAGACCGCGTCTTCAACTGTCTAAGTCTAAGTGACTTACGCCAGAGCGATGTTCACAGCCGACTCGCGACCGTCACGGCCGGGCTCGATGTCGAATGTTACTTTCTGGTCGTCGGCCAGGCCGGTCAGACCCGAGCGCTCAACAGCAGAGATGTGTACAAACACGTCTTTGCCACCGGTCTCCGGTGCGATGAAGCCAAAACCTTTAGTTGTGTTGAACCATTTTACGGTGCCATTGGCCATATCCGTAGTCTCCTATTAAATTGCTGTCCGCGGAATTGCGACAGCGCGGCGTTGTAGGTCTGGATCGAGAGACTGAACGCCGAAGATTCGGGAGACAGTGGTCGAAAAAGAAAAACGTAAGCGTGCCTCACATGGTTCATGACGACACATATTGCAAGGTTTTTCGACAACTCGAAGTGAAAAGTGATTGGCGGGGGCGCCGCCCATTCGTCCCGCAATCGCTACATTAGTACAATTGCTGTGTCGTGACCCGCGGCTCACTCCCACTTGTAGTTAAAGCTGACACTGATGCGCTCATCCTCAGCCATATTCATTGGCACCTCATGTCGCAGCCAGCTTTCCCACAGCAAGACATCTCCCACCTGCGGCTTCATATAGATGAACGGCTGCAAATCCCGCCGCCCGCCCTTTAGCCGCGTCGGTGCCGCCATCATACGGGCCGAGCGGGGGTCTTCCAGTTTCAGCGCGCTTGCCCCTTCGGGCATCGCCACATAGGTCGTGCCGGAAATCACGCTGTGCGGGTGCAGGTGGCTGGAGTGCATTCCGCCTTCGGGGAGAATGTTGATCCACAGGTCTTCGAGCTTCAATTCACCCTCGCCCAGATCGAACTCCAGATCCTTGGCAAAGGCTGCCACATGCTGATCCAACGCTTTGACCAGATCGGCAAAGATCGGGAACCGCCAGGGCAGATCGGTCAGCGAGGCATAGCTGGTGTAGCCGGGATAGCCGTTTTCTTCGCACCATTCCTGCCCGGCCTCATCATCCTCGGCGATGACAAGACAGGAATTTTCCATTTCCGCGGGATCGATCTTGGGAGCGAATTCGGAAAGGGCTGCGCGATAAAGACGGGTAACGAAGAGTGATTCAATCTGTGCCATGGGCCGGGCATAGCCCAAGCCCTGACCCAAGACCAGCCCCAGCCAGCCTTCAGTTTTTGACCGGTCCCGAACCGCAGCGCGGGATCGGGCGTCCGCCATCTGCGTAGGCCAGACACATGACGATCTCATCCGGTTTCGGCGCATCCGGAATATTCAAAGTCATGGTATCGAAATGGTCAAAGGACCACGGGTTGTCCTTGTGCCCAAGCGGCAGATCGATTGAACATCCCGGTGCCCCGAGCTTGGCATTGGACGGAATGACAGCTTCGCCCCCACCCGCTGTAGCACGCATAGGAGCGCCAAGTTTCGGGTGGATCAGTGCGCCGCCTTGTTCGAGATCGCCATTCGCGCCAACAATCGCTGCTTTACCATACGAAATCGGAGAACCGTCGAGTTGAGAAACAGCGTCGGCCGCGAGGTCAGCGCCGAGCGCACCACCTATTTCAAACAGCTCGGACAAGTCTTCCGAAAATTTACCGGCGAGTGGGTTCTGTATGACTGCCAAAGCTGCAACCCGGCAGACCGGAGCACATAGTTGCCCCAATTGATCGGTGGTTATGACCTCTTTGATGAATACCTTCTTGCGCAGCTGAAACATATGACCCTCCCATTCACAATTGTCAGCCTATGGGGGCCATGGACAATCGTCGACTTCTTTCACGAAACGATGGGATGGATCACAATAGGCTGACGAAAAAGAAAACCCCCGCCGGTGTCCCGACGGGGGTTAATCTTGTTACGAAGGGCTTTCGCCCAATCGCTTACCAGTCTTCGCGGATCACTACGCGGGTCTTGATCGGCAGCTTCATCGCGGCCAGGCGCAGGGCCTCACGTGCGATGTCGTCATTGACGCCGTCGATCTCGAACATCACGCGGCCAGGCTTGACTTTGCATGCCCAGCGGTCGACCGAACCTTTACCTTTACCCATACGAACTTCGATCGGCTTTGCAGTGACCGGGGTGTCGGGGAAGATGCGGATCCAGACACGGCCCTGACGCTTCATGTGACGCGTCATGGCACGACGTGCAGCTTCGATCTGGCGTGCAGTTACACGCTCAGGCTCAAGAGCTTTCAGACCATAGGTGCCAAAGTTCAGATCAGAGCCGCCTTTGGCTTCACCCTTGATCCGGCCTTTGTGCATCTTGCGGAATTTAGTACGCTTTGGTTGAAGCATATCTTTCCCTCCTTAGCGACGACCGCCACCAGCACCACGAGGTGCAGGGCCGTCCTGGAGTTCCTGTGCTTTACGGTCACGTGCCTGCGGATCGTGCTCCATGATCTCACCTTTGAAGATCCAGACCTTGATCCCGATGATCCCGTAGGGGGTCATCGCTTCGGCTTGTGCGTAATCGATGTCGGCGCGCAGCGTGTGCAGAGGCACACGGCCTTCGCGGTACCACTCGGTCCGTGCGATTTCGGCGCCGCCCAGACGGCCAGCGACGTTCACCCGGATACCCAGAGAGCCCATGCGCATGGCGTTCTGAACCGAGCGCTTCATTGCGCGACGGAACGAAACACGACGTTCCAGCTGCTGAGCGATGGACTCGGCAACCAGCTGCGCGTCAAGCTCGGGCTTGCGCACTTCGACGATGTTCAGGTGCAGTTCGCTGTCAGTCATGTGAGCAAGCTTTTTGCGCAGCACTTCAATGTCTGCACCTTTCTTGCCGATGATGACACCGGGACGTGCGGTGTGGATCGTAACGCGGCACTTCTTGTGCGGACGTTCGATGATCACACGTGCAATTCCGGCCTGCTTGCACTCTTTGTTGATGAACTCACGGATCTTGAGGTCTTCCAGCAGAAGATCACCGTAGTCCTTGGTGTCGGCGTACCAGCGGCTGTCCCAGGTGCGGTTCACCTGCAGGCGCATGCCGATCGGATTTACTTTATGACCCATTAGGCTTGCTCCTCAACTTGACGCACCTTGATGGTGATCTCCGAGAACGGCTTCATAATCTTGCCGAACCGACCACGGGCACGCGGGCGACCGCGCTTCATGACCAGGTTCTTGCCAACCCATGCTTCGGCGACGATCAGCTCGTCAACGTCCAGGTTGTGGTTGTTCTCGGCGTTGGCGATTGCGGACTGCAGGCACTTCTTGACGTCCTGCGCGACACGCTTGTTCGAGAAAGTCAGATCGGTCAGAGCCTTCTCAACTTTCTTGCCGCGGATCATTTGCGCAACCAGGTTCAGTTTCTGCGGGCTAGTGCGAAGCATGCGTGTTTTCGCCATTGCTTCGTTTTCAGCCACGCGGCGGGGGTTCTTTTCCTTGCCCATGACTTACTTCCGCTTCGCTTTTTTGTCAGCGGCGTGACCGTAATAGGTACGAGTTGGCGAATACTCACCGAACTTCTGACCGATCATGTCTTCCGAGACGTTGACGGGGATATGCTTATGGCCGTTGTACACACCAAAGGTCAGACCCACGAACTGGGGCAGAATGGTGGAACGACGCGACCAAATCTTGATGACTTCGTTGCGGCCCGACTCGCGCGCTGCTTCGGCTTTTTTGAGCACATAAGCATCGACGAAAGGACCCTTCCAAACAGAGCGAGACATAGATTAACGTCCCTTCTTCTTGGCGTGCCGCGAGCGGATGATCAGCTTCTGGGACGCTTTGTTCTTGTTGCGGGTACGCTTACCCTTGGTGTCCTTACCCCATGGAGTAACCGGTGTACGGCCACCCGAGGTACGACCTTCACCACCACCGTGCGGGTGATCGATCGGGTTCATTGCAACACCACGAACCGACGGGCGCACGCCTTTGTGGCGCATACGACCGGCTTTACCGAGGTTTTGGTTCGAGTTGTCGGGGTTGGACACGGCACCGACGGTGGCCATGCATTCCTGACGGACCATGCGCAGCTCGCCCGAGCTCAGACGGATCTGAGCGTAGCCGCCATCGCGACCAACGAACTGAGCGTAAGTACCAGCCGCACGTGCGATCTGACCGCCTTTACCAGGCTTCATCTCGATGTTGTGGACGATGGTACCGATGGGCATGCCCGAGAACGGCATTGCGTTGCCCGGCTTGATGTCAGCCTTGGCGGATGCCACGACTTTGTCACCAACAGCCAGACGCTGCGGAGCCAGGATATATGCCTGCTCGCCGTCTTCGTATTTTACCAGTGCGATGAATGCGGTCCGGTTCGGGTCATATTCGATCCGTTCGACGGTTGCCGCGACATCAAATTTATTCCGTTTGAAGTCAACGATCCGGTAGAGACGCTTTGCGCCACCGCCGCGGCGGCGTGAAGTGATCCGTCCGGTGTTGTTCCGGCCGCCCGATTTGGTCAAACCCTCAGTGAGAGACTTGACCGGACGTCCTTTCCAAAGCTCCGAACGGTCGATCAGCACCAGCCCGCGCTGGCCCGGCGTCGTCGGCTTGTACGACTTGAGTGCCATGCTTTCTGTCTTCCGTTTAGCAAGTGCGGGGATTTCCCCGCTATGTGATAGGCCCCCGTAGGTGCCAAAGGTATAGGGCCCCGAAGGTCCCCGGTTTCAAATATCATAGGCCCCGGAACGAATCCGAGGCCGCAAGATTGGGTGCGTTTAGCAGTGTTGGGGGTGGGTGTCTATAGAAATCAAGAACATTATGTATGTGTCTCACTCCCCCTTTATTCCCTGATCGAAAGAGCGCCTTTAGAACCTCTTGTTGGTTCGTATACCAATTAGCGTTTTTTAGTGAGGAATTCATGCCTCAGGAGTGTTTCGCTCGCTGAATCGTACGCACTTTGTGGCGTGTACACAGACCGGCGCGCGCTTACAAATACAAGAAACAACCTGACCCGCATTTCCAGCTCGGCACCCTCAAATCCAATAGCCTCGAAAACCCCCTTCACAAACTCATATCGCCTGCGGTCGACTTCTTTCAGGGCTTCGGCCACGACGGGGTCCTGAGCTGCCCAGGATCGGAAAGCGATATCAAATTGATCGAGTCGTTCTGACTCTACATATTGCGTTAACGACAACAGGCGCTCTGACGGTGAAGCCTCGGACGAATTGACATCGTTGATGACCGACTCCGTAAACTCCTTGGACCAGTAGTCGATCAGCGCCCGAACAAACTCATCACGGTTTTTGAAGTGGTGATAAAAACTGCCCTTCGTCACGCCAAGGTTTTTGACGAGAGAGTCGATTCGCAGCCGCGCACCTCCCTCAGTTGCAAGGACACTAAGGGCTGTTTCTAACCATCTTTCGCGGTCATATCGAGGAAGAGGCGGTGATTTTTGAGTGTCGCGCATGCCTTGTTTTTAAGCCAAAATTGCGTTCCGTCAAGACATACGTACCAAAAAGTACTTTACAGACTATTAGGTATGGAACATACCATAAGGTACCCAATATACATATTCGAATGGATAGGGTTTTCAGACCTAAAGGGGGATGTACGATGCCTAAGAAACTTTTATCAGCAACGCTCGCGACAGCTTGCGTCATTGCAACAACTGCAACTGCGCAAACCTGGGAAGAAAATCTTGCGGCCGGTGCTGCAACAACAGAGCAGAACCATCTCAACGTGCCGTTCACGCAAATGAAGAATATGAAGACGGCCTTCAGTTCGCCCGGAAACTGGCCAATATTTGAGAACCGAGGGCCACTAGATCGTTCGCCGACCGACAAGCCGTCCAAAGTTCTGGTCATGGGAAGCGGCGACCCGAATCCCAACCCCTATCGTTATGGCCCGGCTCTGGCGGTAATCGTAAACGACTATCCCTATTTCATTGACGCTGGTGAAGGCTGGTGGCGCGCGCTGGGTAAATCGGTTCAGTCTCAGGACGCAATGGATCTGGCAACGATCATGAACGTCCCGAACATCAAATACATGTTCCTGACCCACCTGCACGAAGATCATACCGTTGGATTGCCGTCTTTCATTTTGAATCCGTTCAAATTCGGGTCGAACCTGGCCGTCGTCGACAAGAAAGTTTACGGCCCCGCCGGTGTCGACGAGATGATGGCCAGCATCAACGACGCATGGCGCATTGACCGCAACGAAATGGCACAAGGATCGACAGTGCAAAAATTTGACGGCGCAACCGCAGTTGGGGTGCCGGTCTGGCCACATGTTGACGTCAACGGACGTAAGATTTTCGAAGATGACAATGTTCTGGTCGAAGCCTTCCCGACAGCGCACGGTTTTTTAGAGAATACCCACGCCTACAGGTTTACGACCAAACCCGACGGCCGTGTTCTCGTCTTTGGCGGCGACGGGCACTACTCGGAAGGCCTGGTGAATGCAGCCAAAGATGCTGACTTGCTATTTATCGAGGGCATTACCCGCAAGAATATCAAGTACGCACCTTGGGGCGGTGACTCCGAGGAAGAAAAAGTGAAGGTCATCGGCGCCTACCACATGTTCCCCAGCGACATGAAGAAGTTACAAGATGACAGCGGCGTCAAAGGAATCGTCATGGTTCATGTTCAGAACTACAACAGCCCTGAAGACTTTGACCGGCTCAGCGTTCTGCAAGAGATGATCGACGAAGGCGTGGTCAACATCCTGCAGGCTTCGGACGGCGACCTCTACTAAACACGATCAGCGTGCCAAAAACAGCTTGGTACCAATCCTCACAAAGTAAGGCCCCTGCTAGCGCTGGGGCCTTTGTCGCTCCCAAAACGAATTCGACCTGAGACCGCTGGACACGTCGATGTGTGCTCCCCTCTTCGAGGGGCACATATCTATTTGAAGTCTTTCCGCTTGCCCAACCGGCCTCGCACAATCACTTCTTGTCGCGCGCGGCCTTCTCTTCTTTGGTCAGCTTGGCGTTCCAGACATTCTTGCTCAAACCCAGCTCTGCAGGCGCGGGTTTGGTCTTGCCGACGCTGACTTTGCCTCCTTTATCCAGGAACTCCTGAATAAGGGCCTCATCTGTTGTTTCTTTGGGGACATGTTTCATACGTGTATGCCTATCTGCTCTGCGCAGTCGAAGCAACGGCAGCTTCTCAGGGCCAATCTGACAGAGCAGGTTCAGAACAGAGATTCAAATAATAAAAACTCCCGATTGCGTGGGGGGCTTTCGTCATTTCCCAAGGGCAGCTCCGATCAGAGGCCGGTGGGCACGTCGAAGGTGTTACCCTCTTCCAGGGACACATGCTATTTCTTGACGTCTTTCCCGTTGTGCTCCACCCAGCGGAACACCCCTCACCCATACAACGCGCGCGCCTCGGCGAAGGACAACAAACGGCGATTATTTTCGTCCCACAGATGCAACCGCGCGTTGGCGAGGCTCTCACGGATGGTCATCTTGTTGCTGTTGGCCAGCTCATCATGGTCGCGCAGCACTTCGGTCAGGCGATAGAACGGGATGCGGCTGTACAGGTGGTGCACGTGGTGAATGCCGATATTGGCGCTGAACCACTGCAGCACGGATGGCAGGATGTAATGCGAGCTGCCGTGCAAGGCAGCCTCATGCAGTTGCCAGTCCTTATCAGCGTCCCAATGCGTATCCTCGAACTGGTGTTGTACGTAAAACAGCCACACGCCCGCGGTCGCGGCAATCAGGGTTGAGGGCAGAAAGATCAGCAGCACCGGCATCAGGCCGCCAAAATAGTATACGGCCACGAGCGCAGCCAGAATGGCAAGGTTGGTGCTCATCGCGCTGACCCAAAACCTGACGCTGCCCGTCAAACCCAGCGGGAGGCGGTTCTGGAACAGAAACAGATAGCCGGGGCCAAGGACAAACAGTGTAATGGGGTTGCGATAAACCCGATACCAGAACCGGTTCATGGGCGTCTTTGACCGGTACTCGGTGACTGTCAAAGTGTGGATATCGCCCATTCCCCGTTTGTCCAAATTCCCCGAGCTGTTGTGATGGTTGGAATGCGTGCGGCGCCAAACGTCATAAGGCGTCAGGGTCAATACACCAATGACCCGCCCAACCCAGTCGCTGACCGACCGGTTCTTGAAGAACGCTCCGTGCCCACAATCATGCTGGATCGCAAACAAGCGCAGCAGGAAGGCCGCGTTGAGAACGGCAATCGCAAAAGCCAACCAATAGCTGACCGAAAGCGACATCCAGGACAGCGCCCATAGCAAGAAGAAAGGGATAATACTGACACCCAGCTCAAAGGAGCTGCGCCACTGGTTTGGCTCGCGGTATTTGGCAAGTGTCGTAACCCAATCCCGCGCGGCGGTCACATCCGGTTTGTCCGGGGTCGAGAGATAGGGTTTTGTCATGCGCCTGCCATGTCACTTATGTTTGTAGAAACCGCATAGACTACCGATCCGGCATAGCAAGCGAATTCTGGCTGAGGCGAATGTGTCGCGCTCATTTTCTCTGGTGTTGTTGCTCAAGAAAACCTCCGCTTTCGCGGCGACCCTCACGCTTATCCGTAGGCGGATCCGATCAGAGATAGGTGCTCACATCGATAGTGTAACCCTCTGCCTAGATCAAAAAGTGCTTTTTTCCCTTTTCCGGCGACCCAACTGGCCATGGAACCGCCTGACCTTAATCCTCGCTCTGAAACACGTATCGCGAAACATGGCGATAGGTTTGACCCTTGCGCAATACCGCACTTGGAAACCCTTGCTGGTTGATTGAATCCGGCCAGACCTGTGGTTCCAAAGCGACGCCCGAATAAGGGCCGTAGGGTTGGCCACCCAAGCCAATGCGTGGACCTTCATCAAAAGACGCACCAGAATAGACCTGCAAACCCGGCTCGGTCGTCTCTAGATGCATCGAAAGACCTGAGGACGATCCGGTCAGCGTCGCCACAGGACGACAAGGCAGACGCTGATCGGACATGCAGAAATTGTGATCATATGCCCAGCCCCCCAATGGTCGCGGTGACCGCAGATCAAAGGGCGTGCCCTCAACGCTAAGCGCTTCGCCTGTGGGAATGAGGTCCCCGTCAACAGGGGTGTAGTGTTCTGCGCGCACCATTAGTTCGTGCTGGCGGATGTCTGCGCCGCCGTCGAGGTTGAAGTAGATATGCGGGGTCAGATTGCAGAGGCTTGCCGACGTTGTCCGCGCTTCCATTTCGATACTCAATGTAGCCTCCACCTCGACTCGGAAGGTCACCGTCACTTCCAAGTCGCCGCCAAAGCCCATATGGCCATCAGGCAGGGTCAGCTGCAAAGTGACCGCGCCCGGTGTAACGCTGGAAATTTCCCAGACCAAACAATCCATACCTTGCGTTCCGCCGTGCAACGTATGAGTGCCCAAATAATTGCGATCCAGCTGGTAGTTTGCACCATCCAAACTGTATGACGCGCGCGCGATCCGATTGGCACAACGGCCCACCATGGCTCCTAGGTAAGCAGTGCTGTCTTCATAGCCTGCAATCTCTGGCCACCCCAATATCAGAGGATGCTCAAAACCCTGCAAACGCAGATCCTGCAGCGTTGCGCCATAGGTCAGGATACGCGCAGAAAGCGTCCCCTGCCCGATATCGATGCTTTTGACGATCTGACCATCCCGGGTTTTCCCGAAATCGCGAACCTGCTGTTCAGCCTGCATATCACCCGTCTCACTGCCTAGAGGTCACTGTGCATAGGTCCGGGCCAAGTTCAACGCGACCAAACGAGCTGCGCCAACAAAAAAGGCCCCTGCTTCAGCAGGGGCCCTTTGTTTTTTTCCAAAGACGAGTCCGATCAGAGACCGGTGCTTACGTCGATGGTGTTACCCTCTTCCAGGGTCACATATGCTTTTTTGACGTCTTTCCGCTTGCCTAATTGGCCGCGGAACCGCTTGACTTTGCCTTTGGTGATGGTGGTGTTGACCGCCTTCACCTTGACACCAAACAGCGATTCAACCGCTTCTTTGATCTGCGGTTTGTTGCTGTCGATCGCCACTTCAAAGACAATCGCGCCGTTCTCAGACGCCATGGTCGACTTTTCAGTGATGATCGGCTTGCGGATCACGTCGTAGTGTTCTGCCTTCGCGCTCATTTCAGACGAGCCTCCAGTGCTTCGACAGCCGCTTTGGTGAGCACCAGAGTGTCACGCTTGAGGATGTCATAAACGTTTGCACCCATCGACGGCAGGATGTCCAGACCTTCGATGTTGCGCGACGCCTTCAGGAAACCTTCGTTCACGGTCGCCCCGTCGATGACAAGAGCGCGTTTCCAGCCCAGGTTTGCAACCTGTTTGGCCAGTGCAGCGGTCTTGCCTTCGGCTTCGGCGTTTTCGATCACAACCAGTTCACCAGCTGCCATTTTGGCAGACAGCGCGTGGCGCAGACCGAGTTTACGGAACTTCTTCGGCAGGTCATGACCATGCGAACGCACGACCGGACCTTTGTAAACGCCACCACCCCGGAAGATCGGTGCCGAGCGAGCGCCGTGGCGTGCGCCACCGGTGCCTTTTTGGCGATAGATCTTCTTGGTCGAGTAGGACACTTCCGAACGGGTCTTGACCTTGTGGGTGCCAGCCTGCGCGTTGTTGCGCTGCCAACGGACCACACGGTGCAGGATGTCCGCGCGCGGCTCGAGGCCGAACAGGTCGGCGTCCAGCTCGATGTTGCCGGCTTTACCGCCGTCCAGTTTGATTACATCAAGTTTCATGCTTCACCACCTTCCGCGGGAGCTTCTTCCGCAGGTGCTTCAGTTGCAGCACCTTTTACGGCTGCCGGGAAAGGCAGGCCTTCCGGTGCTTTCTTCTTGACGGCGTCCTTGACGGTAACCCAGCCCGATTTCGGTCCGGGAACGGCGCCTTTGATGAAGACCAGACCACGGTCGGCGTCAGTTTTGACGACTTCCAGATTCTGGGTGGTTACACGGGCAGCACCCATGTGACCGGCCATCTTCTTGCCTTTGAAAACCTTGCCCGGATCCTGACATTGGCCAGTCGAACCGTGCGAACGGTGGCTGATCGAAACACCGTGCGAGGCGCGAAGACCACCGAAGTTGTGGCGCTTCATTGCACCGGCAAAGCCTTTACCTATCGAAGTACCCGAAACGTCAACCTTCTGACCTTCCAGGAAGTGTTCTGCCGAAATCTCGGCGCCCACTTCGATCAGGCCATCTTCGGAGACGCGGAACTCGGCTAGCTTACGCTTAGGCTCGACCTTTGCAGCGGCATAGTGACCGCGCATGGCCTTCGAGGTGCGTTTTGCCTTGGCAGCACCAGCGCCCAGCTGAACGGCGGTGTAGCCGTCTTTGTCAGCGGTACGCTGTGCAACGACCTGCAGGCCGTCCAGGTGAAGAACGGTCACAGGGATCTGCTTGCCGTCTTCCATGAACAGGCGGGTCATGCCTACTTTTTTTGCGATAATACCAGAGCGCATAATCTATACCCTCCGATCTTACGACTGCAGCTTGATCTCGACGTCCACACCAGCGGCGAGGTCGAGCTTCATCAGCGCGTCAACGGTCTGGGGGGTCGGATCAACGATGTCGAGCAGACGCTTGTGCGTGCGGATCTCGAACTGGTCGCGGGATTTCTTGTCAACGTGAGGGCCACGGAGAACCGTGAACTTCTCGATCTTGTTCGGCAGCGGGATCGGGCCGCGCACGTTCGCGCCGGTCCGCTTGGCAGTGTTGACGATCTCTTGCGTGCTGGCATCCAGAACGCGATAGTCAAATGCCTTCAGCCGAATACGGATGTTTTGGCTTTGCATAATAACAGCCTTTTATCAGGCGTTGAGGTTGAGAGGAGGACAAGCGCGCATCGCCAACCCTCTTCGAACCCAAAAGGCGGGAATCACCCCGCCTTGATGTTCTTGTAGAGAACTCGCGCGGAATACAGGGGTGTGGTGGGGTTGGCAAGGGGTTTTTCAGGCTTACTAATTCTGGATTTGACTGCCGCCAAACATCTCGAACCCACCACGCCGCATCAACCAAGTATTATCGCGGCGAAACCGGAACTACCCGTGCCCATGGGCGTACGTATCTAGAAGGAAAGAACGACTTCCTCCTAAGGCTTTACGCCCTTCGCTGCAATGCGCGACAACTTCAAATCCCGAAAGTCAAACAAAGGGCTGTTAAAAGGTGCAAAAATCGCGTCGCAATCGGTTGCCTGCGGCGACGGCGGTCTGATGAAATCGTGCAGTTCAAACCCCTGACCTGCCATAACCGAGACAAAATCGCTAAACTTGTAGCCGCCTTGATAACGACGGCGTGTTGAAACCTCGGCCAAGACGAATGCGCAGTTTTTCAGCATTTCCGACGCACCCCGAATTACTTCGATTTCGAAACCTTCGGTATCAATCTTAAGGCCGAAAGGTCCTTTGTAGGTCGAAGCGATCTCGTCAAGTGTTTTCACGGGCACCTGTCTTTCTTCGATTTTCGATATGTGCGCCGTAGCAGAATCATCGAACTCAAGCATAGTCGCGCGCGTTCCCAATGATCGGGCACCGACCGTTGGGATACGTAGCGTTGTCTGCCCGTTTTCCGCCCCAACACCGCAGGCGTGAAAATCAAAATTGATTATGTCCGCCCATTTTCTTCGTAGCTTTGTTTCATAGTCTGCAATCGGCTCGATCAAAACAAATTTTGAATCCGGAAACGCCGCATACAAATGCGCTGTGCCGCCGGCAACACCAACATCAAATACCGTCTGGACCTGGAAACCGAGACTGCTAATATAATCGCCCGTTTCCTTGTTTGGCAAAACCTGGTATCCGCGTCGTTTCAAACGTCTGGACAGCCTTTGTACGGTTTCGTCCATTTCAAAGTACTCCTTGTGGGCCAACGCCTGTTTTGTTGGCGGCGGTTTTCTAAAAAGCACTTCTTCGGAAATACTACAACTCGGAATGAACGACTGGTTCTGGGTCGGTGTCTGAGCCGCAGGGGAATTAACCAGACCGTCTTATCGGACGGTTGTTTCAAACTCTGCGCGGTTCAGCAACAGAAGGGAAAATTCGGACAGTTTGCGTTGCGGACAAACGTGGTTCAGAAACCGCAAAATGAAAAAAAGGCCGCCCCGGACGGAGCGGCCTTCTTTGGTTTCTCACCGTGTTGCTCTCGGCAGATTTCCCTGAGGAAAATAGCCTGCCGCAACCAGGCGCGACAAGCGCGCCTTACTCGACGATTTTCGACACGACGCCGGCGCCGACGGTGCGGCCGCCTTCGCGGATGGCGAAACGCAGGCCGTTTTCCATCGCGATCGGTGCGATCAGTTCAACCTCGAACGACACGTTGTCGCCGGGCATAACCATCTCGGTGCCAGCTGCCAGGGTCACGGTGCCGGTCACGTCAGTTGTACGGAAGTAGAACTGAGGACGGTAGTTCGCGAAGAACGGAGTGTGACGAC
>NZ_JBXWNV010000015.1:0-66767 GCF_059610545.1 Ruegeria sp. CDSC068
TGCCCGGCCTGTGGGGGCACCGCCCCGGCTGACAGAACCACCACGTCCGTGAAAAAACGCGGCACTAAATCCCTGCGACGCAAGTGCTGTAACGATCCGGCGCTGCGCACGGTCCAGTTCCCAGGTTGAACAGAAATATCCACCATCTTTGCCGCTGTCGGAGTATCCCAACATCACCTCGATCACATTGCCACCTGACTTAAGGCTGCGGCGGGCAAGCGGAACATCCAGAACATCCAGCAGAATTGCTGAGGCGTTGCGCAGATCACCGATCGTCTCGAACAGCGGCACCACAGAAATATCAAGTGTCTCTGATCCGAACCCGGCATAGCGGGCGAGAAGATAGACACCCAGGATGTCGTCTGCCGAGCGTGTCATCGACAAGATGAATGGTCCGACAGCTTTGGGATCCGGCCCTGTTCGAACAGCGTGCATAAGGGCTAGTAAGGCTAGCAATTCCTGCGCCTGATCACTCAACCCGTCACGCTGAGGATACTGCAGGTTCTGGTCTGCCAACTCGGTGCGCAGACGGGTCGACCATTTGGGTGTTCCGTATTTGGGCGCAGGTTCGAATGCAGACCAGATTTCTGCCAGAACGCTAGTCGTCACAGTCGAATTCTGCCGTATGTCCAAGGTTGTGGTACGCAACCCGAATACGGTTGCCGCCCGGCGAAGAGGTCGGATATGCCGCCTTGTTAGAATATCGGCGTTTACTGCACAAAGCGCCTCATCAAGCGCGTCGAGATCACACTCGAACTGCGAGATATGCTGATAACCGGCACTTGTCAGTCTTTGGCGGACGGCATTCAGGGCCTGCCGAAACGGTTCGTTCGGGTTGCGGTCATTCTTGGGTGCGCGGTTGATAATTGCCTGCAACCGTTCACCGTGAGGTTCGGGCAGTGGTAGGATCAGGGCGCTAATGCTCAGTTTTTGCGCGGCTTTATCAAGAGCCTGACAGTAGAGATCAATCGCTGTCTCGCGCCCACGTTGCAGAGCCAGTTTGGTCATCTCAGAGGTTACATTCGGGTTGCCGTCCCGGTCACCGCCAATCCAGCTATGAAATCGGACGTTGGGCGTCACATTTAAAGTCTTACCCAAAACCTGCATACAGGCGTGATCGAACCGGTCGATGACCTGTGGTACAGCATCGAATATTGCGTCGCGGAAAAATTGCAAACCCCATTCGATCTCGTCACGTAAACTGGGACGTGACAAGCGTAATTCTCCGGTCATCCATAGTAGGTCGATCTCGCCTTCCAGATCATTCAACAATGTTGAACGTTCAATTGGCGTCCAGCGCTGAGATTCGAGGCTGACCAGGATACGATAAATCCGGCGGTGAATTTCAAGAACGGTGACGCGTTTGGCTTCGGTCGGATGAGCCGTTAGCGTGGGGCCAGTCATTAAACTACCTGCCAACTTTTCGGTTTCCCCAACACTAAGATTAAGGTCCGACAACACTTCGGCAAATCCACCTTCAACCGCTTGGGCACCTTTTTGGGTTTCGATTTGTCGACGATCCCGCACATCTGCGTTTTCGTCGATGATGCGCAAAAGCTGAAACCAGATCGACAGGGCCTGCAAATACGGGATTGCGGCCTGGCCAGTTGGAATGGGGGGCAGCGGCTTGGCTTCGGCCCAAGAAGCGACATGTGGCGCCCTTTTCAAAAGGATGTTTCGCCATAGCGTGCGCAATTCAGTCCGAAGACCGTCCGCGTACGCGGACGGTGGAAGCGACGGCTGGGTATCCTGAGCCAACGCTTGCATCAGATCACTTTGTCTCTTGGATTTTTGCCATTGAAGAAATCATTGAGGTTTTCAATGACGCGGAACCCCATAGCTTCGCGTGCTTCTTTAGTCGCGCTTCCGAGATGTGGCAGCATGACGAGGTTGTCACATTGCAGCAGGTCCGAGCTAATGCGGGGCTCGCCGTCAAAAACATCCAGCGCCGCGCCGCCAATTGTGTCGAACATCAGGGCTTGGATCAGGGCGTGCTCGTCGATGACCTCGCCGCGCGCGGTGTTGATCAGGAAGGCGTCGGGTTTCATCAAGTCGAGTCGTCGACCGTTGATCAGGTGCCGGTTTGCGGCCCCTCCGGGGCAGTGCAGCGAGACGAAGTCGCATTGCGGCAACAGCTCATCGACAGTATCCACCTGAGTGGCATTGCACTTGGCCAAAACGTCGGGCGCCACCTGGCTGCGATTGAAAATAACGACGTCCATACCAAAGCCGTGATGGGCGCGGCGGGCCATTTCCTGCCCGATGCGGCCATAGCCGATGATGCCCAGGGTCTTACCGCTGACCTTGGTGCCGACCAGATGCGTGGGCCGCCAACCGGTCCAGTTTCCGGCGCGCAGCTCGCGTTCGCCTTCGCCAGCGCGGCGCGCTACCATCAGCAGCAATGTCATCGCGATATCGGCGGTACATTCAGACAGAACGTCAGGCGTGTTTGTCACGGTCATGCCAAGCTCGCGGGCTGAGGGCTCGCAAATGTGGCTGTATCCGACTCCGTAATTGGCCAGAATTTTGGTCTGTGCTGCGGGGACGTCCAGCGCCTCGGCGCTGAGCGTATCGGTAACGGTGGGCAGCACCGCATCATAGTGTTTCAGGGCGTCGCGGATTTCAGCCGGGGACATCGGAGTATCCCCGGTATTGAGTACAGTGTTGTAGTCTTCGGCCAGTCGCGCCTCGACGGCGGCGGGCCAGCGACGGGTGACAAGGACTGAAGGTTTGGTCATCACGCAGCCTTTCCCATGACGCGGGCAATGGTCTTTCCAATCACAGCCGGGTTTTCAGCAACGGTCACCCCCGCCGCCGACAAGATTTCGACCTTCTCCGAGGCACTTTCGCCAAAGGCCGAGATGATCGCACCAGCATGACCCATAGTCCGACCTTTGGGCGCGGTCAGACCTGCAACATAGGCGACGACGGGCTTGGTTATGTTGTCGCGGATGTATTCTGCGGCCTCGGCTTCCTGCGGGCCGCCGATCTCGCCGATCATGGCAATGACTTCAGTGTCCCTGTCCTGTTCGAACCGCTCAAGGATATCGCGGAACGAAGACCCGTTGATCGGGTCGCCGCCGATCCCGACGCTAGTTGAAACGCCGATGCCGTGTTCTTTCAGTTGGGCTGCGGCCTCATAGCCGAGCGTGCCGGATCGACCGATGATGCCGACATTTCCGGGCAGATAGATGTGGCCTGGCATGATCCCCAGCAGAGCCTTGCCGGGGCTGATGGTGCCCGCGCAGTTGGGCCCGGTCAGCACCATGCGCTTGTCTTTGGGATAGCGGTACATGTACCGCTTGACCCGGATCATGTCCTGCGCCGGGATACCGTCGGTGATACAGACGCAATAGCGGATACCCGAATCTGCGGCCTCCATAATGGAATCGGCGGCAAATGGTGGCGGCACGAAAACAAGGCTGGCATCGGCACCGGTCGCCTCAACGGCCTGTTTGACGGTGTCAAAGACCGGCACGCCCTCGACGGTCTCGCCGCCCTTGCCGGGGACAACGCCGCCGACGACATTAGTGCCGTAGTCCAGCATGTCCTTGGTATGGAACCGTGCCATCCGTCCGGTAATGCCCTGAACGATAACACGACTGTCGCGGTCCAGAAGAATGCTCATTAGACAGCCCTCATCTTGGTGTTTTGGGTCAGATCGTTTTGCCACGCGCCAACAGCGCGTTCGGCGGCTTCCATCAGGGTGGTGGCGCGGATGATCGGCAATCCGGATTTGGCCAGAATTTTCTGACCTTCCGCGACATTGGTGCCGGCCAGCCGCACGATGACAGGGATTTCAAGCTCAAGTTCGCGTAGCGCCTGAACGACGCCCTCTGCGACCCAGTCACAGCGATTGATCCCGGCGAATATGTTGACCAGCACCGCCTGCACGTTCTTGTCTGACAGGACCAGACGAAAGGCCTTGGCCACACGTTCGGGTGAGGCGCCACCGCCGATGTCCAGAAAGTTCGCAGGTTCGCCCCCCGCCAACTTGATCGTATCCATCGTGGCCATGGCCAGACCGGCGCCGTTCACGATACAGCCGATATTGCCGTCAAGACCGACATAAGACAGGCCGCGATCCGCAGCGCGACTTTCGCGTGGGTCTTCCTGGCTTTTGTCGCGTAACTCTGAGATCTGCGGATGCCGGAACAATGCGTTGTCGTCAAAGCTCATCTTGGCATCCAACGCCAGAACCCGATCGTCACCGGTGATGACCAGCGGGTTGATCTCGACCATGGTGGCGTCCAGATTGCTGAAGGCGGCGTAGCAGCCCTGTAGCGTGCGCACCATTTGCTGCACCAATTTCGCCTCAAAACCCAGTTGAAATGCGATTTCGCGCGCCTGGAATTCCTGCAGGCCCACGGCTGGTTCGACGATCGATCGCACGATGCTGTCGGGGCGTTCGGCCGAGATATCTTCGATCTCCATGCCGCCTTCCGACGAGGCCACGATCATCACCCGCTGGCTGGAGCGATCCAGCACGAAGCCCAGATAAATCTCGCGATCAATCGGCACGGCGGATTCAACGTAGACACGGTAGATGCCCTTGCCTTCGGGACCGGTTTGATGCGTAACCAACCTACGTCCGAACATCTCGTCACAGGCTTCATGGATTTCGTTCTCGGTGTTGCACAGTTTGACACCTCCGGCTTTTCCTCGGCCTCCGGCATGGACTTGAGCCTTCACGATCCAACGATCGCCCCCTAGCTCGCGCGCCCGATATGCCGCTTGTTCGGGACTGTAGGCCAGCGCACCCGAAGGTACGGCGACGCCAAAATTCGAAAGAACCTCTTTCGCCTGATATTCGTGAATATCCATCTGCAATCTTCCTCCCGTTCATGCAGTGCGGTCAGGCCGCGATCGACGTGCCGTAGCGGCTTTCCAGCAGCGCTTCGATGGCTTCAAAATCCACTGTGCCACCCAGCTCGCGGATCGCCTCGCCAAACAGTTTTACGATGCGGCTGATCGATTGGTGGTTCAGTTGGTTCAGGATGCCGATGCGCACCTGTACCGGGGCGCTGAGTGTCGGCCAGATGCCAAAGCCACGCGCGCGGCAGTTCTGTACCAATTCCATTTCGCGGCCAGCCAGTTCTGTGGGCAGGTTCAGCACTACGAGGCTTGGCATGTCCGAAGTGACATCGCAGCCCATCGCGGTGACGGCGTCACGCAGGACGGCCTCATGCGTTTTGTAGGAATGCGCGCGTTTAGCCAGTCCTTCCTGCAAGGTCAGACGCAGAGATTCATGGAACGCGGCGACGGCATAGCCCGAATGGGTCCGGTGATAGGTGCCTTTCTCAACATCCTGACCGTCGACAATGCCCCAATGGCGGGCCTCGAAAATCGGATTGTGGACGTAAGAGTAAGCACCGGTTGTCTTCAGCGCCTCGATAAAGGCGTTGGTGAAGCTGACCGGCGCATAGGTCAGGGGCAGGCAGCATAGGCCTTTTTGCGGGCACGAAGCCCAGCCTGCGATGCCGGGGAAATCGTCGATACGAAAGTCTGCAACACCCAGCGAAGACACGGCATCAATCAGACCCATGGTGCCATGATTTTCACACGCATCCGAGAATCCCTGTACATCGTTGACACGGCCGGAACCGGTTTCCCAATGTGCCATGAAAGCCCATTTCGGCTTGTGTTCGGCCAATGCGACCTCGACCATCTCACCGGTCACGGGCTGGCCATGCGGAATTTCGATCACGGTGACGCTGGCCGCAATGGGATCAAGTGGATTGGCGGCATGTTCTTCAGGTGTGGCTGCCTTAATCCGAAGGGTCAGCGCGTCAATGCCGGAAAAGGTGCCATTGGTGAACGCAACCACCTTGTCGCCAGGCATAACGGCCGAGAACATAGTGTCCAGCGCGCTCCAACCGGTGCCAGCAACCGCGAAGGTATAGGTATTGTCGGTGCCCCAGATTTTGCGCAGCATGTGCTTGCATTCGATCATGCCGCGCAGGACGTCACCCTGCATGTGATCCGCAACACCCGCATTTGCAAAGGCATGCAGAACGCGGGCATCGGTATTGCCTGGTCCGGGTCCCGCAGCCAGTGTTTCCGGAATTTCGAGCGTCGGGTAGATTTGAAACGTCATTGGCGATCCTCCTCGGCGACGGGGTCCGTAATGCGCCCCGTCTGTCGCGTTACCGAAAAGAAAAGCCGATCCTTGCGTTAGGGCGCAACGTAACTTACTACTGCTTTAGGGTAGCTATTTGGGTGGGAAAAAACCTACCCATTCTGGCAAATATACCGATGTATACCGGAAACTTACCTACCCAACATGGTAGTTCTTGGGTAAATTAGGTGGAAAATCAATGCTCGACACAACGCCCCCTCCGATCGACATCATGCTCGCCAACAACAATTCTCTCGTCCTCTCGGCGATGTCCGAAATCTTTGAGAGAGACAAACGATTCTCGTTGGTGGCGACATCTGCAACTGCCGAAGGTTTCCTTGGGGCAGTCATGCGTGTGCCGGTAAAGGTCTGCGTAGTGTCCTGGGAACTGCCAGCTTTGGGTGCAGCCAAACTGATCGAAGTGCTGCGCGAACAGGAAAATGCACCGCGTTTTGTGGTCTATGGTGATGAGGCAGGTGATGTCCCTCGGCTGGCCATGCAAGCAGGCGCCGCAGGGTTTGCACCTCGTTCCGGTGAGGTTGAAGGCCTGCTGGAGACATGCGTTGATGTTGCCAAAGGTAAGATGGTTTTCCCATTTATCGATGTACGCACGGTGCAACATAGCCCTCTTCAGACCTTGTCGCGCAAAGAGCGGGCTATCCTTGAGGCACTGTCGAAGGGAATGTCCAACCGGGAACTGTCGAAAGAGTTACAGATTTCCACCAATACCGTGAAATTCCACCTCTCGAATATCTATGAAAAACTGTCAGTTAGAAACCGGGCGCAAGCCATCGCTTATTACTATTCAGCCAAATCTTCTTCAGATTAGGCTCGTAGGTGATGTGTCGAGACAAAATAGAAAAACCTGCTCATTGCAGCAAGGATGAACACCCGCTCCACTTGTACTTAAATGTACAAACCGGATTGGACTGGACGTTCAGCTATCTCATGAAACGCCCAAGGTAGCTTTGGCCAGAAGCGCGTAGGCGACCCAAAATGAGGTCGACCAAGTACCGTGTTACAAGAGGGTGCCCTTGCGCAACATCATGAATGCGTCGTCGGTCAATATCAGCGCTCAGATGAAGTCTGTCACATCATTTCTTCGATCTTGTGATGATCAAATGCTCTGCAATTGCCCGGCAAGACGTTGCCATACTTGCTCACTGAATTCTGACTGCACTGCAGCCAATCGGACCATTCTGATTGTAAGTTCTTGTGCAGGCAGAGCATCGTCAACGCGTACAAGCTGCCCCTCTGCAAGCGGACTGGCGGCCAAAGAATAGGGCAACCACGCAACGCCGATTCCATCCAGGGCATATTGTAGCATCGCGAGCGTCAGTGCGGTCTCTGCTCTGGAGGTGATTGTAATATGCTCAGGCAATCGCGGCGCGACCAATCGGGAAAACACTTGCCCAAGGAAGACATCAGGCGGGTAGACTATCGCGGGAACGGTCTCGCCAACCAATTCCTCACGCATTGCAGGCGCGCAAACCGGGATAAGAATATCTCTGCCAATCGTCTTGGCCTCAAACGCATTTTCGAGATCTCGCGCACTGCCATCCGAAATAGTGTACATGATCGCGAAATCGACCTCTTTTGAGATCAGCTGCAACAGACATTCGTCCTGATTTCCCGATCGGACTCGAACCGAGATAGCGTCATTTTCGGTCAAGGTGCGGACTACTTTTGGCGAAACGGTTGTCGTGAGAGCATGTTGGCACACAAGAGACAGAGACTTGTTGGCCCTATCACTCGCTGTTTTCAAAGTATGACGTAGTTTGTGCAGCCGCGTACTCAGCTCACGCAGCTCAGGCTCCAAAGCCTGTACACCCGGCATCAGAGATACGGGTTTGCGACGGCGATCAAATAGGGTCGCACCGATACTGTCTTCGATAAGCCGTACCCGACGGGTAAAGGCAGATTGGGTCAGCAACCGCTTGTCCGCAGCGCGGGCCAGAGATCCGCTGTCCAACACGGCCAATATATCATCGATCCATTCCAAACGCATGTGAACCAGTTACTGCAATGCTCAGTAATATGCAAACTTTGCAACATAGAAGCCACATTTCGAATTAGCGGAGCCGTATCTCACATAGTAAATTGACGGAAACCAATATTAGGAGCCATGTTATGCATCTCGCCCGCTTCCCCCGCCTTCACCTGGCTCATCTTCCGACACCGCTTGAACCGATGAAACGGTTGTCGAAAGAACTGGGTGTCGAGATATGGATCAAGCGCGACGATTGCACCGGCATGTCAACAGGCGGCAACAAGACCCGCAAGCTGGAATTCCTAATGGCCGAGGCGGAAGCGCAGGGCGCGGATATGGTTATGACGCAAGGAGCCACGCAAACTAACCACGGTCGTCAAACCGCAGCCTTTGCCGCCAAGCTGGGACTTGATTGCCATATCCTTCTGGAAGATCGCACCGGATATCAGGACGGAAACTACAACACGAACGGGAACGTGCTGTTGGATCATTTGCACGGCGCAACAACCGAAAAATTTCCCGGTGGTCACGACATGGCGGGCGAAATGGAAAAGGCCGCCGAGAAAAAACGGACAGAGGGCCGTAATGTCTATGTTATTCCCGGCGGTGGATCTAACCCGACCGGGGCACTTGGCTATGTGAACGCAGCCTTTGAACTTTTGGGGCAAGCCAATGACAGTGGTTTGCGAATTGATCGGCTGGTACACGCAACAGGTTCGTCGGGAACGCAGGCTGGGTTGGTGACAGGAATGTGCGCCATGAATGCGCAGGTACCGGTGCTGGGTATCGGTACAAGAGCGCCTCAACCAAAGCAGGAACAGATGGTTTATGACCTCGCCTGCAAAACAGCCGAAAAGCTGGGTTGCTCAGGCGTGGTAAAGCGCGAGGACGTGATGGCCAATACCAACTATGTGGGCGAGGGCTATGGCCTTCCGACCGAAAGCGGCATCGAGGCGATTGAGATGTTTGCCGAGCTTGAGGGCATTCTTCTGGACCCCTGCTACTCTGCCAAGGGCGCAGCGGGCTTAATCGACCTGGCCCGCAAGGGTGAATTCAATGACCAGCGGATCGTTTTCCTGCACACTGGAGGTGCTGCGGCCCTTGGTGGTTATGATTTTGCATTCGACCACAAAAACCGATGGGTGAATGTCTGAGCAATGACATTGCGCCCAATTGGCATTCTAGGTGGCATGGGTCCCGAGGCCACCATCCTCCTCCAGCGTAAGCTGGTGGAGGCCGTGCCAGTAAGTGATGACCGCGATCACATCCCGCTTCTGATTGATATGAACCCGCAGGTGCCGTCGCGGATTGATCATCTGATTGAGGGGAAGGGCGAAGACCCGGGACCGACGCTTGCCGCAATGGCACGCCGTCTTCAGGGCGCTGGCGCCGCTGCGCTGGCAATGCCCTGCAACACGGCGCATCACTACGCCGACGCGATCACGGATGCAGTGACCGTTCCTTTGTTGAATATGGTGAAACTGGCTGCGGATCATGCTGTCAGTGAACTGGGGGCCGGTGGATGCGTTGGCGTGCTCGCCTCACCCGCAGTGCGCCGTACCCGCCTTTTCGAAACGGCATTGCAAACCCGCGGGCTATCGATTGTCTGGCCAACGGATAGTGACAGGCTGCTGACGGCGATCCGCAGAATTAAGGTCGACGGTCCAAGTGATGACGCGCGTGAAACACTGCGAACGGCCTCAATTGCATTGGCCAAAGCGGGGGCAGATCTGCAACTTGTCGCCTGCTCAGAATTCTCGCTTATTGCCGATGGCGTCGCGGATGAGGTCAAAGCAGCGGACACGATTGATTTGCTGGTCCACGCGATCATTGAGTTTTCTCAAATAGGCTATCTTAGCGACGCAGACTAGAGAACTGCGCCGCGCACAGTAGCAGCTCGCTTTGGAAGATTGACGTCACAAACGTTCCCAAAGCTGGAGCGCGATTTGATCAAAGCCGGATGGATTGGAAAAGGCTGAAATTGTCAACGTCGCGCTCCACGCATCATCACCGACTGGCACTAGCAAGCCTTGATCAAGTTCTGCTGTAATTGCCGTTTCGGGCATCCAGGCAACGCCGCTTCCTGTCATCAATCGCCGCTTAATGGTCTCGACAAGGCTGTCGACATAGATCGTCTCGGTATTCAGGGATTTCCGATCAATGGTGTTTTCTACGACCATTCCCAGAAACGAAGACCGGTCATAGGCGAGATAGGGGATTGGCGGGCCGTCCTGTCGTGCAAGATCCCATCCCATAGTGCGCGCTGGTTCAACAGCCGCCACCGGCACCAGACGATCCTTTACCAGATCCTTACGTTCAAATGCGGCCTCATCAATCATTGGCGAGACTGAATGATGATAATAACAAAGCAGGATATCCACCGCGCCTTCGATCAAAAGATCACAACATGTGCTTAAGGAATCAGACAAGACACGTGTGCGTAATTCGGGGATTTGCCTCTGCAACTCGTCTATCCGGGTTGCCAGAAAATTAACGGCTATGGTGTGAAGAACCGAAAACCTGATGAACCGGCTATCGCCGCGATCGGCATCCCGTAACGATTGGCGCGATTCCGATAACTGAGACATGGCCGCCAGAGCAACAGGCAGGAACTGTTGTCCGGCCTCTGTCAGCTGAACAGGGTAAGTCGCTCGGTTGACCAGGGGCAATCCAACCCAACTTTCCAAAGCTTTGATTCTACGGCTGAATGCGGATTGCGTGATGTTTCTTTCGTCGGATGCGCGGGTGAAATTCAAGGTCCGGGCAAGACATTCAAAGTCACGTAGCCAATTCAGGTCCAATGTGTGCTCCAACATGTCAACAGACGTGCTAGGCCAGCATAACGCAAACTATGCAAAGATTGAATAGTTTGATGAAATGTTTGAATTGGCTCTGAGAAAAGCTCTTGATCTAGACTTCAGGGCAGGGTCTGGCGGTTGGTCTTCTTTTTTTTCCTTCCGTCCGATGTTGCAGCCAAAGAGATATTGGCTCGACCCTATTGCGCAATAGGAAAGTCGAACGACGGAAAAAACGACGCCGAAACACGGCGCATTTCAACAGAGGAGAAAACCATGAGAACCAATCTGAAAACGCTGGGAATCGCAGCCGCGGTCAGCATTTATGCGATACCGGCTTTCGCAGCCGAAGAGGTCAAAATAGGTGTGCCATCCTGGACCGGGGCGCAGGCCATTGCACACGTGCTGGGTGCGGTGGTGGAAATGCGTATCGGCGGCAAAGTTGAATATGTGCCCGGCAACAACGCCACGATTTTTCAGGCGATGGATCAGGGTAAGGGCGATATCGACGTGCACCCCGATGTTTGGCTGCCCAACCAGGAAAGCTTTACCAAGAAATATGTAGACGAAGCGGGCACAGTAACTCTGTCGTCGAACCCCTATGAAGGCAATCAGGGTTTCTGCGTTAGCAAGGATTTTGGTGAAGCCAACAACATAACCGATATTGCGGATTTAGGCCGCCCCGATGTTGCCGCGCTGATGGACAGTGATGGCAACGGAAAGGGTGAAATGTGGATCGGAGCGCCGGGTTGGGCTTCGGCCAATGTGAACGAAGTCAAAACCCGCGACTACGGTCTGCTTGATTTCATCGAACCGGTCCGCGCTGAGGAAAGCGTGAAGACCGCGCGGATCAAGGATAGCATCGCCAAAGGCGAAGGCTATGCCTTCTACTGCTACAAGCCACATGCGGTCTGGTACATGTTCGACGTTCAAATGCTGAGCGAGCCGACTTTCGACCCGGCAAAATACGTGATGGTTCAGCCCTCGGACGATCCGGATTGGTACAGCAAATCCAGCGTTGCGACCAAAGACGCGCTTAAGAACGTTCAGATCGCGTGGTCCAACACATTGCCGGACCGTTCTCCGGCAGTTGCTGACTTTTTTGCGAATTTCGCCCTGACGGCGGATGATGTTAGCGGTTTTGCCTATGAAATCAGCGGTAAAGGTCGTGATCCGGCAGAAGTTGCCCGCGAATGGGTCGAGGCGAACCCGGATCGCGTGGACGCCTGGCTGGGTCTCTGATCCCACTTCCAGAAAAAAGGGTGGCGCCAATTGTTGGCGCCACCCAAGCACAGTTCTCTGGGGGACACATGAGCGACGATACCGTTATTGAAATCTCGAATGTCTGGAAGATATTCGGCGGCAGGCCCGAGGTGGCGCTGCAGGCGATCCGCGATCGTGGGTTGGACAAGTCCCAAGTGCTGGCCGAATACAACTGTGTTGTCGGCGTCGCTGATGTCAGCCTTTCGGTAAACCGGGGAGAGATTTTTTGCATCATGGGTCTGTCAGGTAGCGGGAAATCCACTCTGGTCCGCCATTTCAACCGACTGCTGGAGCCCACTGCAGGTAAGATCGAAATCGAAGGCACCGATGTCATGGCCTTGGGGCCAAAAGAGCTTCAGCAGTTTCGCAACAACAAAATCGGTATGGTGTTTCAGAACTTTGCGCTGATGCCGCATCGGTCGGTGTTGGATAACGTGGCAATGCCACTGGAAATCCGGCAGGTCAGCAAGAATGAACGCATGCGTCAGGCTGCTGCTATTCTCGATATTGTCGAACTGGGTGCCTGGGGTTCAAAGTTCGCACACGAGCTGTCCGGTGGCATGCAACAACGTGTGGGCCTGGCTCGCGCGCTGGCAGCCAACCCGGATGTTCTTTTGATGGACGAGCCGTTCTCGGCCCTTGATCCTTTGATCCGGCGGCAATTGCAGGATGAATTTATCCGCCTGAGCAAGATCCTGAAAAAGACCACGATCTTCATTACACACGATCTGGATGAGGCGGTCCGCATCGGCAATCGGATCGCGATCATGCGCGACGGAAAGGTGGTGCAGATCGGAACAGCCGAAGACATCGTCATGAACCCCGCTGATGACTATGTGGCTGATTTCGTTGCGGGTATTTCACGCCTCAAAGTGGTGCGCGCCCATGCGGTCATGCGGCCAATTCCAGAACATATTGCGGCCCATGGGCCGCTATCGGCGGATGCCCCGCGCGTGAATGAAGGCGAAAATCTGAGCACGCTGATAAATCTGGCAATCGACAACAGCAGCGCAATTCTTGTGGAGGACGGCGGCGTGGATGTTGGCGTCATAACCCGTGCCGATCTGTTGCGCACCGTGATCGAAGGGACCGAAGTGTCATGAGCATTTCTGAGTTGAACCCGCTGGAAGATACCGAAAGCGAAGCGGCTCTTGCCTATGCCGAAGAGCGGCGTGAAAACATTCGCACCTTTGTGCGCACCAGCCCTGACTACTACATCCGTAATTTCGACAAGATTGGTGCGTCGTCCCGCTTTACGCCAACTTTCAATCTGATGGCCGGATTGTTTGGCCCGGTCTGGTTCGGCGCGCGGGGTCTGTGGTCATGGGCGTTACCATTTCTGATCCTCGAAACAATAGCATTTGTGCAGATTGCGCGAGGACTGTTCGGCGATCTGGCAGCCGAGGCAATGGAGCGTATTGCATCGATTGAAGGGACGCTTGAACTGCGTCGTCAGCAATTGGCGGCGGCTATCGAAAACAACTCGGACAAGATCGATGTCTATCAGCGAACGGTGGACTCGCTTGAAGAAAACATAGGGGGTATCCGTGCCGAGGCCGAGGCGATGGCCGCTGAAGGTCCTTACATCATTCTGACCGGCCTGATCATACTGATCATCGTCAAACTGATACAGTCTCAGGTGGCGAACTGGGCGCTTGAGGCACGTTTCTCGGAATGGTTATCAGACCGTTCGATACGCTCGGCCATGCCGGTATCGCAGATTGTGTTCAGCGCGATCTTCATGGCGCTGATCGTCGCCGCAGCGATGATGCACTACAGTTTCCCCGGGCGCTTTTCGCTGCTTAGCCATTTCCCGACAGACCCAAACATCCGCCTGACCAGTATCACGTGGGTGGAAGATTTCATCGCCTGGTGCGTACGCAACAGCGAGGCTTTTTTTGACGGGCTGACATTCGGAATCCGCACTTTGCTGGATGCGCTAGAAGTCATACTGGTCCAGACGCCATGGATCGTGATCGCGAGCCTGATCATTCTGCTGACCTGGCTGACCGCTGGCATTAGCACGGCGATCTATTCAGGCGCATTTCTGGCCTATATGGGCCTCTTGGGTTTCTGGGAAGGTGCCATGACCACGCTGGCCTTGTTGGGGACAGCGGCGTGTTTGTCTATTGTCATTGGTATTCCGCTGGGCATGTTTGCTGCACGTCGCCCACGGTTCTATGCGTTCATCCAGCCGATCATGGATTTCATGCAAACCATGCCGGCCTTTGTCTTCATGGTCCCCGTGATCGCGTTCTTTGGTGTCGGCAAGCCGGCGGCGGTCGTGGTCACCATGATCTTCGGCGGCACGCCAGTGGTGCGCCTGACCGTTCTGGGCTTGCGCGGTGTGCCCGAAAGCGTGCGCGAAGCGGCGATCAGCTTTGGCGCCAATAAGTGGTATCTGCTGACCAAAGTTGACCTACCGCTGGCAAGCCCGTCTATTCGGGCCGGTATCAACCAGACAATCATGCTGTCACTGGCAATGGTTGTCGTGGCTTCGTTGATCGGTGCTAAAGGGCTGGGTGAGGACGTTCTGGAAGCGTTGCAGTACGCGAATGTTGGCCAAGGTATCCTTGCAGGATTCTCAATCCTTTTCTGTGCCATGATCCTAGATCGGATTGTGCAGGGCGGCCGGAAATGACACCCGTTGTATTTGTCCATGGGTTCCTGGGCGGCAGTCGGCAATGGCAAGGGCAGGTCGATGCGTTGGCAGGTTACGATGTCGTCACGCTGGACTTGCCAGGGTTTGGTGAAAATGCGCAGCTTGATGCCCTCAGCAGCATCTTGGGTTTTGCTGATTGGGCGCTGAATGAGTTGAAGATGCGTGGCATCGAGAAATTTCACCTGGTTGGGCACTCGATGGGCGGAATGGTCGTACAGGAAATGATTGCCCGCGCACCCGAGCGTGTGGACCGTTTGGTTCTTTATGGCACGGGTTCTGTGGGTGTGCTGCCTGGGCGGTTTGAAACCATTGATACTTCAAAAACGCGCGCCTGCGCCGATGGACCGCAAGCGACGGCCCGACGGATTGCTGCAACCTGGTTTCTCGAGCGGGAACGGGCTGTGACCTATGAAGATTGTGCCGCGATAGCGGAGCAAAGCAGCCTGAAAGCCATACTCACGGGTTTGGATGCGATGCATTCCTGGAGCGGTGCTGAAAGCCTGTCGGCGATCCAGGCCAAAACGCTGGTTCTTTGGGGGGATCGTGATCGTACCTACCCATGGAGCCAGACTGAAAAACTGTGGCAGTCCATTCCAAACGCCAATCTTGCGGTGATACCAGAATCTGCACATGCGACACATCTGGAAAAAGCCGGACTATTCAACGGAGTATTAAGTGATTTTTTTGGTGCCTGCTGACCTATCGTGACCAAAGTAACCAAGCAATAAATGAAATTCTGCTGAAGATTTGGTAATACACGAGATTAATCGCCACCGGGGCAGCTGTGCAGTGAAACAATGTCTACTCTGAAAAATTGCATAGATCTGTTTTGGTCAACGTGAGTTTCGGGTATCTTCGTGGGCCAGAAGTTGATGTAACAACACTACTTCCCAGGCAAGCAAGTGTTCCGAAGCGACGCTTGAGTGTGAAATTCTCATGAATTGTTACAGACTTTCATTTCACAAACGCGCATTGCGTCGCGTTCGTTTAAGCGGCGTCCTCCTCCGGTGGTTCTTTGGCTCCGGTCATGAAAGCCACGGCGTCGGACATCGTGTAGTCCTTGGGATCAATCGTGCAGAGCCTTTTGCCCAGCCGGTGCACATGGATGCGATCAGCGACTTCGAAGACGTGCGGCATGTTGTGGCTGATTAGTATGATCGGAATGCCACGTGCCCGCACATCCTGAATAAGTTCGAGAACTTTCCGGCTCTCCTTCACCCCCAACGCAGCCGTCGGTTCATCCATGATAATGAACTTGGTCGCAAAGGCTGCGGCGCGGGCAACGGCCACACCTTGGCGCTGTCCACCAGACAGAGTCTCGACCGTCTGATTGATGGATTGAACGGTCATCAGGCCAAGTTCGGTCAGTTTTTCACGGGCGAACTTTTCCATCGCGGGGCGGTCAAGCTGACGTAGATACTTGCCCATGAACCCCGATTTCCGGATCTCACGCCCCATGAACATGTTGTCCGCAATCGACAGGGCAGGAGACATGGCAAGTTGCTGATAAACGATCTCAATCCCCATGTTCCGGGCGTCGATCGGTGAGGTGAAGTTCACCTTCTTCCCTTCGATCAGAATATCGCCCTCATCCGGGATCGTGGCGCCGCAGATGGCTTTGACGATGGATGATTTGCCTGCACCGTTGTCACCGATAACCGCGAGTATTTCACCCTGACGCAGTTCAAAATCGGAATGGTCTATGGCGGTCACATGTCCATAGCGTTTGACGATCCCACGGCCCTGGACGACTGGGGTAGTGTCTGACATTAGCCCGATACCTTTCTGATCCACTGGTCGACCGCGACCGCTGCGATGATGAGAAGTCCGATAAGAAGGAAGGTCCACTGCGCATCCGCGCCCAACAGCCTCAGACCTAAGGTGAACACGCCGACGATCAGTGCGCCAAACAGCGACCCCAGAATGGATCCGCGCCCGCCGAAAAGGGAGATGCCGCCGATCACGACCGCTGTGATGCTTTCGATATTGGCCAATTGGCCAGATGTTGGTGAGACTGACCCGATGCGGCCGATCAAAGCCCAGCCGGCAAAGGCACAGATCAAACCGGATAGCATGTAAACAGACATGAGTGTTCTGTGGACGTTAACGCCGGATAGCTCGGCTGCTTCCGGATCGTCGCCCACAGCATAGACGTGTCGCCCCCAGGCTGTGTGTTTAAGCGCGTAGGCCAATACAAAGATCAGGACGAGCATGAATAGGACGCCAACAGTGAATGTTGCACCGCCGATGCTGAATTTGGTGCCGAAAAATTGCAGAAATGGGGCGTTTGCCTCGATATCCTGGCTGCGTATCGTCTCGTTTGCGGAATACAGGAAATTTGTTGCGAGAATGATCTGCCACATTCCAAGCGTGACGATGAATGGGGGAAGTTTGACGCGGCTGACAAGCCAGCCGTTGAGAGCACCGATCAGGGTTCCGACGCCAAGTCCGCACATGACTGCGATAGGCACCGGTATGCCGTATCGGAACGAGAATTGTCCCATGATAACAGAAGAAAAAACCATGATCGCGCCCACACTCAAATCAATGCCTGCGGTCAGAATGACGAGGCTCTGTGCGGCGGCCACGATACCGACGATCTGAACTTGTTGCAGGATCAGGGTCATTGCGAAGGGTGAAAAGAATTTTGACCCCAAAAGCAGGCCAAAGATCAAAATCGCTCCGACCAGAACGATCAGAGGTACGAGGGACGGGTTGACGTGAAGCAGATGCTGAAGCTTGCCCAGCACACCACGCCGAGGATCGTCAAACTCTGCCACAGTGTCGGTTCGACTGGTGGCAGTTTCAAATTCTTGGGCGCTTTGGTTCGCTTCGGACATATCTCCCCCTTTTCGTGGCTGGCTTCGTGACCACGAAATCAGCTTACAGGAAGTTTCAGTTTGCTGGTGAAAGGAATGGTAAGGCGCCCTTGCGCGCCTCACCTGATAGGTCTGCGTTTAACCCCAGCAGAGCTCCAAACCTTCTGCGACCGAAATTGACTCCACGCCGTCAACGGGTTGATCGGTGATTAGAGCAACACCGGTGTCGTAGAAGTCTTTTCCGGGTGTATTTTCCGGCTTCGTCCCTTCGTCGGCCCATTTTTTGACGGCCTCAACCCCCAATGACGCCATCAAAAGCGGGTATTGCTGGCTTGTGGCCCCGATGACTCCGGCCTGTACGTTCTGTACGCCGGGGCAGCCGCCGTCGACCGAAACGATCAGCACGTCATTTTCACGTCCGATGGATTTCAAAGCCTCGTACGCGCCCGCCGCTGCGGGTTCATTGATCGTGTGAACTACGTTGATCGCTGAATCCTTGGCCAGAAGGTTCTCCATGGCACGGCGCCCACCTTCCTCGTTGCCGTCGGTCACGTCACTGCCGACCAGACGTGCATCCGTTTCGTCGCCAATAACATTGGGATCCGCCAGCTCCACGCCAAAGCCCTCAAGGAATCCTTGGTTGCGCAAAACGTCCACAGTTGGTTGGCTGACATTCAAGTCTAGCGTCGCGATCTTTGCGTCCGCGGCAGCATCGCCCATCTTGGCCTTTGCCCATTGTCCGATAAGCAACCCGGCCTTGTAGTTGTCCGTCGCAAATGTGGCGTCGGCTGAATCAATCGGGCTAAGGGGTGTGTCCAGCGCGATTACCAACACACCGGCGTCTCGCGCTTGTTTAACGGCGGGTACGATTGAACTTGTGTCGGATGCCGTAAGCAGAATTCCTTTTGCACCGTCGAGGATGCAGGTTTCAATGGCCTGAACCTGGGTCTCGTGGTCACCATCGATTTTACCGGCAAAAGCTTTAAGCGTCATGCCAAGCTCTTCGGCCTTGGCTGTCGCACCTTCTTTCATTTTCACAAAGAAGGGGTTGGTATCGGTCTTAGTGATCAGGCAGACGGTTTCCCCGGCAGCGTGAGCAGATGCAGCACCAAACGTGAGAACGGTCGCAGATGCGGCTAGCTTGAGTAGACTTCTCATATTCTCCTCCCAGAAAATTGTTGTGGCCCCGCGCGGCGCGCCGGCAAGACTCGCCTCCATCCCTTAATGAAGGTCCTGTTCAAGAAACTGTGATTCTGGCCTGCCTGTCAATAAATAAATAAAGTTTATTTATTAATTTGCCCGAGCGCCTTTTCATAAGAAAACAAGGTGGTTATGTTCAGGGTTATGGAGAAAGAGGCGCTAAAAATACTGACCGGCGGGGTAAGCCAAAGCGGTGTTCGCGATCATAATGAACGTCTGATTTTGACGGTTTTACAACGACATGGACCGACAGCAGGTGCAGATGTCGCACGGCTGACGGGCCTGTCCCCACAGACCGTATCAATCATTTTGCGCAAGCTCGAAAAGGACGAGATTCTCAAGCGTGGAACTCCTCTGCGTGGAAGGGTTGGTAAACCGTCGGTTCCCATGGAGCTCAACCCGGAAGGCATCCTGTCAGTCGGGATGAAGATCGGTCGGCGCAGCGCCGATCTGCTCTTGATCGACTTCACCGGCAAGCCCCGCCAACAGATTTCAACGACCTACGATTATCCGCTGCCCGAGGCCGTGTTCGGGTTTCTGGAAACAGGTTTGGAAACGCTTCTGGCCCATGAGCCCCAGAAACTTCGCGATCGTGTCTGCGGGATTGGTATTGGAACTCCATTCGAGCTTTGGAAATGGCATGATTTGTCGGGGCTGGCAGCCAAGAAATTCAGCTCTTGGAAAAACGTGAACTTCTTCTCCGAGGTTGCCAAGTTCAGCGACCTACCGGTATTTGTCGTCAATGACGCAACAGCCGCTTGCCACGCCGAGCACCTCTATGGCCGAGGGGCTGAATATCGCGATTATTTCTACTTCTTCATCGGTTCGATGATCGGCGGCGGGGTTGCATTGAATGGCACTGTGTTCGAAGGCAATCAGGGCAATGCTGGCGCGTTGGGTGCGATGCGCACCACAGGGCCATTGGGCGAAAGCCAGCAATTGATCGATAGCGCTTCGCTGTTTTTGCTTGAGGACAGGCTGATCGAAGCGGGTGTTGATCCGGGTATTCTTTGGAAATCGCCACAGGATTGGAGCAGCATTTCCAGGTATGTCGAACCATGGATTGGCACGACTGCACAGGAATTGGCCAAGGCCGCGCTTTCAATTTGTGCTGTCATCGACTTTGAGGCCATTTTCATAGACGGCGCGTTTCCGACGAATGTGCGGGAAGAACTGGTCTCACGCGTGCGCCGCTATCTGGTTAATCAAGACAAACGCGGATTGATCCCACCAGTTGTCGAAGCCGCTGCGGTTGGAAAAAACGCCCGCGGTATTGGGGCGGCCAGCAGCCCGATTTTCCGCCAGTTTTTATTGAACACGAATGCAGGGCTTTCTGGGATGTAACCGAAGTCCACGCGCTTGTTTCGCGCACGGTCAAGGACTTGGGTGCCAAGTCTGGGATACATTATTGGTCAGGACTCGCGGCCGAAATACAGGACCAAAACTAAGCGAAGACTTTGGCCACGTCATCGCTAGTTTCTTTTTCACGCGCCAGCATAAGAGCGATGCTTGTCAGTCCGAAAACAATAAATGGCAGCATCAGCAGATTTTCAAGCCTTGGGTATACGGCGTCAATTTCTGACAAACGTTCGAACAGATGTGTGTGAAAGACCAATGCCCGAGTGGTGAGCTTTATGATGAAGATCGCTGTTACAACGACAAAGAACTGCAGAACAATATTCCAAGTTCTGACGGGTTTCCCAAAATCTGCCACGCTAAGCCGCGATGAACCAAGTACAACTGCAAAAAACCACATGACGATGGAACATTTTACCGTAATCGGTGTTGTCGGGCTATTTAGAACAAAGATTGACCCCAAGATTATTCCACTGGTGGTAAATGCAAAAACAGAAGCGAGTGCGCGGGCAGAAAAATGAACTTTGCGCAGCGCGGTTAAATCGTCGGATACATCTTCATCAGGCATCGGCCAGAGCGCATGAAGGCTGCCCATAATGCCCAGACAGATGTACAAAGCTCCACATCCCAATGCGAGAACCGCTGCCATGTGGGCTGGAGCCAGCCAAGCCACCAAGGGTGCGTTAAATGCGACCACCCCTGTCAAAGTGATCATGACACCGCCGAACAGGCATACTGCAACCTGAATTAAGATATGTCGGGCCTTATAGGGCGCGACGATCTTTTCGTTCAATCCGGGTACGCTCAACAATGCGAGGATGGCGACAAGGCCGGCAATCGTGAAGTATGGAACAATGCCCAGATCGGATCTGGTATTCCAATCAAGCTGTTGCACCAGATACGACACTGACAGTGCGACTGTCAAAGTGGTGATCGCGATGACAATTCTCAGCAATAAACGATGAGCTATTAGTATAAACCAATTCATAGGTGGGGCTTACTCGGGAAACTTGGCTAAACTACGACGTGTTTGTTTCTTTGCGGCGCGACCTGAGTAACCAATCAATTTCTCAAGACCATTCCCAAAATCATGTTTGTTGAACGTTTCTTCCCAGGTTGGCATTGAGGCACCTGTCGTGGACGGTGCGCCGCGATCTGCGGTTTTCCTGGTTCCAGATTGGTGCGTAAGCGGTACTTAGTTTGACCCAGAAGGTCCTATAGGCAAACACTGACTCACGTCGCGGTTTTAGCGGTGTACGATGAAGGCATATGCCTCACCTTAAAGCTGCATTGAAACGCTACACGCTGACACAGAGATCTTGTGCCAAAACCAAGCGAGATCAGTTAACAACTTAAGATTGCGTGCCGGCTGGCATTCTACTATCGATATGCACATGAGCCGTTATTTGCGATTGATTTACTTAACCAGCATTTTCTTTGTGCCGCATTTGACAGCCGCCCTAGAGGCTACCGAAAACCCCGTTGAGATCGGCGAAAGTGGCGAAGCCTTTCTGAAGGCGATAAGATTAAGCCGTGTCGATGCAGATGTGGCCTACTTCGACCCGGCAAGCCCTCCGCCCCCAATGCAGACAACGCAAGAGCCGCGACCACCCTCTAGTTCAAACCAATGGTCGGTGGGCGGCGATGTGAATTTCGCGACACTGCTTATTTCCGCCGCGATCCTGATGATGATCGCTTTTGTCTTTGTCCGCTACGGCAGCGGCTTTGCCGTCACAATCGGGCGCGAGCGAGAGAATACGGAAAGCGGGCGTGACGGACGGGTGCCGCGTGCGGGGTTAGGAACGCCGCCCACTCCGGGCAGCTTGAATGCGATCCTGCGCATAGCGGACCGGCGCGAAGCTTTGATCCGGTTGGCGCAGGCTGCCCTGGGCGCGGCGATCAAAGCCAATGGGGTGCTGCTGCAGCGCAGCTGGACCGCGCGCGACGCGTTGCGCCACTTGCCAGAGGACCAACGGTGTCTTGGCGCCCTACGCAATTTGGTTCTGGCAAGCGAACGGGTGCATTTTGGGGGGCGGGACGTAAGCGAGGATGACTTTCAGGCCCATGTCGCGGATATCCGCCCGCTGTTGACTGAGGTCCCCAAATGAACTCCTCAGCGACCGAAGAAAAAAGGCGCGGCCCCAGAATTGAAACCCTGATTATTCTGGGTTTCGTCGCGTTGCTGCTGTTCACGATCTTTTACGTTATATCACAACGCCAGCAGGTGCTGAGAAGTTCTCCGACGGGGTTTGACGGCCTGCGGATCTGGCTAAACACGAATGAGGTAAGTGCGCAGAGCTTTCTGGGGGGCTGGCAGGTCGATCAGGATACCATTGGCCTGTTGGTGCTGCCGCTATTTGACACTGTGCTGGATGAGGATCGGGTTCATCCGCGCACAAAAGAAGAACTGCTGTTACAGCAGGATGAATACGATCTGCGGCTTGATGCGGTGCTGGAAAAGGCCAGTCGGGTACAGACCCTAGTGATCTTGCCCAAATGGCGCAGCGGGATGCGGCTAACCGGTCGGGCACATCCGGTCTTGATAAGTCGGCAGCAACAGATCGAAACACTGCTGCAACAGCTGACCGGTCAAAGGGGTGCTCGGATCGAATATGCGCGCACGCCTTTTACGGATTTCGACTATTTTGATGGCGAAGACGTTCGGCAATCGGCTCAGATCTATGCGGCACAACTGTTCACCGGGGCTGATTGCTCTCCGCTGATTGGTAACTCGGATGCGATGCTTCTGGCGGAATGCCCGCTGGCGGTCGGTGCGGGGGGCGCACGGGCGTTGGTCCTGTCGGACCCCGATTTGTTGAACAACCATGGGCTGCGCTTGGGCGATAATGCCATTGTCGCCCGCAATCTTCTGAGCGCGCTCGCCGACGAGCGCAACGTGATGATCGACTACAGCCGCGAGGTCTGGCTCTCGGACCCCGAAGAAACCGTGCGTTATGAACGTAGCTGGGCCGATCTGAAGCGATTTTTTGGCCCGCCTTTTCTGACGCTCTGGCTGAGCGGGGTATTGGTGTTGGCTCTGTTTATCTGGCGCTCATGGCAGCGTTTTGGCCCGGTGCAGGTTGAGGACGGTGTCAACACAGGCGCAAAATCGCTGGCGGTGCGAGCACGGGCACGTCTGATGCGGCTTTCGGATCAAGACGGGGCTTTGGCCGGTGAATACGCAAAGGCCCGGCTAGCGGCATCTGCGTCGGCTTTGTTTGGCCCGGCGCTTGCCCATCACTATGCTGAACCCAAGGTCTTTTTGGGCTATGTGGCGCGGCACAATCCGGATCTCTCTCGCGACCTGGAAACAGTGTTGAGGGATATCCGGAACCTTCCACATCGGATCCCACCGGCAGAGGCAATGCACCATGTGGACGAACTTGAAGCGCTATTGGAGCAGATAACGAATGACACTTGAAACATTGCGCGCGCGCTCGGACGCGCTGCGTGCCGAGATCGGGAAGACGGTGCTGGGGCAGGAGGATGTGGTCGAACTGCTTTTGGTCTCGCTTTTTGCGCGTGGCCATGTCTTGCTTGAGGGGCCGCCGGGCACCGCCAAGACCCTGTTGGCGCGCAGTTTTGCCGCTGCACTGGATCTGGAATTCGGGCGTATCCAGTTCACCCCCGATCTGATGCCAGGAGACGTACTGGGCACTTCGATCTTCAATTTTCAGACCAATGATTTCGTCCTGACGCGCGGCCCGGTCTTTACCCAGGTGCTTCTGGCGGATGAGATTAACCGAGCGCCTCCCAAAACGCAGGCTGCGCTCTTGCAGGCGATGAACGAACGGATGGTCAGCATTGATGGCAATGATCACTCCTTGGGCCGTGAATTCATTGTAGTCGCTACCCAAAACCCGATCGAGCAACAAGGTACGTACCCCTTACCAGAGGCGCAGTTGGACCGGTTTCTCTTTAAGCTTGAAATCGACTTCCCGCCCGAGGCAATCGAAATGGCGATCCTGCGCCAGCATGCCAATGCCCCGATCGAAAGCGGTATGGAAACGGATGTACTGTCGAAGACCCTGGATGCGGCCGCCCTGGCGGAATGCCGGGCACTGATCGACGGGATTATCCTCGATGACGATATTCTTGCCTACATCCTGCGGCTGGTCCGGGCGACACGGGAAAGCGCCGAGATTGCTTTTGGTGCCTCTACCCGCGCGGCAGATGCACTGGCAGCGGCTACGCGGGCACAGGCGGGGTTAAACGGGCGGGATTTCGCAATCCCGGACGACGTAAAACGGCTTTTCGTACCAGCGTTACGCCATCGAGTAGTTCTGGGTGCCTCGGCCGAGATCGAGGGCCGAAACTCTGCTATGGTTCTCGAAAACATCCTCAACCAGATCGAGGCTCCCCGCTGATACGCCCATCTACCAGATTGCTGAGCGCCGCCTGCGTCGCCCTTGTGTTGTCGATTCTGGGACTTGCATTTTTCGGCGGGTTGCGTGAATTGGCGCTGGCGCCGTGGGTCCTGTTGGCGCTTTTGTCAGCGGCGGATCTGCTGATGTCCTTCAGCCGTCGAAAGCAATTGGTTTTCGACATGCGGCCCGAGATTTTTGTGGGCGAAATACAGGCGCTAAAATTGCAGGTTCCGGACGCTCCGGAAGACTTGCAGGCGCGGCTAGAATGGCCAAAAGGATTGAGCGGGGCGACAGAGCTCGAGTTCAAGATCGGACCGGATGGGACTGGATCAGCCGAGATTGGCTGTCGCGGCGTGCGGCGCGGCATCTGGGCTTTCGAACATCTCTGGCTTCACTGGTCGTCACGCCTGAAGCTTTTTGATTTCGTGCCACGATTGGATTTCGCGCTGGAAGTTCGGGTGGTGCCCAATATCCGGATGATTCAGTCGGGTGAGATTGCCACGACGGTGCAGTCCACGCTTTATGGCGTGAAGGAAAACCGTGCCATTGGCGAAGGGTCCGAATTCCACCAGCTTCGTGATTTCGTACAGGGTATGGACGTTAAATCGATCGACTGGAAACGTTCAGCCAAACGGCGGGGGCTTGTAGCCAAAGAGTTAAGGGCCGAGCGCAATCACCACGTTATCGTAGCGCTGGATAACGGCTATCTGATGCGCGAAGAGATCGCCGGTTTGCCCAAGATTGACCATGCCGTTACTGCCGCGCTGGCCGTGGCCTGGGCGGCGGCAATTGGCGGTGATCTGGTGGGGTACTACGCCTATGACGTGCGTCCGCGATCTTTTGTGGCACCACGGGCGGGGCGACAGACCTTCGCGCGCCTGCGCAGCTGGACCAGCGAGCTGGCCTATGTAGGCCACGAGACCAACCATACCCTGGCCCTGACTGAATTGAATGCCCGCACCCCAAAACGCAGTCTGATCATCATTTTCACGGATTTCATCGACACGACTTCGGCCGAACTTCTGATCGAGAACATCGCCATTCTGTCAAAGCGTCATCTGCTAGTCTTCGTCACCATCCGCGACCCAGAGGTCGAGGCGCTAGTGGAATCCGCACCCAAGGATCTGGATGGGGTCGCCACGCTGGTGGCCGCGAACCAGACGATCAGCGAACGTCGTCTGGTGTTGGAAAGGTTAGCACGTTTGGGGGTTACGGTGCTGGATGCGCGTCCCGATACGGTGACTGCCAAGCTGATCTCGACCTATCTGGAAATCAAGGCGCGGGAGTTGATCTGATGGCAGAAAGCGACCTCATCCGCTCGGCCCGGTTCCGGAAAGAGCGAGAAGCCGACTGGCGTCGTCTGGAAACTTTGGTCACCCAGGCCGAGCGTGTCGGACTACAGCGAATGGATTTCGCGGCCGCTCGCGATTTGGCCGCGCTTTACCGAAATGCGACCACATCCCTGGCCATTGCCCGCGAAATTTCGTTGGACAAGGCGCTGCTGGACTATCTCGAAGCGCTGACCGCACGCGCCTATCTGTCAGTCTATGCCCCTCAGGAGCGTCTGGGCGGGCTTGTGCGCAAGTTTTTTGTCAGCGGCGCGCCGATTGCGATACGTCGATCCTGGTTGTTTATCCTGATTGGTTTCCTGTGTATGGGGCTGGGGGTTTTGGCGGGATATCAGATGTTTCTGGAAAACCCGGCTTGGTATCATGTTTTCATGCCGCCGGAACTGGCCGGAGGGCGCGGGCCAACATCTACTACCGAAGAGCTGCGGCAAGTGATTTATGATCAGGATCCCAGCACCTCGGGACTTGGGGCCTTTGCCACTTTCCTGTTCTCGCACAACACGCGCATCGCGATCTTTGTGTTTGGCCTTGGGGTATTCCTGTGTGCGCCGGCGGTCTTGCTGACCTTCTTTAATGGCCTGTCGCTGGGCGCATTTTATGCGCTGCACGTGGAACGCGGTCTGGGCAGTGATCTTGGGGGGTGGTTGTCTATCCACGGGGTGACCGAGCTGTCGGCAATCTGCATTGCATGCGGCGGTGGGGTGCAACTGGGGGCAGCGATCCTTTTTCCGGGGAAAAGAAGCCGCCGCGCTGCTTTGCGCCACGCGGGCCGGGATGCCGTAAAGCTTGCGCTGGTGGCGGCCTTTATGTTGGTGGTCGCTGCCCTTGTGGAAGGGTTCGGGCGCCAGCTTATCCAGGACAAAGCCATAAGGTACGTGATTGGCTGGGGGCTGGGACTATGCTGGCTGGCCTGGTTTGCCTTGGGCGGTAGGGTGCGGCGATGAAACTGTGGCGACGCAAAGACAAGACGGCAGCCCCATCGCTGGGTGAGCTGATCCCGCCCGAAGGTGTACCCATCCACCTTGAGGTGGCCGGGCTAGGGGTGCGCCTTGCCGCGCAGCTTACAGATGTGGGCATTACGCTGATCGCCGCCGTCGCAGTCCTGATATTGATCATGTCCCTGGGTATTGGCACACCTACGACGCTGCTTGCTATCGGCAGTCTTCTGTTCTTCGTGATCCGGGTGCCCTACTACGTCATCGCCGAACTGGCGTGGAACGGTCAGACATTGGGAAAGCGGTTGATGAAGATCAAGGTCGTCTCACATGATGGCCGATCGCTTAGCACGCATGCGTTGGTGCTCAGGAACCTTATGAAAGAGGCTGAGATTTTTCTGCCCGCAACCCTGCTGCTGACACTTGATACCTCATCACCCGTGGCCTCGGGGCTGGCACTGGCCTGGATACTGGGGGGGCTATTTGTGCCGCTGTTCAATCGTCACAGGCAAAGGCTGGGCGATCTGATGGCCGGTACACATGTGATCCACCTACCGGTGCCGGTGCTGTTGACGGATTTGGCTCAGGTTCCGGTCGGCGAGACGGCCGCAAAAACGCGTTTTACCTTTCTGGCGCATCAGCTTGATCACTACGGCGCATTCGAATTGCAGACCCTTGAAACGCTTTTGCGGGCGCAAGAGAAAAGGCGCGCGTCGGGTCCCTCTCAGAATGACAGGGCCACCATTGAAAGCGTGGTTGAAAAGATCCGCCAAAAGATCGGCTACGCGAACAAAGTTCCCGAGGCCGATCGGCTGAAATTCCTCCGGGCGTTCTATAATGCGCAGCGTGAACATCTTGAGAAACGCCAGTTGTTCGGCGAACGCCGCAGGGACAAGCACTATGCGGTCGACGATAACTCTTCGTAATTCATGTCAATAGCCGCCCCTTTTTTGCCCAAAAATTGGCTTGGAAAGGCCGCTCTCAAACTCAATTACCGGTGTCATAAAGATACTGAAGACAACCTTAGATGATCATCATACACTAGCCGAAACACAGAGTAGTATTGAGGATAAAACAGTGGCCAGCACAACAGAACACACGGGCAGCGAGGCGCTCGGCGTCGGGAGTATCGTGGGCGAGAGTTTCTCGATCCTGTTCAAAAATTTTATCACCGTCATCCTGCTAGCGCTGGTGCCGACGTTATTGAGCTCAGTGATTGCGGGTATGATGGTCGGGGCCGATGTGGCGTTGGGTGCGGCAGACCCCGATTTCAGCACCTCTTCCGGCGTCACCACCTGGGTACTGACGATTTTGCTGCAGGTCGTGTTCTATGCCCTGACGACCGCTCTGCTGGTGCAACTGGCATATGACGCCAAACTCGGACGCCGCCTGCAGGTGGGTCGTTATTTTGCACCAGCTCTGCAAGCTGCTATCCCGGTTGCGGTGCTGACGACGGTCGCAGGAATTCTGACCGGGTTTGCAACGCTTGCTTTGATCATACCCGGTCTTTGGGTTTATGCGGTTTTTTCGATGGTTGCGCCTGCCGTGGTGATCGAGAAAGCAGGATTTGGCGGGCTTGGGCGCAGCGCGGCTTTGACCAAGGGATACCGCTGGCCAATTTTTGGCGCTTTGCTTCTGATCGGTATCTGCGCCGGGATCGGTGGTTTCCTCGCCAGTTTCGCCGCCGGTTTGCTTGAAGGTGTCGGAAGCTGGGCAATGACGGCAGGTTTTTCAGTTGTTGCAGCTTTTGGTGCGGGGTTGAGCGGCATTTCAGTCGCTCTGATCTATGCCCGTCTGCGCGAGATCAAAGAAGGCGTGAGCGTCGATCAGATCGCATCTGTTTTCGATTAATCAAGTGAGGTTACAAAGGGTGTGATCACCCCTTGGAGGCCGAAGGCGCTGGCTTGCGCCTTCGGCCTTCTGATACGCTTGGCTGCATTGAACAGGTAGCGTGGATTCGCGCAATCCGTGCTTCATTTTGTAACCGAGGTTTTTGGGCTGGACAGTTTTTGACAATCTTGCTTGGCTGCGTTGCACCACTCTCATTTTTTAGGAGATTTCAATGCCCCAAGCATCCGACACCAACCGTCGCATAGTTCTTGCGGAACGCCCCACTGGTCGCCCGGACAAAAACACTTTGCGGCTTGAAATCACAGACATTCCAACACCCGGCAACGGAGAGATGCTGGTGCGCACGGTGTACCTGTCTCTGGACCCTTACATGCGGGGTCGTATGAATGACGCGAAATCCTACGCTGAACCGGTTCCGATCGGTGGGGTCATGACGGCTCAGGTTGTGGGGCAGGTAGTGGAATCGAACCTCGAAGGGTACGAAGCCGGAGACTACGTTTTAAACACGAGTGGCTGGCAGGATTATGCGATCTCAACTGGTGAGCAGGTCGTCAATCTTGGCAAGACGCCGGACAATCCGTCCTGGGCGTTGGGTATCCTGGGAATGCCCGGCTACACGGCTTATGCGGGGCTGCTGAAGATAGGCGAACCAAAACCTGGTGAAACCGTTGTCGTGGCGGCTGCGGCTGGACCGGTGGGCGCAACCGTGGGTCAGATCGCAAAGCTAAAAGGGTGCCGCGTGGTGGGTATCGCGGGTGGCCCGGAAAAATGCGAACACGTGGTAAAGAACCTTGGGTTCGACGCTTGTGTGGATCACCGCGCGGCGGATCTTTCGGGACAATTGCGCGACGCGTGCCCTGACGGCATTGATGTCTACTTCGAGAATGTCGGTGGCAAGGTGCTGTATGCGGTCTTACCGCTTTTGAATCCGTTTGCGCGTGTTCCGGTCTGCGGCGTCGTGGCCTGGTACAACTTGCCGGGTTTGCCGGACGGACCGGATATGGGCCCGGTGATCATGGGTACCTTGTTGCGGATGAAGGTCAAAATGCAGGGTTTCATAATTTTCGACAATTTCGGCCCCGAGGTTTACGCCGAGTTTGTCCGGGACATGACAGGATGGCTGAAGGACGGCTCAATTACGTATAAAGAGCATGTGGTTGAAGGTCTTGAAAATGCTCCGGTTGCATTTAACCAACTGCTGGCCGGAGAAAACTTTGGGAAAATGGTTGTAAAGGTGGATTGAGCCAGGGCAGTGAAAGTTGGTCCTTCCAACTCAGACCCTAATTCGTTCGCAAAACGCATGAGTGTCAAATTTCAAAACTATGTAGAAACCTGGCTCAGGACTCTCTGATCTTCGTCTGGGTGCATGATTCCTGATTGAAAAAATTCGAGCGGTGAATTTGCCAGACTTTTTCCGGCGGAGTGACGAGCGGTAGGCTCCGTCCGGAACCTTTCTGTCCCAAGTTTCAAAGTAAAGCTCGCGCCGATGACTGCTGGGTCCTGAGTGGACACGATCAAAGAAGCCCACGCGATCATTGAATCTGGCCGCATGATCGGCAAACTCGTTGTTGCATTTTAATCAGAAAGACCAATGCTCCATGACAAACGTCCGGAAACTTGATGGGGATTACGACTATATCATAGTCGGCGCGGGCACGGCCGGGTGCGTTCTGGCCAACCGCCTGACAGAAAACCCCAAAACGCGGGTGCTGTTGCTCGAGGCCGGCGGCTCAGACAATTACCACTGGGTGCATATACCGGTGGGGTATCTTTATTGCATTGGCAACCCGCGCACGGACTGGATGATGAAAACCGCCCCCGAGCCGGGCTTGAACGGTCGTTCGCTGGTTTATCCGCGTGGCAAGGTGCTGGGGGGATGCACCTCGGTCAACGGCATGATCTATATGCGCGGACAGGCAGCGGACTACGATCATTGGCGGCAGCTGGGCAATGCCGGATGGGGTTGGGATGACGTGCTGCCCTATTTCCTGAAATCCGAGGATCACCATGCCGGGCCCGCAGACATGCATGGGCACGGAGGGGAATGGAAGGTCTCGAAACAGCGCTTGGAATGGGGCATTCTGAAAGCCGTGCAGGAGGGCGCTAAGGAATTTGGCATCCAACCGCGCGCAGACTTCAACAATGGCAGCAACGAAGGGACCGGATTTTTCGAGGTCAATCAACGCAACGGTGTGCGTTGGAACACGGCCAAAGGCTTTTTGCGCCCGGCGATGAAACGGCCCAACTTGCGCGTTCTGACCCATGCTGAAACCGAGACGCTGTTGTTCGATGGCAGGCAGGTGACGGGCGTACGCTACCTGCACAAGGGCGTTCAATATGACGCCTATGCCGGGTCCGAGGTCTTGCTGGCGGCGGGCGCGATCAACACGCCCAAAATTCTGGAATTGTCAGGCGTGGGCCGGGGCGATGTGTTGTCTGAACATGGCATCGTCTTGCAACACGAAAGTCCGGGCGTGGGTGAGAACCTGCAGGACCATTTGCAAATCCGCACTGTGTTCAAGGTCAGGAACGCAAAAACCCTGAACACGATGGCGAATTCGCTGCTTGGGAAAGCAAAGATTGCATTGCAATACGGCCTGACGCAATCAGGGCCAATGTCGATGGCCCCCAGCCAATTTGGGATGTTCACAAAATCCAATCCCGATCTGGCCACACCCGACCTGGAATACCATGTGCAGCCGCTGTCCACCGACAAGTTGGGTGATCCGCTTCACCCTTTCCCTGCGATTACTGTCTCGGTCTGCAACTTGCGACCTGAAAGCGTGGGCACCTGCCATATTCAGTCGAAAGACATCGAAGAACAGCCTGATATTCGCCTGAACTACCTTTCGACTGAAAACGACAAACGCGTTGCAGCGAAATCCGTGCGACAGGCGCGGAAAATTATGACGGCGAACGCTCTGAAACCCTATCAGCCTGAAGAAATCCTGCCCGGCCCGGCGATGGAGTCAGAGGAAGACCTTGTGAAAGGTGTAGGTGATATCGCCACAACTATTTTCCACCCTGTCGGCACCTGCAAAATGGGCTCGGATGCAGCTGCTGTGGTCGGCGCGGATCTCAGGGTGCACGGACTGTCGGGATTACGGGTGGTTGACGCATCTATCATGCCAAAAATCGTATCCGGCAATACGGCCTCCCCGGTTGTGATGATTGCGGAGAAAGCGGCAGATATGATCCGCGAAGGAACTTGATAAGTGACGTATATTGCGCATTGCGGATGTAAGCCACGAAACCGTGCGGCATCTCCTTCTCTGCTCACCCCACTGAATGTTCCGAAAAGCCTCTGTTTCTCAGTGCGTTGCGCAAAGATCCATCCAGCAGAAGAACGGCTGGAATGACGAAGGCCATCATGCCCAGCCCAATCAAGACAAACCGGACTAGATCGTGGGCTTCCGAAAACAGATTTAGCCTGTCTGCGAAGAAAATGGGAATGCAAGCCAACGCAAGCGCCGGTAGCACTGCCCAAGACCTGCAGAGGATGATATGCCAGTGAATACCGGCGTAACGCTTCATGATGATTGCGTTGATCGAAAAGACAATGAGTGAAGCCACGACTTCGGACAACGCAATTGCGGTTATGCCGAAAGACGCCGCCGACAGGATCGCGGCAATCGTGATCCCTGAATACAACGCCATAATCCAAGGTAATTTCTGAACTTGACCAGCCAGCGTTAAAATCGCGGCGCTGGCATTGCCGCTGCAACGGATCAGCGCAGCAACAGCAAGGATACGTAGAACCGGTGTTGCGGGCTCCCAACCGGGTCCCAAAATCCCGGCTGTCAGCGTATCCGCCATGAGGAACACACCGATAAACAAGGGAACCGCCCCATAAAACAGAATGGGAAAGAAGCGCAGCGAAAGTGCCCCAAATCTAGACGTATCGCCATAAGCATCACGGCTGCGGCGGAAGAGATTCCATGACAGAATACGGGTCGGTTCGCTGACAATTTCTTCAAATGCCGCGACAATGCGCTGCGCCGCACGATAATATCCGGCTGAGGTTGCGCCCAAAAATCCACCAATAATCAGGGTTGCGAAATAGATACGAACATTTACCACCAGACGGGTCATTATGATCTTTTTGGAAAAGGCCACTGTATCCGTAAGCGTTTCACGCCCCATGATCTCGGGTGTGGTTTTACTTACAATCAGACCACTGACGCTCCAGATTACGGCGCCGCAAAGCCGTCCCCATGCCAGCGCCATAACGCCAAACCCTTGATACAAAGCCCAAATCGCGACGGCCAGGTTCGCAACGTCCGCAATCGGCGTGATCAGCGCTGCGGTCGTCAACCGGTCCTGCCGGACCAAAACGCCATTGTATGCAGCACCCATCGAAGTGAAAAACACACCGACTGACAAAACCTGAAGAAGCGGCTTGGCAACGGGGTCAGAAACTATGCCCCCGATAGCGCTGCCGCTCAAAACACCCATCGCAGCGATCGTAAAACCGCATAGAATTGCCACAAAGAGAGTTTCGCGAATGCGGTCCTCGGGCCCATGCCATTGCATGATGTACTCTGACCATCCTGCCATTGAAACTTGTGTCAGGATAACGACCATTGCCGCAGCCAACGCAAAAACGCCAAACTCGGCAGGAGTCATCATACGTACGGCCACCAAGAAGATCGCAAACTGCGTCAACTGGGTAAAAATCTTGGATACCGTGGTCCAAACCCCGCCACGCAACACGGTATCTTTTTTTTGGGCTGGCTGTGTCATTGGCTCAACCTGTCCGACGCACCGGTTCTGGCGTCAAAGTTGGGCCATTGTTGGCCGCCGCCATTCTCAGCAGGACAAGCAGATGACAAACCCAGCCAACATAGGCGACACCACGCGTCAAATCTATCGCAACGGGTGTTTTCCAAAACGTCCCTCCATTACGTGGCCACAGGGGCACGCAAACGTTCCGTCCCCCGAGTTGTGCTTGGGCTTTGCAGGATATCGCGGTACAGAGACAACAAGGCGTCGCACCAAGCTTGCGAAGACAATGAGATGTGGCGCGCGCCCGTTTTGGCATTCGAAGCCATTTGCGCGACCCAATCATCGTCAGCAGACAGGCCGGCCAATGCTGCAACCAGCGCATCCCGATCTCCGGCGGCAAAGCTCTCGCCCATCTCTTGAGCGCAAATGTCCCGACTAATTAGCAGGCTATCCGATGCCAGAACCGGAACGCCACATAACAAAGCTTCGACCGGTGCCAAACCAAATGGTTCGGGACCCAATGTCGGCGCTACCAGCATCCTGGCTTTGGCCATGGCGCGCTCCAACCCGGTTCGATCTTGCCAACCATCGAACCGGTGTTCGGGAAAGTCGACCTTTAGTTTCGCCAGATCCAGACCACTGCCCACAAACCGCATTTTGACACCGGCACACCGTGCGGCCTCGGCCAATAGGAAGACCCCTTTGTACTCGTGCAGATCGCCAACGTACAGAAACTCACTGTTCTGATGGCATGGCACCGGATCTGGAAAAAGAGGTTCTGACGGATTGGCTAAAGCGACTACCGGGCCGGGCGTGCCGTCCGGAAACAATCGGTGTTCCATACCCGGGTGGATTAGTAAGGTCGTGACGTCCGGCAATAACTTGCGTCGCGCTCGGTTTTGTAGCGCTTGCCGTGACACCCGCCAGATTTTCTGCCCGTAGCTACGCTTGTCACAGTTATGCAGTATGCATGACGCGGACATCGCAACGCGTGGACACGTGTTTTGCTGGCGAAAATCAAAAAACGCGCCATTGGGACAACTCAGAAAGTAGTCGTGGGCGTGCATGACTGCGCGGCTTCTCACCGGCTTAAGAGGGCACAAAAGCGACGGCGACAAAGTCTGATGATACCCATGGACATGGTAGATGGTGCCCGGGCAGTCATTTTTTTTGATCCAAGTGGCTAGCCGCCTTCTAACCCTACGATTCCAGAGCCCCGACGCGGCTGCGGACAGTCCACCCTGATCCAACAAGCTTTGACCACCCATAGATATCAGCTCGACCCCAGTCGGCATCTGCCCCCCATCGTCGCCACAAAAAAATGTAACAGGGATGCCCTGTCTCGCAAGCAACCGGGCCTGAAGAACCGCAAGCTTGGAAGCCCCTCCGCGAATTTTTGCGAAGTCACTAAGTACCACCACGCGACTTGGAGCTGGGTTCGTCATTCGAACCGCGCCACTTTCTCAGGGTTAATCCTGCCGCGCGCCAAGTCGCCAAAGGCATGCAGGTTTCCTTTCAAGCGCCCCAACCGATCAATTTCAGGCTCGGAATTGAAAGACCTGACAAAGTTGCTCGCCAAGTTTCTACACATGATGTTCAGAGCGCGATTAAACGCCATCGTCCCTTTTCTATGCAGATAAAGCGGGTTGGCAATTTGCGAGTACCCAACACGCAAGCCGCTTGATCGCCCAACCTTGGTTCCTAAATGGACACCTCGCAAATTGCTCGATCGAACGATGCGACCATGCGCAGACATCTGGCGTGAGAAATCTACATCCTCAAGCCAAGCGTAAAGCTTGAGCCGCGTATCAAAGAGTATTTTGTCCAACAAAGCTGGTGCAGCGCGCAGCGCCATGTTGCAGCCATAGCAATTGTAGACGTCAGTAATTTCAGAAGTAACGGTGGGCGCTGTTCGCGAGACCATTTCCAAACCTCGCAAGTGGCTGATTCCCGGGCCATGTATTCCATCTGCCAAAACTGTCCCTGTCGCCATGACGACGTCGGTCCGAGACTTGAACAGATGTTCTAGGTTGGCCAGATAATCCGGCGCCATTAGAAAATCGTCATCCAAATACAGCAGGACATCTTCTTCCTGCAGCATGCTCAAGGCTGTGTTTCGTTGAATGCAACAGCCGCGTTCGCTTTGAACGATGCAAACTGGGAATGGCAAATTGGCAATTTTATGCGCGTCAATATCGTCGGCCCGCGCAACAACTACGATCACGAGGTCTGGAAATCTTTTTTGGCGCGCTATGTCCAAAACTGTGGGAACCACAATATCCGGGCGATTTGTAGTCGGAATGGAAACAATTAAACGCATAACGCTAACACACTTTAGACATAATATTGCCGATAAACCGCCGCCACAGCCTGCCTTATTGACAGGTATTCGTACTCAGCGTAGCCGTGGTGGTAATGATGAAAAAGAAAAGTCGAGCATAGCAAATGGCCCTCGTTCACGAGAATAAAACGTTGCGTTTCAACATCATCGAAATGATCGAATCCGCGTCACCTAAGTTACTACGCAGGCTGGTGATTGGCGGTTGTCTCCTCTTCTGGTTAGTCGTGGTTTTGTTCGTTTTCTTCTGACCGCAACCCAAGATTTCGCTACCGAGCACCATCGCTCATGATCATCACTTTTATCGTCTTGAGAATGATTTTGAGGTCGCGTCCAAATGACCGGTTGTTCACGTAATAGACATCCATCTGTACTCTTTCGGCATAGGTCGTGTTGCTCCGCCCACTGACCTGCCAATACCCGGTAATCCCTGGTTTGACCGAAAGATAGTCACTGAAATGCTCGCCATAGTGCGACGCTTCTGCAGCAACGACCGGGCGAGGTCCGACAATCGCCATATCACCCACTAAAACGTTCCAGAATTGCGGCAGTTCGTCCAAGCTCGTCTTACGGAAAAACTCGCCGACCGTCGTAATCCGCGGGTCATCATCCAGTTTCTGTTGAGCTTCCCACTGAGCGCGCGCTTCGGCGTCAGATTCCAAGATCTTCGCCAAACGCTCTTCGGCATTCCGTGCCATCGTTCTAAACTTGAGGCAGTTGAATTCTTTGCCATCTCGGCCGATGCGTTTGTGCCCAAAAAAAATCGGCCCACCGTCCGTTATCAAAATAACAAGTGAGATCAGAATGAGAAAAGGAGAGAAAAAGATCAGCGCAAAAAATGCAAACAAACGGTCAAACAACGATTTGAGAATAGTGTCTGAACCACCGTTGTACTTCTTTAATCGACCAGAAGATGAGCCACCGAGCAATGAAGACTCCACCTCAGCCCCACGATTAAAATTCGTTCTCATTACACAGCCAATCGTTAATACAATACACAACACGCGCGACCCGAAAAACATTGGCCCGCATTACAATTCCCCACCATTCAAAGTATAAGTAAATCCCTGCCCAAGCCGCAACTTTTTTGTAAAATCGAGGAAGGGCAGCAGGCGTCCTGTGGATAACCTACTTCTTTAAGTCAGTTTGTCGCCATAAGATCAACAGTACTCAAGTTTACCTCCGGACTGTTCCTGACAAAAAAATCCACCAAAGCTATACACGATTCGAAAACCCTTCGGCAGATGCTGCAAAGGTCTCAGTCGTGTAGCCTTCGAAAACCTGTTCTCGGGCAACAACGCACAGCCCCGAAACCGCCATAAGAAGCAGAGTTGGATCCGGTGTCGTTGCTGAAACTAACATGGCTGTCAATAATGTCAGCGCGCAAACGCGACCAGCGCTAAACAACCGTAGCGTGCCGCGATCGGCTCCTGTAGCTGGCAAACCAATTGCGCTGAAAATGAACATCAAAAAAGCAATCGTTCCGGGAAAGCCCACACTTCCTAAAAGAACGGATGCAATGCCATTCCCCCGCACTGAGCCGACTCCGGCCCCAAGCCCCCAGGTTTGGAAGAAAGTATCAAACCCAGCCGCAGCCCACGCGCCGCGTTCCCGTCCTGATAGGGAATCTTGTTTGGAAAAAACCAAACGGTCTAGAATATCTGAAACGCTATCCATCACGAATGGCACCAGAAGTAACGCACTGATCGCAATGGCGAAAAACGAAACACCTATGACCATGAGATGCCCAAACCCACGAGACATACTGAAGCCCAGAAAAACTCTGAAATGCAGAGTCACGAAGAATACCCCTGCGGCAAGAGCGGCTATGCCTGTGCTGGACATGGCAAGCACGGCGCCAACAAAATTGGCTGCTGCCAAGATGCCGTGGCTTTGCGTTCTGACAACCAAGTAAGACATAAAAAAGTAAGTAAAGAACGCAGCCGAAGCGGCCCCATAAGCGGACGCTTCGGCATATCCTCCGATCACCCTACTGAACGGCCCCACCAGATGTTCGTTTAGAAGGGTATAGTCGGCAGTTCTGACTAGGCTCAAAACCGCATCGGCACCCAGAAAGTCTAAGAGTCCAAGAACCACGTTAAGCGAGGCGGCCCAAACCAGTCCTTTTTCAATGAACTCTGCCCCGCGCCGTCTGGCGACAAAAACTGTCGCTAGAAAGAAGGCAAAGGACAGCAGGATATAGACCGATTGCGCTATGTTGGAGTTTGTAGGCCGTAGTGGCAGCATTACAGAGCTGAAGAAGTTACTAACCTGTGGCCCTCTGTTTGTCACCGTCATCGGGAAAACAAGAAACTGCCCCTCGAACAGGCGCACTAGGACGATTCCGGAGAAAACAGAGTACAACGCAAAAACAAGAAGATAGACACCCGACGGGGGCAAACGGAATTCTGCGGACCCAGGCGCATGCGTAATCCGCCGTAAGATCAATAGAAAGATCGAAAGAATTGCCAATAAATTGGCAATGATCATTGAGAGACCACCGGCAACCAACGCTGCGAACATCCCAAATGGGATGACCGCTATGGCCATCAAAATCCCATTGTCAGCATTTCGTGCGCTGAGCCAAAGCCACAATAGCAAGAATGCGGCTGCAGCAGGATAAACAGCCATTTTCGTCCTCGCTTACAACCTCGGAGCGTGAACCCCGAACGGAACATCTATTAAATTGGTCAAATTCACTGTTTCGTCTGTTACTTCGACAAGCATCGTTGCCCGAATCGGTTATCGGCAAGCGGCATATCGAAAATCGTTCTCTGTCAAAGTAACTGAGCATATTCAGATCGCGAACCGAAAGCACTAACACTCCAAAATTCGAGCGGCAATTGCCAACTTTCCCTCATAATGTTTCCGAAATGTTAACAGTAACGAGCGCATTTTGCCTTTGGGTTTTCCCGAATCCGGTTTGAAAGTAGTTTGGCGGAGTATTTTCTTCGGGCTCAGAATTCATACTGGCGGTTTTTCTCGCTTTTTGTGCGGTGGTAAAATTTTGTTTAGATCACGAGAAACCCTAAAATTTAGCTTAAGTCTTTTGAAACGTGGGATTGGGCTCCCGGTTTCAGCAGCTTGGGCTCGGCTAATGACGACCGGCATTCGCCCCCCGGCCATGGTTGGCGCTTATCCAAACTATGCAACGGCCGCAGGTAAAGCCCACGGCAACGGGTATAATGATAAGGACGTGGCACAGGTGAACACCGACCTGATGCGCAAAACCGTTGTTTGGGATTATCCGGTCATTCATTGGATTAACGAAGTTTTTAGCGAAGGAATGCACCTGCTGGATGCAGGGGGGCATTTCGGGTCGAAATACATCGCCTTTCGGGATTTGTGTCCAATCGACAGGTTGCAGTGGACAGTTTACGATTTGCCCATAACTGTCGATCTGGCCCGCGCCGCACAGGAGAGTCAGGAGTTACCTGCTGAAATTGTGTTTCAAGACGACCTTGCGAAAGTTGGTCAGATAGACGTGTTGCTAGGGTCGGGCCTGATGCAATACTTGGATATTTCTCTGGCTGAATTGATCGGCAAGCTCGACGCCCCACCCAAATACATCTTGCTAAACAAAGTCGCGACTCGCTGTGGCCCGACCGTTGTAACTCTGGAAAAGATCGGGCCTGGCCGGGTGCCTTATCAAATCAGAAACAGAAATGACTTTGAAAAAAACCTAACCGAAATGGGCTATGTAATACGCGATCAATGGGACATCCCATCTCTTGGTCGTATCATTTCAACGCATCCCGGTTTGGGCCCAAGTGTCAGCCGAGGCTATTTTCTGGAACGACGTGAGTAGGCTCGGACGATCGGATCACCGGATCGCCACCGAAGCTCGACAGGGCCGCCTGTATCGCGCAGGGCCAACGCGCCGATCCAACCCGGCGCAGGTTCGAAATGAGTTAAAGTCCAACGTAAAGGGTCGTCGTCTTCAATCCGCGTCAATCGAGGAGGGACGTCGGGCGAGAGGGTCACGTCGAAAGAATCAAGGGGCATGTACAACCCATGCCCCAGTGATTTCAGAACAGCCTCTTTTCTGGTCCAGCAGCGAAAAAACCCTTGCAACCAATCCGACGGTTGCAAGCACGACAACTCGGCGTATTCCGCTGGAGAGAAATGATGTTTAGCCACCGCATCTTCGATAGGTCGCACCAACTCGATATCGAGACCCGGATGGGCATACGAGCACACTGCCAATGCAGCCCGACCACCAGAGTGACTGAGGTTAAACCCAGGGCCATTTTGCAAATACGGCTTGCCATGCGGCCCGTACTCAAACTCGACCGCCTTGGCGTCAAGACCAATGTAATCCGCCAAGATTCTCCGCAATCCGGCGCGACCTACAATGTACATGCTCCGATCACTGGATTTGACAAAACGATCGGCCCTTCGCAGTTCGTCAACCGACAGTTCCTTACTAAAATGATCAAGGTGTTCGTCTGCTTCTTCCAGAGACCACAGCCAAAGATCCACACTGAGCACGCAAAAAATCCTTCCTTCTAATACCGAAACTACTCGTGGCGAACCTAGCAAGTCGATAGGGTGTTTAAATGAAACGCAAGGTTGTTCTTGTTATCTGTTCCGTGATTGCAATTGGTTGTTTAGTCCTGATGGGCAAAACCCTTTTGGACAAAAACCGAAATCAAATCGCGTGGTGGGTACAAGCTGGTGCACCGGATTTAGCGGATGTTATGGTGACGGTGCCTGACGGCGTGCGCCTGGCGACGGATGTCTACCTTCCGGCTGAATCCGGCCCGCGCCCAACGGTTTTGATGCGCCTTCCCTACGGCAAACGAACCTACGGCGAAGTGCGGTTTTGGGTTGGAGAGCTGACGCGCCGGGGGTTCGCTGTGGTCGCTCAGGACATGCGCGGACGGTACGGATCAGAAGGGACATTCGCCCCATACCCCAACGAGGGTCCGGACGGCGCGGCCACGCTAGATTGGATCATTAATCAACCGTGGTCAAATGGACGGGTTGGAACACTGGGTTGTTCAGCTTTGGGTGAATCCCAACTCATGTTGGCGGCTCAAGGACATCCAGCCCTGCATGCCATAGTTCCAATCGCAGCAGGCGGCGCAATCGGGTCAGTCGAAGGGAAGAACGCTTATTTCAGTGCCTTTGAAGGCGGAGTCTTCAACCTGGCAGCCAGCGTCGGCTGGTTTGGTACAGAAGGCGGCAAAACCGCACCCAAGTCTGGTTATCATCCAATTGATCCGGGCGATGTTCTCGATGGACTTCCTGTCGACGGCCTAGTCGCACAATTGCGCTCGGACGAGACTGATTATGAAGCGTTTTTGCAGAACTTCGATAACCCTCAATACTGGCGGGACGCCGGCTATATCACCGGCAACGAGGCGTTCTCGGTACCTGCACTATTCATTGATACCTGGCATGATCCCGGAATAGATTCGAGCCTAACTCTGGCTGAAACTCTGCAAAATGCGGGCGCATCCGTAAATACTATCATCGGCGCAGGAACACATTGCAACTACCTCGGTACGGACGGTGACACGGTCGTTGGGGATCTACCAGTCTCACCGGATCGCCGCATCGGCTATGTTGATCTCATTAGCCGGTTTCTGGCTTGGCACCTGGGGGACGGACCCGCCATTGATTTACCCGAATACACCTATTTTACACTCGTGGATAACCAGTGGCGCGAAGCCAACAAATGGCCGCCTGCCGACGCAATTCAAAAGCAGCTATATTTGAGCGCAGGTCAGTCATTGCTCTGGAAAAAAAGCGCAATTTCAGACTTAAAGAGTAGCTTTTTGTCCGACCCCGAAAACCCTGTTCCCTCTATCGGTGGCCCGCTTTGCTGCACTGGAAATCCCGAGGATCGAGAAGGGCCCGTGTTGCAGAACTCGATCGAGAAACGAGACGATGTGCTGTTGTTCTCATCCGCACCGCTGGAACAGCCAATAACAGTCGCGGGCCCAATCCAAGCAAAGCTATGGGTCACCATTTCAACTCCGGATTCCGACCTAGTCTTGCGCATTTCGGATGTAGATACACAAGGAAATTCGCTATTGGTGCAAGAGGGCGCATTAAGGTTGCGATACAGGGGTGGATTTGAAACACCCGAGCTGATGACGCCAGGACAGATCTACGAAGTAACAGTCGACATGCGCCAAATCGCCTATAAGTTCGAAGCTGGTCATCAAATTCGGTTACATGTGGCCGGAACCAACTTTCCGCGCCTTTCAAGAAACACCAATACAGGCGGGCCAATCTATTCTGAAACAGAGGTCCGATCGACAGAGATCACTGTGCTCAGTGACACTAACGAACCCTCCGCGCTGATCCTGCAAACCCTGCCGAATTGAAATAGGTCAAAAACAGCGAAGCGCTTAGACGGCCCAATCACTAAGGACAGCGTCAACGACGTTGGAGAACTCACGTCGAAACCGTTCTGCACCGAACCCGCTTGCGTGTTCGCTAATGTCGCCGGAATTAAAATGCGCGCGTTCAAACCGATGAATAGTCTCCACAATAGAACTGCTTGATTGATCGTCGAAGAACAGGCCTGTACGGCCCTCAATAACACTGTCGCGCACACCGCCTTGGCCGTAGGCCAACACAGGTGTCCCGCAGGCCATGGCTTCGACCGGGACAATACCAAAGTCTTCTTCGGCTGGGAATATCAACGCTTTCGCAGTCTGATACAGACCCGGCAAGTCTGCACTGGGGACCCGACCTAGCAACCGAACATTTGGAGGAAGATTCTGCTCTAACTCGGACCGCTGGCTACCATCACCTACGACAACCAGTTGCCGGTCGAGATCACGAAAGGCCTCGATGACCAAGTCCGCTTTTTTGTACGGAACCAGTTCAGAGACAAACAAGTAGTGGCTGCGTCTATTGGTCTCGTCAGGTAGGTGGTAGGCATCAAGATCGACCGGCGGATGCACAACTTGTGCGTCACGATGATAGTAACGCCGTATTCTCTGTGCCACAAAATTGGAATTGGCCACAAACTTGTCGACTCGGGCCGCAGTGCTGACATCCCAAATTCTAAGCCTGTGCGCGAGATGCGAAAAGTACATCTTTTCAATCCGTGACAACCGCTTGCTGTAGGCACCGTACTGATCCCAGATGTATCGCATCGGTGAATGTGCATAGCAAATATGAGGCGTACCCGGTGGTGCGATGATACCTTTGGCCGGCCCGCTTTCGGATGAAATGATCAGGTCATAACCCGACAGATCCAGTTCTTCGAGTGCCCGAGGCATAAAAGCCAGGTACTTTTGATAGTGGCGTCGCGCGCCCGGAAGCCTGGCGATGAATGTTTCATGGATGGGACGGCTTTTTAGCCGAGGCGACAGTTTGTCTGGATCGGCAACATGCGTGAACAGGTCAGCTTGAGGAAATAGGTTGACCAATTGTTCCAACACGTGCTCGCCACCGCGCATACCAGTCAACCAATAATGAACAAGGGCAACTTTCATAACATCACTGTCTTACAAACACTCAAATCAATAGTTGTACTTGTACGAATAGCTCCCAAGATCACGCGCTGCTGCATCCTGGCGACGTACCATTGTCATCACCGTTCCAAACACCGGTTGCCCATTCTCCTCCAACCTCGCAATCGAGCTAAACACCACCTTGGCCGGTGTCTTGCCACTACGCACGGCGACCAGGGTTGTGTCGGCATGTTTGGTCAGCAGAATTGCATCTGACAAATACAGCACAGGCGGCGCGTTTACGATGATGACGTCGTAGCGAGCACTTACTCGGCTTAACAAGCCAGCAAACAGATTAGACGACAGCAAATCCGCAGCGCTCGCGGTTTCAGACGATGGTGAAATGACATCAACGCCAGCCAGATCGGATCGGATGGGTAAGTCCTTAATCTTTGCATTTCCATTAAGGTATTCCACCAAACACGGCCCGTCGGACGGTAGGTCCAATGTTTTTCGTACATCCGGATGCCGAAGGTCAGCATCCAACAACAAAACGGATGTTTTCGAAGTGCTGATTGCCCGCGCCAAAGCACAACATAATGACGATTTTCCTTCTGCCGGAACAGAAGACGTAATCATTATTACTTTGGGCTGACGGGATTTCCCCAGCCCGAACAGGCTCGTGCGAATGGTGCGCACGTTCTCCATGAACTGTGATTTTTCCACGCCTGACAGTTCTTGTCGCAGCCATCTGTATTTGCTTCCAAAATGCCGGACGTATGGGATCAAAGCCAGATTGCGGCGCTGTGTCAGTGCTTCCAATTCATCCGCTGTGTTCACCGGCGACCGCGCCAGATTTCGCAAGAATACGAAAGCAGTGGCTGCAGAAAGGCCGAAAACAAAGGCCGCGATCATGTGCAGGGTCTTGCGCGGACCAGAGGGGACAGACGGAACCTCGGCCTGACCAATAATACGCGCTTCTGGAAGCTGGAAATCCGCCTGTGCGCTGGTTTCCTTGAAGCGCGAAAGAAAGTTTTCGTAGACTAGACGGTTGGCATTCGCCGCCCGTTCCAGTTGCCCTAAACGTACCGAGGCCTTGGCCAGTGAATCCGCCCTCTCAGATACAACGGCGATCTGGCTCCTCAAAGCGTTCTCTCGATTGGTGGTCACGATAACGTCACCCCGCATTTCTTCGATCCTACGCCTCAATTCGGTATCAATCGATTGGTCAATATTCGCGATTTGCGCGTTAATTCGAACCATATCCGGATGCCGACGCCCGAGGGTGCTAGCCAATTGAGCCTGATTTGTCGCCAATTCTGTTCTTTGCTGGGTCAATGTTTCCAATAGCGGTGAGGTCACAACGTCTGATACTGCGCGTAAGCCGCCAAGATTTTGTAGCGCTTTAACCTGAGAGAGGCGCACTTCAGCATCCGCGCGCTCGGTTGAGCTGCCGACCAATTTAGTATTCAATTCGGCCAATAGCTGGCTGATGCTTTCTTCATTGCCATCCGCGATTTCGATCATCTCTGCCTTGAAATCAACCACCGCTGCGTCTGCAGCTTCAAGTTGAACGCTCAATTCAGCCAACCTGTCAGATAGCCAAGAATTGGCGCGCAATGTGGCATCCATTTTCGAGTCAAGCTGACTGTTAATGTACCGGTTTGCGATGGCGTTGGTTATGTCTGCAGCAAGCACCGGATCGGTGCTCTGGAAACTCACTCCAATCACATAGGACACCCCAATCTGCGTTACAGACAGATTGTCTCGCACCGCACTGATAATCCATGAACGTAGCGTTTCTTCGGGCAATCGCGCAGCGACCACATGTGGCGGATCGTCTCCGCGCAATAGACGTTTGGCCCGGCCGAATAGGCCTTCGCTGCGCTGTTGGCGGGGGTCGTATCGGGGATGCTCCAACAAACCCAATTCGTCAACAACCTGGCCAATCAGCACGTTCGACCGCATCGTCACGACCTCACCGGCCAGGACCGAGCTGTTCAGATTAAGGTCAGAAACCACTTCCTCGACAGGCGATACACTTTCTTCGCGCGTGTCGAGAATGATCTGCGAATAAGCGGTGTAAGTCGGAGGAACAAAGAGCAGATAAATGAACATCGCTACGGCGCACCCGATGGCCGCTGCGGAAATCAATCGTGCATTAACCCGTAAAATCGAGAACAGATACATCACGTCGATAGATTGGTAAGCTAGGAAACCGGCATTCGATTTGGCAGCGCGACCCACTTCGCGCGGGTTGGACGACTCCGGGTTTCTACGCACATTCATTGTAGTTCACCCAACGTTTCGGGTGGTTTCACCACGATAACCAGTAAGTCGCCCGGCGAAAGCTCGTCCCCGGGTCGCAACAGTAGCTTGCGAACCCCGTTGTCTTCGCGTCGGCGCACTTGGAATTCGAGCAGCATTTCGCTCTCCAAACCAGAGGCCGCGTTCATCCACTGGTCCAAAAGCCCCAATCTGTCTTCGATAGAATTTCTGTTTGAAATCAGCTTCTTGATCTCGTTCCAGATCCGCTGGGATTCGTTGAGCCGCTTCTGCTCCAGATCCGAAGCGAACTGGGACAATCGTCCCTTGAGAGTTGCAAGTTGCACCAATGCCTCGGACTGTCGCTCGCGTTGATCCAACAGACTGCTTTCTGCCTGGGAAGTCTTAAGCTCAAAGTCTCGGACATCAAATTTTGGGATCAAACCTCGGGCCGCCAGATCAATCATTCTCTCCAGTTCTGTCTGAGAAACATCCACAATCCTTTGCTGCACGACTTCGCGCTGCCGCAGGATGGCGATCTGGCTTTCAGCTTCGGACACGGCCTGCGTCAGAAGCTCATGTTGGGTTATCGCATTCCGCGTCTCCAACGTGATGACCTGATCTTCACTTGCTTTATGTTCGTCAAACAACTCTCGGTTCACTGCCGGGCGCAGGTCTGGCGGCAGGTTAGACCAATTCAAACTGTCCTCGCCTTTCAACAATGCCTGAGCCCGTGCATATTGGGCGGCCGACAATGCAAGATCGTATTCAAGGCTGTTCAACGTGCCTTTCAGATTTCTACGCTCTAGAACACGGGCTTCTTCGTTGTTTGCAGAAATCGCTGGACCCCCAGCCAAACCGACGGCTTGTTCTGCAGTCATGAAAGGCTGGTAGTCGAAGTTTCCCGGATTCTTAACATCCCCCAAAACCGAAATCGGCCGGAAACTTGCAACCGAAAGCTCGATCAAGGGGTCCACAAAAATTTCATTTTTTACGTAGGTGCGATGAATTAAATCCCTCGCATCGCCAACCGCAATAGAAGATACCTGTAGACCGCCGATGTAAGGTAACTGCACCTCACCATCGAGGCCTACAGTAAATCGCTGCGGTGGTTCATTATCATCGAGAATATCCAGCTCGAGCTCGTCACCCACGTTTATCAGATATCCATCAAAGGTTGTGGCCCGGCCAATACCGCCGACCATCACTGCGCTTACAAAAACGGAAACAGCGCACAGGCTACGCACGAGATTTCGCGCGGAAGCTAAATCAGAACCCTTAAGCCAAATCATCGAATCGCTTACAACTAAATAACAACTGTCACATGATAGCGAATAATTGTGCCCTGTCAGGAGCATTTCACCCCGTGAGTTGCGAAGTGCGGGCTTAAACTTATGATTGTTGTACGGCGCCTGTAGTATTTAGCGAGTTTTATTTGACTCGCGCGACTGCGGCAGAGAAACTTGGATTGTGTAATTAGTACCCGCATTTTGCCCTGTTCGCCGCATGCCGGGAGTTTTTTGGCTCGAAATAGCTTGCGAAACGTTTTTCCGCGTCCAGGGTGATTGGGTTTAGCGGAGCGATTTTATGAAGGCATTGAAGCAGCAGCAGATAGTCGGAACCTTTCCCACTTCTGTTACCCAAAAACGGTGCTGGTTTATGGAGCAGATTCACCCCGGTAATAAGGGACTGAATCTAGCCATACGGTGGGAATTGCGAGGACCGGTAACCAGCGACATGGTTCAAACTGCGTTCCAGAAGATCATCGACCGGCATGAGATTTTTCGAACACGTTTCGTAGAACAAAACGGGGAGCCTGTGCAGGAAGTCTTCGCACATGTTGAATTCAAACTCGATCTCGTTGATATCCTTAATGTCCCCAAAGCCGATCGCGCAGAGCGAATTAACTCGATTGCCATTGCACATTCAGAACAGCCATTCGACCTGTCTGAACCCTGTCTCTTTCGCGTTGCGATGGTTCCAATGGAAACTGAACGCGCAGCTCTATTGATTTCGGTACATAACAGCGTGTTCGACGGATACTCCATCGGTGTCCTGGGTCATGAACTGGGCGTACATCTCGAAGCGCTGCAGACTGGTACCGATCCTGATCTGCCAGAATTAACACTGCAGTACGGTGACTTTTCTATGTGGCTTTCTGATTACGAACAGAGCGGTGCCATGGATGAAGAGGAAGAGTACTGGAAGCAAACCCTCGGTGGCATGGAATATTTCGAACTGCCGCTTGATCGACCGCGTGCGGCCTCAGAGCCCGAGCCGAAGTCATTTGCCAGGGAACTTCCGCAGGACTTCGAAACCAACCTTTCTGAAACCGCAAAAGAGCTGGATACCTCAGTCTTTGCCCTGGGCGTTTCCGCTTTCAGCACGGCGCTAGAACGGTTTTCGTGCCGCAATGACGTAAGCTTTGCCATCCAGGTTGCAGGCCGAACAGAAATAGATTTGGAACCACTGATCGGGATTTTCACTAATCCCATCGTCATGCGCCTCGACATTGACGCAAGCAGATCAGTAATCGATCAAGGTCGCGCTGCTCGTGAGGTCGTAAATGGCGCCCTGGCACACCAGACATTGCCCTTCGATAAGCTGGTTCAGGTACTAAACCCACCGCGAGACCCGTTACGTATCCCGTTGGTTTCGATCATGTTTAACCTTCAGCGCGTTTTCTTAAACGAAAGAAAATATGGCGATATAGAACTGGTTTCGATTCAATCACACTCACCTGGTACGCTTTACGATCTCAATGTAAACATTATAGGTCGAAATTCAGGATGGCGTCTGGCGATAGACTACAATGCCAATCTGTTTGACGAGTCCACTATTCAGGCGTTTTCGGACCTTTTGCTCGAGGTGTTCCAAGCCTTGATGCGACGCGACCCCGCTCCGACCTCAGCGATAGCAGCAAATCGACCCACTAAGGTAAAAAACCCTCCGCTAAACCTGAATGGTTTTACGTCACTTGCAAAGCCAACACCGTCCCCGAACAACGTTAAACCTCGACTGGCCTCCTTGTGGTCCGACATTCTTGCGCTGCCTGTTGATCACGTCAACGGAGATTTCTTTGATCTGGGCGGTTATTCCGTACTGGCTTTGCAAATGTTGTCGCGCGTAGGAGAGACTTTCGAGACCAGACCAAGTCTGCACGCGTTTTTGAATGATCCGACTCTGGACGGGCTGGCCAATCTACTGGGACAGACCGAACCTGTTGCAACAAAGCATCCAACGCCGCGAGACGAAACAACGCCCGATTCAATCTGGTCTCTGGTCGAACTCAAATCCGCGCCAGAAACCGCGCCCATCTTGCTGACGGTTAATCAACCATTCCTTTATCAATCACTGGGCAAAGAGATCGGAGCAATTTGTGCTGTTGCCAATATCGGTATTGCTGATCGGGCGCAGCTCAATGCACTATCTCAAGCCGGATTCGACCCGGCGATTGACGAAGCGGCATCAATTGTTCAAGCCCGATATTCAGGGCGCGACATACTTTTGTGCGGGCTTTGCGTCGATGGTCGTGTCGCGTTTCGGCTAGCTAAGCAACTAACTGCTTTAGGCGAGCGGGTGCGTTGTGTTGGTATGATTGACACTTGGGCCCCCGGCGCAATTGGCAAGTTTACACGGTCTCAACGCATACGCGATAAATGGACCATTAGAATGCGCAGGCTTCGGTATTACCTAAGCCTACGATGGCGTGGAAAGATCAGTACAACAGATCTCCTCGGTCAGAACGATTTTGCACAGCGTATTCTCCAAGCAACAGGGCTCGCACCACCGGCGTCTCCAACCGAAACGCTGGTCGACGACACCGTGGATGCTTTAGTAAGTCAAACGCGGGCCTACAGCTTTGAACCCTATGACGGCGAAGTTGTTCTTTTTATCACAAGATCTCAGGCCATGGTTCCTGAAGATGGCGTATTGGGATGGTCGGAGCTGCTTTCGGCGGACACAGCTGTCTATCCGGTGAATGGCTGGCATGGTGACTCCCTCATGCGATCGGGCTTTGGCCGAATATCCGAAGTCTTCGATGCGAAGGCACGCCGATTGGAGAGCGACAGTGCAAAATGAAAAGCTTAAAGTCGCACTGGTAACACCACCGGGACTGCTAGGCTTGCAGGATTGGCAAGCGATATTGATCGACCGATTGCGAAGTGATCCCCGGTTTGAAGTTACGGGTCAGATTGTTGGCGGAATTGATCGGCGGGACCGTTCAGGAACACTTTTGATGCGCTTGTTAATGCGGGCCGAACAGGTTCTGGCCGCGCGACGTATTCTGCCTTATGATACTCAGCCGGCCGCAGATTTCCTTAGCACTCTACCGGTCACCCAAGATCAGGCCGACCTTGCGCTTGCGCTTGGCCCCGCTTCGCTGACAAAGTATCAGTTGGCCCAGCTCCGTTTCGGAGAATGGACAGTTGCATTTGGCGGTATGAGCGACCCATTCAAGGCTGCCATGACAACTGGAGCGGGCCGCGCCCCCCATGTCCAGGTCGAAATCCATTCGAGATCCTACGAAGACCCAACTCAACGGGTTTTTCGGCAAACCAGCTACAACCGCAAACCTGGCAGTGTTTTGACCGGAGCCTTTGTAGCTGAAAAGTCGATCCTCTTTCTGTTCCATGCAATGAATGAATTGGCAGAGCGTCGCAGTGTGCCTGAAACCAGGCAGCTTCCCGAGGCTACCAAGGCAAAACCTGACTTTGAATCCTCTCTCGTCTATGCATTCAACCTTGTAAGTGACGTGACAGAAAAACTGAAATCTGAACGCCTTGCACGAGCCGGACAAATCAGAGAGTCTTGGCAACTTGGCAGTTCATCCGGTCCGGTCTCAGGGTTTCATCCAGGAAAGGCAAAAGGCCTGCCGCGATCGTCTTGCATAATGGCCGATCCCTTCCTGTTCGAGCATCAAGGGCAACAATGGGTTTTTTTCGAAGCCATGAATGCCGAAGATATCAATGGTCGCATAGAGGTGGCGCGTCTGGAAGGAGACTGTCTCACCGAACCCGTTACCGCGTTGAAGTGTACTTATCACCTTTCCTTTCCTTTCGTGTTTCGGGCCGGAGACTCAATCTTTATGATGCCCGAAACCCAGGCAGCCAAACGCCTTGAGATATGGCGTTGCACCAAATTTCCAGATGAATGGGAATTGCATGCCACAGCATTCGAGGGTCAGTACTTAGCAGATTCCAGCATGTATCTTGGGGATGATGGGCGGTGGTGGCTGATTACCAACTTATCTGATCATTTCGCTTTTCAGGATCATTCCAGCGAACTGTATCTGTTTGAGGTCGATGGCCCGGATCTGAAAACGATCAAACCTCATCCAAAAAATCCGGTCGTGTTTGGGTCAAACTGCGCCAGAAACGCAGGGGCGATCATCCGGCAAGGGGATCGGCTATTCCGGCCGTCGCAAAACAACAGCCATGGCGTGTACGGTTTTGGCCTGAACCTCATGGAAATTATCAAGCTTGACGAAACAGAGTACGAAGAGCGGTTTATCCGGCAGTTCACGCCCAAGGATCGACCTGGTGTCAAAGGCATGCATCATCTGAGTGTTGCCGGTGGCCAGATCGTGATGGACTGGAGCAGCGCAGAATGAAGTGGAACCTCGCGATCTCAGTTGTGTTTCTGGCGGGATCAGCCATCGCCGACGAAGATGAGTTCAATCTTGGCGTACAAACGCATCTGGAACAGGGATGGAGCAGAGCCGCCCTCGATCTGGCGCAAGATCTGGGTGCGACGCACCTTCGTGATGAGATTGGGTGGGCCACGGCGGAACAACGACCAGGCGTTTACAATTTCGCGGTCGCGGACAAGTACATGTTGCCGCTGATTGAAAAAGGTATGGTACCGCTTATCGTCATCACCGACAGGAATCCTTTGTACGACAACGGTGATACGCCGCACAGTAAGGAGGGTCGCGAAGGTTTCGCCGCCTGGGTAAGCGCCATTATCAGCCACTATGGAGTCGATAATTTAAAGATCGAAATCGGGAACGAATTCAACTCGAGCGATTTTGTCAGAGGTCCATTTACCCAGAACCCACCGGCATATCTGGCTGCACTGGTTCGAACGGTACACACGCGCCTGGAGCAGGATCATCCCGATGCCAAGATCATCTGCAGCGGCTTAAACACAATTGCGATCGGGTTCTATCGTGAATTTTTTCGTCAGGGCGGCCTGCAAGCCTGCGATGCGATTTCCGTGCATCCTTATCGCGACAACCCCAATACCGTCCTGCCAGAACTGAATCGTCTGAAGGCCTTGATGCAGGAATACGGTGGAGAACGCCCAATCTACGTAACCGAGTTCGGCAATTGGTTTGAAGATCAGAATGATGCACCTGATTACATGATCTTGATGGTGACACAAATGGCGGCATCCGGGATAAACGACGCGTATTGGTATGCGTTGCTGGATGAGCCTTGGTGGCCCAATATGGGCTTGCGTACGCAAAACGCTGAAAAACGAAAACCCGCAGCGGACTCATTTGAGTTTCTACAGCGTGAGCTCCTGCCATTCGGCCGTCCTGTCGCAAGCGAAACGATTGAACCAGCGCGGATCTACGAATTTGGAAAAAACGGTGAAGCTTTCGTCGCGTGGGGCAGCGGCGTACTCGAAGTGAAAGGAGTGGCTGAGTTTTTTGACGCTCGCGGCCGCCCCATTGATCCTGTGAACACTCTGACAGATTCGCCAATTCTGATCATTGGACAGAATCTGAGTGTCGAGTTGTCAGTACAAACAGTACACGCGGACACGCGATACCAGTTCAATCAGCCACCATGGAGCTACTTTGCCAGACGCCCCAGCATCGGTCTGGTTCCGCTGGAAATCATCGATTGGTATTGGCCGAGCTACCGCGGCGCACCTGATCTTTCGCCTCTTCGCATCACTGACGATGGCGTGACGACCGCGCGGTTCAATGGCAAACCTTACACCGCCATAGAACGATTTACTGCACAAATGGATGGTCGATTTATAGTGAATGGGCAGTGGAAAGCCTCCTCAGAGACCGAACCATCGCGCCTGTCTATCTTGCACAAGGGAACACCTGTTCACGAGGCAGAAGTTACAAGTGATGGCTATGTTTTGCCCGAGATTGAATTGGAATTGCAATCTGGTGACACGGTGGATTTCGAAATCGCACCTAATGGCCCAAATGGCGATGGATCCGTAAAACGCCGGATCAAGATATCAGGGCCACCCGTTTCGCATCCGGGTGGCTCCGAAAATCGCTTATAGTCCCCGGCGGGCACCACGACGATAGGATTTCAGCGAAGGTTTGCGCGGTGCGCTGTCCTCCTCTGCCCGATTGTCAGCAAATGCGGCAAGGCGCGCAATTGAGGGGTATTCCAATAGGTGTCTCGCCTCAACGTTCAAATCAGCATCGATCATGCGCGCGGCAATACGGAATACTGTTAAGGAATCTGCGCCCAACGCGAAAAGTGTTTGCGACGTTGAAATTTGATCGATACCCAGAGCGTCTTCCCAGATTTTTGCCATTTTCTTTTCCGTCGGCGTACTGGGCTCAGTGTACAATGCGGTGACTGTCGCAACAACGTCCGGATCAGGCAGAGCTTTGCGATCCAATTTTTCGTTGCCGGTTTTGGGCAAATTACTGAGGAATACCCAAGCAGTCGGCACCATGTAGTGCGGCAGCCGTTCGGCCAAAGCCGTAGTCAGGCTTTCCGGTTTGGGATCATGTCCTGGCTCGGCAACGACATATCCGACCAGCTGCTTGTCTCCACGCGGCGAAGGACGCAAAGTCGCGGCGGCCGCCTGAACGCCGCGCACCGCGCGCATTGCCGTTTCAATCTCTCCAAGCTCGATGCGGAATCCGCGCAATTTGATTTGCCCATCATTGCGACCCAACACTTGGATTGTGCCGTCGACCAAACGGCGGGCAACATCGCCGGTCTTATACAAAAGACGTGGGTGCCCGTTCAGGGACACTTCACGAAATGCTGCTTGTGTTAGATCGTCGCGTCGGAAGTACCCCTTCGCCAACCCTGTACCACCAATGTTCAGTTCGCCCTCAGCCCCGATTGGCAACGGCTGGTCGTCAGGACCAAGCACATGCAATTCGGTATTGGCTATGGGATGACCAATCGTAATCAATTCGCCCGAATGAACCTTTGAAACAGCAGACCAGATCGTGGTCTCGGTCGGGCCATACATGTTCCACAGATCCGCGCCGCTTTCCATCAACCTCTCTGCGAGATCGGCTGGCAAGGGTTCACCGCCCGCCAACATGGTCAAACCTTTGTCAGGCCGTAACCCAGCTTCAAGAAGCATGCTCCACAGCGTAGGCGTGGCCTGAATATGCGTGACATCGCCACGCTTCAAGCGTTCGACCAATCGGAACCCGTCCAGAACGTCTTCTTGTGCCGCGATAACCACTCGACCACCCTGCAGCAACGGCAGGAACAGTTCCAGAACCGAGATATCGAACATCGTTGTAGTCACTGACAACATTACCGATTGCGGGTCGAAACCGGGTTCGTACGCCATAGACGTCAGGAAGTTGATCACCGAGCGATGGCCGATCTCAACCCCTTTTGGCGTGCCGGTAGAACCCGAGGTGAACATCACATACGCCGTTGGATCAACTCTATCTGCGATGATCAAAGGAATGCCACCCGCTCTTACTTGACTCATCTGAAGCTCAGGCAGATCAAGACCTTCAGCGCAGTCGGGTAGATTGGCCTGATCGTGCAGGACGGCAGAAACATCTGCCGTCTCAAGTATCATGCGCAGCCGCGATGCGGGTTGAGCGGGATCAATCGGCACGTAGGCGTTGCCGCTTTTCAGAACGCCGAGCAAAGCTGCCAGGCATTGTGATGACCGAGACATGGCCACGGCAATCCGGCCGCCGGACCCGCGGACAAGGGCCTGGATGTCAGCGGCGACCGCATCACTTAGCCGGTCAAGTTCCGTGTAGCTGAGCTGTCCCAGATTATCCTCAACTGCGATCGCGTTTGGATAAGTTTTGGCAGTTTCCGAAATTAGCCTGTCGAGCGTTGTCGCCTGTGGCAAAGCCTCGCTCGTTCGATTCACAGTCTTCAGCATCCACTCGAGCTCGTCGGCGGGCTGAACGTTAACCTTAGACAGAGGGCGCGCGGAATCCTCTGCCAGTTCGGAAAGAACTGTCTCAAAGTACTTCAACCAACGCATCACCGTGTCTTCGTTATAGACGTCAGTGTTGTAGTCGACATCCACTCGCAGACCGTCGCGACGTTCGATCACGTTAAAGAACAGGTCGAAATTCACAGCTGTTTTAGGGTTGGGTGCCGACGTCATGCTAAGCGGGCCCATATCTACGGCCTCGCCCAGTCGTTCCAGATTGAACTGCACTTCTGTGAGCGGCAACCGGTTCAACGTGCGCTCGATATTCAGATCGCGAACGAGTGTTCCGTAGGTATAATCCTGGTGGTCAAATGCATTCATAACCTGATCACGAACCTGCGTCAGAAAGTCAGCAACCGAAGCATTCCGGTCTTGAACGGCGCGGATCGGCAGAAAATTGACGCAGTGACCAACCATTTCGTTGTTGTCCAGCAAGGCCTGCCCGCCGGTTGGCACCCCAATGACCAGATCATGAGACCCGGTCAGCCGTCCTAATACAATCTGCAACGCGGCAAACAGCGTTGCAAACAGCGTGCAACCTTGCGCGGCACCGGCCTTACGGGCCGCTGACGCGACATCTCCCGATATGCGCGCCGTGCAAGTCGCACCGGAGAATGTTTTGATTGCAGGTCTAGAATGATCTGTTGGTATATCCGGCAATTCAGTAGGTTCTGAATATTGTTCTTCCCAATAGGCGCGCGTCGCCGGTCGCACATTTTTACCGGACTGAGTGGCGGCATAGGCAGCGAAAGACGGGGCCGGCGGAAGGTTCGCCGGCGTACCCGAAACCTCTGCTTTGTAAAATGCCACCAGGTCCGAAGCCAGTACGTTGTATGACCAGCCGTCGCATACGATATGGTGTGCATTGATGATCAGAACATGTTCTTCCGCCGACATCCGTGCAACGAAAGACCGTATGGGAGGCCCCGAAATCAAGTCGATTTCAATCGAAGAGTCTTCGCGCACGAGGCTGGCCAACGCAGCCTCTGAATCTTCTTTGTCACTCAGATTATGAAGCGTAAGCTGCAGTTCGAATGGATCGACAATGTTGAACGTCTCACCGTTTTTGGCAAAGACCTGACGCAACCCATCATGCCGTTCAATTACACGGTTAAGCGCCCGTTGTAAGGCGTCTTGGTTCAATGAACCCGTTAGACGGAACGAGGCGCTTTCATTGAAACTGCACGACGCTTTCTCTCCCAGTTGACTGGTCATCCAAACTTCGCGCTGTGCTTCGGTCAGGGGGATACCTTCGGTTGGCGGTTTGGCTACCGGCGTTGTAGCGACGGGTTTGGCTTTCCCGTCGCCGACAAGGATACCAACGCTTCTGAGCGCATCGACGGATTGTTCAAACGCGTTCACAACCGCATCGAAGTCCTGTTCAGTATGGGCAGTCGTAAAGAAGCAGGCATACCCGACCTGAACATGGATACCGGCCATCTTCATGAGCGGGTAAAACAGGGCGGCATTGGGATCGAAGTCCATTAGTTTTGGAACAAACCAGCTTGAATAGCTTTCGACCAATTGCGGCAACCCGCGCGCTACAAGAATGGCATTCATCCTGCCGACTGCATCAGCCGTGCGGGCGGCCGTGCGCTGCCAAAGATCGGACCCATTTGTGCCCATATGTTCTAGCGTTGCGTCCACCGCGGCAACAATCAACGGATGGCGAACGAACGTTCCCGCAAAGAAGGTTGGAGAAACTTCCGGGACCGAGTCATCACCGAACTGCCACATGCCGCCGTCGAGTGCATCCATAAACCGGGCTGAACCCGCCAGCATGCCAATTGGCATACCGCCTCCGATTACCTTGCCGTAGGTTGCCATGTCGGCCTGGATATCCCACTCGCCCTGCATTCCCCGGGCACCAACCCGGAAACCGGTCACAATTTCATCCATGACCAAGGCCGCACCGCTTTCGTGTGTGATATGGCGCAGTTCACGCACAAATTCCTGAGGGCGTAGGTTTGGGTTCCGGCTCTGTACTGGTTCGACAACAATAGCAGCGACTGAGCCAATATTTTCGCGAATCCATTCGATGCTTTCTGGCGCGCCATACGGCAACACAACCATGTTGGACAGGCTCGAGCGCGGAATTCCCGGTGTAATCGGCAGAGCCGCAGGGTCGCCACCACGTGACTTGCCTTTGACCAATACTTCGTCGAACTGGCCATGGTAGTCACTGCCAAATACCACGATCTGGTCGCGGCCTGTTACCGTTCGTGCAATGCGCATTGCTGCCATCACAGCCTCGGACCCGGTGTTGCAGAAGGTAGCACGCTCATGACCTACAAATTTTGCAAAGCGTTCCAGAACTGGGCCGGCGAGATCACATTGCGGCCCAATTGCAAAGCCACGTTCCATCTGACGTGATACAGCATCAATGACAAAATCCGGCGAATGGCCAAAAGCTATAGGCCCGAAACCACTGACCAGATCTATGAATTCATTCCCATCGATATCCCACAGGCGCGCACCTTTGGAACGATCGGAAACGATCGGGAACACCAACTCCTTCCATTCAGCGCGAAACCCTGCTGCCGTGCGTGGGTCGGCCATCACAGACCGGTATGTCTGTACATACTCTTTGGATTTGGCGTGTCGCTGGCTGTAACTGGTTGCCAAGTCTCGCGCAAAGGCCAGTTGCTCGGACGTAAGGTCGCCGCCGGCTGCATTGGTTGCACGTCCGATCGAAAAGGTGCCTTTGCTCGCCGCATTTTTGGGCAGCGCAGGAACTGCTGGTTTAATCGCTGTCTCAACTTTTGGTGTACTGGTCACAGCAGTAGGTGCCGCTGTCTGAGCTCCAGACAAAGCCTGAAGCTGTTGTGCAAAAAGTGACTGCATGGCAGCGACCTGCGCCTGCATGACAGCAGCGACTGACCCATCACCAATCGGTGCGGCGGGCACAACTGATGGTGGCAATACCGCAGGAGCCACGGGTTCCGTAGCGCTTTGCGTGACCGTTTGTGTGGCCTCCGGTTCAACCGAGGGAACAGCCGTTTCGGGGGGTAGGCTTTCATCCAGGTAATCAACGAGCGCCTCAGCGGACGGATAGTCGGACATCAATTGCCGGAATGTCAGATCGATCCCGTAATCAGCATTCAATTTTTGGGTGACCTGTCCGAGGAACAAGGAGTCAAACCCAAGTTCCAAAAACGTTGCCGGTGCATCTTCTGGCCCCAGATCTTCACCAGAAACTTCGCTCAAAATGGCTAGAATCTCACTGATCAGGCGCGGCTTGCGCTCAATCTGTTCTTGTGAATTGGATGTTGGCATAGAAAAGAACTCATTTAAACTTGAAACAGGATTTACGGTTGCCGTGGTCGGTGCGGATGACGAGGAAGTTGCTGCTCCGATGGAAGGCGCTGGCGCATCGACCCAATGCAGTTTGCGTTGGAATGGATAAGTTGGCAGAGGTACGCGCCGGTTTCCGCGCGGACCCAGCTTGCTCCAGTCTACATCGACGCCGCATCCCCACAGGCAACCCATTGCAGCGGCCATCGCGACTTCATCCGTTTCTGGACGGGTGTGATCCGGCAAAGACTGTATGACCGCAACCGAGGCATCCCGCGGCAATGTTTGGATGCTGAACGCAGATAACGTGTTCCCAGCGCCAACCTCGAGCAACGCGACTGGATCTTCGGTCACGAGTGTCGAAACCGCGTCCGCAAAATTCACCGCTGCTCGCGCCTGGGTCGCCCAATATGACGGGTCTGTGCATTCATTCTCGGAAATCCAATCGCCCGTTACACAGCTGACATATGGAATTTTCGTTGGTTGCAGCGTTTTTTGAGTGGCCGCTTCCAACAGGCCTTCACACACCGGATCCATCATGCGTGAATGAAACGCATGAGAAGTGTGAAGACGTGTACACGGGATACCGGCCTCTTTCAGTCGATCTTCAATCGACGCAATTGCATCAAAGTCTCCGGCCAATACGTTTAAACGAGGCGCATTGCGCGCGGCGACATCGACGGTATCATCCAGATAATCCTCCAGAGCCTCAAGCGGCGCTCTAACGGACAACATCGCACCGCCTGGCTGATCCTGCATCAGTTGGCCTCGTTTCGCGATGATCGACAACCCGGTTTCAAAATCCATGACGCCACCCAACGTGGCGGCGGTGAACTCGCCAACCGAATGGCCAATCATTGACGCTGGGCTTATGCCACGAGCCATCCACAGCTTTGCACAGGCGTATTGAGTCAGGAACAAAGCAGGCTGAGTCAGGCGGGTTTCGCGCAACGCACGCGCGAGGTCCTGGTCACTGGCGTCTGCGAAACACAGCATTGTCTTTACGTCTAAGCCAAGAACCGGGCGTAATATTTCCGCACCTTTATCAATCCACTGCGCAAATTCAGGTTCGGTTTGGTACAGACCGCTGCCCATGCCCGGGTACTGAGATCCCTGACCCGGGAACATGAATGTTACAGTTGGGTTGCCCTGCATCGCGGGCTTACGGATAGCGGGTGCAGCGCGTAAGGTTTTGGCGACCTCTTCAGGATCCGAGCCCGCGACAGCCTGACGATACTCAAAAGCTGCTCGTCCCTCTTGCAAGGTATAGGCCGCATCCGCCAGTCTCGGCGCGTCGGGTTTCTCCAAAGCATCCGCTAAGTCACCCTTCATCTCGGCCAAGGCTTCCGGCGTCTTCGCCGAAATGACAACCGTTTGAACGGAAGCAGTCTCAGCATCCTGCACTATTTGCGGTGCCTCTTCCAGCACCAAGTGGACATTGGTCCCTCCCACCCCGAAAGAACTGACACCGGCGCGCAATGGTCCATCCGACACCCAGTCCGAGAGGGAACTCGGAACCCGGAACGGAGTACCTTCCAGTTCTATTCTAGGGTTCAGACCGGAGAAGTTTGCCACAGGGGGAATCTTGCGATGGTTCAGCATCAGCGCTGTTTTGATTACGCTGGTTACGCCGGCAGCCGCATCCAGATGACCGATATTGCCTTTGACGGACCCGAGCGCACAGCCCACTTCGATAGCTGCTTCGCCGAACGCCTGACGCAGCCCACTAATTTCAATTGGGTCCCCGAGAGGTGTCGCGGTTCCGTGGCATTCGACGTAAGTCACACTTTTAGGTTCGATTACAGCATCTTTGTGCGCTCGGCGAATTGCATCCGCCTGACCGCGTACCGTTGGTGCCGTGTAAGATATTTTTTCGGCACCATCGTTATTGATACCGCAGCCCAAAATAACGGCATGGATGTGATCACCGTCTGCAACGGCATCTTTAAGTCTGCGCAATACAACAACCCCAGCACCGTGCCCGAAAACCGTTCCGCTGGCTTCAGCGTCAAATGGTCGGCACGTGCCGTCATCTGACGACAACCCACCTTCTTGCGCGATGTATCCACGCTTTTGCGGAAAGGTGATCGAAACGCCTCCTGCCAAAGCCATGTCGCATTGGCACGCACGCAATGCCAACAATGCCTGCGAAATCGCGGTCAGCGACGTCGAACACGCCGTCTGTACCGTCATCGCAGGACCGTGCAGGTCCAGCTTGTACGACACCCGAGTTGCTAGGCAGTCCCCAATATTGCCGGTCAGTTCAGAAATCTTACCGGTCTGATAATTCGACATATACGCCTCGGCTGCCTGACGGTCGGCCAATATGTTTTGAATCAGATATGTGGTCGACGACGACCCCGCGTATACGCCCACCGGCATGCGTGTCCGCCACGGGTCGTGACCGCTGTTTTCCAAGGCATGATAGCAAATCTCAAGGAACACTCGGGCTTGCGGGTCCATAGTTGCCGCCTCACGGGCGTGCATCGTAAAAAACTTGGCATCGAACATCCCTGCATCCGAAAGGATGGGGCGGGCCGCTACAAAACTGTCCGATGCACGTTGTTCAGGCGTGAAGCTATCTTCAAGTTCGCCCGACGAGAATGGCTTGATCAGATTATCGCCGTTCTGAATGTGCTCCCAGAACTCATCAAGAGACTGTGAACCGGGCAGTTTAGCTGCCATGCCCACAATTGCGATTGCATTCTCAGGCAAGTTCAGGTCAGCCCGTTCCTCAACTCCTTGTTCTGGCTCCTGAGACGACAGCGACTCGTTTCCACTCACTTCGATCGCGGCTATCGCCTCGGACAAAGGGCCCAGACGCGGGACTTCGAACATGAGTGTAATGTCGAACCGTACGTTTAAACGTTTCATCACTTCTGCATGGACACCAATTAATTGCAGAGATGTTCCCCCAGCTTCGAAGAATGTTGCGCCTGCATCCAACTCTCCGCAACCCAATGTCTCATCATAAATCTTCGCAATAGTTCGTGCGATCTCGGCAGCGTCTAGCGGTTTACGGGTTGATTGGAATATTGGAGTTCGGGTTGACTGGAAAATTGGCCCAGTGTTGCCGTTGCTTTCCAAGTCCTTCGATTCGACGCTGTCGACCAACGCTTTTCGGTCAATCTTGTTGCTTGGGGTTAATGGAAAGTCTGCCACAACCCGGTTCGTCCGAGGCAGGGCGCCCTCCGGCAAGGCCCTACCGAGTTCGGCCATAACCTCGCGGACGAAGGCGCGTTTGTCAGCAGGCATATCGCCTGACGGTTTCAAAAAGGCTGTTATGCGTTTCTCACCCGTATCTGCCGTGGTCAAAGTAACCGCAGCATCCAAAATCATCGGCAATTCACGTAGGTGATGTTCAATTCCGTCCAGTTCAATGCGACGACCACCAATTTTCACCTGTCGATCGACACGTCCTAGAAATTCATAGACACCATCGTCGCGCTGCCGGACCAGATCTCCTGTCAAGTATACTTGTCCGGTGTGAGTCGGGCGCGGATCTGAAATAAAAGACTCGGCCGTCCGTTCGGGTTTGTTGAGATAGCCAAGTGCCACACTCGGTCCCGCGGCAACTAGCTGCCCGACCTCTCCAGCCCGCAGTTCGTTATGGTTTTCGTTCACGACGAAACAGTCGCAGTGACCAGTCGGCACGCCTATCGGAATTGTACCACCAACAAGGTCCGCTTCGGTGACGACGTGCATCGTGGTTAGGGCGGAGTTTTCTGTGGGACCGTAACCGTTTATGACTTCGATTCCGGGATGCGCATCTTTGAGACTACGAACATGTGAAGGGGACAGCACATCACCCGCCGCACCAAAACGGCGCAAACTGCTTAGCGCATCAAGGTGATGTTCGATCAGCAGATGTGACATTCCGGTGTAAAAGAACGCGACACTTACACCATGACGGGAAATAGTTGCGGCAAGCTTGTCCAATGCCGGCTTGGGCTCGGCCACAACTGCGACCGACCCTCCGTTCAAAAGCGCAGGCCATGTTTCCCAAGTGAAACCGTCACATGCAATGGTCGAACTCGCCAACGTTATGTCGTTGGGAAGGACTTGTCCGATTGGTTGATCAAAGCCGAGCCGAACGATGGACCGATGAGGTAACACAACACCTTTTGGCTGTCCGGTCGATCCAGACGTATACATTATGTAACACGCATCCAGACCAGTTCTGTTCGGAAAGTCGCGCTTCTCATCGGGATCAGAATTCAATAGGTCGAGCGCATTCAGACTTGCAACCCGGTTCGAATTCAGTTCATCGGCAATGGGCTTGTGGTGCTCCTCCCACAGGATCGCGGATGGTTTGGAATCCGCAATAACGTACCCTGCTTGCTTTATGTCATAGGCTGGGTCCAATGGCACAAAGGTCCCGCCCGCACGCATGATACCGCACATGGTTAGGATTGCTTCGGGCGTGCGATCCATGATCATCGCCACGTTGTCACCCGGAGAAACACCCTTTGACATCAAATGCAGGGCAATTCTATCGGCGGCATCTGCAATTTCCGCGTACGTGTACCCCCGATCGTCACCGATCAGCGCGACCTTGTTTGGTACGATAGCGCACACGCGAAGCATGCTTTGATAGAGGTCCAGCGCAGGATCAAAATTCAAAGAACGCAAAGACCTGACGGCAGAACCATTTAACATATCAACCCCTAAAACCGACCAAAGGGGGTTATCGTAGCAAACAGTGCAAAATAGGTTGCGTCTTTGACAATTGCCCTACGAAATTTGCGCTACGGCCCCTCAGGTTAAATATATCGGCAAAACAAACGAATTCGATGTAGACAAGCGTATTGTATGCCTTTCTGGCTGTCGACTGCAGGCTGCCCATGGCAGCATCAAAGAGTCGCTGTTGGTCGAATGAACTGGCAATCTGACCTGCATGACTTTGAAAAATAGATAAAAAATTGCAGGAGGATGCAACAAGGTCCGTTTGAGCACGTCTTTGGACGACTCGCGTTTAAGTTCCCAAAACCCACCAATCTTCTTTCCATCCGACTATTTATTCCCACCCCGACACAATCAGATCAGTCTGAACCCTCAATGCGGGAATTTGCGCTTTTTTGCCCAGAGTCGATTCTGAGCCGTAAAGCGAAAAAGAGAAACTTGGCAAAGGGTTCTACGCTTAACTTTTTCGGACATTTTGAGACGATGCTGTATTGTTAGGGTCGCCTTACGGCACGAAAGCCCTACCCTCTGCCTCATGACCGAGCCCCTTTCCTGCACACAATACTCGTCTTTGATTGTTGTGCTTGGTGATCAACTCTCAATGAATATCTCTGCGCTGCGCGCGGGTGATCGGGACCGTGACACAATCTTGATGGCCGAAGTCATGGAGGAAGCTCGTTATGTGCGACATCACAAAAAGAAGATTGCTTTCGTTCTTTCCGCCATGCGCCATTTCGCGGCGGAACTTAAGTCGGACGGGTGGACCGTGCGCTACGTTCAATTGGATGAGCCGGACAACACGCAAAGTCTGATCAGCGAAATCGCGCGAGCGAAGCACGATCTAAGAATTAAGCGCACGATCGTGACCGAGCCCGGAGAATACCGTCTGGTCCAAGAGTTCGCGCAGTGCGAAGGGTTGGAAACGGTAGCCGATGATCGGTTCCTTGCCAGCCATCATGACTTTCAAACCTGGGCCGCAGGTCGCAAACAGCTTCGGATGGAATACTTCTATCGTGAGATGCGCCGCAAAACCGGTCTGTTGATGTCGGACGGTGAACCTGAAGGTGGCCGCTGGAACTTTGACGCCGACAATCGCAAGCCCGCCAAAACTGACTTTTTCTTACCTCGCCCGTTGGAAGTGGAGCCGGATGAGATCACGCGGGACGTTTTGGCGTTGATAGAAGCACGCTTCCCTGACCATTTCGGAAAGCTGGAACCGTTCTGGTTTGCCGTCACGAAAAAGGGCGCCTTGGCGGCATTGGATCATTTTGTCGAACATGCCCTGCCAAAATTTGGAGACTACCAGGATGCGATATTAAAAGGCGCGCCGTTTCTGTACCACTCGGTCCTAGCACAATACCTAAACGTAGGTCTTCTTTCCCCGCTCGAGATTTGTCAGCGCGTTGAACGGGCTTACTACGACGGCCACGCACCTTTGAACGCCGTTGAGGGGTACATTCGCCAGATAATAGGTTGGCGCGAATTTGTACGAGGAATCTATTGGTTGCGAATGCCTGGCTACACACGGTCAAACTACCTGTCCGCACACCGCTCTTTGCCTTCGTTTTTTTGGACAGCGGATACTGATATGGCGTGCATGGCAGCCGCAATCGTACAGACTCGGGACGAAGCATATGCGCACCACATTCAGAGGTTAATGGTGACCGGAAATTTTGCCCTGTTGGCTGGAATTGATCCGTTTGATGTGCACGAATGGTATCTGGCTGTTTACTCCGACGCCTATGAATGGGTCGAGGCTCCAAACGTGATCGGCATGAGCCAGTTCGCCGACGGGGGTCTGTTGGGGTCAAAACCATACGCCGCAAGCGGGAATTACATCAATAAGATGTCCGATCACTGCGTCTCGTGCAGGTACGATGTTAAACAGAAAACCGGCGATGGCGCATGCCCGTTCAACCCACTTTATTGGGATTTTCTGGCGCGAAATGCCAACCTACTGCGCGGCAATCCCAGACTGGGCCATGCGTACAGAACTTGGGATCGAATGACCCAAGAAAAACAACAAGAGTATCTAAACAGTGCCAAAAGGATATTGGAGCGACTGTGAACCGAACGAAAGGAAGACCCATGCCAACTGCCAAATTCAGACTGACGTGTTAAGCGCCTCGCTGCGATGACGTCTGATCCGATAATGTACACTAAGGTTAAACGCATCCAAGTAGCGACGTACTCCGAATTACAGTCGGCCCCTGCACTTCGACCACTCGGCGTGGCATAGTCCATTCGAGACCAATACTTAGAAGGCGCATACCTGTCCGAATTTACTGTAAACCTGATCGGAGCGAGCCGGGTTGGGCAGACATTGCTGACCCTGTTTAATGTGTTGGATTATTGCCGGGTACAGGATGTTTATAGCGCCAGTCAAAGCTCGGCAGAAAAAGCCGTTCGGCGGGCGGGCGCGGGTCGTGTCGCAACTGATTTATCAGAAATGCGAGCTGCCAATCTTTGGATTATCACAGTCCCCGCACACAAATTTCTGTCGTTGCATCTGACCTCATTACAGCGCGTTTGGCAAAGGACCGCTCAGCCGAACGATCCATAGCCTTTCACTGCAGCGGATTTCTCTGCGCTGATGAGATGGCCTTATTGCGAAAGCTGAACTGGCGTTTGGCCAGTGTGCATCCGGTCCTATCATTCGTTGACCCCGATACGGCAAAAAAACAGTTCCGAGGCACTCTTTGCGGTTTGGAAGGGGACGCCGATGCTTTGTCGATCCTGCAACCTCTGCTGGAACGGCTCGGGGCGGAATGTTTTTTAATCCGCTCCGAAGGAAAGAGCCTATATCACGCGGGAGCGGAGATCTCGAACAACTTTGCCGTAGTACTGCAAGCCATTGCGCGTGAAGCCTGGGCTGAAGCGGGTATTGCGGACCATATCGTGCCACAGTTGAACTCTAAATTACTGGAAGGCACAGCGGAAAATGTCGTTGCTCATGGACCGCGACACGCATTGACGGGCCCAGCGGCGCGTGGGGATGAACGGGTAGTGGCCTCTCAAGCCCGCGATGTGGCAGATTGGCATCCACAGGCCGGAGTCGTCTACCGAGCCTTAAGTGACATGGCCGGGTTATTGAAAGTAACTGGTGTAACTAACGCCTCGGTTAAGTCTTCAAAGAAATATGTGCTATTTCCCCCGGGCTTCGGCCCGCGTGATCCAATCGGCGCCGGCATAGGTGATCGTCAAAACGTGGACTTCCCGCAAGTCTTCGTCGATCGTAAAAACAATAACCGCACGCTTCGCCGCTGGAATAGCGCGTAAACTTGGTAAAACATGATCCCTTCGCGACCCCTTGTGCGGCAACGTCTTTAAACCCTGGGCCACACGCGCAATCTCATCCAGTTTGCGCCTTGCCACCCGGGGTCCAGCGTAGTCTGTTATCATCTCTACAATCCGGTTTAGGTCTTCCGAGACTGCAGGATGGTAACGCAGGCGATAGGTCACTCAGCGGAATCCAGTCTACGTAGCGCTGTCGCGAAAGCAGTCTCGTGATTAACAAATTCCTGGCGCGGAGTTGCGGCACGACGGCGGATTTCTTCGGCCATCGCCTCAAGCGCAGTTTCACGAGCCTGCTCATCCTCGATCATCCGTTCGACAGCAGCTGCCACGGCAGCAGAGGCCGACGCATACACCCCCTCACCCACTTTTTCCTTGAGAAATTGGTGGTGCCTATCTGTAAAGCTGAGTGTGGTTTTGACGGTCATCGCAGCGTCCTTTCACGGTAATACTTAGTCATACCGGCTTGCGAGTCAAGCCAGCGAAGATGCGATTCAACATACCCTTTTTCAGGTCAGATATCCGGTCACGTCTTACGATTTTGCCTAGGCAAATGTGTGCCTGGGCCGCCGTGGCGTGTTATTTCGATCAACTAGTAAAGCTCATTTCACTCTCCAGAAATGCTTCAGGGCTATCCACTTCCTCAAGTTTGCGACCAATGATCCACCAGAACCGGTTGCCAACGTTTCTCAGAAAACTCCGGTCGTGGCTGACCAGCAAACAGGACGCGCCGTGGGTGACCTATTCGGCCTCCATTGCCTCTTGACCTTCGATATCCAGATGGTTCGTCGGCTCGTCCAGCAGATAAAAGTTCGGGTTCCTAAGCCGCAGGACCAACATCGCCAACCGCGCTTTTTGTCCGCCGGACAGCGCCTCGATCCGGGTGTTCTGCATTTGGAAATTG
>NZ_JBXWNV010000016.1:0-55093 GCF_059610545.1 Ruegeria sp. CDSC068
CGTCTCCACCGTCTCTCCGATGCGTCCGGCCGTCTCTCCGACCCGTCAGCGCCGCCTCAGCAGCGCCGGTGAAGGGGTATTTACGGATTAGGTCTGGGACCTGCAACCCCCATTTTGAAAAAACTTCACATTTCTCTGCTGAAACTCGCCCATATTAATGAAAACAATAAGTTAGCTTAATAATTTGGGTAAGAAACTCGATCGGGCGCTGCGTGATGCGGGGGTTTGTCAGAGCTTTAGGCGGAATCGTACCCAATGGTTGGTATGCCTGCGGGATCCGACCCAAAGAAAACGCCGCCCGAGTCCCCTCGGGCGGCGCTATCTCTGCGATGATCGTCGATTTACTTCAAATCAAAACGATCCGCGTTCATCACCTTGTTCCAGGCCGAGACAAAGTCGCAGACAAATTTACCCTCGGCACCCGTCTGACCGTAGACCTCGGCGAGCGCCCGCAGTTGCGAGTTGGAACCGAAGACCAGATCGACGCGTGTACCGGTCCATTTGACCTCACCGCTGGCGCGGTCACGACCTTCATAGACGCCCTTGCCGGCAGGTTTCCATTCGGTGCCCATGTCCAAAATGTTGGTGAAAAAGTCATTGCTGAGTACACCCACACGATCCGTGAACACCCCATGCTTGGCGTCACCGAAGTTGGCGCCCAGAACACGTAGGCCACCGACAAGTGCCGTCATCTCTGGCGCGGACAAGGTTAACAATTGTGCACGGTCGACCAGCAACTCCTCGGGAGAGACGGTGTATTCGGCCTTTTGGTAGTTGCGGAATCCGTCTGCTGCAGGCTCCAGGACTGCGACGCTGTCCACATCGGTCTGCTCTTGCGATGCATCGGTGCGGCCCGGGGTGAACGGAACCTCGACATCCTGACCGCTAGCTTTGGCAGCCTGCTCAATGCCGACGGCACCGGCCAGAACGATCAGGTCGGCCAGCGACACTTTCTTGTTGCCTGACTGCGCGCCGTTGAACGCTTCTTGAACGCCTGTCAGCGCATCCAGCGCCTTGGACAGTTTCATTGGCTCGTTGACGTCCCAATCCTTCTGAGGCGCAAGACGGATACGTGCTCCATTGGCACCACCGCGCTTGTCCGACCCACGGAATGTCGAGGCCGACGCCCACGCGGTCGAAACAAGCTCGGACACCGACAGACCGGATGCAGCGATCTTGGCTTTCAAATCCGCAACATCTGCAGCATCGACCAGATCGTGATCCACCGCAGGCACATTGTCCTGCCAGATCAACTCCTCGGTCGGGGCTTCCGAACCGATATAGTTCGAACGCGGACCCATATCGCGGTGGGTCAGCTTGAACCAGGCGCGCGCGAAGGCATCTGCGAACTCTTCCGGGTTCTCGTGGAAGCGTTTCGAGATCGGGCCATAGATCGGATCCATGCGCATCGCCATGTCGGCGGTGGTCATCATGGTTTTGACCTTCTTGGTCGGATCGCCGGCCGCCGGGGCCATATCTTCTTCCTTGACACCGATCGGTTCCCAGATCCATGCGCCCGAGGGGCTTTTGGTCAGGTTCCACTCGTATCCGAACAACAGGTCGAAATAGCCGTTATCCCATTTGATCGGGTTTGCGGTCCATGCGCCCTCGATGCCCGAGGTCGTGGTATCGTCACCCACGCCCGAGCCGAACTTGTTGATCCAGCCAAGGCCCATCTCTTCGATCGGGGCCGCTTCGGGTTCGGGGCCGACCAGATCAGGATCGCCCGCGCCGTGCGCCTTGCCAAAGGTGTGGCCACCAGCCACCAATGCGACGGTTTCTTCGTCATTCATCGCCATCCGGCCAAAGGTGTCGCGGATATCACGGCCCGAGGCCAGCACGTTTGGTTCACCATCCGGGCCCTCGGGGTTCACATAGATCAGGCCCATCTGAACGGCGGCCAGTGGGTTTTCCATGTCGCGCTCACCAGTGTACCGGCTGTGCGGGTTGTCGGTGGGGGCAAGCCACTCAGTTTCGGAACCCCAATAGATGTCTTCTTCTGGCGCCCAGATATCTGCGCGACCACCAGCAAAGCCAAATGTTTTGCCGCCCATGGATTCAATGGCGCAATTGCCGGCAAGGATCATCAGGTCGGCCCAGGAAATCTGGTTGCCGTATTTCTGCTTGATCGGCCACAGCAGACGGCGCGCCTTATCAAGGTTGCCGTTATCCGGCCAGCTGTTCAGTGGCGCAAAGCGCTGGTTCCCGGTCGAGGCACCGCCACGGCCATCCGCCGTGCGATATGTACCGGCGCTGTGCCAGGCCATCCGGATGAACAGACCGCCGTAATGACCATAGTCGGCAGGCCACCAATCCTGAGAATCGGTCATCAGCGCGTACAGGTCTTCTTTCAGCGCCTTCATGTCCAGCTTCTTGAATTCTTCAGCGTAGTCGAAATCAGGCCCCAGCGGGTTCGACGCGGGCGCGTTCTGATGTAGGATCGAAAGGTTCAGCTGGTTCGGCCACCAATCCCGGTTTGACCGGGTTCCTGCGCCGTGCATTACAGGGCATCCGCCCGTTTTGGGGTTATCACTTCCGTCCATGTCGATCTCCAATCCTGGCTAAAATCCGGCTCGTTCGCGCGTTGAGAAACGCGGGCGATCAAGAACATATATAGATGACACTTTTACCTCTTTTAGATGCGCGGCTTGGATTGCGCGCATTCTGTCAAAGGTATCGGCGACTCTTGTCTTGTCGCCGCCAGACCTAGCAAATTCGAACCATGCAAATAAGTTTTCTTTATGGATGGTTCTGATAACCAAAAACTATCACTAAGCATCCGGGGCGCATCGCCCGAAATCAGGCCGATAGCTCAGTCACCGGTCATCAGCGACCTCAATCCGACCCGATAGTTCGGAAACATCAGGTTCACACCCAGCTCATCCTTGATCCGATCGTTTCTGACCCGCTTGTTCTCATTGTAAAAGCTGCGCGCCATGGGGGTCATGTCGGCCTCGTCAAACGGTACTTCGGGCGGCAATGGCAATCCCTGCAATTCGGCCGCATAGGCGATGACATCCTGCGGTGGGACGGGTTCATCATCGCACACGTTGTAAATAGCCCCCGGATTAGGCGCAGACATGGACGCGGCAAGAACCTGGGCAATGTCGGCGACATGAATTCGGGAAAAGACCTGCCCCGGCTTGATGATACGTCGCATACCCACACGCTTGAGCTTGGAAAACGGCCCGCGACCGGGACCGTAGATGCCCGCAAGGCGAAAGATGTGCGTAGGCAAACCGGGAACGTTCTGCCACTGCTCTTCCGCCTGCACCCGCCATCTGCCGCGTTGCGCCGTTGGCGTCGCGGGGGTGGCCTCGTCGACCCAGTTGCCCTGATGATCGCCATACACAGCTGTGGTCGACAGGTAGCCAACCCATTTGAATTGCGCCGCCCGTTCGGCAATCTCATCTGCCAATGCAGCCAGAACCGGATCTCCGTCCGCGTTTGGCGCGGCCGAGATCAAAAGATGCGTCACCCCATCCAGCTGTGGCACTTGCCCCGGCCAAATCACCGGCTCTGCGCCGGACGCCTTGACCACCTGCGATTGGGCCGGATCACGCGTCGTGCCCAAGATACGCCAACCATGGGGTTGCAACTGACGGGACAAAGCCTGTGCCGAGTACCCGTGACCGAAGGAAAATAGTGTGCCTGTCATACGCTCTTAGATGATCCGCAATTTCGCCAGATGCAAGAACTCTGCCAAGGATACTTGATTCGAATCCCCCAATGCGCCTTTCTTTTGGGTATGAGTGACAAAACACCAGACCTGCATGCCGCCTACGCGCTGGATTCCCCGGAAGACCACAAGCGTCTCTATGCTGAATGGGCCGGGGATTACGACGAAGGCTTTGCCACGCGCGAGGACTATCAGCTGCACATCCATACCGCCCGCGCCTTTGTCGGCGCCGGCGGGCAAGGGCCTGTGCTTGATGTAGGTGCAGGCACTGGCCTGTGCGGTGCGGTTCTGGCCCGGCTGGGCGTGGGACCGATTGATGCCACCGATATCAGCGCCGAGATGCTGGATCAGGCCATGCGCAAGGATATCTACCGCGACGCCATTGAGGCCGATCTGAACGAAGGCATCCCGGTGCCGCGCGAAAGTTACTCCGGAATCGTTTCATCCGGTTCGTTCACCCATGGTCACCTCGGGCCAGAAGCTTTGACTGCACTGCTGCGTGTGGCCCGCCCCGGTGCACAATTCGCGCTGTCGATCAATGCCCAACATTATGAAAAGCTGGGATTTGCCGAAGCCCTGCACCGGTTAGCGCAAGGCCAGATTCGGAACCTGACCCTGCCCGAAGTTCGCATCTATGGCGATCTTGCATCTGGCCCCAACAAGGATGACACAGCGCTGATAGCCCTGTTTGAACGCGCTTAGGCCTACTATCGACCTTTCCACACGGGATCACGCTTTTCAGCAAAAGCGCGGGCGCCTTCCAGATTGTCTTCAGAGCCATAGAGGGTATCAACCGTCGGCAATTGCCGCCCGGTGATCCGGTTCATGGCATCCTGAAATTTGGAATCTTCGGCATCGCGCACGATTTCCTTGATCGCGGCATAAACCAAGGGCGGGCCGCTGGCCAAAACACGCGCCAGTTCCCACGCCCGATCCATCAGTTGATCACCCGGAATGACCTCGTTCACCAACCCCCAGTTCTTTGCCTCATGCGGATCGAACCAGCGCCCGGTCAGCAGCAGTTCCATCGCCACATGATACGGAATGCGTTTGGGCAGTTTTACGCTGGCGGCGTCGGCCACCGTGCCGGACCGGATTTCCGGCAGCGCGAAACTGGCGTGTTCCGCAGCAAGGATCATGTCGGCGCTCAGGGCCAATTCCAGCCCGCCGCCGCAGGCAATCCCGTTGACGGCTGCGATGACCGGCTTGTTCATGTCCCGCAGTTCCTGCAGCCCGCCAAAGCCACCAACGCCATAGTCTCCGTCGACTGCGTCTCCGTCGGCGGCTGCTTTCAAATCCCAGCCGGGGCAAAAGAACTTCTCGCCACCCCCGGTCAGGATTGCGACGCGCAGATCAGGATCATCACGGAAGTCACGAAACACCTCGCCCATGACGCGGCTGGTCGCCAAATCAATCGCGTTCGCTTTGGGACGGTCCAAAGTGACTTCCAGAATAGCGCCATCGCGCTTGGTTTTGACCGGGTTCATTTACTTGCCTTTCGGATCAGAGCATCCACCGCTACGGCACGGTCCGGTGTGCAGATCAGTGGGTTTATTTCAACTTCGCTGACATGGGTTGCGTTGGCAATAACGTAGGCCTGCACCGCATCGACCGCGTCAAGGATGGCCTCAATCTCTGCCGCTGGTTTGCCGCGATATCCCGCCAGCAAAGAGGCGCAGTTCAAATTACCCAGCGCCTCTTTCACCGCGGTGCGAGAGGATGGGATCAAAAGTGAAACCGTGTCGCGCAGGATTTCAGTCAACACACCCCCTGCACCCAGCGTCAGAACGAACCCGTGGGCCGGATCTCGGGTCACGCCGACCAACAATTCTGCCACGCCGCCAACAGCCATTTCCTCAATAAGGACCTCTTCGGTTCCGATTTCCGCCGCGACTTCAGCCACGGCGTCCGCGTGAACCTCAAGGCGCACGGCCGCATGTTCCGACTTATGCGCCAACCCGACGCCCTTGATCGCAAAAGGACCAGTCAGCGCGGCAGAGGCTTGTTTCGCCAGATCCGGCGTCACCACAACGTTGTGCGGTACACAAACACCGAATTCCGTCAGCGCCTGCTTGGCTTCTGCTTCGGTCAGAACATGATCCGCAACGGTATCCGAGGGCAGCAGAACCGGTTCGGCCTCCGTTGCTTGCGGTCGCGCGGCTGCCTCAATTGCCGCAAGCGCTTCGTGCAACCCGGCAAACGGGACAACACCGCCATCGAGTAATCGCTGCGCAACGTCTTCGGGTAAAAGCTCCGGCAGAGTCGCTGTTACTGCAAAGGGACGCCCCGTCTGAGCAACGCAATTCAACGAAGCCTGCGTGGCGCATTCCCAATCGGTCGCATCCGTGTGCGGATAGTCGAGAATAGCCATAGTCAGGGCCTGTTCAGGGCTCATCATTGCGGACCACGCCCGTGTCATGGCCTGCGTATCCCGCCAGATATAGGTGTGATAATCCAGTGGGTTCGCCAGGGCCACCATCGGCCCCAAGGCATCGCGCAGGTCAGCTTTTTGTGCTTGCGACAACGGCGGGAAGTGCAGGTCGCGCCCCTCGGCCATGTCGGCAGCCAGACTTGCCTCACCACCCGAACAACTGATCGATCCCAAACCGTTCGTATCCAACCGCCCGGTCACGTGCAGCAGCTTGAGACATTCCAGGAAACTGGGAATGTCATCCAAACGCGCGATCCCGAGCCGATCCAGAAATGCCTGCGCGCCCGCATCACCACCCGCCAACGAGGCTGTATGGGAAATCGTCGCCGCCTGTGCATGGGCGGACCGGCCCACTTTAAGCGCAACAATCGGCACGTTACGATCCCGAGCCTTTTTGGCCAGCGCCTCCCATTTACGCAGGTCACCGAACCCCTCGATATGGACGCCAATCGCTGTGATCCGGTCATCATCCAACAGGGCCGAGGCGATGTCGGCCTGATGGGTCTGCGCCTGATTTCCGCTGGTCAGCATAAAGGCCAACGGCAAGGCCCGGCGCTGCATCGTCATATTGATCGCAATGTTCGAACTTTGCGTCAGGATCGCCACACCGCGACCTACCGGTCGCATGCCATGCTGATCCGGCCAAACAGCGGCGCGGTCCAGCCCGTTGACGAAGCCATAACAGTTTGGCCCGAGGATCGGCATCTCGCCTGCGGCCTGCACCAAACGGACCTGCAAATCTGCACCCTGATCGTCCTCGGCATGCGCTTCGGTAAATCCCGAGGCAAAACACACTGCACCCCCGGCCCCCATGGCCGAAAGGACCGCGACAGTCTCGATCGTTGCATGACGGTTGATGCCAACAAAGGCTACGTCGGGGGCCGCTGGAAGGTCCTCAAGGCGTGCAAAGGCACTCAGACCCTCGATTTGACCGGCTTTGGGGTGGACCGGCCAGATGTCGCCCTGAAACCCGAATTTCCGGGCCTGTTCGATCACTGAGACGCACCAGGCGCCGCCGCCAATCACAGCGATGGATGTGGGGTGCAAAACGCGTGACAGGGAAGACATCAGGCGGCCCCCTCCATCACGCACCGAGTGTCCTCAGAAGATCGCGACTGATAATGTGGCGCTGAATTTCGCTGGTCCCGTCCCAGATACGTTCGACCCGCGCGTCGCGCCAGAACCGCTCAAGCGGGTAATCGTCCATCAGACCCATGCCGCCGTGGATTTGGATGGCAGCATCGGTGACCCGCGCGAGCATTTCCGAGGCATAGAGCTTGGCCGAAGCAATTTCGCGATTTGCAGGCAACCCTTTGTCCAGCCGATCCGCAGCGGCCAGCGTCAACAAGTCCGCCGCGTCAATCTCGGTGATCATGTCTGCGATTTGGAATGACACGCCCTGAAACTTGCCGATCTTCTGGCCGAACTGTTCGCGCGTGGCGGAATAGTCCAGCGCATAGTCGAAAGCGCGGCGTGCGCGGCCTACGGACATGGCAGCAACCGTGATACGGGTCGCATAAAGCCATGTGTTCATCACCTCGAACCCGCCATCGACCTCACCCAGAACCTGAGCGTCCGGCAGACGGCAATCGTCGAAATCAAGAACCATGTTCTTGTAACCGCGATGGCTGACCGATTTGTACCCGTCCCGGATGGTGAAACCGGGCGTTCCGCGATCCACCAGGAACGCCGTTATCCGCTTTTTCGGACCTTTAGGCGTCTGGTCCTCTCCGGTCGCGATGAAAACGATGATGAAATCCGCGTGCTCCGCGCCCGAGATGAAGTGCTTGGTGCCATTGACCACCCAGTCACCGCCATCCCGCACCGCGGCGCACTTCATTCCACGAACGTCTGACCCGGCACCGGGTTCGGTCATCGCCAGCGCGTCCATCCTTTCACCCCGAACGGCGGGCATCAGGTATCGTTCGACCTGCTCGCCCTCACACGCCATCAGGATGTTCTGAGGACGCCCGAAGAAGTGGTTCAGCGCCATGGATCCGCGGCCCAGCTCACGCTCGACCAGCGCGAACTCCAGATGGTTCAACCCTGCACAACCGACGCTTTCGGGAAAATTACAGGCATAAAAACCCAGCTCAATCGTCTTGCGCTTGATCTCATCCGCGATCTCCTCCGGGACTTCGCCGGTGCGCTCGACCAGCGCCTCATGCGGGTAGATTTCGTTTTCCACAAAGCTGCGAACGGTAGAGACGATCATCTCTTGTTCGTCGGACAATCCATATTGCATCGGGCGTCTCCACATCTGGCGTTGCGGCATATTCTGACGCGGCTTGCCATTTGAAACGTGCAGAAATAGAAGTTTACCATGCAAGAATGGACTAAATCACCCTCTGCACCGCAGCAAATCGGGGTTCTTCTGTTCGACGGATTCTCGAACCATTGCCTGGCCAACACGGTCGAGCCGCTGCGCGCTGCAAACACTCTAGCCGGACGTAATTTGTACGATTGGCAGTTCCTTGCGTTGGAGGGTGGCCCGGTGACATCCTCATCCGGGCTGCAGGTCGCGCCGCATCGCCCACTCCAGATCGCCAGTGGGGACATGCTGATGGTCATGCCATCTTATGGATTCCGCGCGCATGGCGGGTGGCGCACCCTTTCAGGCCTGCGTTCTGCGGATCAGCGGTTCAAAGTGCTGGCGGGCCTCGACACTGGCAGCTGGCTTTTGGCGCAGGCAGGGCTGCTGGACGGGCATCGCGCCACAATACACTGGGAAGAGCTGACCGGATTTACAGAAAGGTTCCCCGATGTCGAAACCCACCGCGAGCGCTATGTCATCGATCGCAATCGCATCACCTGCTCCGGGGCCATGGCGGCCTTTGATCTGGTGCTTCATCTGATTGCACGGGATCAGGGACAGGCCCTGGCGCTGGAAGTGTCACAGCTGTTCATGACCCGCGATTCAGCGCGCTCGCATGCGGGCGGTGCCGGCGCGACCAGCGGTTACGTGAACAAGGCGCTGGCCTTGATGCAGGAACACCTTGAGATCCCCTTGCCAGTGTCCGAAATCGCAAATCGGGTTGGCCGATCACAGAAAGCCTTGTCCGTCCGCATGCAGTCCGAGCTGGGCGCGGGTCCCGCGCAAGTTTACCGCCGCCTGCGCCTGAACCTTGCGCGTAAACTGGTGGCGGAAACCGACCTGAGCATCGGTGAGGTTGCCCTGCGTGTGGGCTATGACGACCCCAGCGCCCTGACCCGTGCCTTCAAAGCCGAATTCGGGGTCACGCCGCGCGCGCTTCGGGCCAGCTAGGTATACATCTGTTTCTTGTACGCCCTTGTCCGGGTCGTCGCCTCGGTCGACCCGTCATGGTACGTGCCAAACCACTTGTCGAACGGGATTTCAGAGGTGCCGTAGTTGCATTCAAAATACCGGTGGTGAAGCTGGTGAAAGAAATCACCGGCACGGGCGGCATCCGTGTCTCCGGCCTTTAGTTTTTCAAACCCGGAATGAGACAACACAGGGCTGATCTGCTGGAAGGAGGCGTGGAACAGCACATGCAACGGGTGCGACGGAACGATCAGGTGGATGAAATAGGTCGTGAAGTACAGCAAGTTCTCGTACCAGTGGTTCGAGATTCCCGACCAAGGCCCAATGTTCACGTTACGATGATGCACAGCATGCACGTATTTGTAGAGCTTCGGGTGATGTTCCAGCCGGTGCACCCAGTAAAAGTGCAGACCTGACCACATCGGGATAAACACCATCCACACAACGAACCAGACCGGCGCACCGGACCATGTGATGGTTGGCACATAGCCGTTGGCCATCGCCCAGTAGATGATCCACTGATAAAGGGTCGCGACGGTCATCGCACTGCCCAGCGTCCACCAGATATTGTCCAGAACCTGATTGCGGAATGTGAACGTACCATTGTTGCGGGTCAGGTCGCGGCGGTCGAACTTTTTGTACATGCCCTGCCCTTTTCGCATGTACAGCCACCAGTGCAGCCCACCTGCGACGAGTATTTGGGGCACCATGTTCAGCAGCCAAATGCGAAACATCCAACCCGGGGCAAAGCTTTGCATACTTTCCAAAGGCGGAAAAAAGAAAGCATAGGCGGTAACCGCCAGCGCAAGGCACAAGGTTAATGCCGTGATCTGCAGCCACGCCCCGCTGTACCATTTCAGCACTTCAGCTGGGCGCGGCGGCCACTTAAACAAAGGGTTTAAACTTACCGGGCCGTCGGGGTGATAGTGCCAACGGGCGGATTCGGGGTTCTGAGTCGTGTCGGTCATGGCGGTTACCCAGTTGAAGTGGTCAGGTGGCGTAGTCCGAGCCTTCGTCATCCAGCAAGGCTTTGATCTCCCGGAGATGTGCTTCGGCCTGATCAGGATAGTCTTCCAACTCTTGCGCGGTCTTCTCGGCAACCTCTTCCGACAGCACGCGCAATCGTTGTCCCGTCTGCAGCGCGCGGATGTAGGTTTCCGCTGCGCGTTCAAAATAATAGAGTCTATTAAAGGCATCTGCCGGATCACTGCCGATCACAAGGACACCGTGATTGCCCATGATCATGACCTTTTTCTTGGGGTCCGACAGCATCGACGCGCAGCGTTCACCTTCGCTTTCAAAGGCGAGGCCTCCGAACTCTTCATCCACGACGTATCGGTCGTAGAACGTGGCCGTATTTTGATCGATCGGCGGCAAGGTGCTATCCGCCAAAGATGCCAGGACCGTCGCAAAGATCGAATGCACGTGCATCACACAGCGCGCATGCGGACAGTGGCGGTGGATTGATCCGTGCAGACCCCAAGCCGTCGGATCCGGGGCACCGGGTTGGTTCATCACATCGGCATCATTTGCGTCCAGAAACAGCAGATTTGACGCTTTGACCCGTGCAAAGTGCATCTGGTTCGGGTTCATCAAAAATTGCGTACCTTCCGGGTTCACCGCAAGGCTGAAATGATTGGCAACGCCTTCGTGCATGTTCAATCGCTCGACCCAGCGAAAGGTTGCAGCCAGATCAACTCGTTCGGCCCAGTGGTCGATATTGGCGCGCAGGTTTGTAACAGTCATTCCGGGCTCCTTTGCGGATAGCTGAGAACTTTCGGAAATCGTGCCTGTAGCGTCAAAAATTGACCAACGAAAAAAACGCAACTATTCCATTAGCTGAACTAATGGCAAGGTTATACGCATGCAAAAACCACTTCCTCCGCTGGGTTGGCTCCGCACGTTTGAGGCAGCGGCGCGGCACTTGTCCTTTACCGGCGCAGCCCGGGATCTGAACATGACGCAAAGCGCGGTCAGCCAGCAGATCAAGTCCTTGGAAGGGTACCTTGGCCAGCCTTTGTTTTTGCGTCGACCACGTGCGTTGGAACTGACCGAAGCGGGCATCACGTATCTTCCGGTGGTGCGCGAGGCATTTCGGACACTGGTACGTGGAACTCAGGCCGTGACCGGCGCCCAGCAGAACGCGGTTCAGGTTCAAAGCAACATCACCTTTGCCGTGAATTGGTTGGCGCCCAGACTGCCGAAATTTCGGGTACAGCATCCCGAGGTGCAACTGAATATCTTTACTGAGCTTTGGGAGCCGCGCGAAATGGCCGAAGGGGCCGCCGTGGAAATCCGTTATTCACTACGGCCGTCAGATACGGTTAGGACCGAATTGCTGAGAACGGATCATTATTATCCAGTCTGTGCGCCGGGCTATCACGTGACGTTGGACAACCTGCAACAGCACCCGCTTTTTGACTGCTCAAACCTTCTGTCGAATTGGCTGGGGTGGACCGAGGAACAGGGTCTAAATTGGGAAAATCCTGCAATTACTTATTCGACCACCTACTTGGTCAGCCTGTCCGTAGCCATGGCTGGCGGAGGGCTGTGTCTGGCGCATGACACAATTGCCAGTGACCTGATTGCGCAAGGTCGTTTAGTAGCCCCGTTCGCCCATCGCGCACCCATGCCTGAAGCCTATTATCTGCTTCTGTCACCGCGCGCCGAAGAAAGCCCCGGTGCTATAGCGTTTGCCAATTGGGTTCGCCGCGAGCTGGAGCATGATACACAGAAATAACCGAGGCTTGCTCCCGCCCATCATCGATGCCCTGCCGGGCGTCTCTTCTGGTTGGACAGTGCAGCGCTGACGCGCTGCGTGACGGTTTGATGATACCTGTTCACAAGGGGTTGAACCTTCCTGCGCATTCGGGAAAGTTGGGCCATGGAACACACACCCTTCCCTAGTTGGCCCGATGTCGCCCCCCGTCTGATTGCCGTAGCCGCAGGTCGTGAAGCTGCAGATTCGGTCATTCGCGGCGGAATCTGGGTAAATGTGCACAGCCGCGAAACCCTTCCGAACCATGACATTGCGATCGCTGATGGGCGCATCGCTTACGTCGGACCCGATGCATCACATTGCGCCGGCCCAGAGACTCAGGTCATCGAGGCCACCGGGCGCTATATGATCCCTGGGCTGTGTGATGCCCATATGCATATCGAATCGGGCATGCTGACCCCGGCTGAATTTGCCCGCGCTGTCATTCCGCATGGAACCACCAGCATGTTCACCGACCCGCATGAGATCGCAAATGTCCTTGGCCTGGACGGCGTACGCATGATGCATGACGAGGCGATGATGCAACCGGTGAACATCTTTACCCAGATGCCGTCCTGTGCCCCCTCCGCACCGGGGTTGGAAACCACAGGGTATGAAATTACCGCCGAAGACGTGGCCGAAGCGATGAGCTGGCCCGGCATCATCGGCTTGGGCGAGATGATGAACTTTCCCGGTGTCATCAATGGCGACCCAAAGATGCTGGCGGAAATCGCCGCAACGCAACGCGCCGGGAAAACCGTAGGAGGACACTACGCTTCGCCTGATTTAGGGCCTGATTTTGCCGCCTATGTTGCCGGGGGTCCGGCGGATGATCACGAAGGTACCTGCGAGGCAGACGCGATCGCACGTGTTCGGCAGGGGATGCGGTCGATGATGCGGCTGGGCTCGGCCTGGTATGACGTGGAAAGCCAAATCACTGCGGTCACGAAAAAAGGGTTGGACCCGCGCAACTTTATCCTGTGCACCGACGATTGCCACTCAGGCACGCTGGTTAATGACGGCCATATGAATCGCGTGGTTCGGCACGCCATCGCTTGCGGATGTGATCCGCTGATTGCCCTGCAAATGGCGACGATCAACACGGCGACCCATTTCGGGCTGGAACGTGAGATCGGCTCGATCACACCGGGGCGGCGCGCGGATATTATCCTTAGCTCGGACCTGAAAGAACTACCCATCGACACCGTGATTGCGCGCGGTCAGATCGTCGCCGACAGCGGCAAAATCACCGTGGATTGCCCGCACCTCAACTGGCCTGATACCGCCCGGAACACCGTGCATCTGGGGCATACGCTGACCGCTGCTGATTTCGAAATTCAAGCACCTGCAGGGGCAAACCGCGTGCAGGCCAACGTGATCGGCGTGGTGGAAAACCAGGCTCCGACCAAAGCTCTGAAAGCTGAACTGCCGATCATCGAAGGATTGGTCGAGGGCGACGACGATGTCTGCCAGATCGCGCTGGTTGAACGGCACCAGGCGACGGGCGGCGTGACGAACGCTTTCGTTTCCGGATTCGGATATCAGGGCAAAATGGCCATGGCCTCGACCGTGGCACATGACAGTCATCACATGATCGTAGTCGGCACGGATCGCGAACAGATGGCACTGGCCGCAAATCGGCTGGCCGAGGTGGGTGGTGGCATAACCATCTTCCGCGATGGCGAAGAACTGGCGCTGGTCGAATTGCCCATTGCGGGCCTGATGTCTGACAGCCCTGTATCACAGGTTGCTACCAAGGCCGACGACATGGTTGCCGCGATGGTGGCCTGCGGCTGCACCCTCAACAACGCATATATGCAGCACTCATTGCTGGCGCTGGTCGTGATCCCGGAACTCCGGATTTCTGACCTGGGTCTGGTGGATGTGCGCACTTTTGAAAAGATTGATCTTCTGGAACCACTTGCATGACAATAATAAAAACACCCGACGCACCTAAACCGGAACAATTCACCGACCCCAAGGCAGCGGTCGCTCGGTTGGAAGCGCTCTATGAACAAGCAACCCGCTTTCTGTGCGACAGTTTCTCGGCAGCCATTGAACACGGCGCACCTACTGCACGTTTCAGAGCCTATTACCCGGAAATTCGTATCAGAACGTCGTCCTATGCGCATGTCGACAGCCGCCTGAGTTTTGGCCACGTCTCAGAACCCGGTATTCATGCCACGACCGTTACGCGACCGGATTTATTTCGGTCTTATTTGACCCAGCAGATCGCGTTGCTGATCAAAAACCACGACCAGCCGGTTACGATTGGGCCGTCCGACACGCCGATCCCGGTGCATTTCGCGGTTGCCAACAATCCCGATCTGCACGTTCCGCAACAGGGCGCGGCCGGATTCACGTTGCGCGATGTCTTTGACGTTCCCGACCTGACCACGACCAACGATGATATCGTCAACGGGGTGTACGACCACGAGGATGAAGCCGGTCCGCTAGCCTTGTTTACTGCCCAACGCGTCGACTATTCGCTGGCCCGGCTTGCGCATTATACCGCGACGGATCCCAGCCATTTCCAGAACCATGTCCTGTTCACGAACTACCAGTTCTACGTCTCTGAGTTCGAGAATTACGCGCGCGCGCAATTGGCCGATCCGGACAGCGGTTACACCAGCTTCGTTTCGACCGGGAATGTCGAGATCAAGGGCTCCGAGGAAGAGTTGGCCCAACCGCTGAAGCTGCCGCAAATGCCAACCTATCACCTGAAACGCGAGGACGGGTCCGGGATCACGCTGGTCAATATCGGCGTTGGGCCTTCGAACGCTAAAACGGCCACTGACCATATCGCCGTTCTGCGGCCCCACGCCTGGCTGATGGTCGGCCACTGTGCCGGGCTGCGTAACACGCAGGCGCTGGGGGATTTCGTTCTGGCCCACGCCTACCTGCGTGAAGACAAGGTGCTGGACGATGACCTGCCGGTCTGGGTTCCGATCCCGCCGCTGGCCGAGGTTCAGGTCGCGCTGGAAAGCGCCGTGGCCGAGGTTACCGAGTTGGAAGGATACGAGCTTAAGCGGATCATGCGCACAGGCACCGTCGCCTCGGTCGACAACCGCAACTGGGAACTGCGCGACCAATCCGGCCCTGTGCAAAGGCTCAGCCAATCCCGCGCCATTGCACTGGATATGGAAAGCGCAACCATCGCTGCAAATGGCTATCGGTTTCGGGTTCCCTACGGCACGTTGTTGTGTGTTTCTGACAAACCGCTGCACGGCGAATTAAAACTTCCGGGCATGGCATCTGCCTTTTATACCACCCAGGTCAGTCGCCATCTTGCTATCGGAATTCGGGCGATGGAACATCTGCGCGGCATGCCGTTAGAGCGTCTGCACAGCCGGAAATTACGTTCTTTCGACGAAACAGCCTTTCTCTGACGCAAAAAAGCAACGATTTCCCCATATTTTTAGGGTTTTCAACGCTACTATTCGTTGTGTTCGACCACAATATCCCGTTACAGTTACGCGGTGAGGCCCTATGTATCGGGCACGTTAAGGAGACCAAGAAATGGCAAAGCCTATGACAAAGACTCAGCTGGTGGCTGCTCTCGCTGAGGAAATGGGAACCGACAAGAAAGCTGCAAACGCAGCGTTGGAGGCCATGACCGGCCTGATCACCCGCGAAGTTTCAGCCGGCGGCGCAGTGACCCTGCCTGGCGTTGGCAAAATCTACTGCCGCGAGCGCCCCGAGCGCATGGTGCGCAACCCCGCCACCGGCGAGCAGTTCAAGAAAGAAGCGGACAAAGTGGTCAAAATGACCATTGCGAAAGCTCTGAAGGACAGCGTGAACGGCTGACCTCAGCTTTCAGTGCAAACGATTGAGGGCCGCCGCTTGGGGGCCCTTTTTCTTTGCCTGATCTCAATTGACTTAATCAGAGCACCAGTATGCCCACTTTCACAGATGGGTATGAACAACCTTGAGCGCATGGTTCAACATTGCTCGGTTGACCTCTTCATCAGCTAGAGAATTCGGAGCCTGCGTCGGTGTAAGTGAGGCTTTTTGCGTTCGCTCACCAACCGGAAGAACACGCCCCTCCATAACGGTTCCCCAAACATTAATGTCGCGGATCATCGCCGGGTCCACACTGAGGGGATTTTCATCCAGTATAGTCAGGTTAGCCCTTTTGCCTGGTTCGATACTTCCGATCTCATCACCCAGCCTGAGGGCGTAAGCCGCCTCGATTGTAACTCCGCGAAGCGCCATTTCAGCAGGCACCCTCTGATCCGCGCCAGCGATACGACCGGACGTGGTTTCTCGATTGACAGCACACCACATCAGAAAAAGCGGGTCAGCAGGTGCCATCGGCATGTCGGAATGCAACGACCATGGAATTCCGGTGAGTGATAAGTCGCCTAAGCGAACCATCGAATCCGCTCGTTCCGAGCCGAGACCAACTTTTGAGTACTGATCCGCCAGCGCGGTAACGTAATATGGATTCCCGCTGACGATGGCTCCCAGCGCTCTGATCCGTTCGACCTGATCCGAAGCGCTGACAGCAAAATGCACTAATACGGTGCGGTGATCATATCTTGGGTTCCGGCGTAGATTCGATTCGAGCGTATCAAGAACCCGATCAAGTCCGGCATCACCATTGACGTGAATATGTATCTGATAGCCCGCGTCCCAGTAAATGCGGAACGCACGTTCAAACAAATCGCGGTCCATCATCCACTCACCGTCATGGCCATCAAGATAAGGATCACGTACCTGCATCAGCAGCGAATAAATTGCGCCATCTGCAAAAAGCTTTGCCTGCTTTGGCGCTAGACTTGTCATGCCACCATACCAAGAGGCCAGCTTTTCGGTTTCAGCAATGACTTGCGCATCATCCGAGTAGGTCGCGACCATCGACTTTGCATCCACGATAAATGACCAGCGAAATGGCATGTCCGGGTTCGAGAAGACTTCGTTTACGCCGTCCTGAACCGGCTCAGAAAGAATCCCGCCCGGCTCATTGCCGAAGGTAATGCCTTTGGCGTGCATATAGTCGCGCGTGATTTCCAGACCGGATCGCAGGCGTTCGGGGGTTGCGACCATATTCGCGATGTTCGGCAAAACTGCGAACAGGCCCTGTTCCCAAAACCGCGCCTCTTCAAAACTGCTTTGCTCTTTTGCTGACGGGCTGAAAGCTTCGAACTTGTCCCGGGTGACACCGCCACGCTCCATAGCCGCCGAGTTCAGTACCATCTCGTGACATGAGCGCGCCCAAACAAGAATGGGACGTGTTTCACTAATTGTATCGAGGTCAGCACGTGTCAACGGGCCGTAAAATGCCGGATGATACCCCCAGCTAAGCAAAGGTTCGTCTGGATCCGACTTTTCAGATTCCGCTTTGGCAAGACGCTCCATGAATTCTTGTTTGTCCGTGACACGCGGCACTGTTCCGCTCGGCAAAACCCAATCCTCAATTGCGAGGATTTCTGACGACATTGTTAGGGCAGCAAGCACCGGATGGTCATGTTGTGCAATAAACCCAGGAACGATCACGTTATCAGCGAACGTCGTATCAATTTCGTAAGGCTGGTCGCCTAATACGCGCTGTACATCTTCCAGTGTTCCCGCCCAAAGAATTCTGTCACCGACAACAGCAACCGCTTCGGCCGTAGGGCGCGCATCATCCAGCGTGATGATTTCTCGCGCAGTGTAGATCGTTGCCTGAGGCAGCGAGACTATCGATCCGCCGATATCCTGCAATGATCCGGTTTCCGCCAAAACATGCTGCAAGGGCGTCAAAGTTGCAGCAGAAGCAATTCCAGCACCCACGAATCTCCGGCGACCGATATCTTTCATAGTGAAGTTCCTTCAGACAGTACGGTTGGAATGGAATTCGGATTCAAAAAATGAACTACTTCCATTACATTATCTGAATTTCATTCATTGTCTCGCTCTGACACGAAAAAACCCCACAGAACATTCTGCGGGGTTTGATTTTTAGCGGCGCATCCGCCGCCTGTCGAAATTCAGGTTTTGGCTTAGTGAACAGTCTCAACCTTATGGAAGTCCAGATCACGATCTTCCGGCATTGAATCGATGCTCAGCACCTCTTTGCGCTTGGTGATCAGAATATAGACCACGCAGGCCAAGTACAGACCGACGACCACGGCTCCGATCCACTGGATCTGCAGCCACTGGCTCTGGAACAGCAGGGTGAGGACAAACAACAAAGCGACGTTGCCTGCGACGTAGATCGCCTTGCCGAACCGCTCGACAGTCAGGTTCAGGTTGTCGGTATAGAGGCGGATCAGGGAGTCCAGCGAATTGATCACAAAGGTCACGCCCACGATCACCATCGCGATGTTGGTGATGCCCGCAGTGCTGATGCCGTTCAGGTGATAGTAATAGAGAACGGTGAACCAGATCGCCAACGGGATCGACGGGAAGATCAGCAGCGCCGCCAGCAATTGCCAGGTTTTCAGCCCACCAACAAAGCGCGAGGTGAACTGGCCAATCATGATCGACCACGCAAACCACCAGAACAGGTAGAAGGCGTGATAATCAGTCAACGGCAACACAAACTTGTGCAGATTGGCGAAATAGGCACCGATATTGCTGCCGGTTTCAACAATTCCGGTCATGCCCATGCCGGCGGCAATCCACATTCCGAGGATCAGCGTGAGGAACAGGATAGTCGAACCCACAGACAGGATACGGACGTATTTCAGGTCGGTTGACGAATAAGCCGCCGCCAGAATGACAACAAATACGATGACATAGAAAGTGGTGACCACGGATTCGCCATCTCCAACCTCGGGCAGATAGCCGGGCAGGTAGATCAGGAACAGGCTGGCGGTGAAGGCGCAGGTGCCAATGATGACCACGTTGTTGATCAGCTTGACCAGCGGGATCTCAAAGAACTTCACGCGGGGTTCGATGACGCAGAAATAGAACGCTGTCAGGAAGTAGAAGGCCCAGATTAGGAAACCCCAGAAGCCGAACTCGATGGCCAGCGGGTTTGCGAAGGCATAGGCTGGTTCCTCGGCATAGCCGCCAAACTCGGTCAGCGGGAACATGATCAGGCCGACATCCAGACCGGATGTGAACAGGATCGCAATGAAGGTGAACAGATGCACTGGCGTGACGCCCACACAACGCAGGTTCCACCATTTCACAACGAAGAAAGCGACCAGGCCCAATGCCAGTAGGACGCCGAAAGACAGAATATACTCCAAAAGCACCAACATTCCTCCCTTGGTTTGTCAGAGTGCCGGCCACATACCCTTAATTGACTGATCAATCAATAAACGGGTTATCACAGAACACAACAGACGGGACCTGTGGTTTTTTTGACGCGCGGTGCTTGCACGTTTCAGATATTTCCGAAACAGTCGCGGCGTTTGGGAAAGGGTCACCATGGATCTGCGCGCCATTGCCATGGGGCTGGCATTTGCCTTTATCTGGTCGTCAGCCTTTACCTCGGCGCGGATCATCGTTGCCGATGCCTCGCCCCTTTTCTCACTGGCGCTGCGATTTTTGATATCGGGGTTGTTGGGGGTCGCAATTGCACGGGCGATGGGCCAAAGCTGGAGGCTGACGCGCGCGCAATGGTACGCGACTATTCTGTTCGGAATATGCCAAAATGCCCTTTATTTGGGTCTGAACTTCTACGCGATGCAAACCGTACAGGCGTCGGTCGCGGCGATCATTGCCTCGACAATGCCACTGATCGTGGCATTAGCCAGCTGGACACTGTTTCACGAGAAGCTTCGGCCGCTGGGCGTGATCGGACTGCTGGCCGGTTTCGCTGGCGTGGCATTGATCATGAGCAGCCGGATAGGCGCGGGCGCAGACCTGTTTGGCGTCATGCTGTGCGGGCTGGGTGCGCTGGCGCTCAGCTTTGCAACTCTGGCTGTGCGCGGGGCAACATCTGGCGGCAATTTTATGATGGTGGTTGGGCTACAGATGCTGGTGGGTGCGGCACTTCTGTTCCTCGCCGCACCCATTTTTGAGACGATCTACATTCACCCAAACGTACCGTGGATGCTGGCATTTGCTTATACGACCCTGTTCCCTGGCTTGTTGGCGACACTGATCTGGTTCCATTTGTTGAACAGGATCGGCGCGATCCGGGCCGCGACTTTTCACTTTCTGAACCCGGTGTTTGGTGTGGCCGTCGCCGCAGTTTTCCTGGGCGAAAAACTTGGGCCCATGGATGCAGTAGGTGTCGGTGTCACAACGCTGGGTATTCTTGCGGTGCAGTTGTCCCGGCAAACCGATCAGCGGAGCAAGGCCTCAACCTGACGCAACAGTTTCGGTGAATCCGGTTTCACGTTCGACCCATAGGTCGCAATCACTTCACCCGCTGGATCTATCAGGATCTTGTTGAAATTCCACTTGGGTACGAATCCCGTCTGCTGAGCAACCGCACGGTAGAACGGATGGGCCGCAACGCCCTTTACCGACGTGATGTCGGTCATGGGCAAGGTCAAGCCATAGTTCATCTCGCAAAACTGTTTGACCTCTGCCGCCGTGCCTAATTCCTGATTGAACGAATCCGAAGGGACGGCCAAAACCACGAGACCTCGATCAGCATAAATGTCATGGATCTTTTGCAAGCCAGCGTATTGCCCTGTGAACCCGCAATGGGATGCCGTGTTCACAACCAATACCGGCTTGCCTCGCCAATCCTCAAGGGACAAAGTGCCACCGTCGATCGAGACAAATTCACCGGTCAAAGGTGCTGCTTGAACCACGCGGGCAACCAGCAATAGGACGGATAACAGAAGCAGTCTGAACATGGCGTCACCTCCTTTATTGTGAATTACGTACGCGTCTGGCATTCGGATCACCTGCACGAGAACGCGAGCCGATTGAAATATGATTTTGATTTCCGCGCCAGTATGCCCAAATAAAGGCCCAAGTCACATCAACACCGGAGAAGCCATGACCCGCTACACCAAAGACCCCGAGGCCATTGCCGCTCTCTCACCCGAAGAATACCACGTCACCCAACGCAGCGGTACAGAACGCCCCGGCACCGGAAAACTGCTGAATAACAAGGAACCGGGTATCTACGTCGATATCGTCTCGGGCGAACCGCTGTTTGCCTCGGCCCACAAATACGAATCCGGGTGCGGTTGGCCCAGCTTTACCAAACCCATCGTGCACGAGCATGTCGAAGAAATCGAAGATCGCACGCTTGGCATGATCCGGACCGAGGTCCGCTCGAAACATGGGGATAGTCATCTGGGGCATGTGTTCCCCGACGGCCCGCGCGAACACGGCGGGCTGCGTTACTGCATCAACTCTGCCTCATTGCGGTTCATTCATCGCGATGAGATGGAGGCCGAAGGGTATGGCGAATACCTGATCCATGTGGAGGACATCCAATGACCACTGAACGCGCTGTTCTTGCCGGAGGTTGCTTTTGGGGCATGCAGGACCTGATCCGCAAGCTACCCGGTGTGTCTGGCACCCGCGTCGGCTATACCGGCGGCGACGTGCCCAACGCCACCTACCGTAACCACGGCACTCATGCCGAAGGGATCGAAATCATTTTCGACCCCTCGCGGATCACATATCGCGACCTGCTCGAGTTCTTCTTTCAGATCCACGACCCGACAACAGTGAACCGTCAGGGCAACGACCGTGGAATGAGCTATCGCTCGGCCATTTACTATGTAAATTCTGCGCAAAAACAGTTGGCCGAAGACACGATTGCCGATGTGAATGCCAGCGGCATCTGGCCGGGCAAAGTCGTCACCGAGGTCGAACCCGTAGGCGATTTTTGGGAGGCTGAGCCCGAGCATCAGGACTACCTCGAGCGCATTCCCAACGGCTATACCTGCCACTTCCCGCGCCCCGATTGGGTTCTGCCCAAGCGCAGCGCGGCTGAGTAACCGGTTGGCCCCCTTCCTAGCGGGGGCTAACCAGACGCCATCCTAGGGCGCCCGCTGGCTTCGACCGTGATCATCGCTTCGACAAACACGTCCTGCGCTTCGATGCGCGCAGTGCGGATGTCGCGATCGACAACCACCCGGATATCTGCTGCTCCGGCCTGTCGCACTGCACCCTCGGCCTGATCCGTCAGAACCGTTTCCAGCAACGCCAAGGCCTTGTCGGATTCTGTGAAGTCCTGGGGCCCTTCTTCCAGGTGAACCCGGTAGCGACCTTCTGACGGAGACGTCACCATTCCCGATCGGCGCAGAGTAAGTCGTCCAACAACCGCCCCGATCGCGTTGGCCACGCCTGCGTGTTCCGGCAGGATCATAGTGCAATGCAAACGATCCCCGACAGCCGGATAATAGCTTGGAGCCGAAGCGCCAAGACCTACCACATCCACGTTCAGCGATGCGTCCAGTGCCAGCAAACCGCGATGCCGCGCCAGCCCCTTCCGCATCAGGACATGCCGAGCAAGGTCGGCGGGTGAGAGGCAAAAACTCTCGGATTCTTCTGCGAAAGCGGTCTCTAACAAGGTCAAAGATGTCTGTTCGGTCAGTTGATCCACAATCATCTGCGCCAACTGTTCCGGGGTGGCGGCCAATCTATCGCCAGTCCCCACCCGCTTGCGCGCAACCAGCTCCAACGCCTTGTGGGCTGCGTCCGCATCCCAGGTATCCAATCGGCCCAAAACATGGCTGGCATCCGATGGCGTTACACCCGAAACCTGAACGACACCGCGATCCACCAGACGCGACAAAGCTCCGTTTTCCATACGGGTGCGCAGCAGGTCGCTTAGGGGCATGACGTTCTCGCCCAGCCTCTCCAACAGCGACTCTTCGCGCGCACCCAACCCGTCGGCGTTGATGCCGGGAACACGGCGGGCGAACCGCGTGTCATGCTCACCCACAGTCGTCGCCCTTAGTTGGGTATCCAGAACGGCGTGAACGACCTCAGGTGCCTCGGCGGCAATCAGGGAAACCGGCAGCACCCGTCGCGGCCCCAAAAACACACCGCCACCCAGCCCTTCGGTGACCACATGCACCTGGCTGTCTCCACCCAATCCGTGGGTGCGCATGGCAACCGCCTCAACCATCGTACGAAACCCGCCGACCTGCGCGCCCGCTGGGTCAATCGCCGGTTTGCCGTCCCGGATCAGCGCGACATCGGTGGTCGTACCGCCAATATCTGACACCAGCGCGTTTTGAACCCCAGTCAGCCAGCTTGCACCGACGATCGAGGCTGCAGGACCACTAAGGATGGTTTCAATCGGCCGCTCCCGCGCCTGTTCTGCGCTCATCAGCGCGCCGTCACCACGCACAACCATCATCGGGGCCGTGATCCCCAGATCAATCAACCGATCCTGCGCCCGCCCGATCAGACGGTCGATCATGCCGATCAAACGCGCGTTCAAAACCGCCGTGACCGCGCGCTTCGGACCGTTCAGTTTGGCCGACAACTGATGAGAGCATGTTACCGGAGCCCCGGTTTTCTCGGCAATGACACGCGCAGCATGCAATTCATGCGCCGGGTTCCGCGTTGCGAACTGCGCGGCAACCGCAAACCCAGAAACGTCTTTGTGCGACGCCAAAAATGCTTCCAGCGCATCGACATCCAATGGAGCCGCCTCACCCCCGGCGTGGCTATGCCCACCGCCAATCACCAGCGATGGATCACCCTTCAGCGCATCCCGCAGCCCATGTTTCTCAAGGTCTGCTTCCTTGAACCCGATGTAAATCAGTGCGACTCGACCACCCTTCCCTTCGACCAAGGCATTCGTCGCCAATGTCGTCGACAAAGACGCCATTGAGATCTGCTCCGGCGACACCTGTGCTTGATCCAACACTGCCGAGATCGCCTGTCCAACCCCAATGGCCAGATCAGCGCGCGTTGTCAGGGATTTGGCCGAGGCGATCACCTCTTTTTCATCCCGGATCAGCACTGCGTCCGTATAGGTTCCACCTGTATCCACCCCCAAAGCCAACGCCATCGGGATCTCCTTCCTGTTCGCTGTCGATGGGTGTAGCGGTTTGGACCGACACGTCCAGCCTGTTTGCGTCACTTATGACAATCGTTTCACCGCCCAGCGCGCGGCGTCCGCCACCGTTGGATCAGGATCATTGGCAAGCGACTGCGCGACGGGCATCAAATCCGACTGTTCCGAGTTGCCAATCGCGTAAAGCACATTGCGCACAAACCGATCCCGCCCGATCCGCTTGATCGGCGAGCCCGAGAACTTGGCCCGAAATGCCGCGTCATCTAACACAGCAAGCTCAGCCAACGGCGGCGCTTTCAGATCATCACGCGCGGCGTATCGCACATCGCTCGCGGCAACCGCAAATTTGTTCCACGGGCACGCTGCCAAACAATCGTCGCATCCGTAAATCCGGTTTCCCAGCTTTTGGCGCAGCTCTTCGTCAACCGGCCCTTTATGTTCGATCGTCAGATACGAAATGCAACGCCGCGCATCCAACTGATACGGGGCGGGAAACGCCTCCGTCGGACAGGCGCTCAAACAAGCTCGACAATTACCGCAATGGTCAGTTTCAGCCATGTCTGCAGGCAGGTCCATCGTCGTAAAAACAGAGCCTATAAAGGCCCAATTTCCCCAGTCGCGGCTTACGAGATTGGTGTGTTTTCCCTGCCAGCCCAGCCCTGCGGCATGCCCCAATGCCTTTTCCGGCACAGGCGCGGTATCGACAAAGACCTTTACCTCTCCACCCGCTTCCGCAATCAGCCAGCGCGCCAGCCGTTTCAGCCGCTTTTTGACCAGATCGTGGTAATCCTTGTTCTGCGCATAAACAGAAATCGCTGCCTTGTCCGGGTGGTTCAATACATCAGTCGGATCATGCTCGGGCGTATAACTCTCGGCCAGCATGATGACCGACCGCGCCTCAGGCCACAATGCGGCCGGATCGCCGCGCCAATGGGTCCGCTCGGCCATCCACCCCATCTGCCCGTGATACCCGGCATCCAAAAACGCCTGCAAACGCGCCGGCACATCGGGCACGTCCCAAGGCCGGCAAATGCGACAGGATACAAACCCCTCGCTCAGCGCCTGCGCCACAAGCATTTCTTTTAGACCTGATCCGCTCTTCATCTGGCTGCAAATATCCTCGGGGGTGAATTGGCCCACCGGGCCAAGAGGGGGCAGACAGCCCCTGAACCCTAACCCTATCAGAAATCCAGATCGGCGTAATGCGGCGGTGGCCGGAACCCTGGCACCTGATCCGCCAAAATCGATCGGAACGCGGGTCGCGACTTGATCTTGGCATACCAATCCTTGACCGCCTGAGAACGGTTCCAATCTACGTCCGAGATGTAATCCAGCGCAGACAGATGCGCAGCAGCTGCAAAATCGGCCAGTGTCATCTGATCACCTGCCAGCCAGCGCCGGTGATCCAGCAGCCAAGCCATGTAGTCCAGATGATACTTGATCGCCTTTGCACCCGCCTTGACGTTTTTGCTGTCGGGATAGCCCTCGCCCGTCACCTTTTTGTTAACCCGCTCATACAGCAGTCTCGATGTCACTTCGTGATGGAACTTGTCATCGAACCAGCCAACCAAACGCCGCACCTCGTACCGCGCTTCGGGTTTTTTCGGCATCAGCGGAGGTTCAGGGCGGGTTTCTTCGATATACTCACAAATGGCGGCGCTCTCCGCCATGACCTGCCCATCAAGACGCAATACCGGTACTTTTCCGGCAGGGTTGCGGCGCAGGAAATCCGGGTCTTGTTCCCAGTATCGTTCCTCGACCAGCTCAACCTCGATCTTCTTTTCCGCAAGCGACAGGCGCACCTTGCGGCAATACGGGGACAGGGGAACATGAAACAGACGCGCCATAATCTTCCAATCGAACCAGTGAATACCCCTCAGCTTTAGCCTTGAGAGGCATAGGGTTTCAATCCTCGAAACAATCCGCGCGACCATCTGCGCGGATGGTGGCCGCCCCATCCAGTATGGATGCTGCCCGTCTGCGGGTCCGAACCGATGGGTCTGTGACGGATCTGTTTCGAGGCGAAGGCAGGATCGCCGCCAGCCGTGCCGCCTGTACTGGGGACATCTTGGCCGCACTTGTTCCGTAATACCGCTGTGCCGCGGCCTCGACCCCGAATACCCCCTGTCCGGTCTCGGCAACGTTTAGATAGACCTCCAGAATCCGCTGTTTGCTCCAGAAGATTTCGACGACGGGCGTAATCGACGTTTCAAACGCTTTGCGCACCCAACTGCGCCCCTGCCACAGGAACACGTTCTTCACGACCTGCTGGGTAATGGTCGAGGCACCCCGGCTGCCGCCATCTTCCAGCGCATCTCGGATTGCTTCAACGTCAAAGCCCCAATGCAGGCAGAAATTTGCATCTTCGGCGGCGACGGCAGATCTGCCCATAACCGGGGCAATTTCCTCTATCGGCACCCAATCACGCTCAACCTTTCCCAATCGTCGCCATTCTGACCAGATCGTATGAGTCACCGGCGGATTGACCACCGAGTACAGCAGGACCAACCCAACGATGAAGGCCACGACACCCAAAGCGGCGCGTGTGACCCAACGACGAATCCGCGGGATCAGTGGCCTTTTTGACTTTGACGCCTTGCTTTTCTTTTTGCTCGACTTGCGCGCTGCTGTTCTTGCCATTTTGTTGCTATACGACGCTGTGGCCGGGTTTGGAACGGTTTATGTTACGTGGCCCGAGCGTTGCGCGGGTAAGTAATCCGAGGCAAGTCCGGGACGTAAATTGAAAACCCCGCGTGTCCTTGGTGACACGCGGGGTTCTGATTTGGTCTAACTATTTCCGCTTACTCGGCGGGAACAGCAGTTGCCTCGGTTGTCAGAGGATGGCTGAGCTTGTTCAGCATCTCTTTCGGGCAAACCTGAAGGAAGTTGGCCTTTTCGACCTCCCAATGTTGCAGAATGTCAGCGGCCTTGCGGCTGTTGGTTTCAGCCTGATGTGTTTCGATCAGCGATTTCAACTGATCTTCCCAGTGGTCGACGGCCACCGGACAGGTCACCAGCGTTTCCATGTTCATCAGCTGCTCGGCCTTTCCTTCGGGGTCGTACAGATAAGCCATACCGCCCGTCATACCTGCGCCAAAGTTGGCACCAATGCCACCCAGGATCACCGCGGTACCACCGGTCATGTATTCACAGCCGTTCGAGCCACAGCCCTCGATCACCACAGTGGCACCCGAGTTCCGAACCGCGAACCGCTCACCCGCGCGGCCAGCCGCAAACAGGTGTCCATCGGTTGCGCCGTAAAGAACGGTGTTGCCGATAATGGTGTTCTCGTCCGCTTTCAGGGGGCTGACCTGCGGCGGACGCACGACGATTGTGCCCCCGGACAGGCCTTTACCGACATAGTCGTTGGCATCACCCGACACCTCGAGCTTTAGACCCGGGGCCGCGAAGGCCCCCAGCGACTGACCGGCCGAGCCCTGCAGTTTCACGTGCAAGTGGTCCGGCTGGAACGTGTTCCGCATCCCGAAATTCTGCACGATATGGCTGGACACTCGCGTGCCCACGGTCCGATGCGTGTTCTGAACCGCATAAGACAGCTGCATTTTCTCGCCGTCTTTCAGGAAACGGGCGGCATCGCGCACGATTTCAGCATCCAGCGTATCAGGCACCGCGTTCCGGTCTCTGTCGCGGTTGTAGACGATGTTATGGGCACCATCGACGGTGATCAGCAGCGGATTGAGGTCCAGATCATCCAGATGTGCCGAACCACGGCTGACCTGCGCCAGCAGATCTGCCCGTCCGATGATGTCGTCAATCGACCGCGCACCGAGGCTGGCCAGCAGCTCGCGCACTTCCTGTGCGTAGAAGGTGATCAGGTTGACGACCTTATCGGCATTACCGGTGAACTTTGCCCGCAGGGATTCGTCCTGAGTACACACACCGACCGGGCAGGTGTTCGACTGGCACTGACGCACCATGATACAGCCCATCGCGATCAGCGCCGCGGTGCCGATACCGTATTCCTCGGCCCCCATCATCGCAGCCATGACGATGTCACGACCCGTGCGCAAGCCACCATCGGTTCGCAGGGTCACGCGATCCCGCAGGTTGTTCATCGCCAGAACCTGATGTGCCTCGGTCAGGCCCATCTCCCACGGCAGACCGGCGTATTTGATGCTGGTCGCCGGAGATGCCCCGGTGCCGCCATTGTGCCCCGAGATCAGGATCACGTCCGCTTTGGCCTTGGCCACACCGGCGGCAATCGTGCCAACGCCCGAGGACGCCACCAGTTTTACCGTCACTTTGCAGCGCGGGTTGATCTGTTTCAGGTCATAGATCAGCTGCGCCAGATCCTCGATCGAGTAGATATCGTGGTGCGGTGGTGGCGAGATCAGGGTCACACCCTTGGTCGAATGACGAAGACGTGCAATCAGGTCGGTGACCTTCATGCCCGGCAGCTGACCGCCTTCACCGGGTTTTGCACCCTGGGCGACCTTAATCTCCAGCTCTTCACACTGGTTCAGATATTCAGCGGTCACACCGAAGCGGCCCGAGGCGACCTGTTTGATCTTGGCCGACGGGTTGTCACCGTTGGGCTCTGGCACGAAATGCGCCGGGTCTTCACCCCCTTCACCCGAGTCGGATTTCGCACCGATCCGGTTCATCGCAACGTTCAGCGTCTTGTGCGCCTCGGGCGACAGCGCGCCCAGCGACATACCTGGCGTGACGAACCGCTTGCGGATCGAAGTGATCGACTCGACCTCTTCAATCGGGATCGGTTTGCCTAGTGGTTTGAAATCCATCAGATCGCGCAGGTGGATCGGCGGGTTCGACTGCATCTTGGCCGAGTATTGCTTCCACAGCTCATAGGACGCCCGGTTACAGGCCATCTGCATCATATGCATCGAGGTCGCTTCCCACGCGTGGGTCTCACCCGATTTCCGCGCTTTGTAGAACCCACCGATGGGCAGCACGTCCAGACCATTGACCCATGCCTTGGCGTGGATTTCCTCGGCCTTGGTCTGAATACCGGTAACCCCGATGCCGGAAATCCGGCTGGTCATTCCAGGGAAGTATTCGGCCACCATCGCTCGGCTCAGGCCAACGGCCTCAAAGTTCAGGCCGCCGCGATAGGACGAGATTACCGAGATTCCCATCTTGGCCATGATCTTCAACAGGCCCTGATCGATCGCTTCGCGGAAGCGGGCGACATTTTCGGTCAGGCTCCCGTCCAAAAGGCCGCGATCAATACGGTCGGCCAGCGAATCCTCGGCCAGATAGGCGTTCACCACTGTCGCACCACAACCGATCAGAACGGCAAAGTAATGCGGGTCGACACATTCCGCCGAGCGTACGTTCAACGAACAGAACGTCCGCAGGCCCTGACGGGTCAGGTGCGAGTGCACCGCACTTGTGGCAAGGATCATGGGCATCGCCACACGACCTTCGCCCGAGTTCATGTCGGACAGAACCAGATGCCCAGCGCCAGATCGGACGGCCTCTTCTGCTTCGGCTCTAACACGGGCTAATGCGTCGCTTAGTGCGCCTTGGCCGGGCTCAAAGCTACAATCGATCTCGGCCAGCGGTGCATCAAAGCTTTCAACCAGCTTGTCCCATTGCGCGTTGCCGACAAAGGGGCTTTCCAGAACCACAATCTCGGTCTGACTACTGTCTTCATCCAGCACGTTCTTGAGGTTCGCAAACCGCGTTTTCAACGACATCACGCGGTATTCACGCAAAGAGTCGATCGGCGGGTTGGTCACCTGGCTAAAATTCTGCCTGAAGAAATGGCTGAGCGGGCGGTATTGCTTGGACAGAACCGCAGAGGGCGTATCGTCACCCATCGAGGCCAGCGCCTCTTTACCATCTTCCGCCATCGGGGCGAGGATCTGCTCCAATTCTTCGACTGAATACCCCGCCGCGATCTGGCGCTTGCGCAGTTCTTCACCTGAAAAGATCGGAGCTTCGGTCACGCCCGCCAGCGTGGCATCCAAATCGTGAATCTTGCCGACCCATTCGCCAAATGGCAGCGCACGGGCCAGTTTGTTCTTGATCTGCGTGTCGCGGAACAACTTGCCCTTCTTCATATCGACGGCCAGCATCTGACCCGGGCCAAGCGCGCCTTTTTCGGTCACAGTGGCCTCATCAATCGGCACCATCCCGGCCTCGGACCCTGCAATGACAAGACCGTCGCCAGTTACTACGTAACGCATCGGACGCAGACCGTTCCGGTCCAGACCCGCACAAACCCAACGGCCATCGGTCATCGCCAGTGCGGCGGGGCCGTCCCACGGCTCCATCACCGAGTTGCAGTAGGAATACATGTCGCGCCAGGCTTGCGGCAGTTCGACCGCCTGCTTGGACCAGCTTTCCGGCACCAGCATGGTTTTCGCCATCGGGGCAGACCGGCCTGCACGCACCAAAACCTCGAATACCGAGTCCAGAGCCGCCGAATCCGACGAACCACCCGCAATGATCGGCTTGATATCCTCGGCATAGTCACCAAAAGTGCCACTGGCCATGCGGATCTCATGGCTTTTCATCCAGTTGATGTTGCCCTTCAGCGTGTTGATCTCGCCGTTATGGGCCAGCATGCGGAAAGGCTGTGCCAGCCACCACTGCGGGAACGTATTGGTCGAATACCGCTGGTGGTAGATGGCAAAGGCACTTTCAAAGCGCTCGTCCATCAAATCGGGGTAGAACACCGCGACCTGCTCGGCCAGCATCATGCCCTTATAGATGATCGACCGGCAACTGAGCGAGGCCAGATACAGATCTGATATCCCGGCGGCCAGTGCTGCCTTTTCGATGCGGCGACGGATCACATAAAGCTCACGCTCAAACGTGTCTTCATCCACACCTTTTGAGTTCGAGATCAGGATCTGCTCGATCTCAGGGCGAGTGGCGTTGGCTTTTTCACCCAAGCAGGTCACATCGACCGGCACATGACGCCAGCCATATATGTAATAGCCCATACGCAGGACTTCGGTTTCCACGATGGTCCGGCATTGTTCCTGCGCACCGAAATCGGTGCGCGGCAAAAAGACCTGACCAACTGCAATCAGTTGATCCAGCCGTGGCTCATGCCCGGTGCGGCGGATCTGGTCATAGAAGAACGGAACCGGGATCTGCACGTGGATACCCGCGCCATCACCCGTCTTGCCGTCTGCATCCACCGCGCCGCGGTGCCAGATTGCCTTGAGCGCGTCGATCCCGGCATCCACCACCTTACGCGACGCTTTGCCGTCAATCGAAACCACAAGACCTACGCCGCATGAAGAATGCTCTTCATCCTCGGAATAGAGACCATTTTCGGCCATCCATTTGCGCTTGGCTTCTTCGGCCCGCACCCAATCGGCATCATATTTGGTCATTGGCTGTCTCCTTCTTCCGGCAGGGCATACATGGCTTCGACCTCGGCTTTGGTCATCTGCCGGCGCTCTCCTGCGAACGCGTAGCCCTCGGGCTTTTTATCTATGTAAAGTTCAAGTTTCAGCGGGTTGCCGGTGTCGTCGAAAAGACCGGCAGCCATTTGGGTTTGTCCGTGCATCTCGCCCGGCAAAGTGATCCGGTACCACAACGCCGAACCACAGTCCGAGCAAAATGCCCGTTCGGCCCAGTCCGACGAGGTGTAGGTCTTGACCGGTCCCAAGGCGGCATAGCCGGGCTCGGCCGCGAAGGTTACCAGCATCGAACTGGTCCAGCGACGGCATTGATCACAATGGCAGGCACCCAGCGAATCCCGCGCCGGGGTTGCGGTCACCGTGACCGCGCCGCACATGCATTGACCTTGCAATTCGGGCATCAGACCCTCCTGTCGCTGGGCTAGGGTTATTCGGCTGCGATGGCAGCCTTGGCGTTGAAGCGATCAATAATCGCATCGGCGCAGTCGCGACCATCACGAATGGCCCAGACCACCAAAGATGCACCGCGCACGATGTCACCAATGGCATAGACGCCGTCCATCTCGGTCGCGCCAGTCTCAAACGCTGCTTTGACGGTGCCCCAACGGGTGACGGGCAGGTCGGGCTGGCCGAACAGGGTGGGCAGGTCTTCAGGCTCAAAGCCCAGCGCCTTAATCACCAGATCGGCATCTTCGACATAATCCGCGCCTTCGATCACTTCTGGCGCTTGACGGCCGGTCGCATCGGGTTGACCCAGGCGCATCTTCTGCACCATCACGCCTGCAACGATGTCGTCGCCGGTAAAGCCCTTGGGCGCGCTCAGCCATTCGAACACCACGCCTTCTTCCTCGGCGTTTTGGGTTTCGCGCTGCGAACCCGGCATGTTCGCCCGGTCACGGCGATAGAGGCATTTGACCGACGTGGCACCTTGCCGGATCGAGGTCCGCACACAATCCATCGCGGTATCACCGCCACCAATAACGACCACCTTCTTGCCTTCGGCATTCAAGCGGCCATTGTCGAAATCTTCGACGTCATCGCCAAAACTTTTGCGGTTCGAGGCGGTCAGGAAATCGATGGCTTTTTCGATTCCAGCCAGCCCGCTGCCGGGCATAGACAGATCGCGCGATTTGTACACACCTGTCGCAATGATCACCGCATCATGCTTGGTGCGGATTTCTTCGAACTTGGCGGCGTCCACATCGCAGTTCAGCACAAACTCGACTCCGCCATCGGCCAGCAGGTCATTGCGGCGCTGCACGATGTCTTTTTCCAGCTTGAACCCCGGAATGCCGTACATCAGCAGACCACCTGCGCGATCATAACGATCATAGACGGTGACCTGAATGCCCGCCCGGCGCAGCATGTCCGCGGCAGCCAGGCCGCCGGGGCCGCCACCGATGATGCCAACGCTTTCGCTGCGCTCGGCACCCGGAGCGGTGGGTTTCACCCAGCCTTTGTCCCAGGCGGTGTCGGTTATGTACTTCTCAATCGTGCCAATAGTGACCGTGCCGTGGCCCGATTGCTCGATCACGCAGTTGCCTTCGCACAGACGGTCCTGCGGGCAGATTCGGCCACAGATCTCGGGGAATGTGTTGGTGGCTTGGCTGGTTTGATAGGCCTCTTCCAGACGCCCCGTCGCGGTCAGGTGCAGCCAGTCAGGGATATTGTTGTGCAGCGGGCAATGCGACTGGCAGTATGGAACACCACACTGGCTGCATCGGCTGGCTTGTTCCTTGGCTTTTTCTGCTGCGAATTCGGCGTAGATTTCATCAAAATCTTCTCTGCGGTCATCGGCGGCACGCTTTTCGGGCATGACGCGGTCGATCTGCACAAATTTCAGCATCGGTTGCTTGGCCACGGGTCAAACTCCATGAATTGGCTTGGTCACGTCTCTTTAAGAGATGCGAGATCGGATGAAAAGTCAACTGTGCTGACCTAATTTCGAAAACTGGGGAGAAATTTAGCGGTCATTTGAATTTTAACGCGATTTTTAGTTCCGATTCGGACCTATATGCACGCTTTCCTTTTCCACAGCGCACTTATACCCATTGGGCAAACAAAGACGTGACCACAACACGGCGGGGCAGATGGGTCTTTTTCAATTGATTCTCGCGGCGATTATTCAGGGTATCACTGAGTTTTTGCCGATCTCTTCATCTGGTCACTTGATACTGCTGCCCAGCCTGACCGGGTTGGACGATCAAGGTCTGGCCATCGACGTGGCCGTGCATGTGGGCACTTTGGGCGCCGTGGTTCTGTATTTCTGGTCCGATGTGAAACAGGCTGTCTCCGGTCTTCCCCGGGCGTTGACCGGCCGGGTCGACACACCACAGGCGCAGCTGGCCATGGGTCTGATCATCTCCACGATTCCCACAGTGGTTGTCGGGGCGATCCTGTTCAAAACCGGCCTGATCGAGGCCTTCCGGTCAATGGCGGTCATTGGCTGGACCATGCTGGTTTTTGGCCTTGTCCTGTATTGGGCCGATCAAAAAGGGCCGCAGACCAAAGAAGCAAGCGAATGGGGTCTGCGCGATGCGTTGATCATGGGGCTGTGGCAGGTTCTCGCCCTGATACCCGGAACATCCCGATCAGGCATTACGATCACCGGCGCGCGCCAACTGGGCTATACGCGAGAGAATGGCGCGCGGATCGCGATGTTGATGTCGATCCCGACGATTCTTGCCTCAGGCGTTTTGTTGTCGGTAGACGTGATCCGCGAAGCAGACGCCCAATTGGCCCGAGACGGGGCAATCGCGGCATTCTTTGCTTTTATTTCAGCTCTGCTGGCCCTGGCCCTGATGATGCGCCTGTTGCGCAGTGTCAGCTTTACACCTTATGTCATCTACCGCGTGATCCTGGGCGCCATCCTGCTTGTAATCGCCTATAGCTGATCAGGTCCGCAGATTGTTGGCCGAGTTCTGAATGTCGTCGTACTGGCCCGATGGGCGAAACTTCCAAAGGTAATCTGGCAGCACCGATTCTAGTGTGGCTGGCTCAATCCCAAGATCCGCGAACCCCTTGGCCCCTTCGGACACAACATTGTCGCGGCGGAGGTTCTTCAGCTGATCGCGTGTCAGGATGTGGTTCGGGAACAGTTGAAAGCTGACGAACTTCAAGATGTCCAACACGCCCGCCATGATCCGGGCCAAAAAGAAGGGCATTCCGATGATCACTCGGCGTCGGTGGATCACATCAAGCATCTGCTGCATCAGTGCGCGGAAGGTTTTCACCTCGGGTCCGCCCAGCTCATACACACCGGCTTCAGCTTGGCCCAGGACGCCCTGAACAGCGGCCTTGGCCACATCATCCACATAGACCGGCTGGAATTTGGTTTCGGCTCCGACCAGCGGCAGGAAAAGTCCCATCCGGGTCATCCCGGCAAAACGATTAAAGAACTGATCTTCGGTTCCGAAAATCACAGACGGCTGCAGAATAATTGCATCTGGCATATGGGTCAGCACACCGGCCTCACCATGCGCCTTGGTTCGCGAATATTCGCTGTCGGACTCGGCGTCCGCTCCGATGGCTGAGATATGAACCATCCGGGAAATGCCCTGTTCGGCCGCCAAACGCGCGATCCGCTCGGCCCCATCAGCCTGCACCGCGTCAAAGGCGTTCTTGCCCAGCTCGTTCAGAACACCGACGCAATTCACCACCGCATCTGCCCCATGCATCGCCGCCGCGACCGAGGCATCATCACGGATGTTGCACAAAATGGGTTCGACCTGGCCGACCACACCATAGGGCCTGACAAACATCGCCTCATTCGGGCGCCGCACCGCCACCCGGACACGCCACCCTTCATTTGCCATGCGCCGCGTAATATACCGGCCGACAAATCCCGATCCGCCGTAAATCGTGACCATTTTCGACATGAGAGGGCTCCTGCTTGTGGGTCCTCTTTCGATGTAGCTCTCTGAGCCTTTTCAAACAAGGCGCAATAACGCCGCGCACCAGCGAAAAAATCAACCAATTCAAACTGAATTTGGAAGCGAGGAAAAAACTTTCAAAAATCCTCGCGAATCCGGTTGACCCTCCCCGCTAGTAGGCTTAAACGCCGCTCCACGACACCTGCCCAGGTGGCGGAATTGGTAGACGCGCTAGCTTCAGGTGCTAGTGTCCGTATGGACGTGGAGGTTCGAGTCCTCTCCTGGGCACCAAATCCCTAAAAATTCAGAACATGACATTTCCTTGGGGAAACTGAATATCCATGGGTTTTGGACCGATGCGGGCCGGTCGGATCACCGGCCCTGGCAAGGCCTTCAGGTGACGGATTGTTCTGAAACAACTTCGCCAAATCGCGTAAAAAACTTGCCCGACAGTTTTTTCGCTGTGCCGGCAATCAGACGGCTGCCCAGCTGGGCAATCTTACCACCGACGTCGACTTTGGCAGTATAAGCCAAAACAGTTTCGTCCCCGTCTTCGGTCAGCGTCACGTCGGCACCGCCCTTGGCAAATCCGGCGGCGCCGCCTTTACCCTCACCCGTCAGCGAAAACCCGTCCGGTGCATTGCTGTTGTCCAGCGTCACAGCGCCCGCAAACCGGGCTTTGACAGGGCCGATCTTCAGGACCACCTTGGCCTCCAGATCTTCGGGCGAATTCTGGATCAGCTCTTCGCATCCCGGAATGCATTCCTGCAGGATTTCGGGATTATTCAGAGCCTTGTATACAACATCCCGCGGCGCAGAGATGCGGACTTCGTCACTCAGTTCCATTCAACTTTCCTTTGTTCAACAGCATCTTGGATAAACCAGAAGCGCGGTCTCTGTCGCCTCTTCCGGAGTTTGTTCGGGACGCGCGGGCCACAGGGACCTCAGGCGTTTAAGCACGTTTCTCATCATGGGACTCCGTTTTGGATTTGTCACTGTTTCGCCAAAGCACAATTTCAGCCAGAATCGACACGGCGATCTCATGCGGGTCGATCGCGTGGATGTTCAGACCTGCCGGTGACTTCAGCCGCGCAGCTCGTATCGGGTCCAAACCTTGCGATATCAGCTTGGCCACCAGCGTTTCGGCCTTGCGATGGCTGGCCACCATCGACACCCGCTTGGCGTCCGTTTGCAGAGCGGCGGCCAGGGCGGCGGCATCGCCCTGTCCTTGCGAAGCCACGACAACGAAGTCCCGCGGCTCAACCCCTAGGTTTTGGACGGAATCCAGAGTGAACCGTTGAAAGTCACCTTCTGTCTCTGACGCGTCACTGAGACACACGCGAAACCCAGCCAGTGCCCCATGGACTGCCAGTGCCTCTGCAATCAGCGACTCGCCAAAAATCACCAATCGCGGTGCGTGCTGATACGGCTCGACAAGCAGATCGACAGTGCCGCCGGACGGGCAACCGCTTTTGAACGTCTGAATGCCATCAGGATCGGCCATGTTCACCACCTTTTCCGAAGGTTTGACCCGGATCATTTGCGGCGAACCACTGGCCAACGCCTGCTGGGCCGAGGATCGAACCGCACGTTGAACGCAGCCCCCGCCCAAATGGCCCAGGATCCGTCCATCTTTTGTAATCGCAGCCTTGCCCCCGGCTTTCGCCGAAGTTGCATCCGCAGTCCGCAACACCGTGGCCACGCAAAAGGCTTCATCAGTTTTGCGCAGCTGCTCAATCGTGTCGAATATGTCGAAGCTTGCCATGTGGGCTCCTTTCACAGCTTACGGAATTGCGGTTCCAGCGCCGCCAGCGCCTCAAGCGTATTTGCGGGCAGGTGCGCGTCCAGATACGGCTCAGCTGCCTGCATTGCGGCGGCAATGGGCTGGTATTCGTGCCAGCCCTTCAGCGGGTTCAGCCAGACGATCCGCCGGGCCTTGCGTCGAATCCGGGCCAATATAACGCCCAGCGCTTGCGGGTCCGAGCTGCAATACCCGTCAGACAGGATCAGTACGATGGTCCGACCGTTCAGTGCGCGCGCGCCATACCCATTCAGAAAATGCTCAAGACTGCCCGAGATATCCGTGCCCCCGCCAAACCCTTCGGCCATCAGCGACAACCGCCCTGCTGCGCGCAGTGAATCGTGGTCGCGCAACGCATCCGTGACGCGCATCAAGCGCGTATGGAACAGATATGCGTCCGCTTCGGTTCCTGTGCCAATCAAGCCTTTCAGGAAAGCCAGAAAGACGCGCGAGTATACAGTCATTGATCCGCTTACATCGCACAGTGCAACGATCCGCATCGGACGCGGTGGGCGGGCGCGACGATACAGTTCCATCGGCTCACCGCCCCGTGCAAGGCTGGCGCGCTGTATTCGGCGCATGTCCAGAGCAGGCCCCTTTAGCGCTTTTTTCCGCCGGCGCGAGCGGCGGTCGCGGATGGCGCGCGCCAGCGCTGTCGCCGCTTGTTCGGCCTGCTTCAGTGCGTCTTCATCCATCAGTTCACGCAAATCCCGACGCGACAGGTTGGCCGTACGGGTCGCAATCAGCTTACCGTCTCTCCCCACGGCCTCCCCGTCGCCGGCATCAGGGGTTGCGTCCTGATCCGAATCGGAACTGGTCTCCTGGATGTCTTGGCTTTCTTGCTGCCAGATCATCGGCTTGGCGGATTGCACCCGAACATGCGCGGTTTGCGCCACTCCGGTCCGTTGTTTCCCTGCATTTAGCCAATATGCATCGAAAAGATCGTCAAACCGTCGCCAGTCTTCCGCGTCACCGGCCAGCAAGACACACAGCGCTTGTCTGGCCTGCGGCAAATCCGTCGCCTCTACTTCCGCCAGCACCGCCAATGCATCCCCAGTCTCAGCCGGTCCGACGCGCATCCCGTTCATCCGCAAATGTGCAATGAAGCCAGACATGCGATCCGCCAGACCAGAGGCACGAGAAGGGAACCGGGTGACCTGCATCACGCCACCTTTCCAATCAGGCGATCCATCACTTCAGGCGGGGCCGCGTCATAATCGGCTGCGGTTTTCAGAAGACAGACAAGAGTCGCCTGAACCTCTTCGCGGGACTGCGCCATGTCGTTAACACCCAATCCGGAAAGGGCTGCCGCCCAGTCCAGCATCTCGGCAATGCCCGGAGTCTTCTCCAAGTCTTCTTTGCGCAAAGCCTGCACAACGCCAACAATCTGGCGCGCAAACTGCCCTTCCACATGGGGCATGCGGGCTTTCAGGATCGCCATTTCGGTTTCACGCGATGGGTAGTCGAGGAAACTGTACAGACACCGGCGGCGCAATGCATCGGACAAGTCCCGCGTGCCATTCGCCGTCAAAATAACGATGGGTTTTGAACGCGCCGGGATTGTACCCAGTTCGGGAATTGTGATTTGAAAATCCGAGAGGATTTCCAACAGATACGCTTCGAATTCTTCGTCGGCCCGGTCAATTTCATCAATTAGCAGAACCGGAGGGGCATCTTGTGAAATAGCCTCCAACAAAGGTCGTTTTAGCAGATATTCATCTGAGAAAAGCTGTGCTTCGCTCGTTCCACCCTGTGCCTCGCTCGCTCGGATCGCCAGAAGCTGACGCTGATAGTTCCATTCATAAATGGCATGACTGGCATCGAGCCCTTCATAACATTGCAGCCGGATCAGCCGGGCGTCCTGCCACGCGGCCAGGGCCTTTGCCACTTCGGTCTTTCCAACGCCAGCAGGACCTTCCAACAACAATGGCCGCCCAAGTTGCTGTGCCAAATGCAGCGCCATCGCCAACCGGTCATCGGAAACATAGCCCTGCGCGGCCAATCCGTTCTGAACATCACTCAAAGTCAAAACCAGGATCCAATCTTCATCTGGCCAAAAATTCCCGGGGGAGGTTCGGAGGGGGTTCTACCCCCTCCGTTCGGTCGGGCCGGCAACAGCCGGTTCGAAACCGTTTACCCGTGCATCCCCAACCCGTTGGCGATCTTCCAGATCCGCCAATGATCATGCGGCATATGGCTTTGCACCAACCCAAAGGGCCGGAACGCATCATGCACCGCGTTCGAGAACGCAGGCACGCCGCCGACATTCGGACTCTCGCCCACGCCCTTGGCACCGATCGGGTGGTGCGGAGATGGCGTGACCGTGTGATCGGTGGTGTAGTTCGGCGTCTCCCATGCGGTTGGCAGGAAGAAGTCCATCAGCGTCGCGGTCTTGACGTTGCCCATCTCGTCATAGGCGATTTCCTGACCCATCGCGATGGCCAACGCTTCTGTCACGCCGCCATGGACCTGCCCTTCGATGATCATCGGGTTGATCCGCGTGCCGCAATCGTCCAGCGCATAGAACTGCCGGACGTCCCATTCCCCAGTATCCACATCGATCTCCATGACACAGATATAGGCCCCGAATGGGTAAGTCATATTTGGGGGGTCATAGTAGCTGACGGCCTCCAGACCGGGTTCCAGCCCCGGAATCGCCTGGTTGTAGGCGGCAAAAGCGATCTCTTTCATGGTCTTGAACCGCTCAGGCGCGCCTTTGACGGCAAACCGATCGACATCCCATTCGACATCATTGTCATGCACCTCGAGCAGATAGGCCGCGATCATCTGTGCCTTGGCGCGGATTTTTCGAGCGGCCATTGCTGTCGCAGCCCCGGCAACTGGCGTGGACCGAGACCCATAGGTGCCAAGCCCGTACGGTGCGGTGTCGGTGTCGCCTTCCTCCAGCGTGATGTCATCGGCTGGCAGGCCGATCTCACTGGCGATGATCTGGGCAAATGTCGTGGCATGGCCCTGACCCTGAGAGATCGTCCCCAGCCGCGCGATGGCTGAACCCGTCGGATGGATACGGATTTCACACGAGTCGAACATTCCCAACCCAAGGATATCACAGTTCTTCACCGGTCCGGCCCCGACGATTTCGGTGAAATGCGTCAGACCTATCCCCAACAATTTGCGAGTTTTTCCAGCCTTGAAATCCTCTATCCGCTGAGCCTGTTCAGCTCGCAGACCTTCATAGTCCACGGCCTTCAGCGCCTTGTCCCAGGCGGTGTGATAATCGCCCGAGTCATACTCCCAGCCCAGCGCGGACTGATACGGGAACTGATCGGCCTTGATGAAATTGATCCGGCGCAGCTCGGCCGCGTCCATGTTCAGCTTTATGGCCAGAACCTCGATCATCCGTTCGATGAAATAAGCAGCCTCGGTCACCCGGAACGAGCAACGATAGGCGACACCGCCCGGTGCCTTGTTGGTATAGACGCCGTCCACGGCCAGATATGCAGTGGGGATGTCATAAGACCCGGTGCAGATGTTCATGAAACCGGCTGGGAATTTGGTCGGGTCGGCGCAGGCATCAAAGCCACCATGATCCGCTGTGGTGTGGCACCAGAGACCAGTGATCTTGCCATCCTTGGTCGCCGCGATCTTGCCCTGCATCCAGTAATCACGAGCAAAGGCGGTGGACATCAGATTTTCCATCCGGTTCTCAACCCATTTCACCGGTTGGCCGGTGACGATCGAGGCGACGACCGAGCAGACATAGCCCGCATAGGCGCCAACCTTATTGCCAAAGCCACCACCGATATCAGGACTGATCACCCGGATATTGTGCTCGGCCAGACCCGAGATCAGCGATACAACGGTGCGGATCGCGTGCGGGGCCTGGAACGTGCCATAGAGCGTCAGCTTGCCGGTCACCTTATCCATCGAGGCAACACAGCCGCATGTCTCCAGCGGGCATGGGTGGGTCCGATGGTAATAAACCATCTCTTCGGCCACGACATCTGCCTCACCCAGAACAGCCTCGGTCGCGTCCTTGTCGCCCTGTTCCCACGTGAAGATGTGATTGTGATGTTTACGCGGACCGTGGGCACCCTCGGTTTGACCCGCAAGGTCTTCACGCAGGACAACATCTGATTTCAGCGCCTCGAACGGGTCGGTCAGAACGGGCAGCTCTTCATAGTCAACTTCGACCAGCTCGGCCGCATCCGCCGCGATATACCGATTTTCAGCGACGACATAAGCAACTTCCTGACCCTGGAACAGAACCTTGCCATCGGCCAGCACCATTTGCTTGTCGCCCGCCAACGTCGGCATCCAATGCAACCCCAATGGCGCAAGGTCTTCGGCGGTCAGAACGGCAACAACGCCAGGTATCGCCAGCGCAGCCTCTTTGTTCACGCTGACGACGCGGGCATGGGCATAGGGAGAGCGGACAAAGGCGCCAAACAGCATCCCGTCCATCTTGATGTCATCGACGTAGTTGCCCTTGCCTTGGGTAAAGCGCACATCTTCGACGCGCTTGCGCGAACTGCCCATCCCTTTGAGGTTGGCGACGCGTTCTTCGGGGGTCAGAGTCTGGTCGTTCATTCCGCAGCCTCCTTCTGAGCGTTCAGCATGTCGGCAGATGCCGCGATCGCCTTGACGATGTTCTGATATCCGGTGCAGCGGCACAGGTTGCCGGACATGCCAAAGCGGATGTCTTCCTCGGTCGGGTTCGGGTTTTCTTGCAGAAGACGATGCGCGCGGGTGATCATGCCCGGCGTGCAAAAGCCGCATTGCAGCCCGTGATGTTCGCGGAACATCTCTTGCAGAACCCCGAGGCTGCCGTCGTCATTGGTCAGCCCTTCGACAGTAGTGATATCGGCCCCGTTCACCTGTGCCACAAAGGTCGTACAGGACTTGACGGACTTGCCGTCGATATCCACGGTACAGGCCCCGCAATGGCTGGTTTCGCATCCGATATGCGGGCCTGTGATTTTCAAATCTTCCCGCAGGAAATGGATCAACAGCGTGCGCGGCTCGGCCAGACCTTCGACCTGCTTGCCGTTCACGGTGAGTTTTACGTGCATTTTTGACATCGTTGTTCCTCCCCTCAATCCGCGCGACTTTGCGCGCGTTCGATGGCGCGGCGCAGCATCACAGCGGCCACGTGTTTCTTGAATTCGACGGGACCACGATTGTCGGCCACCGGGTCGATGGCTTCGAGCATCGCGGCGACACAACCGCTGACATCCCCATCCGCCAGCGCATTGCTTGCGCTTTCAGACCAGACGGGTGTGTCCGCCAGATTGGTCATCGCGACCGAGGCCTGACCATTGCCAACCATCACGGCAGCTGCCGCTGTCGCATAATCACCGATCTTGCGTTTCTGCTTTTCATAGGCCTGACCCACACCCGCGCCCGGCACCGGGATCGAAATCCGGGTCAGGATTTCCTCATCGTCACGCGCAGTGAAGTAAGCGGCCTCATAAAACTCACGCGCAGCGACACTGCGGCGACCATCGGGGCCAGACAGTTCGAACGTCGCGTTCAGGCATTGCATCAACCCCGGCATATCATTGCCCGGATCACCATTGGCGACGTTCCCACCAACCGTTCCCACATATCGCACCTGAGGATCCGCGATCTGCAGCGCGGCCTCTCGGATCAACGGAATGGCTGTAGCCAAGCCGTCATGAGTGATCAGCTCATGCTGGGTCACCATTGCGCCAAGCGAAACCGTGTCGGCACCAACCTCGATGCCCTTCAGCTCCTCGATAGCTTGCAGATCGACTAGGTGGCCCATTTCGGCCATGCGCAGCTTCATCATCGGGATCAGGCTGTGCCCGCCCGCGATCACGCGCGCCTCATCTCCGTGTTCCTGCAAAATGCCAATGGCCGAGGCGATATCGCCTGGCCGGTGATACTCAAATCCGGCTGGTATCATGTTTTTCCTCCCTGGGTCCAAGCGGTATGCCTTGGGGGACCTGCGGTAAGGAAAGGACGCTGAAGCCATCCGTTCCAGCCAGTGGAAACGGAGAGCGCGGCTTATTTCACGAAATGCGAATGCGCTGCACGAGCTGCGATCAAAGGCCCAGCGCCTCGCGAATGTCCGTCAGGCGAGATCGGCTGACCGGCACCTTGGCTAGCGCATCGACTCCATCGAAATAGCAGGTGCCGTTATCCTTGTGCCTCTCGAACCGCGAGACCTGTTTGGGGTTCACCAGATAACTGCGATGAGCCCGCAAAAACCCGTCAGGCGCCAAGCGCGATTCAGCTTCGGTAATGGACCACGGGCAAAACAGTTTCTCGGTGTTTATATAAAGAACGGTGTAATGCCCTTCGGCCCGGATGGCTGCGATATTTGAAGGCTGGGCGAAAAAGGTTTGTCCTTCCCGCTCAAATGGAACCCCGGCCCGCAATGTGGGCTCTGGTTCCGGGGCAGGTTCCGGCGCGCTGGGCGATATCTCTGCTGCCGCAGGTTCGATGAAGGTGATGCCCGTTAGCAGGAATGCACCACAGATCAGGAACACGGAAACCGTTACCCCCATCGCCAGCACCTGATTGTTTAGTGCAGGTCCGGCGCGACCGGCGGTATCGCTTGCGACAAAATCAGTCAGGCCGGTGGCGACGAAATGCATGGTGAAGACCGCCAACCCGAAACACACCGTTCCCAGCAGAATGTTGCGCTGCGTACGGTTGTCATAGGCAACCCAGATTGCCAGCACCGACAAAACGACCGAGGCCAGGGTCGAAATCACCACGTCCCAAACATTGTAAACGGGGCGGCACAGCTCCATCCCGGCCATGCCGACGTAGTGCATGACAACAATCCCCAGACCCACGATCACTCCCGCACCGACAATCGTTCCCATCGTGCGGGGACGGAAATGCAGTATCAGCAGCGCAAGGCCAACCATCAGGATCGCGACCAGGGCTGAGATCAGGGTGATCAAAGCATCGTAGTAAAACAGGATCGGCAGTTGCAGGCCCAGCATGGCCACGAAATGCATCGACCAGATGCCACCGCCCAGAATGATCGCAGCCAACGCCACGACCAGTTTGCGTTTCTGATCGTCCAGTTTTGAGGCCCCATGCGTCAGATAAAGCCCTGTGAATCCAGCCATCATCGCAACAGCCAGAGACGCCGCCACAAGCCAAGCGTTATGAGAATAGTCCAACATTTGGATTTACACGCCCTCCCCGACGCGTGGGTGACGTTAGCAAACGGAATTGATTGCGACAATTGATGTTGGAAAGGAATTCCAACAGCACCGGCGCTGGTTTCGGTTTTTACCGACCCGCCGGGCTTAGGTGGCGGTCTTATTACTGAATAACGGCATCTTCCCATGCGGAAAGGAACTTTGTTCGTTTCAACCCGTCAAGAAAGGTCAGTAACGCGGGATCAAGGCCGATTGTCTCGCGCCCGTCAGAACCATCACTTGGCTGCAAAAGAGGAAGCGGGCTGGCCTCTTCGGCCACTGCTGGCCGCTCAGTTACGAGGTAACGTAGCAGCAACTCGGCTGCTTTGGGTTCTGGCGTGGCTTTCGATACCATCGCTGTGCGCATCATAATTGTTTGAAAATCAGACGGTAACACGACCTCAAGGGCGTCTTTGCCCTCGGCTCGGACGGCGGCGTAACTGCCCAGAACATTGTAAGCAACCAGGATCGAGCCATCCGCTAGGTCATTGATCATTTCGCCCGAGCAGCAATAAAGCCGGACATCCAGGCCGCCCATAACCTCCATCAAGCGCCAATAGGTCTCAGACGCGCGCGCATCCTGGGTTGCAAACAGATATCCCAGACCAGATTGGCGAACGTCATAGGTGCCAACTTTGCCCCGAAATTCTTCGGGTCGTTTGCGCAATGCCTCGATCAGGCTTTGCCGGGTCTGGGGGATGGGCTGCCCTTCAAACGCGGTTCGGTTTAACACGATTGTCGCGGGTTCCGAGGTGAATGCGAAAAGGCTGTGGTGCCATTGCGCCCAGTGCGGGACGGGCACATCGTCGATAGACAGGGCAAAGCCGTCATTTGCCAATTTCAACTGCAGGTCCATCGCGCTCGAGATGATCACGTCGAAGGCATCGGGCGTTGCGCGGACTCGACGGTTGATGTCGGCGGTTCCGGAAACGAGGTATTCGACACTAATCCGGGGGTTTTCAGCGACAAAGCCCTCGATCACAGGGGCGAATAGAACTGTATCGGTGCTGGAAATCACGCGAAGGCGTGGACCATCCGCGCTTTCATTAAAGATCAGGCGGTCTTCCCAGTCGTCGGCCCACCCGAGGCAGGGAACAGCCAACAATACTAAAGCGATAAGATAACGCATGCGCCCCCCTTTGATCGGTTCTTTAGGATCAACGCGCCCCCATGCGCCGTTGCCACATCCTGCGCGATCGTCAACCCCAGCCCGGACCCGATGGTCCCAACGGCGTTCTGTCCACGTTCGAACCGGCGCGTCAGCGTGTCGATTTCATCAGGCGGAAAGCCAGGACCCGAGTCGCGCACCTGAATCTGGGGTTCGGGATGTGCAATGATCGTGATCTCAACAGCACTGTCAGATGGTGCGTATTTCATCGCGTTATCGACCATATTTCGCACAGCATTCTGGATCAGGATCGAGTCGCCCGAGTAAGGAACCGACGGCTCACCCGACAATGAAAGCGTCAGCTCTTTCATCTCGGCAATCGGGATCAGGCGCTGCACCAGATCGCGGATCAGAACGACCAGGTCAATGTCCTCGCGCTCCAGATGATCCGCTCGGAAGGTGATCATCGCGTGATCCAGCAACTGCCCCGCTGCACGTGAGCTTTCATCGATGGCCCGCACCATAGCCTTCAAGGCCTCGCGGTTGTCTTCCCGTTCCACGCGGTGAAGGGTTGCCTCGGCATAAGACCTGACGGTGGCAAGCGGCGTTCGCACCCGGTGCGCGGCTTCGGCGATAAAGTCCTCGGATTGGCTAAGCGATTGGTCCAGACGACCCATGAGCGAATTCAGCGACGTCACCAGCGGCGCCATCTCTTTTGGCACGGGTTTCTTGAACGGGCTTAGATCCTGCGGACCTCTGCGTGTGACCGAGGTCGTCAGTTTGTTCAACTGGCCGATCGTTGATGATGTCACCCAGAATGACAGCGCGGCGGTCAGCAGAAAGAACCCGATCCCCAAATACGCTGCATTGCGTGAAATCTGATCCAGCGTGTCGGATAACGCGTCCTGCGTTTGCCCCAACGCGACCTCAATCTCGGTCTGGCGGCCCAAACCGACCAGAGTTCGGCTGGCGCTGACCTGTCGGACACGCTCGCCGCGGACCTGACCGGTTTGAAAGGCCCACCTGCCTTCAATCGGGCCGTCTGCGAGGCTCAGATCCTCATATCCGGACAAGAATTCTCCATCCTGATAAATGGCATAGAACACCCGGTCATCCGACGGCGTGCTGAGCATGGAAAACGCGGCATAGGGGATGTCCACCTCTAGGTGACCATCCCTAAGCGCTGCGGCATCAAGGATCGACGAGACGGACGCCCCCAATATATCGTCCTGTCCCTGTTGGGCGACTTTTGCGGCATAACTGCGCACCGTCAGGAACAATAGGATCGCCAGGACCGCCGCTCCGCCGATCAGCGTCAACACCAGCCTATTTCTTAGTGATCCCGAAACAGTTGGGCTAGTCGTCATGATCCAACCTGTATCCCAGCCCGCGCAACGTAGTAATTTTCATGCCGGATTTTTCAAGATGCTTGCGCAGGCGTCCGACATAGACCTCAATCGCGTTGTCCGACACGTTGTCATCATAAGAAAACAACCTGTCCGCCAGCTTCTGCTTGGAAAACACCTGACCCGGCGCGTTTATGAACAGCTCGATCATTCTCAACTCGCGATTGCGTAGGGAGAGCGTGACACCATCGACGGTCAAATGACCAGCAACCGGATCAAAGATAATTCCGCCAACTTCAATCGTCGACTTTGAGCTTCCGGACTTCCGACGCAGAACAGCGCGGCAGCGGGCCTCAAGTTCCGCATGATCGAAAGGCTTGGTGACGTAGTCATCCGCCCCCAGATCAAGCGAACCGATTCGATCCGAAACCTGACTGCGCGCAGTCAGAACGATCACCGGCGTGTCCAAACGGCTTGCGCGGTGCTGCCTTAGGAACTCGCGGCCATCCCCATCGGGTAACATGATATCCAGCAGGATAAGGTCGTATTCTTCGGTCGCAACAAAGGCGCGCGCATCCTCTAAATTTGCTGCGTGATCAACAACATGACCATCCAGCTGCATGCGGGAACTGATCGCGTTCGCGAGGTCGAGATTGTCTTCGACAAGCAGAAATTTCATGGGCGAAAATCAGTTTCTTTTTGCATGACAGGTTGATGTCAGGTTGGCGTGTTTAGGTGCAGGATAATCTGTGCCGCTGAGCGGCCAGTTGTCAAATGGGAGGACATAATGACAACATTTAACCTGGGCCGTCGGGCCCTGATCGCAGCTGTTGCAGCAATTGGTCTGGTTGGACCTGCCGCATCCGAAGAAGTCGTCGACAGCATCCACTTTCTGATCCCCGGCGGCGCCGGCGGTGGCTGGGACGGTACCGCCCGCGGAACTGGCGAGGCCCTGACCAATGCTGGTCTGGTCGGCACAGCATCTTATGAGAACATGTCGGGCGGCGGCGGCGGTAAAGCCATCGGCTTCCTGATTGAAAACGCGGACAGCAACCACGGCACGCTGATGGTCAACTCGACCCCCATCGTGATCCGCTCGCTGACCGGTGTGTTCCCGCATAACTTCCGTGACCTGACACTGGTCTCGGGCACAATCGGCGACTACGCAGCGATTGTTGTAGGCAAAGATAGCCCGATCAACTCGATGGCGGACCTGCTGGCCGCCTATGACGCTGACCCGGGCGCAACCGCGATTGGTGGCGGCTCGGTACCTGGCGGCATGGACCATCTGGTCGCCGCAATGGTCATGGAAGCTGCAGGCAAGGACGCGCTGGGCGTAAAATACATCCCTTATGATGCGGGCGGAAAAGCTATGGCTGCCCTGTTGTCGGGTGAGATCGCCGCACTGTCGACCGGTTTCTCGGAAGCCGTCGATCTGGCCAACGCGGGAGAGGTTAAAATCATTGGTGTGACCGCAGAGGAACGCGTTGATGCAGCACCTGACGCACAGACCATGAAAGAACAGGGCATCGACACCACTTTCGTGAACTGGCGTGGATTCTTTGCTGCCCCCGGCCTGCCCGAGGACAAGCTGGCTGCCTATCAGCAAGCCATCGCCAAGATGTACGACACGCCCGAATGGGAAGAGGTTCGTGCCCGTAACGGTTGGGTCAACATCCACAACTCGGGTGCCGATTTCGAAGCGTTTCTGGAAGGTCAGGAACAGCAGATCAGCGACCTGATGAAGAAGCTGGGCTTCCTCTAAAGCAATCTACGGCAGAGCGTTTGGTCGCTCTGCCGTCCCAAAAAACCAAGATACAGGGGAGGGGACGTTATGGCGCTGGATCGCTGGATCGCGCTTATTTTACTGGGTGTTTGCCTAACGTATGGGTACACCGCCTGGTTCACGATGGACGGAAGTCTTCCTCCTTTCATGCAGAGAAATCCGATCTGGCCCAGCACATTTCCAAAGGTGCTGTCTATTCTAGGCGTGGTCGCGTGTTCGATCATCCTGCTTGGATTTGAAAAGAGCGAGGTCAAAGAGGCCGATATCGATTACCGCAGACTTGGGGAATATCATCTGGGTCAGGCAATTTCTCTTCTGGTGCTCATGGTTGTCTATGCCCTGTGCCTGCGCCCGGTCGGTTTTCTGATCGCGACATCCAGTTTCCTGATCCTCGGGTCTTTCATTCTGGGTGAACGCAAGTGGCACATCATGCTGCCTGTCGCGTTCGTGGCAACCGGATCCGTCTGGTATCTGGTTCAGGAAGTTCTTGGAATTTATATGCGCCCCCTGCCGGGCGTGTTCGGAGGCTGACATGCTTGAAGGACTTCTGATCGGCCTGCAAACGGCATTCTCAATTCAAAACCTGCTGATGGTTGTCGCGGGCTGTCTGATCGGCACGTTTATCGGCATGCTTCCGGGTCTGGGCCCAATGTCGATCATCGCAATCATGATCCCGGTTGCTATTTCGATGGGCGATCCATCCGCCGCACTGATCCTGTTGGCAGGCGTTTACTATGGCGCGATCTTCGGCGGCTCGACGTCGTCCATTCTGCTGAATGCGCCGGGGGTCGCGGGCACCGTGGCCTCAAGCTTTGACGGTTACCCAATGGCCCGGCAGGGCAAGGCGGGCAAGGCCCTGACCATCGCAGCAATCGCCAGTTTCGCAGGCGGCACGATCGGTGCCATTTTGCTGATGGTCTTTGCTCCGGCACTGTCTTCGGTCGCTCTGCTGTTCCATTCAGCCGAATACTTCGCGCTGATGGTGGTAGGTCTTTCGGCCATCGCAGCCTTTGCCGGTTCGGGGCAAGTGGCAAAGGCCATCATCATGACGACCATGGGATTGATCATGGCCACCGTCGGAGAGGGGGCGCTGTTCAATCTTCCGCGTTTCACAATGGGCATCATGGACCTGCAATCCGGGTTTGGCTTCATCACTCTGGCCATGGCAATGTTCGCCTTGCCCGAGGCGTTGTTCCTGGTGCTTAAACCCAAGGACCTGAAAGGGGATGACGGCAAGATCAAGGATCTGCGCATTACCAAGGCCGAGGCAAAGGCCATCACCCCGGTCATCGGCCGTCAATCGGTGCAGGGCTTCTTTATTGGCGTCCTGCCCGGCGCGGGCGCGACAATTGCCAGTTTCCTCGGCTATGCGGTGGAACGGAACATTGCCCCCAAGGATGAGCAGGAGGAATTCGGCAAAGGCTCGATCAAAGGCCTGGCCGCGCCTGAATCGGCGAATAATGCGGCTTGCACCGGATCTTTCGTGCCGCTGCTGACACTGGGCATTCCCGGTTCCGGAACGACCGCGATCCTGCTGGGTGCCTTGATTGCCCTGAACGTCACCCCGGGTCCGCGTTTGATGCTGGATGAGCCTCAGATCTTCTGGGCGGTGATCATGTCGATGTTCATTGGCAACCTCGTCCTGCTGATCCTGAACCTGCCGCTGATCCCCTACATCGCCAAAGTGCTGGCCGTTCCGCGCAACTATTTGATCCCGTTCATTTTGTTCTTCACACTGATGGGGGCCTATATCGGGCAGAACAATGCCACCGAATTGCTGATCCTGGTGGGTTTCGGCGTATGCGCAACGGCCTTGAAGTTCGCTGACTATCCGCTGGCACCCCTGCTGATCGGGTTCATCCTTGGCGGCATGATGGAGGATAACTTTTCGCGCTCGATGCAGCTGTATGATGGCATCGCGTTTATCTGGGAACGTCCGATGACCTTGGGACTGCTTGCCATTGCCGTCCTGCTGGTTCTGCTACCCAGCTACCGCGCACGTCGTGCACGGGCACGGGCCGCTGGTGTGGCTGATGGGGACTGAACCGCTCAGGGGTGTTCGGGTTCTTGATCTGACAAACGTGCTGGCCGGCCCGTATTGTTGTTACCAACTGGCCTTGATGGGGGCCGAGGTGATCAAGGTCGAACGCCCCAATAGCGGTGATCTGGCGCGTGTGCTTGGGGCTGATCCTGACCGGAACAACGCCGGTATGGGGGTCAGTTTTCTGGCGCAGAACGCGCAGAAGAAATCGGTCACGCTGGATATGAAATCCAGTCGGGGCAAGGCTCTGCTAAAGCAGCTTGTTAAAACGGCGGATGTTCTGGTTGAAAACTTCCGGCCCGGCGTGATGGATCGGTTGGGTCTGGGGTATGACGTTCTGCGTACCGAAAACCCTGCCTTAATCTATTGCGCAATAAGCGGGTTCGGGCAGGACGGTCCGCGCCGCGACGACCCGGCCTATGACCAGATCGTTCAGGGCATCAGCGGGGTCATGTCGATCACCGGCGCGGCGGACACGGCACCCTACCGCGTTGGCTATCCGCTGGCTGATACGGTCGGGGGGCTGACGGCCGCCTTTGCGGTGAGTGCCGCATTGAACGCAAAACCCCGTGGCGCGTTTCTGGATATTGCCATGTCCGAGGCCGTGATCTCGACCATGGGATGGGTTGTGTCCAACTACCTTGTCGGCGGTGTGATGCCCGGCGCGCATGGCAATGAGAACACAACCTCGGCACCGTCCGGTACCTTCGCCACATCCGACAGCCCAATCAACATCGCCGCCAATCGCGATGAACAATGGCAAGCCCTCGCCCGGCATCTTGGCCGCGAGGACCTGTTGGATGACCCCGACTATGCAACACGCGAAGATCGCAAACGAAACCGCCACGCTTTACGGGACGAGTTGGAGAGATCCCTAAAATTGCGTCCCGCGAGCGAGTGGGTCAGCGAATTGAATGGCTTGGGCGTACCCACCGGGCAGGTTTTGACGGTGCCTGAGGCTTTGGCCGATGAGCAGTTGGCCAGCCGGGGACTGATCGGTACGCTACCGGTGCACAGTGAGGACATGCAACTGGCAGGCAGCCCGGTGGTGATGGACGGGCAGCGAAGTATGCCGAAAGTCTCACCGCCGGAATTGGGCGTGGATAACGATTCAATCTGGTCCGAACTTGGCTTGTCAGCGGATGAGATCAAGGAACTGGCCAAGGATGGTGTGATATGAGCGATGTTTCCGACTGGTGGAACACATCCATCATTGACATGGAACCCGGACGCATCGCCCTGCGCGGTGAACCCATCGAGGACCTGATCGGCAACCTCAGTTTCGCTGAAATGATCTGGTTTCTGGTTCGCGGCAACCGCCCGTTACCCGCACAGGCAGATCTGTTCGAAGCGGCGCTGGTCGCCGCCGTGGATCATGGGCCGCAGGCACCTTCTATTGCGACGGCCCGGATGGCTGTGACCTGCGGTTTGCCTTTAAACAACGCAATGGCCAGTGCGGTGAACATGCTGGGCGACATCCACGGCGGGGCCGGTGAGCAGGCGGTTGAGCTGTTTCACTTTGTCGGGTCGCATTCGGGCCGGATCGGTGCAGCGATTGACGACTGGATCGACGACCACGGAAAGATACTGCCGGGTTTCGGCCACCGGTTTCACACACCGACCGATCCACGCGCACCGCGGTTGATGGCCCTGGTCTCTGAGGCAGTAGAACGCGGCGCCTGTGACGGACGTATCCGGAAAATCGCGTTGGATATCGAGGCAGAGCTTGCACGCCGCAAAGGCAAACCCGTCCCGATGAATATCGACGGGGCCACGGCTGTCATCTACGCAGAGCTTGGGTTCGAACCTCCGCTTGCGCGTGGTTTGTTTTGCCTCTCCCGGTCAGTCGGCATACTGGCACATGCGTGGGAGCAAATGCAGCAAGGTGGCCGCAACAAGGGCCCCACACCACCGACGTACCGTTGGACTTATGTCACGAACGCGCCTGAGGAATAGCGCATCAGGCCTGTTTCTCGACCACGGGCTCGACGTCAGGGCGGACCGGTTCCACATCCAATTCGATGATCTCGGGATCAACCGGTTCCTCGACGTCCTCCACTTCGACCTCGACCTCAGCTTCCGGCTCACTGCTGTCTTCCAACGCACCAACGATCAGAGGCAGCATATGGACACCCGTCGCGCTTGTGATTTCCGGCGTTTGCGGTGTTTGCCAGCTGAGCGTGTCAAAGCTGCTGCAGTTCTGACAGACCGGAGCCCACTCGGGCTGGATGTCATGACAATTGTCGCAGACCCATTGTGGCCCGCGCGGTGCTGTCAGCGCCTTGGCCAGCCAACCCTGTACCACCGCGTCCGTGGACCCCTCGCCCCGTTCAATAGCGGCCATCAACGTGTAACCGCGCGCATCCGCCTGCTTTTCGACCACATCGCCCAGTGCGCGACGCGCCTCGGGGAAGTCTTCGGCCACGATGTTCAGCTCCGCCAAAATCAGACGGGTTTCCATATTCTCAGGGTGAATGCGGGTCAGCGCAGTAAAGCGTTTGATCCGTTCATGTGGCGTTTCATCCGGCGCAATCTCTGCAAAGACATGGGCGAGGTCGGGGTGCGGCTGCACCTCCCACGCTTTTTTCAGGATCTTGGTCGCATTGCGCGGTTTGCCTTTTTCGATATAGGCGCGCGCTGCCATTGCAGCGGCCGGCACCAGATCAGGAGACAGGCGGTTCGCCTCAATCGCGCGCTCTTGCTGTTCGACCGTGGCGTTCTCGTCCAGTATCCCTTTGGCCTCGGATAGGGCCAGCACAGCATCACGTCGCTTGAACACGTCACGCGGCAGGTGACCGGATTTCAACTTGGCAGTCAATGTCGACCGCGCGCCTGCCCAATCTTGCGCCTTGGTCTGAAGACCTAACAAAATGTCCTGTGTTTCCAGATGGCGCGGCTTCATGGCCAACGCTTTTTCGGCCAGTTTGCGGGCGGTTTCGTCATCCCCTTCGGCCAGTTTCTGTTTCATGATACCGCGCACACCGACAAAGCGGGTTGCATTGTCCGTCACCAGCTTTTTGTAGGTGTCAGCCGCCTTTTGGGTGTCACCGTTCATCTCGGCAGCCTGAGCCACCAGCAGGTTGGTCAGCTCGGGTTTGTTCAAAAGCCGCTCTGCCTTGGTGGCCTTGTTCAAAGCCACGCGCCCTTCGCCCGATGCCAGCGCCATCAGACCATCGGACAACGCTTGATACCCACGCTGCTCGCGACTGCGATCGAAATAGCGCGAGAGTGCGGTTTCGTCTCCGTTGAGGAACTTCAGCGTGGCGATCAACAGGGTCAGCAGCTTGAACAAAAGCCAAACTGCAAAAACCAGAACGCCCAGTGCGATGACCGATTGCAACGGCCCCAAAGTGTACTCCGTCCCGCCGGCTGTGATCTGTATACCACCGCTGGTTTCCATGAGGGAACCCGCACCCACGGCCAGAAGACCGATAATCGCAACAAAAACTAGAATCTTAAACAGTGACCACAGCATGGCAGGTCCTTCAGTTCGAGTTCACGCTAGGCTGAAGCGCATTGGCGGCATCCACCGCGGAAACCCGCGCCTGGGCTGCCTGCTCCCAATCAGCCATAGCTGCCTGCGCCGCTTCGGGCAGGGATTTAAGTTCGGTCAGGGCCGTTGAGACGTCGCCACTGGACAGAGCCGACTCGGCACGAGACAGGATCGCATCCGGACCATCGCCATCTTGTGGGGTGACCGAACGCGCCCCGGTCTGTCGCTGCAGGAACGCCACCAGACCAGTGGCTTTGTCCGCATCCCGTGCTTCCGCCAACGCGGTTCGCGCAGCGGGTGAGAACGATGCCCGCAAGGTCGACACGCTTGCAACACCCTTATCGGCGGGGCCGGATAGCGCCTCAGGCACATCAACGCCGCCTACCTTCAGTTCGGCTACAAGGTCTGCGTAAGGCTGACCAGCATCCAGTTGACCATGCAGGCGCGACAGGATCGCCGCGTTGGTCGCTGCCAGAGCCTCTGCCGAGGCTTTCGCCTCAAGCGTTTGTGCGTCCGACACCATTTTTTCTACTTCGGCCCGCTGCGCCGCCAGTGAGTCCTGTAATTTTTTCAGTTCGGCCTCAAAGGCTGCCGACGCTTCGGGGGACGCGCCTTGAGTCAGCGCGTCGCTTTCAATTTTACTTAGGCGACTGGCCAAAGGATCAATCTTGCCCGCCAGTTCATCGACACTGGATTTGAGCGTATCCAGATCGGTTGTGATCGGTGTCACCTGATCGGTCAGCGCTGCAATCTTGCTGTCGACGCCAGATGTGTCGGACAGGGATTTTGTCAGTGCCTCGATCTGAGTGGACTGATCGTTGAGCTTCGCCTCAAGCGTCGTAAGCGCATCTGTATCGCCAGATCCGAACAAGCCCGCGCTGCCCGCTGCAAACCCGATTCCCGCAGCGATCACACCGCCGAGCAAAGCGGGGACGAATCCACTGCGTTTTTCTTCCTGCTGCGACTCTTCACGATGCGATTTTTCCGGCGACGCGGAGTTCTCTTCCTGAGTCAGTTCCACAGCCGCTTCGGCTTCGGCTTCGGCTTCGGCTTCGGCTTCGGCTTCGGCTTCGGCTTCGGCTTCGGCTTCGGCTTCGGCTTC
>NZ_JBXWNV010000017.1:0-43316 GCF_059610545.1 Ruegeria sp. CDSC068
CCTGACGAGTGGCAGCGACTGATCCGTGTTATTACCAAGTCTTCTTGTCATCTCTTCTCCAGAAATTCGCAATATTCTCGAGTGTAGGAAATTCCCACAATAAAATTATGAAATCTTGCAGTTTCCCAAAACTAATTTTCTCGAACCGGCAATCTGTCAGGCATCAAGTTATTCGAATTCTATAATGACTCCTAATTGTGCCTTTTGCGATTCTTGATGATAGGAGCCCTAATGAACGGATGTCTGATGCACATACTTGTGCCCGCAGTACTGGCTGCGAGCCATCTGTTTCCAACTCATGCCGCTTCACAGGAAGAAAGTTTCCCGATCCTTTTCACAAATGTTCATGTCTTTGACGGGGTGAACGAGGCGCGGATCGAGAACGCAAATGTTTTGGTCGTCGATAACCTGATCGCCGAGGTCTCGACTAAGCCGCTTGCCGTCGCCAATGCGCAAATCATCGACGGCGGTGGGCGCACGCTGATGCCCGGACTGATCGATGGCCACAACCATATCATGATGCCAGCGGCCCCCAATCAGGCGGTGAACGGCTGGCACTGGGGATATCTCAGTGCTGTCGTGGGCCGCGAGGCGGAGAAAATGCTCCTGCGCGGTTTTACCACGCTGCGAGATACAGGGGGCCCAGCCTACGGCATCGCCAGAGCAGTTGACGAGGGTATTCTTCCGGGCCCGCGGATCTATCCCAGCGGTCACTTCATCAGTCAGACATCCGGCCACACGGATTTCCGGTCGTTCAACGAAAGCCATACGCGTGACAGAAGCAGCCGCAATGCCTTTGAAAGTGAGTTTGGTTTCATGGCAGACGGCCGGAGCGAAGTTCTCGCATACACCCGAGAAACGTTGCGCCGGGGGGCGACGCAGATCAAGATCAGCGTAGGTGGCGGGGTCGCCTCCGCCTTTGATCCTCTGGACACGGCGCAATTCACCTTCGATGAAATCAGAGCCGCCGTCGATGCGGCCGAGGACTGGAACACCTACGTCTTGGCGCATGCCTATACGGACCGCTCCGTTCTGCGCGCTGTGGAGGCCGGCGTTCGCAGTATCGACCATGGGACGTTGATCTCGGAACTGGACACCATGATCGCGATGCGGGACGCGGGTGTGATCTACAACCCTCAGGCCGTGGCCTTTACGCCAACTCCCGAGAGCGTGGCGTCGCTCCCGCCCGAAACCGTTGAAAAATCACGCCCGGTCGTCGAAGGGCTCGACAGGTCAATGCGTCTGGCAAAAGAAAGCGGCGTGACGATCACCTTCGGAACGGACGTCTTCGGCTCGCCCGAGGCCTTGGCCCGGCAGAACGAAGAATTTGAACTCAGAAAGCAATGGTTCACGTCGCATGAGATCCTGGTCCAGGCCACGTCAAACACCGCGAAACTGGTGGCAATGTCAGGTCCTCGAAATCCTTACACGGACGGACCGCTGGGCGTGATCGAAGCCGGTGCTTATGCAGACTTACTTCTGGTTGAAGGCAATCCGGTGGAAGATGCCGGACTACTGGTCGACTACACAAATAACATCGATCTGATCATGAAAGACGGCGTGATCTACAAGAACACACTCGACTGAGTGTCGCGTGGGGTGAAGGAACCTCGGCACCCCGCGCACAAACTAATTTGTCTAAGGGAGAGAGGAACATGATTGCATCAAAACGGTTATTGGCGGCCGCAAGTGTGGTTGCCTTCTCGGCGTCCGCCTCATTTGCGCAGGATGGACCTGTTCAAACCCTGTTCACCAACGTGCATGTCTTTGACGGAATAAATGAGGCCCGAATAGAAAACGCCAATGTTCTGGTTGTCGATAACCTGATCGCAAAAGTCTCACCCGAACCTCTTTCGGTTGCAAATGCCGAGGTCATCGACGGTGGGGGTCGCACCCTAATGCCGGGTTTGATTGATGCGCATGTGCACATGGCGATCACGGAGCCGGTTGCGGACCTCAGGGACAATTTTGATTGGATGTACTGGGGCGCCGTTTCCACGATCGAGGCGGAAAAGATGCTGTTGCGCGGCTTCACGTCCGTGCGCGATGCGGGTGGACCGGCGATTGGGCTTCAGAAAGCCATCGACCGGGGCAAGGCTGTCGGCCCGCGAATCTATCCGTCCGGCCCTGTGATCTCACAAACCTCAGGGCATGGCGAGCATCGGCACTACACGGAACCGCACCCAAACTTCGAAGGTGCCTCGCCCTCATTCTTCAACCAGCACGTCGAGTTTCTTGCTGACGGTGTTCCAGAAGTTCTGCGGGCGACGCGGGAAGCGCTGCGTCTGGGCGCATCGCAAATCAAGGTCATGGCCGGCGGAGGTGTGTCTTCCAGCGTAGACCCATTGCACACCGTTCAATTCTTACCGGAAGAACTGGAAGCTGCAGTCAAGGCTGCGGCAGATTGGGATACTTACGTTCTTGTGCACGTCTACAATGACGAGGGCATTCTGCGGTCCATCGAGGCAGGTGTGCAGAGCATCGATCATGCACAATTGATGACCGAGGTGTCGGCGCAGGCGATCAAGGACGCGGATGTTTGGGTTGTGCCATTCTTCTCGCTGCTGGGGCTGGATGCCGAAACAGTCACCAAAGCGCTTGGTCCATTGGCTGCGCCCAAGTTCCTCGAGGTTCAGGGCGGGGCGAGAAACCAGATGCGGTTGCTGAAAGAATTCGGGATCGAAAAAGTCGCCTTTTCAACCGACATTATTGGGGATCCTGTCGCTCTCACCAAACAGAACGATGAGTTCAAGTACCGTCTCGAACAATGGTCATCCTACGAAGTTCTAATGCAAGCAACCTCTAAAGCCGGTGAGTTGTTGGCTCTGTCAGGCAAACTCAACCCCTATCCCGAAGGCCAGCTCGGTGTGATTGCAGAAGGTGCGTATGCCGACATTCTACTGGTCGATGGCAACCCGGTCGAGGACGCGATGATCATGACCGACTACGAGAACAACTTCGATCTGATCATGAAAGACGGCGTGATCTACAAGAACACGCTGGAATGACTCTTGGACCGGCGGAGGTGCCTCCCTTTGTCGGCTGTTGAGCGAAAAGGATGAGCCTATGAAACGACTTCTATTGTCCGCATTTGCAAGTGCGCTGGTAGTCGCGACCGCTGTGAGCGCCGAAGAAACTCGCAGCCGATACTATCTGGGGATCGGAGAGCCGTCTCCCGAAGCTTGGCAGATCATGATCGAAAACCCCACCGACCGGGGCGAGGGCATGGGGGCCGCGCTCGAGGCAATGGGCGGTGAGATGATCAGCTATTTCTGGGGCATGGCCGACGGCCGGAACTACGTCACCGTGCGGGTGCCGGACGATCCTAGTATGGTGCAGGCAATGTACGCGGCCCGCCTCAGCCAGGGCGTTCTGAAGAACTACACCTTCATTGAATTGATGACGAGCGCCGACATGGTTGAGGCGCTGAAACGGGTGCCGGAGTTTACGACACCGGCGGAGTAATGTTGGCCTCTGATCATGAAAGACGGCGTGATCGATAGGAACAAGCTCGATTGAGTGTCGTGCGGCGGGAATACACCTCGCCACAAGGTAAGTCTTTAGAAAATCGAAACAATCGAAACTGGGAGAACTTCACCATGCAAAACAGACGCGCATTTTTGAAAACTGCTGGCGCAGCAGCTGCCCTGTCAGCTACCTGCGGAAAAATGACATGGGCCAGTGAATTTAGTCCAGTTTGGGAGTCCAGTGACAAGGCAGCCCAATTCCTAAGGGACATTGTTGCCATCGACTCGCTGAACGCGAACTTTGAGCAAACCGCCACACGCCCAGAAATGTGGGACGAATATTACACCAGAGCACTCGACGCAGGCATAACGGCAACGGGTGTTACAACCGCGCAAGGCATCAACGACTTTGACACTTTTGCGCGTGAAACAAGCTACAATCTACGCAAAATCGCTGCGGATGATCGATTCATGGTAGTGCGTACAGCAGGCGACATCCAGCGAGCCCAGGACGCGGGAAAGTATGGCTTTTTCTGGAACTCGCAGTCAGCGGAAATTCTTAACAATCAGCCGGACGTCTACATGCCGTTGGCAAAGTCGATGGGCCTCGGCACAATGGGCTTGGCCTACAACGAGCGTCAGCGTGCAGGAGATGGGAATTTTGTCCTGAACCCCGGACCGATCTCGGCCTATGGCATGACAGTCGTTGATGCGATGCAAAAGTATAGAGTACTCGTTGACACGTCCCATGCTAGCGAACCCACCGCGCTGAGTACCATCGAATATGCGAAAAAAATGCGCCCTGATTTGCCCGTGATTGAAACGCACTCTTCTGTGCACGCGCTTTACTCCGGATACCCTGAAGGAGAAATTCGCCTGCGGACCAGTTCCGATGAGCGGATTCAAGCGGTTGCCGATACCGGTGGTGTGGTTAGTCTTTGCATGTTGCCCTTCATCATGATCAGCCCGCAGACAGAACTTACCCGTCCTCAAGACGTTGTCGATCGAATCGACTACATGCGGGATTTGACCAGCATCGACAACGTTGGACTAAGTTCCGACGACGGCTTTGACTGGTCTAAGATTTATGAGTTTGGCAAATCAAATCCGGAACAATTCGACGATGGCGGACTTAGTGCGGCTGTAAACAAATTGGCTACAACTGGCATCGGGGAAGCCGCGAAAATCTATGCAGCCATTATCGATGAAATGTGGTTGCGAGGATATTCTGACGAGGACGTCAGGAAGGTGATGGGAGGCAACTTCACGCGCATATTCGAGCAAGTTTGGGGATAATCGATAGGCAAAGCGAGAAATGACCTTCCCTCGTTTGTTAAGGCCGGTCGGGGTAGTATTCACCCGACTGGCCTTCGCGTTTTGGCTTGTGCTTTTGACACAGTCTGCTCTGGCACACACGTTCGAATTGGGCGATGCGCAGTTGACCATCGAGGGCGACAGCTTTCGGATCGCGGTCAGCGCGGACTTGATCGAGGTTTTTGAGCGCCACTTAGCCTTAAACGGATCAGACCAATTTCTTGTTGAGCAGGTGCGTGAGCTGGATCTCGGCACAATCGAAAGCGCGCTGTCAGAAATACGCGCGGCAATCTCCGAAGAGACGCTCTTACGGTTCGACGGTGAAACGGCAGATTTGCGGGCAATGTCCTTTCCATCTCCGCGCGATATCCGGGCTATTCTCGACAGACCGCCGGAAAGCACCGAATACCGCTTAGTTTTCGTCGGTTATGGTGACGCTACGCCAGGTGCCAGCGCAGTAAGTATCAAACTGTCGCCTTTACTTGGGGATATGCGGCTTGAAGTGACGGTCCCAAGTGTCACGCTGCTGCAGGCTGGACGAACCAGCCAGACACTGAACCTTGTTGAGACCCAAGAAACAACACTGAGCTCAGCAGTGGCCGACTTCTTGTATTTCACGTGGCAGGGGATCATTCACATCGTCCCATATGGGCTGGATCACATCTTGTTCGTACTCTGCCTGTTCCTATTTGCGCAAACGGTCCGCGACCTGATCTGGCTGGTCACAGCTTTTACCGTCGCGCACTCGGTGACACTGACCCTCGGCTGGCTAGGCTTCGTTGATTTGCCAACAGGGCTCTTTGAACCTTTGATTGCCTTGTCCATTGTATATGCCGCTGTTGAAAACATATTGCGCAACAAACCAGGCGGTGCCCGCTTCACTCTAATTTTCTTCTTTGGTTTGCTCCATGGGTTCGGTTTTGCGTCAGTTCTAGAGGAGATTAGCCCATCAGGCGGCCATTGGTTGACCCGGCTAATTGGATTCAATGTAGGCGTTGAGATTGGCCAGTTGGTTGTCATAGCGGCGGCCTTTCTGGCTGTTGGACTTTGGCGCAAGGAACCGTGGTACAGATCGCTCATCGTGGTACCCGTGAGTTTTGTCATCGCTTTGGTGGGCGCCCTCTGGACTGTCGAGCGGGCTCTTGCAGCGTTGACATAATACGTGAGCATCAAGTCTATGGTTTTTGATTGTCCGCTATTTATCAGAAGCCGTCTCCGAGCCAATGCGAACCAAAGGCTGCATTGTCCGCATGGCAGACATTCATCGCAGATACAGCGAAGGTCCACTTTGAGCCCTTACCGGACCTTGATCACACCTCGGTCTTTCGCTCATGCGGCAGGTCGAGAACTACTTAAACCGGACATTCTCTGAGTGGTACGCAGATGGCGGTGACGCGGACAAAGCGGACGATGTCCGCACACAAGATTTGCATCAATAACATGGCCAATTGACTTCAGAAGACAGGTTTTAGCCTGTCTAACATCCAGCGCATGTCAGGTGGCAAGACCGGTGGTTTTGTCGTCATCATTGGGGCTTGTGATAGCTGCCGGGCCGCTTGCAAGCATGCCTGGGCTTGTTCATGAAGTTGCATCTCAGTCAGCGCCATCGCGCGGAGTTTTAGGTGGCCAGCTTCATTTGGGCGCATGTCATAGGCGGCAGAGGCATCCTCAACACTGCCTTCGAAATTTCCGCCACAATACCTTGCAATGCCACGCATGAACAGCCGATATGGTTGCAGTGGATCCTGCTCGCCACGCTCTACGAGACGCGAAAATGCAGCATCAGCGCCCGCAAATTCAGACCTACGAAGCAAAATCTGACCTTCAAGTTCATGGTTTTCCAAATACGCGGGATTAAGTTGCCGTCCTCGTTTAAGATCAGCGAGCGCTCCTGAAATATCGTCTTGCACTGCAAGCCGGAAATTCGCTCGGACCCAAATGACATAGTCGCTCTTGGGCTCTTGCATCACCGCGGTGTTTAGGACTTCCTCACATCTTTTCTTAATTTCGGCAGACATAATCTTGTAGCGTGCACCGTGGAGCATGAGTTGTGCTTCCACGCGCATGCAAAGCGACATCCCGTCCAGCGGATTGAGCGAGATGGCACGTTCTATAAGTGAAAGTGCCTCTTCCCAGCTTTCCATCGTAACCTTGTAAAATTCATTGGCGGCACGTGCACGGAGCTCAGATACACTCAAGTCGTCAACTGGGAGCCCAGCAAGTCTATCCCCATCGAACGCATTGGTTTGGAGACGTAAATCCCCCTCTGCCTGCTCCAGGACAGTGTCGCAGAAATCGAATACATCTTCAGTCTGAGCTTCGTATGTCTGTGACCATACAGGCCTCGCGTTGGCACGTGAGACCAACGTAATGGTGAACCTTCCGCGCCTCCCAGCGATCCGAACGCGCCCGCGCAAATCATAGGTCGCGGCTTCTACAGACTTGGCAGATGCATCGAAAACGGAAACGCCCTTTCTTCGCGATACTCTTACGATAAGTTGATCACGGAGGTCACCAGCGAGCGCTTTGGTCTCTGGATCAACCGGCGCGTAATCAAAGGACTGGAATGCAATTGATGGTACATCACCCGACTTGCCTGTTGAACCGGGCGCAAGTCGCCATTGATATAGCCGGACCGGCTGCGAGATATTTTTCAGGCTGAATGTGCCAGCGTCGCTAAGCACTGCTGATTGTTCGGTTGACAGCTGACGGTAAAAGTCTTCCGACACCATCACGCCACCGGGCGGTGCTTCAGTTTGAATGCGTTGAGTGATGTTCACACCAGTGCCGTAAAAATCATCATCGTCTTCGACTATTTCTCCCAGATGGCAACCGATCCTTAGCTTTATGGTCGGGTGGTCATAAAGATTGCTTTGCACCTGAATGGCGCTGTCCAAAGCTGCACCGATTGAGGCAAAGGCAACGATCCAGCCGTCACCCATGCGTTTTAGGACCTCGCCACCGAAGTCGGCGAGCACTGGCTCCAATTGGTCGCGCTTGAGCTCTCGTACTGCTTCGATTGCGGCATCCTGATTGGCGTTCATCATAGATGAGTAACCGACCATATCGACGACCATTAGAGTTGTAATTCGCGAACGCACCGGAGCCCTCCGGCCACCAAACATAGTGAAACGCCTCGAACCAACAAGCAGTTTGCTTCTGATCGCAGTCGGACACGCATTTGGACAGTGGTTTTGCGAAGCCGTAACCACGTAAAAGTTTGGGCTCACAACAGACATTCGAAAGTTCACAATGAGGAACGAACGGCGGCCCTGCGGACAAAGCGGTCCTTTCAGCGCTGTTGGACAAAAACAATTGCTCAGTGTCACCTCTGCAGTGCAAAAACTTTACGAATTCGCACTGGCGATAGGGTGGTCAGGCAACCCTGCTTTGCGCAAATTGTTAAAAAGGGCGTTTAACTTTTCTGTGTCGCGTAGCAATTCCTGTGACTTCACATATTCCAGACTGAGAGTGGGGTCGTCGGCCAACGCTTCGGCCACGATTTCACGTGCGCGCTCAACGTCGCCTCGAGCTACTCGGCTTGCTGCTCTGTAGAGCCGGGATCGACGAGTCTGGAAATTGAGGCTCCTGGCCTCTTCGTTGGATTCTGTGAAGCGCCCCAATGCGTATAGTGCCGCCACCTGCTCCTCGACAATCCAAACCGGCAAAAACGGGTCAAGTGTCGCCGCGTGCTCCAGTAACTCCAGGGCCCGCTCTGGCTGCCCATCGAAAGTGTAGAAAGCGGCGCAGCGCCCAAGAATGTAGGCATCGTTCGGAGCAAGTTGCATCGCTCGCTCGTGGTGGCGACGACTGGCGTCATAGTCATTGTTCAGCTTAATCTGTAAAGTACCCAGAATGCGGTGCAGTTCGGGATCCGAAGAATCCAGTTGCATCGCGCGGTTGAGTTTTTCTTCTGCAGATGCCAGATCGAAATCTGCCATACCGCTCCAGGAACACACGTCCATTGCAATGGGGCGCGCAAAGTTGGGATCGGCTTCCTGCGACTTTCGAAACCATTCTCGTGCTTCGCGGTAGAACGAGTCTGCCACAGTGCCCATACGGTGTTGTTCCAGACCCCGCAGATAATATTCATAAGCGGTCATATTCTCGGGCCGTTTCATACGGACCGCGCTAATCGCTTCGTGATCAATCCGGCCTGATACCGTGGCCGCCACGCGCGCAACTATCTCCTCCATCGCGTCGATTACTTCGTCGAAAGGCCGCTGAATGCGATCTGACCAGACAAGCCCTCCGTCGCTGGTTCTAGTTAGGGTCACGCTCAGACTCACACGTGAGCCCATCTTACGAACCTTTCCAGCCAATACGTACCGCACACCAAGCGTATCCCCGATTAGTTTGGGATCATCTGTTTGCAACGCCACGGAAGCTGTTCGAGAACTCACAAAAAGTGAACGGATGAGGCTCAGATCGTGGATCAATTCCTCCGTTAATCCTTCGGCGAGAAAATCTTGATCCTCGTCTGCTCCAGTTCTCGTCAGGAATGGCAAAACGGCGATTGAATTCGGCTTGATGGCGGATTTTGGTGCTTCAACGGTCGGAGCAAGTTGGAAAACATGGCGATCCGAAGAGGCACCGACGCGCATGATGCGCATGGCTTCGTCCAGCCCTTTGAGCCGATGTTCCCCCCGGTCTTCAAATGCACAGGGCGACACTCTACGGACATGGTCGAATAAGGCTTCCGATACGTCGATTTCACCGGGTTCGGCCAATTGCTGCAATCGAGCGGCGATGTTGACACCATCACCTCGCAAATCTTCCCCTACCCGAACGACATCTGCCAAATGCAAGCCAAAGCGCATAGACTGCGGTGTAAGACCTGGTGCTGTTGCAAGCTCTGAACGAGCTTCTATCGCGGCTTTGAGGCCATTGACGGGGCTTTCAAATTCAGCAAGCAAGGCATCGCCAGCTGTATTGAAAACTCTTCCGTGATGCTTGCTCACACAACGTGTAACGAGGTCTAGTCCGCTCAGAACTTGGGAGAGGGCGCTTTCCTCGTTTCGTTCCATTGCGCTAGTCGAGCCGACATAATCGCCAACCATGATCGTTGCCAATTTTCGGTCCAACGTTATGCTCCTCTCCTGGGCAACACCGAGGGTAGTGCAAACGCGTTGTTTCTCCAAGAAGAGTCGGTTCGAGCCTCATGAAAAGTGTCGACTTTGGGCTCTGTCCCGCCGTCCTCTGCGGCTCGCACCAACTGGCGGTCAGAGCCCTGACCGGACATAGCCCAGTAATCTGGTAGCTGCGAGTGCACAAGGCTGGTTGCAGCACATTTGCCGACATTGGCCGCCAAGTTGCCCGGCAACTGCCTGAGTGACAGGATCGGATGTCAGCTACGAGCCCAAAGCAGTCGTTACAAAATTGGCTTTGAGCAAAGGACTTCATCTGGAACTCAGTCCAGCGTGTTCTTGTAGACTTTGCCGTCTTTCATGATCAGATCGAAATTCTCATGCGGGTCTGCGATCAGATCGATATCTTGCAGCGGATTGCCGTCCACAAGGATTAAGTCGGCATAAGCGCCCTTTGCGATTACACCCAAATCACCTTGTTGATAGGGGTGGCGCGGGCCTGAGAGTTTGAGCAGTTCAGCATTGGTTGAAGTCGCCATTTTCAGCACCTCGTATGGCGTGTACCAGCGCTGCAATTTGGCAAGGAACGCGCCTTGACGTTCGGCCAGTTTGGGATCGAACAGGATGTCGGTGCCGAAAGCGACTTTCACGCCAACTTCTTTCGCCGTTTTGTAGGTGAAATCTGTACCGTTGGTGACGTCGATCCATTTCTGCTGGCTAACAGGGTCGTCGAAAGAAAAGCCATCCTCGTCATCCAGAAGAGGCTGCACTGACAACCACACGTCGTTGTCGCGCATCAGTTCCATCGTTTCGCGGCTCATCAAGAAGCCATGCTCGATGGACTTAACGCCAGCGGCAACGGCTATCTCCACTGCCTCGTCCGTGAAGACATGAGATGCAACATAGGTGTTGTAGGTGTCAGCCACCTCTACGAATGCCTCGATTTCGGCCTTGGTGTATTGGCGTACATCCAGAGGGTCATAGGTAGATGACACCCCGCCGCCGGTGGAAATCTTAAGCTGGGTCGCGCCCATGCGCATGATCTCACGCGCGCGTTTGACCACTTCCGGAACACCATCAGCCTGCGCCATCAAACCAACGCTGTACCAGTACCATTGCGAATCCGCGCCGTTCGTCGGAACCGCTTGGTAGGGGCGATAGTCAAAGTGGCCGCCGGTTTGTGTCACGGGTGGGCCGGACGGCAGGATACGGGGGCCTTCGATCTCGCCTGCGTCAATCATCCGTTTTATGGCAAATGAATTGCCGCCAACGTCGCGCACCGTTGTAAAGCCGCGCATTAACGTGCCTTCGGACCCGATGGCACCCCGCACCGCGACCTCAAGAATATCGCCGGTCACAACCACACTCTGCGGATTGCAACAATAAAGCGTGTGCCAGTGTACGTCGATCAGGCCCGGCATCAACGTGCGCCCGCCGCCATCGATGACGATACCATTGGCGACGGCGAGGGGTTCTGAGGACACATCTGTGATCAGATTGTCGGTTACAATGACATTGGCATTTGTAATCATTTCCTCATTCACACCATCAAACACGTTGACGTTTGTGAACAGTATTGGTCCCCCATCCTGGGAGAGCGCTTGCGAACTGGCTATAGTGAGAAAAATCGACGAAACCGCCGCAAGTTTGGGAAAAGGCATTCTAAATTCCTCAGAAAATTCTGTCGGAGAAACCATTCCAGCGGAAGGAAGCTTTTTCAAGGATTCCCTCACTTTTCTGCAAGGTCGGCTTTGTCCGCGTTGCTGACCTTGATGCCGTCTGACCCGACCCGATGACCTATTGAAACCGTCAGATGACCGGTTTGAGCCCTAAGCCGACCCATTTGGTCACACATCGAGCCCATTGGCCCTGCCAAAGTCAGTATAGAATGACGTACTGGTCAACTTTGCGACGGTTTCCACATCAATCGTTTCAGGGTCCCGAGCAACTTTGCTAATACCTGTCCCCTCAACGAGGCGGTTCACCAAGTTGAACACACCACAAACCTGTACCGCATCAAACAACGCACTTTCCGGCACTGTCAGAAGAAACTTATTGAGGCGGGTAGGGCGAGCACTTAGCGTCGCAGGATGACAAGACGCAGCCCTTTTCGCTACTTCAAGACGAGCCCCGAGATCATCCGTCTGGCCGTCATGATGTATGTTCGGTTTCCGCTTTCGCTTCGCAATGTTGAAGATCTTTTGCACGAGCGCGGCATCGAGATCAGCCACGAAACTGTGCGTTATTGGTGGAACAGATTTGGCCCGATATTCGCGGCAGAGATCCGCAGAAACAGGGTCAATCGGATGCGATGTTATTCGAACTGGCAGTGGCATCTGGACGAGGTCTTCGTGAAGATCAATGGCGAGACGCACTACCTATGGCGGGCTGTGGATCACGAAGGCGAGGTGCTGGAAAGTTATGTGACCAAGCGCCGTGACCGCAAAGCTGCGTTGAAATTCCTCAGAAAATCAATGAAACGCTACGGTCAACCTGAATCCATCGTGACGGACAAACTGCGGTCTTATGGCGCGGCGATGAGAATTGTCGGGAACGGTAGTCGGCAAGAGACCTGCCGCTGGCTGAACAATCGGGCCGAGAATTCCCATCTGCCATTTCGACGAAGAGAACGTGCGATGCTCCGCTTCAGGCAAATGCGATGTTTGCAGAAGTTCGCCGCAGTTCATTCATCCGTCCACAACCATTTCAATCAGGAACGCGCCCTCTACAACAGAGACAATTTCAAGCTCAACCGCGCCGCTGCTCTCTCCGAGTGGCGCCAACTTTGTTCAGCATAAGTTCCGGCATTTAGGGGTAAACAGAGACTGGTTCGAATTGGTCTGACAGCACCCTCGCTGATCTTAAACGAGGACGGCAACTTAATCCCGCGTATTTGGAAAACCATGAACTTGAAGGTCAGATTTTGCTTCGTAGGTCTGAATTTGCGGGGGCTGATGCTGCATTTTCGCGTCTCGTAGAGCGTGGCGAGCAGGATCCACTGCAACCATATCGGCTGTTCATGCGTGGCATTGCAAGGTATTGCGGCGGAAATTTCGAAGGCAGTGTTGAGGATGCCTCTGCCGCCTATGACATGCGCCCAAATGAAGCTGGCCACCTAAAACTCCGCGCGATGGCGCTGACTGAGATGCAACTTCATGAACAAGCCCAGGCATGCTTGCAAGCGGCCCAGCAGCTATCACAAGCCCCAATGATGACGACAAAACCACCGGTCTTGCCACCTGACATGCGCTGGATGTTAGACAGGCTAAAACCTGTCTTCTGAAGTCAATTGGCCATGTTATTGATGCAAATCTTGTGTGCGGACATCGTCCGCTTTGTCCCGCAACTCAGACACTCCTGCAAGGTGCAGCGAATGTCCGGTACCGGTAAAAGCAGCCATTCAAGTTCGGATTTTTGAACCACGCCTCGCAATGTCTGCTTTACGTGATCAACCGGTCATCTGAGTAAAACCGTCGGATGACCGCAACGAGCCCAAAGCAGACGTGGAGAAAAACGGCGATATGTGATAGCCAACAGGGAATAATTCACTGCTGAGTGCCAAATGGTTTGCAACCCCGTACCTAAGAAAGTCACCCATATTCCGGATTTCTTTGCCCTTGCTACCTGTCCATTTTGCCGCGATCAGCAGGTTGTTTCCCACCGTGATTTAAAGAGCAAGGGCAGGCCAATTGATGGAACTGCGGAGTGGGTGTGTTCACTTTGCAAGGGCATTCCGCGAAAAGGGCAATTTGATTGAATTATCCCCCGGGGGCGGGGCTGATCTTCGAGGTCATACCCAGCGAGCAGCTATCGCCTCCATTCCAAACGGTAGACTGTGTGATCATCTGGAAGTCCTTTGAGGACCAAAGATCGTGCGGCCGCAAATTTGAACTCGTGATTTCCCCCAACTATGGCTCTCGTCACATCCGACACTAGAATTTCACCCGGATTGGCCGATGAAGTTATGCGAGCCGCTTTGTTGACCACGGTTCCGAAGAAGTCGCCACGCGCCAAAACAACGTCGCCGGTATGAATGCCAACTCGTAGGCCCAAGCGCGGTTCCACATCGCTCAAAGCCACGGCTTCCTGTATTTTGATCGCCGCCAGAAGCGCTTCAGTCGCTGATTGGAAACTGGACAATGTCCCGTCTCCCAGCGACTTCACGAATTGCCCCCGATGTGTTGCGACAATACTCTCAACAGTCTGAAAATGCTGATCTATCAACGCCGACCAACCCTGATCTCCCATGGCCGCCGCGAGCATCGTACTGCCTTCGACATCAGTAAACAGCACCGAGGCCAAACCTTCTGCCTGAAGCAATTCCGGACCATCTTCGAGCGCAGCTTTCACAAGAGTTTGAATGGCTAACTGTTCGCTACCTACAAAATCTATATTTGGGTAGGGAAGAGAGGCGTGACGATTAATGATCTTCCATGACGCACCCTCTAAGACGAATACCAGCACCGTGCGGACGATGTAATCATCTCGAAGCCCGGGAAACCCAACCCGATGTAGAAAAGCAGACCAGCCCGTCTCTCCGTTCTCGAAGGCTTCGGCTTCGAGAACTTCCCACACATCCGGCTCTGGCATTTCGCCGATGAATTCGCCGACTCCATCGCGGACAACCTGACCTTTCCAAAACTCATTCTCGCCAGTTCCAATGAAGCGCAGATCGACCGAGTCGGAAAGGTAGTCCTTCAAAACGTGCGTATTTAGGGTCCTGATCGCCTCAAACCAGCGTTCTGTAACAGCAAGTATCTCAGGAGAAGCCTTGACCACAACTGTTACTCCCAACACAGGCGAAACAAGCGCAAAGTAAATTCGTCGATCTGGAATTAGCCGTACTGAACTCTACCACCTTTATGCTGCCCACGCACAAGCATGTAATCAAGGAAGAAGATGGTAGAGGCGCCAAGCACACCTTGGACCATGCAGACCTGAGACAGAGTTGTTGAAGCTCCGTCTCGCCAGCGCACTTAGGGCTTGCTTCGAGTTTCAGCTTTGTCCGCCTCGCGGTCGCTAGCGAAGTTTCGGCGAATGACCAAACCGAGCACGAAACGTCCTATTAGGCCGCTGACAATATCTGTAGTTTTGACTCCTGCAAATTTGAAATTTGCTTTGTGAATTAGGTCACATCTCAATGAGTTTCATTCTGATATTTTGTTGGTATCGAGGGAGATTTAATCATGAACATGGTTGCTGCACTCGCACTGCTATCTGCTCTTTTTTATTGTATTGCTATGGTCGCCATGAAGTCATGGTGGACACTACCCAGCCTGGGCGTGGCAACCATAATCGCTGTTGCCTTACTGACAGCCGGCGCATTCGAAGTTGCTGCTCTGGGGCATGAAAAACTGGGGCTGATTTACGTGGCTGTAATGGGAGCTGAAGTCATAATTTTGGGTGTAGTCTCACATTTTTTCTTCGAAGAGGTGTACTCAGTCAAAGAAGCTGCCGGGATGGCACTAGTTCTTGTTGGAACAGCTGTCGCCTGGACTTAGCCCTTCGATTTCACAACGATCTTGCTGCTCAGCGACCTCTTTGAGCGCCCCTATAGTTCGCATAGCAGACATTCACGTTTCTTAAGTTTAGGTCTGCCATCCGTCCATAAGCGGATATCTGACCAAATGACTACGATGTCCGCGTTGAGCCCAAACTACATGTTTTCTGTGATGCAGCGAATGTCGGCTTCAGAGTGGCATGCTAATGAAGCTCCATAAGTGGTCACGGATTTGCCGATACACAAGGCGAATACCGGGTTGAGCCTAGTGCTTTCATCAGTATCGGGTCTTGAAATAAGCGTTAGGCCCATGAACGTTGTAATACCGTCGCCAAGTGGCTATATAAGACCCACTAAAGTTCTGGTTTTCTGCGGCCTAGGCGTATCGCCTGCCAGAGTAAACTAAGTTCTTCCATCATGAAAATTCAGCTGTCACGTCCTCTACTTGGATCTGATGTTTGGGAAGGTTGCCGATGTTTTCGCGCACAACCACATCGCTTGTGACGTTTGTTGATCCGTTTTGGTGATCAGACGCACCGTTGGTTTGCCAAAGAACCACAACGCAACCGTTGATCAAACGAGCTTCCGGTAGGCCCGAACTGCGCCTATCGGTCATCGCGGCTTGGGAATGGCCCTAGCGCGAGAATAAGAATGCGCAAAAAGACACAAAACAGCGCGGCGGCGCTTTCTCCGCCAGAGGATCTAAAATGACATTTCCAGAATGGACGAAACCAGGCATCTACGGTGCTTTGTGTGGTGCGATTGCGGTCTCAATCCTTGGCTTTACCTGGGGCGGGTGGACAACCAGCGGTGGCGCTCAAGAATTGGCGAAGGACCATGCAAGCGAGGAAGTGACGCTCGCGATGGTGCCGGTTTGCCTGAACAGGTCAGCCGCTGACCCTAGGCGCGAAGAAATAATCGTAACCCTCCAAGAGGCCTCTGGCTTCAGTCGCCGCAAGGCTATGATGGATACGGGTTGGGCTACGCTGCCGGGATCGGAAACGCCAAGCCGCGACCTTGCAGATGCCTGTATCGCGGGGCTTGAGCTGGATGGATCATAACTCAAAGGCAATGCCGCAACTCTGTCAGGCGATCTGGGGAGCGCATCCGTCACCAGGCATTCAGATGATTGCGGCTCTGATTGTGCTCCCAATCTGTGCTCTGCTTCTGTTTTCAACGCCTGCATATGCTCAATCCACATCGCAACCTGTGCCTGAAAATGCCACTGCAAAGAGCTACGGTGACGGCTGGAAATGTAACGCCGGGTATAGGCTGAGTGGCGATGTCTGCGCCGTTGTCATAGTGCCAGCAAATGCGTATCCGACCAACCGCACCTATGGCTCTGGTTGGGAATGTCTTCATGGTTTTCGCAAGAAGGATGACACGGCCTGTGTTGCGGTGATTGTACCTGATGGCGGGTTTCTTGATCCATCAGGTGAGCGCTGGCATTGCTCTCGCGGTTTTCTCAAAATCGACGACATGTGCCAAGAAATTGTCGTACCCGCAAACGCTTACCTGGCAGCTACTACCTATGGGCCAGCGTGGAAATGCAAACGGGGGTTCGAAGCATCGGACGACCTTTGCGTCGCTATTGAAGTCCCGGCCAACGCGTATCTGAATTCATCAGGTTACGGCCGACCCTGGACATGCGAACGTGGGTACTTTGCACAAGATGGGTCGTGCGCGCCCGTTATGATCCCTGAACATGCCTTCTTTGACGATGCAAGTTACGGAACGGGATGGAAGTGCGAGCGGGGATACGCTGCCTCAGGTGCGAGCTGTGACGTAATAGACCTTCCTGCGAATGCCCATCTCGACAGGTCCGGAAACCGGTGGGACTGCAACAAGAATTTCAAGTTATCTAAGGGACTTTGCATTCTCGATAACTGAGCGTGCGGCACGATATGCTCGACTTCATTACCCAATGGTGACGGCAGCGTTGCCTTCGGTGTCGACCACAAAAAGGAAACATCATGAAAACCGACTTTAGCGCGGCTAACACTATCCGTCGTCCCGTCAGCGGTGCACAAGCGCCGCCATTGACCAGCGATGAACCCATAAGATCAACCTCTACCACTCAGATCGTCTCGCCAACAACTGCGATTGTCTATTGCCAAGGTAACTTCGCCAACATTGATGGCAAAACTGCTAATGGCCTTGTTCGTCATTCAGAGGCCTACAGGATCCTGTCTGTCATCGATAGCAACCACGACGGCGAAGACAGCGGGCAGATTCTTGACGATGCAGTAAACCACATTCCGGTCTTTAGAAGTTTGGACGCTGCTGTCGCCCATGAAACCGTCATCCCAGATACCCTCATTTACGGGATGGCACCATCTACGGGGAGACTCTCATCGACAGATCGCGACGTTGTTCTCGACGCGATTTCACTAGGTATGAACATCGTCAGTGGATTGCATGAATATCTGAGCGATGATCTAGAAATCGCGGCTTTTGCGGTCGAACGCAAAGTCACCATACGCGATATTCGAAAACCTAAACCCAGCAAGGATATGCGCCTGTTCGACGGAAGTATTGCAGGAGTGAAGGCACTGCGCATAGCGGTTCTTGGAACCGATTGCGCCATTGGAAAACGGACAACAGCGACCGTATTGGCCCGCGCTTTGAACGCAAGGGGCATCAAGACTGTTCTTGTTGGTACGGGCCAGACGGGTTTGATGCAGGGTGCAAATTATGGAGTGGCAATGGATGCCGTGCCGCCGCAGTTTTGTTGCGGCGAGCTTGAAGGTGCGATTGTTGACGCTTCCGAGGTTGAACAACCCGATGTCATATTGATCGAAGGTCAAGGGGCGTTAAGTCATCCGGCGTTCTGCACATCCGCCTTTATCCTGCGGGGCAGCCAGCCGGACGCCGTGATCCTTCAGCACGCTCCAAAGCGCGCACATCGCTGTGATTTTCCCAATATGCCAATGCCTAGACCTGCAAGTGAGATTGCCCTCATCGAAGCGTTTGCTGACACAAAAGTCATCGGCGTCACGCTCAATCACGAGGGGATGTCTGAGGCCGAGATTACCGAAACTATCGCCGCACAGTCACAAATACTCGGGCTGCCTGTAACGGATGTACTCAGCCGGCCAGCATCGTATTTGCTTGCAATGGTTGTCGCCGCCTATCCTGGGTTGCATCAACCCACACCTGTGGCTGCGATATGAGTACACCTCGCATTGAGGTGCATCTGAGCAAGATACGCCACAATGCAAAGACTGTGATCGGGCGCCTCAAGACTCGCGGCATCAGCGTTACTGGTGTGACCAAAGCAGTGTGCGGGCATCCAACCATCGCTCGGGCTATGCTGGACGGTGGCGCTGTGGGACTTGCAGAAGCGCGTCTTAGCAACGTTCGGAAGTTACGCAATGCGGGCATGACATGCCCGATCACCTTGATCCGTACACCAATGCTGAGCCAGGTTGATCAGGTCGTCCAGTACTGTGAGGCAAGCTACAACACAGAGATCCTCGTGATTACCGCTCTGGCCGCCGCCGCGATCCGGAAGGGCTGCATTCACGGCATTATCTTGATGGTTGAGATGGGCGATCTACGCGAAGGGATCATGCCAAAATACCTAGGCTCAATTGCACAACAAGTGGTGGATATGCCAGGTGTCGCGCTGAAGGGCATCGGAGCGAACTTCGCATGTCTGAGCGGAATTGCCCCGATTGCCGCAGACATGGACACCTTGTCTGGCCTGGCAAATGACATAGAGGGACAGTGTGGTCCCTTCCTTCAGATGGTATCTGGTGGTAACTCGGCCAACCTTCCTTGGGCCTTAAGTAGACACCCAGCTGGTCGCATCAACGATTTAAGGCTGGGGGAAGCAATACTGCTGGGCGTTGATCCGGTTTCCGGAGATCAAATAGGCGGGATGTATACGGATGCCTTTACGCTTGTCGCCGAGGTCATTGAAACAGGGTCCAAACCTTCATCTTACCCACAGAGCATCTGCGACCCGGTATTCAAAAGACTTCACCTTGTCCCAAAAAGTGGACAGAGCACACAAGTAGTTCTCGCCATTGGTCAGCAAGATACAGACGTTTTCGGGCTTTCTATGCCTCCAAGGAATAGACTCATCGGTGCAACAAGCGATCATCTTGTCATCGGCACATCCCATTCGACACAGAGCGTAGGATCGGAAATGAGATTCCAAATGAACTATAGTGCGTTGATGAAAGCTATGTCCGCTCCTGACGTTCAGACAAAGCTGCTCCATCGCAGTCCTTTACGACACGCGCGTGTCTCTCAAGGACCAGGCAATCACCTGGCATCAATTTGAAATACTCAACTGACAAATGCGCCGTTGAAAACGGATAGGAGAATAACCATTGGCAAAGCTGAAAAAAACAACTGTCTTCAATGCACACTTTCCCAAGGCGGAAACGCCGATGGACAAAACAACGCGGGTCGTTAGAGAAATGGTCAACGAAGAAGCTGAGCAAAGACAGATCAAGAACGCCCGGCTTCGCAAAACTCGGCTCGAAAGGGATGCGACGACTCCATCTGAAGCCTGTCCGCCGAAGCCCGCCAAAAAGCGGTGACAGGATCGTTGGCCCTCCTCTCCGCGCGACTTGATTGAGCGAAACACAAACAAAGTGGCTAGCGAGCACTGTTTATCTCATGCATCAGTAGCGCCCGTACTCGTTTCAAGGATATTGCCATGACACTCTCAGATGAGAGCTCAGAAAAAGTTCACTACATCTGCCAAACATATGTGGAACGGAAGCCAGGACGCGGAGGGCAAGGAAGCTTGAAAATTGGCAAGCAATTTGAATACTCCACGGCAGCGGAAGCACAAAACAGAGCAGAAAGAGAAGCGCAATCCGACGATTGCGCTGGCGCCGATGCCTACATGGTCAGTGAAGATCCGAACAGTGGCGAAGTCGGGTCGCCAAGTTTCCTCATTAGGCTTGGCAATGTCCCGGAATTTGACGAGTTTTAGATATTTTGGACGTGGGTTTTGCAAAGAAACTGGGCCATGAATACCAGAAAAAACGGACATTGGTGCAAGCGCAGCGAAAGCTAATTTTGTCCGCAAAGCAGACGTTGAGCATATTTCACTGAATGACCGCTTCGAGCCCAAAGTGCAAAATGCTGCAGAACCTACGAATGGCTTCAAATTCGCGAAACTGGACGTTGGTGAGATTGAAAGCAGTTCAAAAAGTGCATTTGCCTAGCATTTCCAGTTACAACCGTATCAGCCAGCTCTGCCCCATTCGTTCAAAGCAGGTCGTTCTATTCGCGGCCTTCAAGGGTGAAGCCCAAGATCTTTGACAGGACACCGCCGTGTCGCAGCAGGTCGACCTCTTGGAATGTGTCCACCGCCGCTTTGCAGCGGATATCGCCCAGCACTTCGGTGCCGCGCTGCCACTGCAAAGTAGTTTCCAGACCAGGCATCAGCGTCTCGGGTGGCAGGTTCACAGCGAAGCGATCCACGGCGCGAATGCCCGCCGTCTTGGGATCGAACCCGTCAATTATCTGCACCGGTACCACGCCCATACCGATCAGGTTGGTGCGGTGGATGCGCTCGAAACTTTTGGCGAGCACGGCGCGGATGCTCAGTAGTGCCACGCCTTTGGCCGCCCAGTCGCGGCTAGAGCCCATGCCATAGCGGTCACCGGCCAGAATGATAGTGGGCTGCCCTTGATCCGCCAGATTTGGGCTGCTTCGTGCAAGGGCAGGATGCGCCCATCCTCGAGCGTTGTCTCAGCAGTGGCCAGCCCCTCTTGCAGGAAGTTCACCGCCAGCCTGTTTGTGAAGAGGCCACGTAGCATGACCTCCCAATTGCCGCGATAGGCGGCATAGACATTCATGTCCTTGGGATCACCGCCGCGAGCGCACAGCCATTTGCCCGCCAAACTGGTTGGATCCACCCACCCCGCCGGCGAAATATGGTCGGTCGTCATATCATCCCCAAGCACCATCAGAGGCGTGGCGGTATAGTCGCCTAACCGCGATTGCTGAGGCTCGGCGGTGAATTTCGGCCGCCGCAGATAGCGCGAGGGTCTTGTCAGAAGAACTTTGCTTGAGAGGGGTAGGGCGGTTGCGTAGCTTTTGTTCATGACCAGACCTGCCTCATTCAAATACTTCAAAACCAGCCCTGAGATTATCCGCCTTGCGGTGATGCTGTATATTCGGTTTCCACTCTCGCTTCGGAATGTCGAGGATTTACTGCACGAGCGAGGCATCGACGTGAGCCACGAAACTGTCCGATACTGGTGGAATAGGTTCGGCCCGATGTTTGCTGCTGAGATCAGGCGGAAGCGGGTGCAGCAGCTGTGCGCGTTCTCGAAATGGAAGTGGCACGTGGACGAAGTCTTTGTGAAGGTGAATGGCAAACGCCGCTATCTCTGGCGTGCAGTTGATCACGAGGGCGAGGTGCTGGAAGCCGTTGTCACCAAACGCCGAAACAAAGCTGCAGCACTGAAATTCCTTAAGAAATTGATGAAACGGCACGGTTGCGCCGAGGAGGTCGTGACCGACCGTTTTGCATCCTACAAAGCAGCGCTCAGAGATTTGGGTGCTCTCGAAAAACAACAGACGGGCAGGTGGCTCAACAACCGCGTTGAGAATTCTCACCTGCCTTTCCGACGAAGAGAGCGCGCTATGCAACGTTTCCGGCGCATGCGAAGTTTACAGAAATTCGCCTCCGTCCATTCTTCCGTCTACAACCACTTCAACCAGGAACGATCGCTCACCAGCCGAGACACCTTCAAGCTGACGCGCACCGCCGCTCTCGCCGAGTGGCGCGAACTTGGTTCGGCATAAAGGGCAGCTATACTGGCCTAGCTGAGACTGGTTCGAATTAGTCTGACAGCACCCTTGTGAAGGCCGACGGAGAAAGGCCTTCCCACCTTGAGAATGCCTCTGAAAAACTCTGCCGATGCTCGAAGCCAAGTATTTCGGCAGTTTCAACTATGTCTTTTCCAGCCACTAGGAGGCGCTTTGATGCAAGGTGCCGCTCAGTCTGAACGATTTCACGAAAAGAAGTTCCTTCAGACTTCAAACGAAGTTGAAGCGTCCGCTCGTGTAATTGCAGTGCTCCACAGGTGTTGACTAGAGACCATGGCGCAACTCCGAATGAAGCACGAACTAGGCCTGCGACAATGTCCTTCGTCAGTGGTTTTTCGCAAGCCTTTATGGATTCATCGGCCAAATAGCGCGAAAACACTTCGGCTCTCAGTGCATCCATTTTGGACATCTGCGACTTGAGTGCTTCTTCGTCGAACGAAATGTACCCTTGGGTGGAAGCCCTAACGCGACTGATAGCGGAGTTGAACAGAACGTGCGTCGAACAGCCATTAGGGTAGGAAACATCAATGTTCGGATCGGTGCGATTGTTTGCAAGGCAGACAACGTTGGCCAATAGAGTTATTGTGTATTGAACATCTTTGGCGCCTTCAAAAGCTTCAAAAGGATTGAAATACCAGATATGGCAACGCTTTTTGTAGGTTCTGATTACTAACTCTGAATCGCTCTGATAGTACAACAGCGCAGACTTGGCGATCTGCAAAGCGTCCCACAAGGTATCAGCGGAAACGATTGCGCGACCAAAAACGCCCAAATCTTCCACTTTCTGAACATAGCCTGCTCGGGCAAAGAAATCATCATCGTCAGCGAACCGAGTTATTTCCTTCATGCCCTCTAGGTAGTTGGAAACGTCAACAATCTCCTCTGGCTCCGTTGGCAGGTTGAAAGAATGCAGCGTTTTTTGAAACATCCGAGCGTTGTCAGTAAGCAAGGAGATTGGACCATGGAATGAGCCCGCTCTAATCGTGAATTCGTTGACCTTTTCACTCATACACTGTGCTCGGACAGTGATTCATTATGTGCTTTGGCGTGTTTAGCGAATCTCTTCATATAACTTCTTATATATGAATGCTTCCCGTCGTTGGCAGGCTAACACACGTTTTTTGTGAATATGAATGTTGCTTTTGCAGCCTTGATTCGTATTTGCCGACAGATTGTAGGGCAAACACCGCTAACCAATGGGGTCATCGTGGGAATGAACTTTGATCGCGATGTCACCAGTCTGTCGATTGATGCGTTGGTTTCGAATTTTTCAGGAGAGCACATGAAACATAATTTGGGCATAACAAAGTCAGCGATATTGGGTGCTTTGTCGGTCGCTGTCCTCGTGGTTGGCACACCAGTTTCTGCACAAGACAAACCAAACATTCTAGTGATTTGGGGAGACGATATTGGGCAATCCAACATATCCGCTTACACTAGGGGATTAATGGGCTACGAAACGCCCAATATCGACCGGGTTGCTGATGAAGGCATGATGTTCACCGACTACTATGGGGAGCAGTCCTGTACAGCTGGTCGGGCTTCTTACATTATGGGACAGTCTGTCTATAGAACCGGCTTGTCCAAGGTAGGCCTCCCGGGCGCAGACTTGGGTATGCAGGAAGAAGATCCCACGATTGCGGGCCTTCTGAAGCCTTTAGGATACATGACCGGTCAGTTTGGGAAAAATCACCTTGGTGATCAGGACAGCATGCTTCCCACAAACCACGGTTTTGATGAGTTTTTCGGAAACCTGTACCATTTGAATGCGGAAGAAGAGCCAGAAAATCGCGACTATCCCGGCGACGCGGTTTTGGCGGACGGCCAGACCTTCCGCCAGGCATTTGGCCCTCGTGGCGTTATCAAGTCTTCGGCTGATGGGCTTGTTGAAGACACGGGACCGTTGACCAAAAAACGGATGGAGACAGTCGACGATGAAACCGTTGCAGCTGCCGTCGACTTTATCAAAAATGCGCACGAACAAGGCAAACCTTTCTACGTTTGGTGGAACGGCACACGGATGCACTTCCGTACACATGTGAAAGACGAATTGTTCGGGATCTCGGGACAAGATGAGTATGGCGATGGCATGGTGGAACATGACATGCACGTCGGTCAGCTATTGGATGTGCTTGACGAACTGGGCATTGCTGACAACACCATTGTTCATTATTCGACTGACAATGGCCCCCACAAGAATACATGGCCAGATGCTGGCACCAACCCGTTCTACAGTGAAAAGAACACCAACTGGGAAGGTGGATGGCGCGTGCCCTCGCTCGTGCGTTGGCCTGGGAAAATAGAACCTGACTCCGTCTCAAACGAAATCATGCACCACATGGATTGGTTGCCGACGTTGTTGGCAGCAGCGGGCAATGAGACCATCAAGGAAGATTTGAAAGCAGGTGGCGTTCAAGCCATTGGTCGCGAATATAAAGTGCATCTGGATGGCTACAACTTCTTGCCCGTTCTTACTGGTGAAACAAAAGACGGCCCGCGACATGAGATTTTCTATTTCGCGGATACCGGAGAATTAACAGCCTTGCGCTATGACGATTGGAAACTGATTTTCCTTGAGCAAAAAGCTGTTTCGACATTGCGTGCGTGGATCGAACCTTGGACCCCACTTCGCGTCCCTTTGATCACCAACCTTCGGCGTGATCCATTCGAACAGGCGCATCTAACATCCAATACTTACTACGACTGGATGATTGATCGGATCTATTTCCTGGTGCCCGCACAAAAGTATGTAGGCCAGTTCCTGGCTACATTCCAGGAGTTCCCACCGCGTCAGAAGCCAGCCAGCTTTTCAATCGATCAGGTCATGGAACTGATGACGGCAAACAACGGAAGTAAGTAGTTTCGAGCTCGGTAAACTTAATTCATGCGCGGTGTTGAGAGAGAACCGCGCATGGAGTTCAAAAATGAAACATCGTCAGGGTATCGCGTCAGGACGTACATTCTTTTGTGTGTCATTGCGCTGCAAAAAACAATTTTCAACTAGGGAGAGATACGATGAGTGATTTGGTCATTATTGTCTTCGAGGGCCGTCATACAGCAGACGAAGCACTTTTGCGTCTGCAAAAAATGAGCCTGGATTGGGAAGTCGATCTCGACGAGGTCGTGGTAATGACCCGCGATAAGAACGGCGTAGTGCGGACCCGGAATTCCGATACTCTTACAGCAACGGGTTTCGTCGGAGGCACTTCTCTTGGAGCACTGACCGGTACGTTGATCGGTGCCATGGTCGGTAACCCTGCTGCCGGGTTTATTGCAGGTTCGGCTGTTGGTGCTGGCTCTGGGACACTTGCAGGAATGCTGGATCAAGCAGACGAAGAGGACGCATTGGCAGCTCGCGTCGGCTCAAAGATGGGCCCTGACTCATCGGCTCTGGCCGTTATCGGGTGGTCAAACCGACCTACGAAGTTGTTGGGCGAATTGGAGGGCATGAAGGGCGAGGTTATCGAGACATCATTGTCTGTCAGTGATGAAAAAGAGCTTCGTGCCGCTTTGTCCGGAAACTGACCAGTTTGTTTTGGGGGCGGGCTGCTTGATCACCCGGCGACCTGAATTCAATTTTCACATTGTCGAGACGGGATCAGTAATATGAAAAAAGTTCTGAGAACAACGGCTCTCTTGTGTGCTTTCGCAATTGGAGACCCAATGTATGCGCTCGCACAGTCCACACCTCATGTGGCTGGCGGTGTTGTTGTCGAGTACAACAATCTTGATGTCGCCTTAGTCGCTTCCGGTTGGAGCGTAGTCGAGCTTTTACGCGGTGATGTTTACAATGATGGTGGCGACTTTGTGGGATATGTCCATGATGCGCTCGTCTTGCCGGATGGTGATACGACCTTTGTGATCGTCAACGTCGCCGGCTTCCTGAACATCGGTGAAAAGTTGATCGCGCTGCCAGCGGTCGCCTTCGAGATCAACGCGGATGGCGATCTGGTTTTGCCCAATGCGACCAAGGAAAATCTGAAAAGCCTGCCGCGCTTTCACTACGCTCGAAACTAAACGGAAGGTCGCACTCGACAGGCTTTGACCTGCTTGAGGGCGCCTAAACGCAAAAGCAGTCGCCAGTGTTTGAAAATGCAATCGACCAAGGGAAAGATACAATGAGTATGGGACACTCAGACAACGATCTGCAAAAATACTGGGGCTGGTTTCTTGGACTCGGGATTGTGTTGGCTATCGGGGGTGTATTCGCAATTTTTGCACCTTTTTTGGTATCATTGGCCATTGAATTTGCTGTGGGATTTGTTTTCGCTGTAGGTGGCTTCGTGGTGCTAGTGCAGGTTTTCACAACCAAAGATGGCTGGAATGCAAGGCTCATCTATTCCATCTTGGGGGGCTTCAATCTGATTGCCGGGTTGTTGCTGATATTTCGCCCTCTTGAAGGGCTCATGGCGCTTACGTTGGTCTTGATTGTTGCAATTTTTGTGAATGGCTTGGTGCGGATTGCAGTGGGCGTAATGGCGCGACCGGATCAAGGTTCTGGCTGGGTCATTTCCGTTGGTTGTGTGTCCGTACTGGCATCGGGATATCTGTTAGTGAAGTACCCCGAAGTGAGCGTGATGCTGTTGGGGATCGTTGCAGGCGTATCGCTGATCGGTGAGGGCGCAGGATATATCCGCTTTGCCCATGGCCTAAGGAACGACGTGTCGGTCGCGGTCTGAAAAAACGACCCAAAACTGCGGCAAACGTTGGGTAAACACAAATTCTACTGTTACAAAAAAGGACGAAATACGTGATCGAACCGAAAACTCTTCCCCTGCTAATCAAATGGTTGGTTGTTGGAGTCAGCTTGGTCGTTCCGTCTGTCTCAAGCGCTCAAGGCAAGCCTCGACTGGTTCTTCAAATTACTGTTGATCAGTTGCGTGGAGACCTAATCGACAGATTCAGTATCCACATAGGAGAGGACGGCTTTCGCTATTTGTTGGATCATGGCGTCAATTTTACAAATGCTCATCACCGCCATGCCAACACTGAAACAATTGTCGGGCACACGACGCTCGCAACCGGCACGGACCCTGCTATCCATGGTATGGTAGCCAACCTGTGGTTTGATCGAAAAACTGGCAAGCCTTTCTATAACGTGCAGGATCCGGACTATCCTTTGGTCGGGGCTTCCGGAGTCGATGCGGAGAACGAAATCGATCCGACCCAACGAGCAGCCACAACTGACGGTCGATCTCCCCGCAATATCATCAGTTCAACTATCTCCGATGAAATTGGCCTGCACTTTGGGCCGACTTCAAAAGTGTTTGGTGTGTCGGTCAAGGATCGCGGTGCAATTGCAATGGCAGGTCACGCTGGTGACGCTTACTGGTTCTCAAAGTCAGAAGGTCGGTTTGTTACAAGCACGTTCTATCGCGACGCCTACCCCGGTTGGATTGAGGATTGGAACTCAAAGGGCCTTGTCGCATCATATGCCAATCGATCTTGGACTCTTCTGGGAGACGTCGGGAAGTATGCCTTTGCAGACCGCGACGACCAACCGTGGGAAACCGATATACAGGGGTTTGGCCGGACATTTCCGCATAACTGGGGAGCGGCAGAAGGGAAATACTTCACAACGCTCTTAACCCTCAGCCCGGCAGGGGATGAAATAACAGTAGATTTTGCCAAAGCCCTGTTGGATGCAGAACAACTGGGGCAAGATGACGTTACTGATTATCTGTCGGTCAGCTTGTCATCTACAGACTATGTCGGCCATATGTTCGGCCCTTCAAGCCTAGAAGCCGAAGACAATTTCGCGCATCTCGACAGGCAAATCGCTGACCTTTTAACACATGTGGATGCCGTAGTTGGTCTGGAAAACACATTGATCGTTTTGTCGGCAGATCACGGCGCACCGGAACACCCGGAGTTTCTGGCGACTCTAGGCATTGAAGCTGGTTTGTTCAGCTTTGAACGCGTCGATACAGAACCAGGATTTGTGCGTCTTCAAATGGATTTTGGTGAATCCGCTGATCTGGTTCAGAACTTTTCCAACCCCTACGTCTATTTGAACCAAGATCTTATTTCCAAACGTTCTTTAGATCCTTTGGTCGTCGAGCGAGCTGTTGCTGAGGAACTTCAAAAGCTCCCCGGCATTGCCTATGCGGTTGGGAGTTCAGATTTGCGACGCGGGTCGTTTGCAAAAACCAAGATTAGCGATGCCGTCTTGGCTAACTTTAATCCAGATAGGTCGGGAGATATCTATGTGGTGTTCGAACCGCATTGGTTTGTGGCTGATTTTGACGGGTTGCACGTTGCGTCTGCTCATGGCTCTCCCTGGACATATGACACACACGTTCCCCTAATTTTTACAGGTTCAAATATTGTTCCACAAACCGTCGCACGACGCGTCGAAACTGTGGATGTCGCGCCTACGATTGCGTCTCTTCTGGGCACTAAGCCCCCTTCCGGAGCGGTGGGTGTACCTTTGCCAGAAGCGATGCCCGAGACAAAGGCAGCCCCATGAAATCCTTCTTTAAGCGCTTAGCCCAACTTTCCATTCTGTGCGTCGCCAGCACTCCGGCCTATGCGCAATCTGATGCAGCGCAAGCCAACAATCCTCTGGCTGATATCACAGCGTTCAATATCCAAAACTACTATATCGGTGACTTTACAGGACCAGCTAATGCGACCGGAAATCAATTTGTTCTGCGCTATGCAAAGCCGGTCACTTTAGGCAGCTCAAATTGGCTGATCCGAGCCTCGTTGCCATTCAACTCGTTACCGGTGGGAACAGATGGCCAAACTTTGAGTGGCGTCGGAGATTTTGATGTTTTTGCGGCCTATCAGTTTAATACGGGTAACCCCGGAATTAGTTTTGCGCTTGGTCCGCAAGTGGTCGTGCCAACAGCCTCCGACGACCGCTTGGGAGCCGATCAATGGCAGCTTGGGTTAGCCAACGTTTACTTCAATGCAACTTCGCCCGTCTTTCAATATGGATATCTTCTGACATGGCGTGGAGGCGTTGGGGATACAAATGGGCGCCCACGTGCCAATTTGGGTGCCTTTCAACCCTTTGTTTTTTACCAACTGGGCAATGGGTATTACACGGGCGGCGCCCCGATCTGGACCTACAATTTTGTTAATGACAGCTATTCTGTCCCATTGGGCATTCGCCTAGGCAAGGTCACCAAACGCGGCAATACCGTTTACAACTTTTTTGTCGAACCGCAGTACTCGGTTTTCGACAAAGGAATCAGCCTGCCAAAATGGCAAATTTACGCGGCACTTAACATGCAGTTTCAATGAGCATTTAGTGTTTAGAAAAGTTCCTGTCCACTAAGAAATTCCCGCCTAAAATCAACCATCAGGAGTACCAACATGGAAAAATTTATTGCCGTCGTTTTCGAGGATGATGCTGCTGCATTCAAGGGTGAAACCGCACTGCGCGCGCTACATTCCCAAGGAGATCTCGCGGTGTATGCCGCTGCAGTCATCGGGAAAGATCTCGAAGGCAAAGTTGAAGTTAAGAAGGTGGAAGATGAAGGGCCGTTGGGAACGGCACTGGGCCTCGTTCTCGGCGGAATGGTTGGTGTTTTGGCCGGCCCGGTGGCAGTCGCATCCGGAGCTGCAGTCGCCGGATCTGCGGCTGCAGCATCAGTGGCCGCCTCAGGAATGGCTGTCGGATCGATGACAGGTGGATTGTTTGGTGTCTACAGAGATCTTTGGGTTGCGGGAATAGATTCTACGATGCTTGACGAAATCAGCATCGAACTTATTCCTGGTAAATCTTGCTTGGTGGCCTCGGTTGACGAAGTTTGGACATCGCCATTGGATGTCAAAATGAGCGAGGCTGGAGGAGTGGTTTTCCGCAAGCCACGCGCCGATGCAATCGATGAACAATACGCTGCTGAAATGGCGGAACTTAATCGGGAAATTGCAGAGCTAAAAGACGAGTGGAAGCAATCTAACGAAGAAACCAAACAAGCAATCCACGACAAAATCGACGCAACCAAGGCAAAGGCAAGTATAGCCAAAGAAAAAATCTCGCAACGTATCACCGAACTGAACAGCCAAACAGCTGCAAGGCTCGAGGCGATTGAAGAGCAAATTGCGGTGGCCAAAGAAAATACAAGGAACAAGTTTGAAAAGCGTAAAGCTGAAATTCAGGCAGACTACAAAGAACGAAAGGCCAAGCTAGATGCGTCAATGTCACTGGCCAAAGAAGCGTTGACCTAATTCTTTTTAGTAAGATGTTTAAACATCCAACCAGCACCGTTTAAAATTGGCAGTGCAGATAAACCCGAGAACCGTCTCGCGGCAATTACGTGTTACAAAAGGTGAAAGAAATGCCAGATCTGAAGGCCATGATGGCCGAGCTACAACAAAAGAGAGATGAAATTAAACTTCAGTTGAACCTTGGAACAATGGAGGCGGAAGACGAATGGGATTCACTTGTTTCGGAGTGGGATAGGTTCCTGTCTACATCACAATTTAATCAGTCGGCGGATGAAGTCGGCGAAGCTGCGCGGGAACTTGGTTTGAAAATGAAAGCCGTATATGACAAGGTTCGGAAATCCGTAGGGTAATAGACAGGAAGTAGCCCAGCCGGTGCCAGATCAACAGCAAACACACGTTTTTAGTCTGGCGTTTTGGCACCGGGTTGTCGTGATCGCCTTTTTTACTATCGCAGGACTGGTCCTGGCGGCTGATGTTCTAGTTCCATTGTCGATTGCTTCCTTGGTTTTCATTCTTCTGACTTCCGCAGTCGACAGGTTATGTCAGGTTGAAATTCTCGGGACACGGATCCCTAGATGGTTGGCCCATGTCATTAGCGCTGCTCTTTTAGTGTTGGGATTGCTCGGATTACTGTCAATTCTGACCGGTCAAGCGGGCGCGGTTGCCGATGCGTTGCCTAGATATGAAGCAAGGTTCTCTGAAATCTTGGCCCGAGTGGTCACTCTTGTTGGAGACAAGAACTATCAGGCAGCGCAACAAGCGATCTTAGAGATGGACTTCACCGGCTTCGCTGGCGGAGCAATCGGTTCAGCCGGAAGCTTTTTGAGCGCCTTCTTTCTGATCCTTCTTTATATTCCTTTCATGATGCTGGAACAGGGACCCATGAGGTTGAAAGTCGCACTGGCAGCTCCAGATGCGGAATCCGCACAAAACTTACACCGCGTGCTGACACGCATTTCAGAAAGCGTGCAGCGATATGTAGGAATCAAAACACTCGTTAGTTTCCTAACGGGTGTCGGTAGCTACGCGATCATGAAGCCCGTGGGATTGGATTTTGCCGAAACCTGGGCCATCCTGGCATTCGTACTGAACTTCATTCCAACGATTGGTTCAATCATCGGGGTAGCGTTGCCCTCGCTCGTTGCTCTTGTGCAGTTTGATACTAACACGCCTTTTCTAATTATTTTGGTGGGCTGTGGGGCGGTTCAGTTCATCATCGGGAATATTCTGGAACCGTCGCTAACCGGAAAATCACTAAACTTGTCGCCTTTGATGGTCATCCTCGCACTGACGTTCTGGACCGCAATCTGGGGTATCCCCGGGGCTCTACTAAGCGTGCCGATTACCGTCTGTACTATGATCGTGTTAGCCAACATCCCATCGACGAAGTCACTCGCAATATTGATGTCGGGCGATGGTAACTTGTCCGGCGGTAGTCAAAAAGACAATCCAGTAAGGGAAGTAGCACAGGGCGAAGCCTCTGAAGCTGCACGTCGAAAATCTAAGCTGACGGTATCCAAATCCGAACTAGATACCGAAACAGAAGCAATCCGTCAGGAATTTGAGCAAAACTTAGATAACCGGAGCTAGACGCTTTGGAAATACTGATCGGTATCATCAGGAGGTCACGGAATGGCTGACCCGCGCAGATTGATCGATTGTGTTGGATAGGCCAGTTCTGTTCCTGCCGCGCGCACCGTCTCAAGGATTTTGAGCGAAAGACTTTCATTCACACGGAGGAAATTGTCGTATTCAGGGGTAGTCGTCCACGCGTAAAAAATGATGGTTACGGCGCTTTCTGACAACCCTTCGACATAGACATGTTTCGGTGCCTCCTCAGACAATTCGAAATCTCCACAAGCCGACAAATGTTCCCGCAACGTATCACGCACCTGAAGGACCTGAGCCTCGGTACTGTCTAGAAGCAACGGTATGCTAAGCATGACCCTTCGATGTCGGCGGTGTGAATAGTTTAGGACAACTGCGTTGGATAACTCGGAGTTCGGAACATGCCGTGGGATCTGATCGAACCCACGGATTAGGGTGGAACGCAGGTCAATGGATTCGACTGTCCCGACAAACGAACCGTCGATTTGAATCGAGTCCCCAATAGCGAAGCGCTTTTCACTCATGTTATTCATGCCTGCCACAAGATTGCGGATCAGGTCCTGCGTCGCGATAGCCAATCCTGCGCCCAGTACTCCAACACCGGTCAGCGCACCGCTGATGTCGACCCTCCAAACTTCTAGCAGTGACGTAATGGCAAACAGCAAGATGCCAAAACGGGCAACGCGCTCCATCCATCCGGCCTCCATCTTGACTTCTCCAAACCGGTCGCTCTGAAGAAGGGATACAAAAGACCCGCTCAGGTTGTACCACCCTGAGAATACTGCGATCACAGCGATTGAGGCCATAACGCGCCTAAAAATGTCACCAGGCATGTTTGGAACATTCAATGTTTCCAGAACCACAAAAACAGCAAAGGTCACAATCAAAACTGATGTGGTCCTCATCAGTTCGTCAGCTACCTTTTCCGAAAGTTCAATGGACAAACGTCTGAGAAGTGCCCGAAACATTGCCATAAGCCATCGTGCAAGTGGCCCCCTGCCGATGACAACGGCCAAGAGAAAGAACAAAGAGAGAATTACGCTGCTTTGATTTAGGTCGGCCTGCCAGTGGCTGAAACGTTCCTGCATTTCGATAACTGCGCTCATCGACAGAGATTGAGTTTCTTCCAATTGCTGAACTGGCCTCTCTTTTGGATCATGTAGGTCGTAAACTTCTCAAACGACCCCCGAAGTTTGCAGGAGGACAGCATCGGAAACTCTGGGAGAATCTTCCAGCTTTTTCTGGAGTATCGGGATAAATTGCTCCCAATTTGTCAAAGCGGCACACGAATGAGAATTCTCTATCGAATTGCCACCCGAACTCACCAAGAACTGCGTTTCAACGCGCTTGCCCTAGGCGATCCTTTCCTGCGAGTATTGGTTAATCTGGTGGATCTCCACCGGGTGTTGGAACGCCCTTTCCGCAACTGTGAACCAAAGAGGCCCACATGGTGTCCACAATTCTGGTCTTGCTCCTGATAGCCCTCGAAGCCACTGCCATTTGGTTTGCATGGAGGGCGATCTCATCGGCGCGAACCTCTCAGGGTGCAGTGGGTTGGGTCGTTTTTCTGATTACTGCCCCGTATCTTGGCGTTCCGCTTTACCTTTTTTTGGGACATCACAAGTTCGACCGATACTTAACTGCGCGCCGCGATAGCGAGGAGGTAATTGACGGAATCAAGACGTTTCGCGAGGTCAATGCGCCCGACGTGCCTACAGAGTTTCCGTCCGAAGCGTTGGAAAGGATATCTGAACTCCCCGTGGTCCGGGGCAACAACATGCGAATCCTATTAAACGGGCAAGAAACGTTCGATGCAATCTTTGCCGCTATTGACGCAGCCCAAGATTACATTCTGGTGCAGTTTTATATTGTTCATGATGATGATCTGGGTCGGAAACTGCGGGACCATCTGATCACCGCAGCAAAACGTGCAATTGCAGTTCGGTTCATGTGCGATCCAGTTGGGAGCGTTAAACTTCCAAACTCTTATCTTAATGATCTCCGTTCAGCCGGTGTGCAAGTAGTTGAACCCGCGCAGATGCGCGGAGCTAAAAACCGATTTCAACTCAATTTACGCAATCACCGCAAGACGGTGATCGTCGACGGAACGGTCGGCTTTACCGGCGGATTGAATGTTGGAGACGAATATATGGGGCGCGACCCAAAATTCGGTGATTGGCGCGACACACATGTCGAAATCCGTGGCCCGATCGCCTCGCAGTTGCAACTGGTGTTTGTAGAGGATTGGCATTGGGCAACTGAAGAAGTCCTGATTTCGGAGATGAACTGGGAGGCTGGTCACATGGAAGAGAACATGTCCGGATTAATCGTCCCAACCGGTCCCGGGGACGAAATGGAAACCGGTGCCTTGTTCTTTTTCACGGCAATCGCGAATGCCAAACGTCGGATTTGGATCGCTTCGCCGTACTTCGTACCCGATACCGATGTGCTCACAGCTTTAAAACACGCTGCTTTGCAAGGAGTGGATGTCCGCATCCTGGTTCCGGACGTCATTGACCATAAGATTCCTTGGCTTGCCGCTTTTGCCTTTTTTGATGAAATCCGCGAGGCCGGAGTACAGGTCTTGAGATATAGTTCCGGTTTCATGCATCAAAAAGTATTGGTTGTTGATGATACTTTGGCCGCGATAGGGACAACGAACATGGATAACCGCTCATTCCGGCTGAATTTTGAAGCAATGGCCGTTTTCTTCGATACACGCGCCGCCGGGGCTACAGCCGCGATGGCACTGTCAGAAGAAACTTATTGAGGCGGGCAGTGCGAGCACTTAGCGTCGCAGGATGACAAAACGCAGCCCTTTTCGCTACTTCAAGACGAGCCCCGAGATCATCCGTCTGGCCGTCATGATGTATGTTCGGTTTCCGCTTTCGCTTCGCAATGTTGAAGATCTTTTGCACGAGCGCGGCATCGAGATCAGCCACGAAACTGTGCGTTATTGGTGGAACAGATTTGGCCCGATATTCGCGGCAGAGATCCGCAGAAACAGGGTCAATCGGATGCGATGTTATTCGAACTGGCAGTGGCATCTGGACGAGGTATTCGTGAAGATCAATGGCGAGACGCACTACCTATGGCGGGCTGTGGATCACGAAGGCGAGGTGCTGGAAAGTTATGTGACCAAGCGCCGTGACCGCAAAGCTGCGTTGAAATTCCTCAAAAAATCAATGAAACGCTACGGTCAACCTGAATCCATCGTGACAGACAAACTGCGGTCTTATGGCGCGGCGATGAGAGTTGTCGGGAACGGTAGTCGGCAAGAGACCGGCCGCTGGCTGAACAATCGGGCCGAGAATTCCCATCTGCCATTTCGACGACGAGAACGTGCGATGCTCCGCTTCAGGCAAATGCGGTGTTTGCAGAAGTTCGCCGCAGTTCATTCTTCCGTCCACAACCATTTCAATCAGGAACGCGCCCTCTACAGCAGAGACAATTTCAAGCTCAACCGCGCCGCTGCTCTCTCCGAGTGGCGCCAACTTTGTTCAGCATAAGTTCTGGCATTTAGGGGTAAACAGAGACTGGTTCGAATTGGTCTGACAGCACCCCGCCGGCGAATGACCGGTTTGGCGACATGGGCTGCGAAACGGAGCTGGGGTCGCTGCAGATGCAAACCTATGCTGCGTCGGCGAAGGGTCGAAATCGGATGACGGCTTCGTCCCGCACAGCAGACATTGGGCGGACTCCTCTGAATGTCTACTTTGAGCCTGAAGCGGTCGACTACAGCAATCTGAAATTGAGACCTTCTATGCCGTATGGCCATGACAGACGCTTGCGTGTACTTTTCCGGTACTGGTGCAAGAAACGTACCGACCGCTCTTTGGGGAGGGGACTATGACAGCAACACACACTGGGTATCTGCTGATCGCCGATATTTCGGGGTACACGCAATTCCTGACATCCTCGGAAATGGACCATGCCAATCCTATCCTGCAATCGCTGTTGGCAGCACTGATTGAGCAAGTCGGCGATCCGTTGCATTTTTGGAAAACCGAGGGCGACGCTGTCCTTGCATACTCGACGCGTCAGGATTTCCCGTCGGGTGAGACGTTTCTGACCATCTGCGAAAACCTGTACAACGCATTTACCCTCAGGCGGCAGGACATAATCGCAAACACGACATGCCCATGCCGAGCTTGCGCCAATGTCGACAATTTGGACCTCAAAATCATCGCCCACCACGGCCAATTTGACGAAATGCAGCTTGGCCCGACTAAGGACATTTCGGGAGCCGATGTCATCCTTGTTCACCGGATGACCAAAACAGACGTATCTGAGAACACCAGTATTCACAGCTATGCCCTGTTCAGCGAAGCCGCCGCCGCCGCCATGGACGTCAGTGAAATAATGCAGCCTTTTTCGCAGGATATCGAACATTTTGGTGAAGTCCGCATGAAGGTCTACGATTTGGCCAAATCTTGGAAAAAAATGCGCGCTGATCGCCAACGCGATTTCTTGGAAGAGCAGGATGGCGTATGGACCTTGCGATATCATTTCGACGCTCCCATTGGGGTCGTTTGGGAGGCTCTCGTTGCTCCCGAACATAAACTGAAGTGGATGAATCGCGTCGGCGATATCAAGATGGAGAACCCCCTTGGACGCCTTGGTCCAGGGTCGGGCTATCATTGCGCACACGAAATGGCCCATTTTTTTTATCGTGTTACAGATTGGGAACCCTTTGATTATTTTTCAACGCGCATTCTGGACCCTGCGCGCCCAAACGTCAGCTTCCCTGAGACCTACCATCTGACAGAAACTAAGACGGGCACCGAGCTTCGCTACACAATGGGTATAGCAACCGATGCCGATGGAACGCGTTCGGAAATCTCCGAACAAGAATGTTCAGCGTTTTTGGCGGAATTCTGGGCCGTGTCTTTTGCGGACATGAATGAGCAACTCAGCCAATCCAAATAGCACCGTCCTAACCAAATGACGGACGCCCGACACTGAATAATGTAAGGTCTGCTTTGTCCGCAAGGCGGACGTTGGCGCTTTGCAACGTTGGGTCTGCTATCCGTCCAAAAGCCGACATCTGACCAAATCAATCAGCTGACCGCGTTGAGTCCAAGTGTTATGATTCAGCCGTTTTACTTAGCAAGGTCACCAACGATGCCAACGGCGTCGACTACAGTCGAAAGATCATCAGAAACTTCCAAAATTTCATCGTTGACGCGTATGTAACGATTTCCTTTTCCTGGAGGTTTCAATTTCCAGTTGGAAAGGTCGCCGATGTCCGAGTAATCCAAGTCGGCGGGAAGTTTGGCTCCTCTTGAATAGCGCTTTATTTGCCCTGGCGGCACAGCTTTCTGACCCTTATCCGGCTTGCCATCCAACTGAACTTTCTTGTCTTTTGACTTCCCGCCTTTTTCTTTGGCGGAAGCCACATCGATGACGCCAACCATCAAGGTCAGGGCCAGCATCCAAACGAATACAGAATAGATCTTCACGCGGTGTTCCTTCAATTTCACTGAACTCATACTGTTGTTGCATTTGTTACATTTTCTTTGGAGACTTCATTTAATGAACCAACGAACAATCATGCCCTAGCCTGTGTTCACGTCGGTCTGAATTTGAAGGCCTCTGGAGCAGTCTGGTCATGAATTGTGTTTTTAGCGGTCAGACTTTGTGGCAATTGAAGCGAATGCCCGCTTTAAGACCAGTAGTTGTTGCAACATCTTTAAGCAAAGAACCTGGCATCTCGGCCGAAGCTAAATTGTTTCACATGAGGATCGATGCGTAGCTCGCGGCAGAAGCCTTATGAAGGCTATAGGCAAGCAAAACTGCAAGAACGCATATTGGGCCGGCTATTTCCAAAAACGCTTTGAAAGATGATTGGGAGCTATTCCCAAGGGAGAAATACTGGGAGAGCCTACTTTTTGCAGGCAATAGCTTCCATTCACCTAGTCTTAACATATTCAACTCGTTAAAAAACAACGGTTGAAAACTAACATTCATGGTCTCAGACCCGTAAAGTTTTCGCAATTTTCAGAGATTTTGCTCCAAATTCGACAAAATAGGTCTACAGTCACAACGGAAAAACGCACATTGTAGACGAACACAAGGCCAATTGGTTGTTAAACGGCCTATGGTAAATACTTCATCTAAGTTCGACGATTTCGTAAATTGCCTACTCCCTCTGGTCGCGTTGTTTCTTGATTGTTATGAGGGTCTTGTCAGAAGAACTTTGCTTGAGCGGGGCAGGGCAGTTGCGTAGCTTTTGCCCATGACCAGACCTGCCTCATTCAAATACTTTAAAACCAGTCCCGAGATCATCCGCCTTGCGGTGATGCTGTACATCCGTTTCCCGCTCTCGCTTCGGAATGTCGAAGATCTGCTGCAGGAGAGAGGCATCGACGTGAGCCACGAAACTATCCGATATTGGTGGAACAGGTTTGGCCCGATGTTTGCTGCTGAGATCAGACGGAAGCGTGTTCAGCAGCTGCGCGCATTCTCCAAATGGAAGTGGCACGTGGACGAGGTTTTCGTGAAGGTGAATGGCAAGCGGCACTATCTTTGGCGGGCTGTTGATCATGAAGGCGAGGTGCTGGAAGCCGTTGTCACCAAACGCCGAAACAAGGCTGCAGCACTGAAATTCCTCAAGAAGTTAATGAAGCGACACGGCAAAGCGGAAACCGTCGTGACGGATCGCTTCGCCTCATACAGAGCCGCGCTCCACGAACTGGGTGCACTCGAAAAACAAAGGACGGGCAGGTGGCTCAACAACCGCGTCGAGAACTCGCACCTGCCTTTCCGACGAAGAGAACGCGCGATGCAGCGTTTCAGGCGCATGCGAAGTTTACAGAAATTCGCCTCCGTCCATTCCTCTGTCTACAACCACTTCAACCAGGAAAGATCGCTCACCAGCCGGGACACCTTCAAGCTGACCCGCGCCGCCGCTCTTAGCGAGTGGCGTCAACTCTGTTCCGGATAGGTTCGCAGTTTCCGCGGCAAACTGAGACTGGTTAGAATTCGTCTGACAGCACCTTCCAGAGATGTTGCCAAAACACTTCAAACACTTTCAAACACTGGCTGCCCGACTTCAGTGTTCGTTTTTGCGGAGTGTAGCAAGCGCCAACTTGAGTATTTCTAAGCTCGCGGCGCGTTCTTCTGATGTCATTGAGCTCGGGTCTAACACCATTCGAAAATTCGGGTTTTCGTATACAACTTTTTCTACGCGCGGTCTCGAATTCTTTTGACCTAAGACACGGTAGGTCATGACAGGTTGAGCCACACCCTTTACCTGGATGGCGCCGACTTTTTCTGTTTCTACTTCGTGGTTTACGTGCGCCCAAGTTTCGTACGAGATATAAATCGCACCCTCGTCGGCTTGATGCTCCAACCTAGAAGCTACGTTCACAGCCCCACCAATAATGGTGTAGTCCATACGGTCGTCACTCCCAAAGTTTCCGACAGTACAAAAGCCGGTATTGATACCAATACGGCATTGTAACTGTTGTCTAATTCCTTGACGCCTCCATTTTGCCTGCAACTCTGCCAACTTGTCTCGCATTGCAATTGCCATTCTCACGCATGCCAAAGCATCTTCCCGCACACCTTTAGTCTCCGGGTCTCCAAAGAAGACAAGGATTGCGTCGCCGATAAACTTATCTATCGTCGCACCGTGTTTCAGAGCGACTTCCGCCATTTCAGTCAGGTAGCTGTTCAGGAGTTCTGTTAAATCTTCCGACTCCATCTGATCCGTAAGCTCTGTGAAGCCGGCGACGTCCGAGAAAAACACTGTCAGCTTTTTTCGCTTACTCGCGAGTTTAACTTCTTGGCGACCGGAAAAGATCGAGTTGTAGACTTGAGGCGATAAGTATTTGGCAAGCTTTCCTGACAATGCCTCAAGCTCTTGGTTTTTCTGGGTAACCTCTTCGGCGGCGATGCGCTGTTTTTCGGCTAATGCATTCAATTCCCGCTCGTTGCGATCACTCAATCGCATCATGCGCCGCGTGGTTCTGAGCAGCTTTCTGTATTCTCCGACAAGGTTTTCAATTGACTTGCGCGTTTCATCATTCGGAAATTGTCCACTGTTTAAAGCTGCTTCCGCGACTTCCAAAGCCTCATTCTCGCGAACAAAGAGATCGTCGATAGTCATCGATCCAACAACTTTTCCAGTGTGAATTTGGCATGTTTCAGGTCCTCCCCAAACTCCTCCCCAAGTTCTTCCATGGTCTCGTCTTCGGGGTCGTGAAACCAATAGACGTCAACGCTTTTTCCCGCCTCAGCAGCGGAATCCAAAAGCTCCATGATCATCATGATGGCCTTGGCGCTGGACGAATTGAAATAGATGAGTTCAAATTCAAATCGACATTTGGATATTGAGCCATCCGACAACCAACTTTTCAAAGCATCAAACAACGGGTTGTAGAAGGTCGTAACATCCTCAGGGTAGGACTCCCCAATCAGTTTGAGGTGGCCAACGTCAAAATCGAACGCGACGGCCGGAGTGCGGTTTGTTGCCGGGATATCAATATTTTGCATCCGTACCCTCTTAAACCGTCGCTTTGAGTGCGAAGAATGCGTGCTGATCGTCAATCCGCATAAAATCAAATTCGATTGGCTTTGACGCTCGACGCGCAATTTCAATTAACCCGATACCTGCACTATTGCCGACAGCGTCAGTTTCTGACCGGAGTTGGTCTTTGTATGCGGCCCTAAGTTCCTCACGATTCATGGCGCGTAGTTCTGAAAGCCGTCTTCGCATGTTGTCTACGTCACTTAAAAGGATCAGATTGCCCGCATGAACGACATACCCGCCGGCCTCGTTTCCGATGGTCACAATGCCGTAACTTATGTCCAGCACCTCAGTCTCACCGTCGGTCGGTAGTCGTTCAACAGAATATCTGATGATGTTCTGCATTTGCTCGACAAAAACAGCGAAAACACTTCGGAGAGTTTTGGTGTCAGCGTCTTCAGACACTAATTTCTGCTTTAACGCATCGCCAACACCGCTGAGGATACCTTCAGTTACATAACCACTGTATGCAAAGACAACGCCTTGTCGGCGCAGGTTCGCGCGCAGTTCGTAGACTTCGCTTGCAAGCATTTGTTCCCCTTGGTCATGCTTGGGTGGAACCAAGTTCAATTCAGGCCTTAATATCATAAGATACACATTTATGCATTTTTAGTGTATCAATTGTGCAGTGTTATTAGTGGGGAGGTTAGCATGATTAGGCTATTGTGTATGGTCGCCGTAGTAATATCGTCCAACCCGGCAGCAGCGGCCGACATTCCAACTGAAGTCAAGGCAAAGCTCCAATCCGCCATGATTTCACATGTTGATGGAGTGATGGTCGACGGTTCTTACACTTATCTGGACACGACCACCAACGCGTTTGAAACCGTTTATCCTGCAAATGTTCATCCAATGGTTATTCTTGCGGGAAGTGACTATTTCGTCTGCTCTGAAATGATAACCGAAGGTGGCGACACCGTGACCGCAGACTTTCTAGTTCGGGAAGTTTCCGGGGACTACAAAGTTGTACAGATGATCGTCAATAATCGTGACGCTCTTCAGGCCGCGATGAAGAACATCGGGAACTAAATGCCGGACACTATAGAGGCATTTAGTGCATAAACTCTGGACATTCTTGAAGCGCCGAATATTCCTGAAGCATATTCTGGCGACCCTCCTGCTCGGAGGTGTGCTAAACGCCATTGTGCTTCTCTTTTACTATGAATTCAAAAGGCAAGCTCAAACAGATCAGGTTGCCGCGGAAGTTGCAACGATTTCCAATCGTATCGCGCGCCCGTTGGCTGAATTGGTTGAAGCAGGAAATCTTGCGCAAGCAACGAGCCTGCTGGCGGTCTATTCGGGTTTTCCTTACGTTATCTGCGCTGAACAGAGTTTAGAACAAAGCTCAGAAACTCTGGTTTCCTGGCCTGCTATAGGATGCGACAAAATAAAAAAACCTGGCTTAGACATCGTCGTTACTGTTCCCACGGCAGCAGGGCCGACCACGATGTTGGCCCGAATTGATCAGGAGATCTTGAACAATGAGCTAAGGACAGAAGTAGGCGTTGTGGTCCTTCTTGGAATTCTCGGCGGATTTGCACTGATCTTAGCAGGCGCTGCTGCATTTTTATGGCTCATCAACAGACCTCTCGGCCAAATGTTGAAAGCCATCGAAAGATTTGAGCGATACGATGACCCTCAGATTGTCCCATACGAGTCGGAAGATGAGATTGGCAAAGTAGTTCAAAGCTATAATTCAATGCTGGATCGAGAGGTTGAACGAGTCAACGAAATCCGAGAGGCGCACCATCAGATCGTCGCAAGCGTAAATTATGCCACGCGAATTCAACAGGGTTTGTTACCCACGACAAGTCAGTGTGATGCCGCATTTGCCGATTTTGCTGTTAAATGGGAACCTCGCGATTTGGTTGGAGGAGATATCTACTGGATTAAGTCGGATGGCCCAATTTCGACGCTCGCCGTAATTGATTGTACAGGTCATGGCGTTCCTGGGGGTTTCATGACTATGTTAGCAATCGCTTCTCTTGAGCGGCTCTACTTCGAAAATGAAATGCTTAGCCCGTCGCTGGCACTGTCCAAGTTGAGCGATTTGACGCGTGCACTTCTAAATCAGGATACTGCAAACGGGGCTTCCAACGACGGCATGGACGCTGCGATATGCCAGATCGATTCAGCAAAAGGGATAGCGACGTTTGCAGGTGCGCATATGTCTCTTTTGGTCAAATCCAATACCGGCATTGACCGAATCCGAGGTGACAAGCTGAGCATTGGGTATGTGGATACTCCAATTGGCCCAAAATTTTTCGAACACGAAGTTCAATTGGATCAAATCACAGATTTTTTTGTTTCAACTGACGGCTTGATTGACCAATTAGGTGGAGAAAAACGTTTAGCTTTTGGTTTTCAGAGAGTTGTATCTGTATTTGAACAGGAAGAGTGGTCGTGTTCGGAAGAGCTATTGTCGGCTATTCACAGCGCTTTTCAAGACTATAGTACGAAGGAAGAACGCTTGGATGACTTGACAATGATTGCTTTTCGCACTGCCTGAAATGCAGATTGAGGTGTGTTTAAGAGGTGCGACGCACTCTGCTAATCCCAAAACGTTGAAATCTACTCCAGTACGGTCTTGTCAGAAGAACTTTGCTTGAGAGCGGTAGGGCGGTTGCGTAGCTTTTGTTCATGACCAGACCTGCCTCATTCAAATACTTCAAAACCAGCCCTGAGATTATCCGCCTTGCGGTGATGCCGTATATTCGGTTTGCACTCTCGCTTCGGAATGTCGAAGATTTACTGCACGAGCGAGGCATCGACGTGAGCCACGAAACTGTCCGATACTGGTGGAATAGGTTCGGCCCGATGTT
>NZ_JBXWNV010000018.1:0-38730 GCF_059610545.1 Ruegeria sp. CDSC068
ACAGGCATCTCCCACCCAGCAAAATCAACCAACTTACCCCCCAACTCAACGTGAAGATCATACAACGGTGTGCGTTTGGGTGCGTCAGACATGGAAGAGACCTTTCCTAAGACCTTGGCAACATTGCCGCATGGATTGCAACGTTATCTCTGTATTGTCGCCAATTGACACCAAGGTTCCTAGGACTGTGCAGCGAGTCAACAGGCTTCGACTGCTGGCGGTCTTTTGGTCCCCCGAGGGCGGCGTTGCAGAGGCATGTATACGGCCGCATGCAGCGGCTTTGTATCCTATAGGAAACTTTTTTCCGTTAGGCAACATCGCATGCGACGTGCCATGGGCAAATTTCTGCGGCGAACAAAAGACAGCCGAGCCATCAAACTGGTTTTTAGCCGCTTTCTGCCAAAGGGCTCTGGCACCGCCCCTGATCCTGCCCTAAGACTTCGCGCAAGAGGGGACGCAATGGCACATATCACACTGGTGCGTCACGGGCAGGCCAACACCACCGCACGTGACGAAGTAAATTATGACAAGCTCAGCGAGCTGGGCCATCAGCAGGCACGTTGGCTAGGTGCGCATCTGCAGAACACACAAGCGTTCTACCCGCGCGTCTATTGCGGAACCTTGTCGCGACACTTGGAAACCGCTTCCAGCATGGGGCTGCCAGAACCCACCCGCGATCCGCGCCTAAATGAGATCGAATACTTCAACATTGCGAAACTGTATGAAGAGCAGCATGGCGTTTCGATTCCAACCGACCGTGAGGGGTTCGTCGAACATTTGCCGCGAACTTTTACCGCGTGGGCCAGGGGTGAGATCGAAGAGACCCCGGAAACCTTTGAGGAATTCGAAACACGTGTCTCGGACGCTTTGCGTGATATCGGAACCGAGGGTGGGCCCGCGATTGTTGTGACCTCAGGTGGGTTGATCTCGATGGTTGTGCGACAGGCCATGGGACTGGACATACCTGCGATGGCGCGGGTGGCTCTTGCCATCATGAACACCTCAATGCATCGTCTGCACCCGATAGGCGCGCAGCTGAGCCCGGTTCTGTTCAACGCAGTCCCGCATCTGGAAGCGCCCGACCGGCAGTTTGCCCAAACGCATCTGTAATCCAAGCCCGGAGGCACTCTGATGCAGCTTTATTATGCTCCCCGCACCATTTCGATCGCCGTTGCCATCGCCTTGGAGGAGGCCGGTCTGGACTATGAAGCGGTCCGTCTGGACTTCGCCGAAGGCGACCAGACCAAACCCGCTTACAAACAGATCAATCCAAAAGGCCGTGTGCCTGCATTGGCGGTTGATGGCGGCATCCTGACTGAAACCGGGGCGTTGCTGGAATATGTCGCTACGGTTGCGCCTGACGCAAATCTTGTCCCCGCCGATCCTGTCATGGCGGCCCGTATGCGCGAAGTGATGTATTATCTGGCCTCGACCATGCATGTGAACCACGCCCACAAGCTGCGCGGAGCCCGTTGGGCCGACAAGAAAGCCAGCTGGAAAGACATGACCGGCAAGGTCGCCCAGACCATGACGGCGTCCTGTGAGTACATCATATCAAACGGTTTGCGCGGACCCTTTGTGTTGGGCGATACGGTCTCGCTGGCGGACGCCTATCTGTACGTGGTGTGCAGCTGGCTGGAAGGCGACGGTGTGGACGTGTCGGCCTTTCCCAAAATCCTCGCTTTCCGCGAGGCGATGGAGGCGCGCGCCTCGGTTCAGACGGTGCGCGCCGCAGGGATGATTTGAATAAAGGAAGACGCATGACACATCTCTGGGTCCGGGCAGAGCAACGCTCGAATGAAGAACGGGTTGGATTGACCCCAGAAGGCGCGGCGTCCCTGATTGCGGCAGGCATCCGGGTGACCGTCGAGGAAAGCCATGTCCGCGCTATTCCGATAGACGGCTACAAAAACGCAGGCTGCGAGATTACGCCCGAGAATTCCTGGCCCGATGCCCCCCTTGATGCCATCGTCTTTGGCCTGAAGGAGTTGCCAGAGGACGGCACCCCCCTGCCCCATCGCCACATCATGTTCGGCCACGCCTATAAGGGTCAGCATTCTGGCCCCGCCCTACTGCAGCGGTTCAAGGCCGGGGGCGGAACGCTTTATGATCTGGAATACCTTGTGGACGAGAACGGCCGTCGCGTCGCGGCCTTCGGGTATTGGGCTGGTTATGCTGGCGCAGCTGTCACCCTGAAAGCATGGGCGGCGCAGCAACGGAATGAGGAATGCCCGCCCGTTGGTGTGTATTCGGGCAAGGACGCGCTGAATGCTGAATTACTGGCCGAGTTGAACGCCGCAGGCGCCAATCGTCCCCGCGCAATCGTGATCGGCGCGCTGGGTCGCGTGGGTGCAGGCGCCGCCGACCTGTGCGAGGCCATGGGCGTCAGTGTCACCAAATGGGACATGGCTGAAACCGCCAGCGGCGGGCCTTTCCCCGAAATTCTGGAACATGACCTGTTTCTGAACTGCATTTTTGCCCGCCCGGGCACCCCGATCTTTGTTCCGCGAGAGGCGCTGACCAACCCGCGCAACCTGACCGCCATTGGCGACGTCGCCTGTGACCCGGACAGCGATTACAATCCGGTTCCGGTTTACGACCGCGCCACCACGTGGGACGCCCCTGCCTTACGTGTGGCGAGTGATCCGGTAATGGACGTCATGGCGATCGACAACCTGCCGTCGATGCTGCCGGTCGAAAGTTCTGAAGACTACGCCGCGCAACTGCTGGCAACTCTGCTGACGTTGAAAGAGATCGAAAGCGGTGTTTGGGGTCGGGCACAGGACGAGTTTCGCAAACATGTCTGAGCCGGTGCACGCATGGAACACTTGATCGGCGGTGCAGCAGCGGTTCTTGGCACGATTTGCTGGCTACCCCAGACCCTGAAAACGTGGCGCAGTCGCGAAACCAAGGACCTGTCTCTGCCTGCAAACCTGCTGATCCTGACAACACTGACATTGTGGTTGGCCTACGGATTGATGATCGCTGCATGGCCTCTGATCCTGGGCAATGTGATATCAATCCTTCTTGTCGGTGCGATCGTGATCGCGAAACTGAAATTCGGCTAAACAGCCATATAGGAGCTTAAGCATGACCATCCATTGGTGTGGCACCGGCCTGTCGGCCATCCCCGGCCTGCGTCGCCTGATTGAAGGCGGGCACAAGGTCACCGTCTGGAACAGGACCATTGAAAAGGCCAAGGCCGAAATCGGAGACCTGACCGACGACATTCGTGCCTTTGACATCGACGCACTGGGCGCAGTGCTGGAAAAAGGTGACGTGATCGTCTCAATGCTGCCGGGCGATTGGCACGTGCCGCTGGCGGAATTGGCCATCTCGAAGGAGGCCAATTTTGTCTCATCCTCTTACATTGCGCCCGAAATGCGGGCGTTGGATGACAAGGCCCGCGAGGCCGGTGTGGCGCTGGTGAACGAGGTCGGGCTTGATCCGGGCATTGACCACCTGATGGCACACGCTCTGATCGCCGATTATCGCGCCTCGGACGCGTTTGATGCGAACAACCACCTGAGCTTTATCTCGTATTGCGGCGGCATTCCGAAGAACCCCAACCCGTTCCGCTACAAGTTCAGCTGGTCGCCTTTGGGTGTGCTCAAGGCCCTGCGTTCGCCGTCGAAATCGATCCGCGATTATGCGCCGCTGGACGTAGCCCGCCCGTGGGACGCGATCAGCAGCTATATCGCTCCGCTGCCCACACCTGAAAGCTTCGAGGTCTATCCGAACCGCGACTCTCTGCCTTTCATGGAAGAATATCAGTTCGAGGATCACTGGACCGTCAAGGAATTCGTCCGCGGCACCTTGCGCCTGAATGGCTGGGCCGATGCGTGGTCGGATGTGTTCAGCGAGATTGAAACCCTGTCCGGACCCGAAGGCGACGCGCGTCTGAAGGAAATGTCGGACCAGTTCTGGGACGAAAACGCCTATGACGAGGGCGAACCGGACCGCGTGGTTCTGTGCGTAGGACTGAACGCCGAGAAAGACGGAACATCCGTCTGGCACAAAACCTATGTCATGGACGCCTGGGGCGACGCGCGCGGCACGGCAATGGCGCGACTGGTGTCTATCCCGGTCTCGCTGGCGGTCGAAGCGATCCTGAATCGTGCGATCGCCGTCGGTGTACATGCGGCACCCAGCGACCCAAAACTGGTGCAGGGTTGGATGGCCGAGATCGACAAGCTGGCGCAGCATTTGCAGGTCGTCGATCACACCGCCTAAATCCACATTCAAAAAGCCACTCCGACATACAGGAGTGGCTTTTATCTTCGTCTCTGTCGCCGGTATCAAACCTGGCTATCGCCACAGCTTCAGATGAACCGTTGGATCGTATCGTCAAGATCGCTGCGGTTTATGCCCAGCTCTGACAATTCCTGATCGGAAAAGCTGTTCAAGTACTGTGCGGCCCGCACGATATCGGCGCTGACCGCACGTAGTTGCATGGCGCGGTCGAACAATTGCAGGGCACTGGTCGTGGGCGGCAATTGCTTGCTTGGCGGGATGACATCAAACATTGGTACTACCTCATAACTGGTTACGCGGGTGCTATCTCCGGCACTTGATTACTGCCGATAAGGCGCGCCGTGATAAACGCTTTGATAGGCGCGTTGCTTGATTTCAGCCCGAGGGACGCCGATGTCGCTCAATTGGCGATCGTTCAACGCCTCTAGGTCGTGGACTGTGTTGGCGAAAATCCTGCGGCGGAAATGCTCGGTTCGGGCCTCAGCATAATCCGCGAACAGCGCAGAAAAAACGTTGCGGTTCGAGGTTATAGTCTGTGTCGCTTCCATGGTCTTCTCCTCCTGAATTTGGATTGCGGTTTTGGTCACAACTCAAATTAAGGAACCGGTTCTTAAGGAGAGAACACCGTTTCATTAAGCTCTGTTAACGAAGCTTTCTGGGTATGATTTGAGGCGGAGGTTTTTAGTTTGGAAAGCTTTGGCCCGTGATGAACGTAGGGCCGTTGGATGCGGAACAGGCGGTGTTCGGGCATCACCAAATTGGTTCGCGGTTCAGCGCAAAGCATGGGCCGCTACGATCGCAGCGGCCCATGGAAATTCTTAGACTTCGTCCGGGTTCGGAACGATCAGTGTCGGGATTTTCGACCGACGCAAGACACGTTTCGCCACCGTTCCGAGGAAGGTGTGCGAAAAGCCGTGGTCATGTGCGCCAAGCACGATCAGATCGCACCCCATCTCGACCGAGCGCCGCAGGATCACCTCGGCTGGGTGCCCGTCGGTGACCTCGATCGAGGTCACCTGATCACGGATCTTGGCGTCATCGCCTTCGAACTGTGCCCAGAACTTGGCTTGCCGTTCGGCCAGCACCTTGCGCACCATTTCATGGCGACGCTGGGCCGCGGTTTTACGCGTCTCTTCGTTCAGGATGAACATGTCCATCGTGATCTTCGCGTCGTCCGACAGGGGTTCGTTCACATGCAGGACGTGAATTTCTGCCCCTGTTGCCATGGCAATGCTGGCCGCATTGCGCATGGCATGACCCGAGTTCTCCGACAAGTCGGTCGCGAACAGGATATTTGTCACCATTTGTTTCATAACATTATCCTTTCAGGTCAGTAGCCCAACAGCCTGGGCAGCCATAGCGACAGCTCAGGGAAGAACGCAATGATGAAGATCGCGATGGTATTAGCGGCCGCAAAGGGCAATGCACGCAACGAGATCTGCTCGATCGTTATGTTCGAAATACCCGATGCGATGAACAGGTTTTCACCCAGCGGCGGCGTCTGGAAGCCGATACCCAGCGTACAGACCATAACCACACCAAAGTGGATCGGGTCGATACCCACCGAATAGGCCACCGGCAGCATCACCGGAACCAGGATCAGGATGGTGGCCAGTGTCTCCATAAACATGCCGACGAACAGCAGGAAGAAGATGATCAGCGCCCAGATCACATAAAGGTTGTCGGTAAAGCTGAGCATCGAGTCCGCGATGATCGCCGGGATCTGGTTTTCCACCAGAAGGCGGCCAAACACGGTCGCTGTGAACAGGATCAGCAGAACACGGCCCGTCAGCCACGTGGTGGCTTCAAGCGACTGGAACAGCGACTGCCATGTCAGTTCACGATAGATGACCACGCCAACGAACAGAGTGTAGAAGATCGCAACGATTGCAGCCTCGGTCGGGGTGAAGAAGCCGGTATAGATACCACCCAGGATCACCAGCGGCGCCATCAGCGACCAGAACCCGCGATACATCTCGCAGGCCACATGACGCAGCGACCAACCTTCGGCCACACCTTTGTACCCACGCTTTTTGGACATGAAGTAGTTCAGGATTAGCAAGCTGGTGGCGATCAGGAAGGCCGGGACAAAGCCCGCGATGAACAGTTTCGAGATCGAAACCGACTGGAAGGTGCCGAACTTTTCAACTGCTTCCAGCGGAGGCGCCATACCGAGCGCGGCAATGCCGAAGATCACCATCGGGATGGAGGGAGGAATAATAATCCCGAGGCCGCCAGAAGAAGCGGTAATAGCAGAGGCATAGCCGCGCTCATAGCCACGGTCGATCATTGCTGGGATCATCAGCATCCCCACGGCCGCGGTTGTTGCCGGGCCCGAGCCCGAAATGGCGCCAAAGAACAGACAGGCCATAACCGTTGCAGCCGAAATACCGCCGGTGAATGGACCAGCCAGACTTTCAGCAACATTGATTAGGCGTTTTGAGATACCGGCGGCCTCCATAAGAGCCCCCGCTAGAATAAATGCAGGCAGTGCCATCAGTGGGAACGCACCCACCGAGGTAAATGCAATCTGCACGAACTTGATTGGGTTTTCGCCCAAGTAAAGGAACGAGAACAGCGATGCCACACCCAGCGCGACCGTGATCGGTGCGCCGATGAGCAGCAGTAGAAGAAACGATCCAAATAGGATTGTGACGATTTCGGATTCCATGGTTTTTCCTCCCTGCCTCAGTCGCGCTTAGCTGCTTCGGTGGCAGCTTTGATTTCATCAAGGTCGATCTGGTCAGGATCATGGATGTCTTCACCTTTGATCAGGCGGCGATAGTTCACCTGAATGATGCGCACGGTCATCAACGCAAAGGCCAGAGGCAGAACCATGTAGACATACTTCATCTCGATACCCAGGGTCTGGGATTTCCAGAACTTGTTCATCTTGTTGAAGACAAAGTCCGTCGCCAGATACAGGAAGTAGACGTTGAAAAAGAGCCAGAAGAGATCGGCAAAAGCCTCGATATACTTGATGTAGCGTTCGGGCAGGAACTTGAACTGGAAGGTCACCCGGTTATGCGCGCCTTTCAATGCCGCATAGCTGGCGCCAAAGTAGACAAACCAGACGAACATGTAGACTGACAGTTCTTCGATCCAGCTATACGAAAAGCCAAAGACTTCCCGCGCGATGATCTGTACAAACAGCAGACAGACGAAGCCGGATAGCAGGATCCGGCAGATGATACTTTCGATATTGTCCAGAAATTTCCAGAACATTGCGGAATTCCCTCCTCCCTGAGATGAAAAGAGCGCCGAAGCGCTCTTTTCCTTTTCTCTCTTTGGCGATTATTGCTGGACGGGCTCGCGGCCGATGGCCTCGAGGACCGTGTTCAGTTTCTCGACGCCGCCGATGGACTCATAGAACTGAGGCCATACTGCACCGGTTGCCAGTTCGATGAACTCGGCCTCATCGTTCTCAGGATCGATGATTGCCATGCCTTTTTCGGTCAGCTCTTCTTTGATCGCAGCTTCAGAGTCACGCAGGAACTGAGCGGAAATCTGAGTTGCTTCCTGACCGGCTTCCAGGATGATCTTCTGGTCTTCTTCGCTCAGACCCTGGAAAACAGATTCCGAAACGATTAGCGGTTCGATCGAGAAGATGTAACGCAGGTTGGTCACGTGGTTCTGGACCTCGTAGAACTTCATTGCGTTGATCGTCAGGTAAGGGTTGTCCTGACCGTCGACAACTTTGGTTTGCAGACCGGTGAAGGTCTCGGACCATGCCATCGGAGTCGGGCTGATACCCCAGGACTTGTAGGTTTCGATCATGATTTCGTTCTTGGGAACGCGGATGATCAGGTCCTGCAGGTCAGCAACCGAGCTGACAGGTTTTTTCGAGTTGGTCAGACGGCGGAAACCTGTGTAGGTCCAGCCGATGATGCGCACACCTGCGTCACGAATGGTGTTTTCCACCAGTTCCTGACCGATCGGGCCTTGGGTCAGCTTTTCAGCATCTTCCAGCGACAGGATCACATAAGGCAGAGTGAATACACCAACCGAAGGCGAGAACGGCGTGATGTTGTTGATCGCCAGCAGCGACATGTCCAGCGTGCCGATTGCGGCCTCGTTGACGGTGTCCTGCTCGGAACCCAGCTGACCGTTCAGGAACAGTGTAGCTGTGTGCGCGCCACCCGATTTTTCTTCGAGTGCCTTAACGAAAGCCAATCCGAGGGCTTCTTGTGCGCTGCCTGCACTATCGCCAACAGCAATCTTGAAGTTTTTCGCGTCGGCTGCACCAGCAACCATTAGTGCCGCGACCGAAACGGCAGCAGTCATGGTGCCAAGCTTTTTGATGAATGACATAGATGTCCTCCCAGTTTTATCATGTTTCGAGGTGCGCGCTGACCTGGGGAGAGATGGCCAGTCCGATTCTACCTCGGCTTTTTCAGAGTAGCTTGTGAAATGTGTTTCTATGTTGCCATTCTTTGCGCGATAGGTTTCACATATATCGAACCTTACGAATTGGGTAGAAAATGGTTGCCTCACGCATCGGCGACAGCGACATCCGATTGCTGCGCGTTTTCAAGACGGTTGTGGAAAGTGGTGGTCTGTCCGCAGCCGAAGTTGAGCTGAATATCGGCAAATCCACCATTTCAAAGCATGTTACTGATTTGGAACTGCGATTGGGCTTAAAACTGTGCACGCGCGGTCCTGCGGGTTTCGCCCTGACAGAAGACGGCGCAAAAGTGCTGCAAGCAGCAGATCACTTGCTTGTGTCCGTGTCGCAATTTCGGAACGAGGTCAGCGAGATCAAGGAACAGTTGGGGGGAACGATCCGCATTTCGCTATTTGATCAATGTGCGTCAAACCCGGATTCTCGGCTTGCCCGCGCTATTCATCGGTTCAACGAAGCCGCCCCCTCGGTCCAGATCGAATTGTCCCTTGAGCCGCCAAACGTGATCGAGACCATGGTCATCAGTGGCCAGCTCGACATCGGAATTATCGCGCTGCATCGCCCTTCGACGAGTCTTAACTATGCTCCGTTATATGGCGAGAACATGTTCCTGTATTGCGGCCGAGAACACCCCCTGTTCGAAATACCAGACCGGGAACTCAGGACCAGTGACCTGCTCAGGTACAACTATGTTGGGCTCAGCGTGAACTCTCCGAACCTGATCGTCGGTCAGCAACTGGGTTTCAAACGGTCAGCAAAAGTTCAAAGCGAGCAGGCGCTGGCCATACTAATCCTGTCAGGGCGATACATAGGTTATTTGCCTGATCATCTTGCGCAGGACTTTGTGGACCAGGAAAAGATGCGGATGGTGTTGCCGGGCGAAACGCAATATCGAACCCGGTTTGCAGCAGTGACCAGAAAGCAACCTGAACCAACACGGGTGACAAACCTGTTTCTGGAAGTTTTGCAGAGCGAGCATTCGAAACCCTGACAACTGCCGGGCTGGCACAACACGAGCCAACTGTGGTGAAGACGTGGTTCATCACATCCTGTCAACGGCCAAACGCGAAATCAGGTTCGCATTTTTGGCGTTGCCAAAAACTTGTGACTTCCTGCCACATCACTGGTGCTCGCCTTCATCTCACTTACATGCGCCTCACCAAAATGAGGCGGACAAATGATAGACGACGATCCCCAACCCGTAGGGTATTACGACACGCACGATATATGGACCCTGGACCCAACGCCCGCGGACCAGTTGGTCTATGATGCCTTTGCCTCGGGCGTCGTCGATCTTCTGCAAGTGTTGGATGACAACAAGACCATGATGTCACGGGACGTTTACGCAAGACTGTTCGCCTCGCTGTTGGATCTTTCCCGAACTTTGGGAGAATACGAAGATGGATGGAAGCCGGACTAGGGGACGATTACCAAGAACCCGCTGTTCCAATGCACGGTACGGGGTGGCGGTTCAGGCGCCGCCCCGTACCTAAAGACTAGTTAGCTTGCGGTTGCGTTCCCAAGCGCGTTCAACAGAGTGTTCAGATTGTGCTGGAACATCGCGAGATAGCTGGTGGCCGGACTACCGCGTTCCGACAAGGCGTCTGAGAAAAGCCGTCCACCAATCACGATGCCGGTTTCATCCGAGATTTGCTGAATCAAAGTAGGGCTTGTGATGTTTTCAACAAACAGCGCCGCAGCACCATCCGCCTTCAGTTGATCAATCAGAACAGCAAGATCCTTGGCTGATGGCTCTGCCTCGGTGTCGATGCCAACCGGCGCAAGGAAAGTCAGTCCGTAGGCGTCTGCCAGATAACCAAATGCGTCATGTGCAGTCACAACCGTGCGGCGATTGGCAGGCAGGCCTGCCAGCTTCGTCTTGGTTTCTGCATCCAGCGCCTCAAGCTGCGCAATATAGGCCGCAGCATTGGCAGCGATTTCTTCGGCGTGCTCGGGCATCGCCTCTGTCATCACGTCGGCGACATTGGTCACATAAATCATGCCATTCGACAGCGAGTTCCAGGCGTGGGGGTCGATTTTGCCCTCGACTGTGACAGGCGTGATACCATCGGTGGCAACGTGCACGGTTGCGTCAGTGCCCGATTCAGCGATCAGCGTATCGGACCATGTCTCAAAGCCCAGACCGTTGACAAAGATGATATCCGCCTGGGCAACGGCCTTCGCATCTGCAACCGAAGGCTGATACACATGCGCATCCGCATCCGGGCCCACGATTGTCGTAACTGTGGCCAGATCGCCCACGACCTCTTCGACCATGTCGCCGAGGATCGAAAAGCTGGCGACGATCTTGACGTTGTCTTCTGCCGCAACGGTCGGCAATGCAGCCAAAGCAAACGACACAGAGGCGATGCCGGCATAGAGTGACTTCACAAGAGTCATTGTGCTCTCTCTTCTTGTTGAATATGGGCAATGGGGATGTCTTTGGAAACAGACGGTTTGCGCATTCGTCTGCCAAAACCAAGGGGACCGAAAATGGCCGAGAACAGAAAGAACCCACCGGCAACCAAAACGATCGCCGGGCCGGACGGCGTGTCCGGGAACAGGTAGGACAGGGTCAGGCCGATCCAGCAACTGGACAAGGCAAACAGAAAACCCAGGACCAGTTGCCCGGTGATCGTACTGGCCCAATAGCGCGCCGCAGTTGCGGGCAGGATCATCAAGCCAACGGCCATCAACGTTCCCAGTGTTTTGAACGCGGCCAGCAGGTTCAGAACCAACAGCAGCATAAAACCCTGATCTACCAACCACGGTCGGCGCGTCTGCGTTTCGAAGAAAACCGGATCGCAGGTGCTGACAATCAGCGGACGAAGCAGAACGGCGAATGCCAGCAATGTTACTGTCGCCACCCCGCCGACAAGGACCATCGACGCGTCGTCGATCCCAAGGATTGATCCGAACAGGAAGCTTTTTAGTGGAACTGCGGACCCTGCTGCAGACAGGATAAAGATACCCACCGCCAATGCGATCAGATACAGCGAGGCAAGGCTGGCATCGCTGCGCAGGATTGTCCGGCGTGCAAGAAAGGCGGTCAAAATGGCGACGCCAACACCCGCGATAAGCCCTCCGACCAGCAGTGACATGACTGACAAGCCTGCCGTGACAAAGCCGATGACGATGCCTGGCGTAATCGCATGGGCCATGGCCTCACCAGCCAGCGATAGGCGACGCAGAACAAGAAATGCCCCCACCGGCGCGACCGAAGCCGACAAAACCGTGGTTGCCACAAAAGCGCGACGCATGAAGGCAAAGCTCCACATTTCGACGATCAGGTCATACATTGGCGTGCTCCGGTGTTGAATGGGTGCCACGGAACATCCAGGACGCCTGACTTTCCGAGAGGTATCCTTGTGCAACCAGCCGGTCTGGTGTCAGAACGTCATACACCGGTCCGTGGGTCGCCTCTTGCCCGCCCAAAAGCAGCGCGTGGCTGCAATAATCCAGCACCGAGGAAAGATCGTGCACCACCAAAACCACCGCGCGCCCCTCATCGCGCCATCGGCGGATAATCGACAATAGATGTGCTTCGGTACTTTGGTCGACTGCGGCAAACGGTTCATCCAGCAGGATCAGCGGCGCGTCCTGCATGATAACCCGCGCGAACAGCGCGCGCTGCAATTGCCCACCTGATAGCATATGCAGAGGCCGGTCAGCGATATCCAGTACCCCGGCCTCATCCAGCGCGGCGGCCATCCGGTCGCGCGCGGCGGCGTCCAGCCCGGTACGATAACCAAACCCGCGCCAGGCCCCCATCGCAGCAAGATCCCTCACACGGATGGGAAATCGGCGGTCGAACTCGGTCATCTGCGCCAGGTACCCGATGTCACCAGGACGGCCCTGCGGCCAAGTCAAACTGCCCGAAAGCGGATCCATCAAGCCCAGCAACATCTTTACAAAAGTGCTCTTGCCCGACCCGTTTGCACCAAGAACGGCAAGGGTCGTTCCGGCCGCAATATCCATGGAGAGGCGGTGAAACAATGTCAGGTCGCGGTAGCCCAACGTCAGATCGCGGATTTGTAAAACGGCCGACATCAAATCACCGCGTAAATCGCGAGCCACAGGACCGCCGACAGCGCCAGAGCCCCCTCGACCAGCACCGGAACGCTGAATTCTGTCAGACACTTACCCCTTTGGGTGTCAGCTTTTTGCAATGACAACGGCAACGCCTCCTGTGTTTGGACAGGGGCAAAGCGAGCGCAAGGTCGTGCACGGTATGGACCGCTTGAAACATTGTCATCTCCCTCTGGGACACCCCGCCCAGGTTCATAAATTTCGGATGGCAGGTCTCCTGACTTGCGGGTCAAAGCTATCCCGATCCTTCCCAGGCTATTGCCCAGTGGACGATCTCGGGTCGCTCGCCGCCTACAGTTGCGGGGGCAGTCACGGAATTGGCCTTTTTACAGAACCGCACCGTATTCCCTTTTATCCCTGACCGCAGAATACAGTCGGGAACCATCGCGAGGACAAAATACGAATTGATTTGATTCGACAAGAGCGCAAACCTGTGCGGGATGGCTATTCGTTCCAGTACCGGTTGACTACGGAGGACGCGTTAGACATGAGACAACGGTGGATACTACACGAGCCCCGCTTCTTACAGCTTCAGACGCACGCCAACGGTCTTTTTGACTGAATTTATTCTGCCCGGACTTTTTTTGTCTGCAGTGGGATGATTTGAGTCTTTGACATTGCAGGTTATTCGCCTGACGGGGTGCCGATGTTAAGCGATTGATCTATTTGATCGATTGCCGTCTGAGCGGGGTGTTTTGGATAGTCTGACGCCGGTTGCGGCAAGGTGCAACCGCGGTTGTCGAACTAAGTTAAAGTGTTTGGTTTGAGGAAGAAGCGGATTTTCGCAAAACAGTAGCCAAACTTCCGATAAGCGGGACAAAGCTGACTAATGCCGCGATGGCGCAAAGGTCTGCTTTCGGAAGCGATCAGATGCACCTGAACGGAGGCTACTGATTTACCGGTGCCAGTTTCTGGAAGTTGTGATCCCACTCTGTGATTGACATGGATGAGCAACGTGTTCTGATCGGCTTGCCTGACGGAAGGTGCCAACTCGTCAGGGCAATCGCTCTAAGAAGCGTGCGCGTCAACACAGGGGCAGAGCTTTTGCGGATAACTCTCTGGGGCAACTCACGATCAATAAGCCTTGTCGTTTTGCCCATTATTAGTGGACTTTGGTTGGCGATAGGCGTGGGCATCATAAGTGCACTGACCCCCAACTATTCGCATATCGACCAATTCATGAGCGCACTCGGGGCTGTAGGGGCCCCCTTGGCGACGTGGACCAACTATGCCGTCTTCATACCGACAGAGATTTGGCTTCTGGCGTTCCTCGCAAGACTAAACAGTTGCCTCCCAGGCAGCAGGACAAAACGAATCTCGATATTGCTTCTATCCGCTTACGCCATTCTTTTGATACTTGCCGCCTTTCTGCCTTGTGATGCGGGGTGTGATAGTCGAGGCAGCGACGAGAACATGACAAGCACGTTGGTCCATATTGCTCATATGGCAATTGCGGTGACGGCTTATCCGCTTGCGTTGATCGGTTTGCTGATCCTCAGCCTGACTGCCCCACCAAATTCGCTTCTGCGGCGCTTGGCGCCGCCAGCTACAATCGTCGGCTTCTGTTTGTTTATCACAATTTTCTTGATGCCAGTAACACAAGGCTTATTCCAACGCCTCCTCGAAGCATGGATCTACTTCCAATTTATATCGCTGGGACTATATGCTGCTTCAATTTTGCCTCAAAACTGACCTTCCTGCGGTGTGCAGCATTGGCCAAAGTGGGCTCAGAGCGATCGTTCTCTGCCCCCAATTTGGATGACAGCCATCAGCTCGAAGCCGTCATTCCTTACATCCTGCCTCGGAGATAGCAGTCGTTCCATCAAGGAACGGTGTTGGTAGAGCAGGCCACCTTCTGGACATTCGCTGTTTGCGCAGTATTGGCGGCCACGAATGACAGCAATGCGCAGATGGTGAACCTTGCAAATTCTAGTGGGAAGTCAGCTCCGAGCCCAAAGCGTCGGCGCAATTTCCATAGCTCTGCCTGCCCTGCAAAATGGTTGCAGCCAGGGCTTGAAATGAAGACTCGTTATCCTCGGTTTTACGCCGTTCCCTTCAAATAGTGTTGTTTTCATTGACACATTGCCTTGCATGCGATCCGCTAAACTACGTCATCTGTTTTAACGCAAGGATTTGATGTCATGCCAGAATCACTCAACCTGCATAAATTTGAAAACCTAAGTCCTTTCCAAATCAAAGACGAACTTATTAAGTTGGCGCAAAAAGAGGCGCGGCAGATGGCTCTGCCATACCTCAATGCCGGTCGAGGGAACCCTAACTGGATCGCCACTAAAGCGCGGGAGGCGTTTTTCCTTTTAGGGCAGTTCGCTATGACAGAAGCTCAGCGCCATCGCAATGAGCCGCAGGTCGGTTTGGCCGGGATGCCGCAAGGGCCAGGCTGTTATGACCGGCTAAAAGCATATTGTTCCAAATCGGTTGAAGGAAACGGCCCTCCAGGTGCGGAAACTTTGGTGGCCGTAGTGGATTTTGCGATTGAGAAATTTGGTTTTACACCGGACGATTTCGTGCTCGAGTTGACCGACGGTATTGTTGGCGACCACTACCCGATGCCCGACCGGTGCATGGAGCACAACGAGGCGATTGTCCACGAATACGTTATGTGGGCGATGTGCGCGGGCCACCGACCGGATGCGAAATTCGATATCTACGCGGTTGAGGGTGGAACCGCTGCGATGTGTTACATCTTCAAGGCACTCAAGAACCAGCGGTTGCTGAATGCCGGCGACACCATTGCGTTGGGTACACCGATTTTCACACCCTATCTGGAAATGCCGGTACTTGAAGACTATGGGCTGAACACAGTGGATGTATCTTCGAAAGAAGAGGACCACTTTCAACTGAACGACGATGATTTCGAACTTCTGTCCGATCCGAAAATCAAAGCGCTGTTTCTGGTTAACCCGGGCAACCCATCATCTGTTGCAATCAGCCCCGAAGTCATGACCAGGCTTGTTGAGTTCGTAAAAACCCGCCGTCCGGACCTGATCATTTTGACTGACGACGTTTACGGGACCTTTATTCCAAACTTTCAGTCGGTCATGGGGCATCTGCCTGAGAACACCATCGGGGTCTATTCCTACTCCAAGTATTTTGGTTGCACCGGATGGCGTTTGGGTGCGATTTTGGTGGCCGAGAACAACATCTTCGACAAGATGATTGCGGAGGCTACGGACGAAACCAAGGCCGTCGTCAACGCCCGGTATGAAACGTTGACGCCTGATCCATCCTCGTTCAAGTTCATCGACCGGATTGTTGCCGACAGCCGCGATGTTGCGCTGAACCACACCGCAGGTCTGTCACTGCCGCAGCAGGTGATGATGACTTTGTTTTCACTGGTCGAGCTTATGGACGAAGAGAAGGCCTATCAGAAATTCTGCTGGGGTATTCTGAAGCATCGCTTTGACGAATTGGTCGAAGGGATGGGCATTGAAGTTCAAGATAACCCGCTATTCGACAAATACTACGGTATCATCGACTTCGAATTCTGGCTCCGTAAATACGTGGGAGAAGAGGTGGTCGAGTGGATTAAAGAGAATGTCCACCCGCTAGATATATCCTTCAAACTGGCTCAGGATCACGGGATCGTTTTGCTGAATGGATCGGGCTTTGACGCGCCCAACTGGTCAGCGCGGGTATCGTTCGCCAATTTGGATGATAGTGCTTACCGCCAGATCGGAAGAGCGGTGCGCGCGGTGGCCACGGGTTACGTGCAGGCCTACCGTGCCTCGAAAGGACTGCCGTTGCACGGTTGAGATCTAGCAATAGCAAAGAGGAACGGATCAGCGTGATGGTTTGCACAAACGCTGATCCCACCCGTCCAGGTTAGGACCCCGGTTGTCGCGCCCATTTCCGGTTTGACTCACGGAACAAAAGCCACAACCAACGGTCCCCAGAGCGTTAGAAAGATGTTAGCCACGGCATAGGTCATGGTGAAAGCTGGTGTGGGAGTCGAGTTTCCGGCCTTTTCCAATAGTGTCGCAAAACCGGGATTGCCCGAGCGTGATCCGGTCACAACCGCACAGGCCTCAATCGGGTTTTTAATACGCAGGGCGAAATAGTTGATTGGGAACTGCACGATCATGGGCATCAATGTAACCACCACACCCAACAGCAACAGCGTGATCCCATATTCCTGAATCGCTTCTAGTGCGGGCTTGCCTGCATTGAGGCCAACGACACCAACAAACACAGCTAATCCAAAGCTCTGAAGGAAATTCGCGGCCCCTCGGTTAATGCCGCCGATCTTGGGTCGCCGGATGCGCATGTAGCCGATGATCAACCCTGTAACTAGGCAACCGAGACCGGACCCCAAAGCCACTTTGGTTCCTGCGATGACAAAACTGATCTCTCCTATCAGAAAGCCGATGGCGACGCCGATCCCCAATGCAATGAAATTGGTTACCGAGGCCGAAGGCGGAACGTAGCCCGCAACTTTCGCAACTCGATTCAGATCGTCCTTGTGACCGACAATACTGACCTCGTCACCTGCGTGTATCTCGGTGTTGTGCAGGACAGGGACATCATGGCCCATGCGGGTGATCTTTGAGATGTGAACGCCGCGCCTTTGATCCGCTGTCAGAGCCTCGCTCAATTCTGCCAACGTTTTGCCGGTCAGTTTGCGGTTGGTGACCACTACGTTGCGACGTTCCTCTACAACCGTCAGTTCAGGAGGATACTCTCCGATTTCACCACTGGCGCTACCCTCGAAATGGGTCAAAGTCGCTACGAGGCCGGAGACGACCACAACGTCTCCTGCATTGACTATTGTTTCAGGATTCGGATCCACAGGAGCGCCATCGTGGAGTAACCGTTCGACGATCAGATCACCATCATAACCGCTTTCGATGTCTTTGACGGGTTTTCCGGCAATGGTTGCATCGGCATTTACCTGATAGGCTCGGGCGTCAAACCGGTTCATAGGAAGGAACTCACCTTCCTCTAGTTTGCGACCGCCGCCGCTGAGTTTCTGAGCCAGCTTAATCGCTTCTTGTCGCAGGTCGACACGCATAATGATTGGAATGACACTAACTGCCAATATTGGGCCGATCGAACCGAAGATATAAGTAACCGAGTATCCTACGGCGATGTTGGTTTTTAACTTTTCCGCCTCGTCTGCGGCCAGCCCAAGCAGATCGATGGCATTTCCAGCGGTGCCGATGATTGCAGATTGTGTCAGACCACCAGCGGCCAATCCAGCCGCCAACCCTTTATCCAAGCCGGCCAACCGGGCAACAACAATAACAAAAAACAACCCCCAGAGGGTCATCATAAACGCGGCCAGTAATTTGGTCAGGGCAGTTCGGTTCAAGGCCGCAAAAAATTGAGGCCCGCCATTGTAGCCGACCATAAATATGAAGAGGGAAAAGAAAACATTCTGAACATCGGTACTGAGGTTGATACCGCCGATCTGGCCAATGAAGACCGCCACCAACAATGTACCAGCGATGCCCCCCAGTTCGAACTTGCCGACCCGAAACTTCCCTACGCCGTATCCCAGACCCAGACAAAGAAACAGTGCCATGATCGGGAAGGCGCGCAGTTGTTCTGTAATCAATTCCATTGTGAAATCTCCCGCGTCCCAACGGTGGTCCTTTCCGTTCAAGATACAGCGCCTTACTGTATTGAAAACAAAAAATTTAGACGATGGGCGTCGTGCGGGCTTTTCGAAAGTAATTGGAACAAACTTTTTGAAGAGCAGATTGTTTTCTGACCCGGTCTACAGGAATGAAGCCGCAAGTTTGAACCTTGGGCGACTGTGTACAGGACACCGTCTTCATACACGCAGTTAAGTCTTCAGTCTCTGCTCTCAGACAATTCCAGTTCCGAGAGTATGGCCGCGTTGTTGGCGTGAAACTTTTCTTGGGTCTATTGGAAGACAACCAACAAATTTACGCTGGAGAAAAGACGGTCATCCAGGCTGGCAGCTTTTTCCGCTGACCCGCCAAGTGCGCCTCAAATCCAATGTCCGCTTCGGGCTGCGACCGGTCAACTGTACACGCAGCACCCAGACGGCTAAGCAATGGCGGCTCGGGGCCCAAAGCGGGCGTCTTCAGCATGCTTTCTTTGCTAAGACCTGTTTCTGAAAGCGATGGATTAGCGCTGTTCGAAACCGGACTTTGTCACACCATCCTTGCCAATGCAGCTTCTGGTTCATCACTGGACCGCATGGGTAAGAAAGGAGTCGATTCAGAGTACAACCACTTAGGGAACTTTATTAAAAATCATTTATCTTGAGTGAACCATGCAAGTAAGTTGACGCAGGGTAAACCTTTGTAATTCTTAAGAAAATCATGAAATTTTGGTTTCAAAACAAATACTTCAAAACCGAGCGACCAAGGCCTAAGCCAACTAAAGCAGTTTAATTCCGCGCCAAGACGTCCAAATAGCCACCAGCCCTTGAACTTCAACCGTGCCTGCGCGGGCGTGAGTTTCGCCCGTGAGGCCCCTATTCAAACAGGATGGTCCCCATGAATTTTCTTCTGCGTGGTAGCCTGGTTACTCAAATCACCATCGGTCTTGTCGCCGGTGTTCTGCTTGCCACCCTTTGGCCTACTGCCGGGTCAGCGGTCGGCCTGCTTGGCGACTTCTTCGTCGATGCATTGAAAGCTGTTGCACCAGTTCTGGTGCTGATCCTGGTTTGTGCTGCGATCACAAACCACAAAAAAGGCAGCGAGGCGCGTATGGGCCCCGTGGTGCTTTTGTATATAGTCGGAACCTTCGCAGCTGCACTGGTTGCGGTTGCAGCCAGCTACATGTTTCCGGTTACTCTGCATTTGACAGGTACGCCCGAGCTTTTGGATGCTCCGGACGGTTTAGCTGAGGTGGTCAGAAATATCCTGCTGAAAATCGTGGACAATCCGGTGAATGCTTTAGCAACCGCTAACTATATCGGCATTCTCGCCTGGGCCGTTGGCCTGGGGCTTGTTTTCCGTCACGCCAGCGACTCGACCAAGACCTTGATGTCGGATCTGGACGGCGCGATTACCAAGATCGTCGCAGCGATAATCCGGGTGGCTCCAATCGGCATATTCGGCATCGTGGCCTCGACTATTGCTGAGACCGGCTTTGAAACACTTGCAAGCTATGGCCAACTTCTGGCGTTACTGCTTGGCTGTATGATTTTCATGGCGCTGGTTGTGAACCCGCTGATCGTGTTCCTGCGCATCCGCAAGAACCCATATCCGCTGGTTTTCACATGCCTGAAAGAGTCCGGGATTACCGCTTTCTTCATGCGCAGCTCGGCCGCCAATATTCCGGTAAACATGGAACTTTGCCGCCGTATGGATTTGGATGAAGAGACGTACTCAGTCACTATCCCAATCGGTGCTACGATCAACATGGCCGGTGCTGCGATAACCATCACAATCATGACGCTGGCAACCGTTCATACGATGGGAATTCAGGTTGATTTCGTCTCGGCTGTTTTCCTGAGCGTCATTGCTTCGATCGCTGCCACTGGGGCTTCGGGCGTAGCAGGCGGATCACTGTTACTGATCCCAATGGCCGCCAGCTTGTTTGGCATCGACAATGCAACGGCTATGCAAGTGGTGAGCATCGGCTTCATAATCGGCGTGCTGCAAGATTCTGCAGAAACCGGTTTGAACTCGTCGACCGACGTTCTGTTCACTGCGGCGGGATCGTTTCAACAAGGCGACCCTTACCCACGTAAATTGCCTGCGGCACAGCCCACGGCTTAGCCACTACGTAAAACACTTCAACCGGTGGCACTGGTCACCGGTTGAAGGACAGATTGGTCCGCATGTAAGACTTCCGAAACCGTTGCAGTGAACGAACGGTTCCGGTTTGGGCCAATTTCACGGATTTCAATGCCCGGTTTCGGGAAATCACGCTGCACAGCGGCGACGGAACCGGCACTTTGCCGGTCCATGGAGGCAAAATTCGCCGCACCAGCATCAGGCGGCTTTGTCCGCATGGCGGTCTTTGGCACAAGCTGGGGCGAACGGCGGCTTTGTCCGCAGAGCGGACACTCATGCAAGCTGTAGTGAATGGCTGCTTCGAGCCCAATGCAGTCGTCGGTTTTTTGCCGCTTGGTTCGGCATAGTGGACGGAAATCTTACCGTGCTGTACCTATGCGTTGATTGCTGAAAACCGCTTAGGCGAAGGCGTAATCAGAAAGGTTCCTGAATGGCAACTCAAGAATTAGAAACGCTCCCAATCATAGGCGAAAAACAAGTTGCAAGCCTGCTGGAATGGCAACCGTTGATTAACGCAATGGAAACAGCACTGAGTGAATTTTCGGCTGGCAAAGTTGCACAGCCTGTTCGCCAGATTGTTCCTGTTCCGGGGCACGACGCTATCATCGCGGCAATGCCTGCCATAGGAACCGCAATGGCGGTCAAAATCGTTACCCTCTACCATTCAAATGCCGGGACGGACATTCCCACTCACCAAGGCGTTATCCTTGTCCTGGACAAGGAAACCGGTTCTCCGCTCGCTCTGCTTGATGGTCGGTTGATTACTGAAATGCGCACAGCTGCAGGTTCGGCTGCTGCCGTTCGAAAACTGGCTCCTAAATCGGTAGATGTCGTTACGATTATGGGTAATGGCGTTCAGGCTGAAGCGCATGTCGACGCCTTGGCAGAGGTGATCGAATGGAAAGAATTGCGGTTGTGGGCGCGTGATGAAACCAAAGGGCGTAAAGTTGCGGACCGTGTTGGAGCTACTTTTTTTCCGGATGCGGAAGCCGCAGTTCAAGGCGCGGATATTGTGGCCTGTACAACAGCCGCAAAGCAACCAATCCTGCAGGGTGCCTGGCTGAAACCTGGCGCGTTCGTGACAGCAGTCGGGTGGAACACGAGCGAAGGGCGCGAACTTGATGACTCTGCCATGGATCATACGGTCATCGTTGAGTCGTCAGAGGCAGCTCGTGATCAGGCTGGAAACATCAGGGGAGCCAACTGTGCAATTTTCGCTGAAGCAGGCGAGATCTATTCGGGCCTGAAGAGCGTTCCCGAAGGCTCTACGGTAATCTACGATTCCGTTGGAATTGCAATTATGGATGTTGCCGCAGCAAAACTCGTCTACGATCTGTGGCTGGCCGCTCAAGAATGATTATGAGTGCCACACTACTTTGCAAACATAACGCTAAAAAGGTTTGGGTTCTGTAGTTTTGGGATTACTCCTGCCGATCGCCGTGGCCTTATCCAAGGGCAGCTCTGGGTCGGAAGCGCCAGTCAAAGCCGTATGAATGACGGGAAAGTCCGCAAAGCGGATACTCATGCCGAGCGCAGCGAATGACAGCTTCGAGCCCAAAGCAGAAACGCCATGCGATTAAGCAGAAGAACCTGCTAGCACCAAAAATCAGTGGTCAACAATCTTACTCAATTTCCGAGGATCGCGCCCAGAGATTGATTTCCTCTTCCGAGCTTACCTCGTCAATCTTAGCGAGTTCCGCTTCGGTAAATTCCAAATTCTGGACCGCACCTACGCAATCCACGATCTGCTCAGGACGCGAAGCGCCAATAAGGGCTGTCGTAATCCGGTCACCTCTCAGCACCCAAGCAAGCGCCATCTGAGCTAATGATTGACCGCGTGACGCCGCTATATCGTTTAGAGCCCTGACACTCGTCAATGAACGTTCGTTGATCATGCCGTCCAATAGAGACTTGCCTTGGGTCGCACGACTGTCTTCGGGAATGCCGTTCAGATACTTCGATGTCAAAATACCCTGGGCAAGTGGCGTGAACGCAATCGATCCCACGTTCAATTCGTCAAGCGTATCCAACAGCCCGTCCCGCTCAACCCAACGGTTGAGTAGGTTATACGACGGCTGATGAATCAGGCACGGCGTGCCAAGGTCTTTCAAGATGGCCAGCGCTTCGCGCGTTCGTTGCGAGTTGTAGCTTGAAATTCCGACGTAAAGTGCGCGCCCAGAGCGCACTATATAGTCTAAGGCCCCCATAGTTTCTTCCAGAGGGGTATCTGGATCGTAACGGTGGGAATAAAAGATATCTGCGTATTCTAACCCCATCCGCTTGAGCGACTGATCACAAGAGGCCACAAGATACTTTCGTGATCCCCACTCCCCATAGGGGCCCGGCCACATATCATACCCTGCCTTGGTAGATATGATGAGTTCGTCCCGATAGCCTGCGAAATCAGTTTTTAAAATTTCACCGAATGCTTCTTCCGCCGATCCCGGCGGCGGGCCATAGTTATTTGCTAAATCAAAGTGCGTTATACCCAAGTCAAAAGCAGTGCGGCAGAGATCGCGCTTTGTCTGGTGCGGGGTATCCCCACCAAAGTTGTGCCATAGCCCAAGGCTTATCGCGGGTAGCTTTATGCCAGACTGCCCACAACGGCGATAGACCATTTGCTCGTAGCGGTCCGGATTAGGAAGAAATGGGCGTGGCCGAGGCTTCGGGGGGCGTTGTAATTTGCTCATCTGCCCATAATCCGAGATCATCACCCCGTGTCAATTCAACGAGATAGTAATCGGCAATCAGCGAAGCCTGCCGTATAGACGGAACATGCCTCAGGCATTGCCAGCGCAAATTGTCAAACTGCAAACTAGTCCTCGAATAACGCGCGAACCTTCGACATGTCATAGGCATGTTCCGTCAGGTTTTCAGGATCCCATTCGCTCCGCTCAGCTTCAAAAAAATCCCCGCCGTATACGTGGATTGCTCCGGTCAACTTGGGGATAGGGTTTGTAACCGAGTGAATGAGGTCCTTACCAAGGGGAGCATATTCACCCGTCGACAATGCTTGAGCCCCCGCCGCTTCAATGCGTCCGTTAGGGTCATCTGCTACGCGCCGCCAAAAAATGTTATCTTCTCGACCACCATAAATACCGATCACGGCCCACATTTCGTGATTGTGGGGCATTATGGTCATTCCTGGCTTCCATACGACGTTGACGATTGTCAGATCACCTGACTTGTAAATGGGAAAGATACCGCTTTCGGTCGGCTCTCCCAAGGCTTGCGTCACGCCCGCGGGATCGCGCATCGCCCGGTCCACCACCTCAGCCACCGATTTGTGAGACGCGTCCTGATCTACTGCGGTCCGGCAGTCCGCTACAAACTGTTCCATGTTCCACATATCTTCAGCCCCCAATTGCATACGATAAATGCAACAGGGTAGCACATGCTGTAAAATAGACGAAATTGGGACCCAGATTGTAGCTGCATGGATCGGGCATCTAAGACTTCCAATGACTGCTTGGCTTGCTTAGCGTTCTTTCGCCAGATCGGGGCGGATGTCTAATTTGCGGAACCATCCGTCGATTGCATCGCATATATTAGGCTGTCTGTTTGCTTAATCGAAAATGCGTTCGCCCTGCTCGTCGATCACCTGTTTCGCCTTTGCGATGCTGAAGCTTTCGCCCTGATCCCGGGTCTCAAAAACATCCGCCCGGATCACTGTATGGGTCTTGCGATTTCCGCCGATGGTCTTTTCGATACGGGCTAGAAGGCGGTACTTGCCACCTTCGGGCATAAGGTCCGGAAAGATTTCGAACCCTCTGTAAGAGACTGGCTCCAGCTCCGACTTTTCACCACCACCGAAGAGTTTAGAGAAGAGGGACATTGGGCGGCTCCTTTCAGCGTTGCTATGACGGGAGACTAGCGCCGCTTAGGACAGGCGTGAAGCATGTCGTGCTATCACAACATTTGCCTTCGATCCGTTGGCACGCTCCTTGCGTTGCCTAGTACGTCCAGATCCGCGGTAGAAGTCCATTCCCCACACCACGCTCCCTTGTAAGACTGTCCAGACCGCCATTCTTACACGCCGCCGCCGACGACCGCTTTGAGCCCAAATGAGACTAGAGTTTACCCCGTTTTACCTATTTTAAGGAACTAACTCAGGCTCTTGGCAGCACTGATTACACAATGCGACCATAGACAGCCGGATGGGTCACTTGGTTAACCGATCTTCTGAGTATACGAGAGGGTCTATGATCGCGACTATGTCGCTTCCACTGTCCTCCAAGCCAAGTCTTTCGCAAAGCCGTGCAGAAGGAATGTTGCCCGGAGCGATGCCTGTCTTGAACCCTGTGGCCCCAAGCTTTTCATGCGAGTGAATTAGAGCTATCGCCCCCAAGACTTTTGCAATGCCCTCGCCCATGCGTTCAGGTTTGGTCGAGAGCTGCCCCCATTGTGCGCGACTACGCAGCCGACTGCTGGAGGGATGACACAGAACTGAACCCGCAGTTGCGACTGGGGCACCTGATTTATCAACGACGACCATAGCAAATCCGGGCCGAGACAATCCGCGCATCACCGGACCTATTGGCGGTAAAACACCGTGGCTCAACGCGACTTCTGCGAAAGCTTCAAGCCATTCTGGCGGAGAGCTACGATCAATCACTCGTATGGATAAATCTTCGGGCAACGCCTGAGTTGCGACCACTTGCCGAGCGGCTTCGACACAGTTCAGACCGCCAAGATAGCAAGCAATCGTGTCGGTCTTTAAACCCTCGCTTTCAATTCGTTCGCGCGCCAACGCAACCTCCTCACGCGGTATGCTTTCTATCGCCGTGATGCCAAGAATTCGGGCCATTGCGACGGCATCATCCAACGCCCCGCTATATTCGTTGGCAATCTGTATACCACGCCCATGGCTACAAAACCGAGGGTCATCACCCAACAGCTGCATAAGATGCTCGCCCATGGTTGACATGCGTCGTTGTGCTTCACTTCCGAATACTTCCATGAGATTTTCCTCGAAGTACCACATGACAGTTCGGAGATGATCGTTTGATAGGGGTCGTGTCGTCAAGCGGACGTCACGCGCAAGACTGCGACACAAAGAGGATTTTGGGAAAGGGCGAATGGCAGCTATGTCCGCAATGCGGTCTCTCGGGAAAATTTAGCAAACGACCGCATTGAGCCCAAAGCGGTCAAATGTTCAGCAAAGCCCTTGCCGCCGCAGCGGAACACGGCATTCGCCTGACAGTAGCAATGACAGTATCGGCATTTTTGACATGAAAAATATCGGGTGGTCTGAATGCACAACCAAATATTTGTTGTCAAATTTCAAGCATAAACTCTATGCGTCCATACAGATCAGTCTTTCTAAATCGGATGGCCCTACTCAGGCACTATGTTGTGATTGATCCTGAACAGATTTTTTGGATCATAGTTGCCCTTTATTTTCGAAAGCTTCCCGCTGTTTAGGCCGTATGCACCAGCCATATGTTCCGCTTCGTCTTCGGGCATAAAGTTTACATACGCGCTACCGGTCGCATGAGGCCGCATCTGATCATAAAGTCCTTGCGCCCACGCAATACACTCACCATCCTTGTTTGGGTCTTCCCATCGTGTGTGAACATTCATTATGAAGTGTGCTGATCGTTGCGGATAAGCTGTTGAGTCTGGTTCAATGCGTGCCATTGCGCCACCTACATGCGCTATAAATACTTCGCAAGCAGGGTCGGGAAGGCTGGAAACCGCCTCGAGAAGTCCTGTGATTGCTTCCGAGGAAAGCGCGTCGAAATCATGGCTTTTCCAATAGTTCCGAGCGCCCGGTGTAAGCAAAGGGTCGAATGCTGCTTGCCAGTCTACAAACTTGTGAGGTGAGATGACGTCGGCAATCGGTTCTCCTAGCGCGCGCAAACCCAACATGGCTTTTTCACCATCGCCTATAGGACCACTGTAGCAAGCCGCAAAAATCAGCACCTCTCTCCCATGCCACTCTTCTGGTAGGAACGGGAGAGGAGGAGCTTTTCGCATCACGCTCCAGACGGTCAGCTCATCGGGTGAATCATCTGCAATGGCTGCGAATTCCGCAAGCAGCTCTGGCGCCTTTTCGATCGGGTGAACGATCAGGCCGGACAGAACATCGGGCCCAAGATCATGCAACTGAAACTCGAATGAGGTCACGACGCCGAAATTGCCGCCTCCACCTCGGATGGCCCAGAAGAGCTCCGGGTGGCTTGTGGGCGAGGCGCTGACTATCGCCCCATCTGCCGTGACAACTTCTGCCGACAGAAGATTGTCGATCGTCATTCCGAACTTCCGCGTCGTCCACCCAAAGCCACCACCAAGAGTCAGACCAGCGATACCAGTTGTCGAATTGATGCCGACAGGGACAGCAAGCCCATGAGCCTGGGTTTCGCGATCTACATCGCCAAGCAATGCACCCGGAGCAACCCGAGCAGTCTTGTTGACAGGGTCCACGTGTACCGATTGCATCTGGGACAGATCGAGCAATACTGCCTCGTCAGCAACGGCGTGCCCTGCAATTTGATGCCCACCTGATCGGACTGACATTATGAGGTTGGCGTCTCTAACAAAGTTTACAGCTTTCTGTACGTCGCTCGCCCCCATCGCGCGGATCACGAACCCAGGGTGACGTTCGAACATGCTGTTCCATGTTGTTCTTGCGCCTTCATATTCCGGAGTGCCTTGTAAGTAGACGCCTCCGCGAAGCGAGGAGTTAAGCGCATCCAAAGCGTCTTGACCCACAGTTGCCGTGTTTCCGTCGAGTGTTTTTATGTCGTACATGCATAAGCCTCCCTGTTTTCAGGTCAGGCTTCTTGCGCGGCTGCCTCATGTAGTTGTGACTTCCGACGCGTTGCCCCGCAGAGGAATCGCCTCGGTTTAGGTGTTTGAACTGCGAATATTCAGGCGAATATTCCGGGATCTATCTGATCCACGGGTGTTATGACATCGGCTGGGATGTTAAGGCGCTCGGCCGCCTTTCTGAGACTTTCCTCGTCGGGGGCCTCATACAGGCAGTATGTTTTGCGCTTGTCTGCGCTGAGGAACGAGAAAATCCACTCGACCCCGACTTCGTCATTGATCTCTTTGATGTGAATTTTGTCGTCGTCGCTGACGTTCAGCTGCTCGGCAAAATTTCTCTCAATTATGTACCTTGGCATAATGCTCCCCCAAGCATGTAAATGACTTTAAACAGCTACTCCCTCGAGCTTTGACCTAAGGAAAACCATACTCAATTGCTGTGAAATTGCCAACGCTTCCCCTTCTAGTTGAAACGCTAGTTTCAAATCATTCGTGCGACCCCGTTGCCTTAGCGCGGATGCATACGCTGCCTTGCTGTGCGCAATCCACGGTGGGCAATTCATGCGCGTGTCTATTTCGATGGCCTTATGGAACATCCTCTCAGCGGCGTCCCAGTTTTTCAGCACCGCTGCCAGATTGCCCAGACGTCTTGCAGCCGCCCCGGCGCAAACTGTTGTGGCCCCAGCGGTGATCGTTAGCTCTTCGTATGGGGTCAGCATTTCATAGAGGGTCTCAGCATGTCCCAGATGCTCGACTGCGACACAAATGTCAGCGAGATAAGACAAAGTAGTTGAAAACATAGCATCAAGGGGAAGATCGAAGCCATTCTCTGCCATTTCATTCAGTATGCGTTCAGCTGGTTCCTTGTATCCCAACTCGGCGGCAATAAGGCCAAATCCTGGTTTCCAGGAAATGTCTTCCGGGCTATCCGTCATCAGCTTCTTGATCACCGGTGCAACTTCGTGCAACCGGTTTTGTTCGCGGCGGATGGTAAACATCTGAACACCGAAGACGCCCTCAACATGTTCTCCATGTGTCTGTCGACCGATTTTCACCGCTTCGTTGGCATGCATCTCCGCCTGCTCAAAATTGCCATCCATAATTGCAACCATGGCGCGTGCGTGTTTCTGTACCCAGTAGAGTTGCAGATGGTTGTCCTTTTCCGAAATCTCCGTCAGCAATTCGAGTGAATGATCCATCAAGTCGCGGTCGGCCATTTCGGCCCCGACAAAAAGACTAAGTGTTCGGTCCCGGCCCTGATCAATACTCCCCAGGTTTTCGGCCGCTCGATGCATCGCATCAAGATTTTCACGCCAATGACGTACCTCTCTTCCTTTGCGTGCGACGAATGGTGCCCCAAAATGCATCATCATCACTGAGAATTGGGATTTATAGTCCCCCAGTTTCGCGGCCAGTTCCATTGATTGCTGACCAAAGCGTGCGCCTTCAGAAAACTGGCCGACAAACATATGTGCCCGTGCAAGTTGGCTCATCAATCTGCACTGCCGAACTTCGTCATCGTCGGGAAGGTCGTTCAGAGCTCTAACACAAAGCTCAATGGCCTCGCCGTGTCTCTTACTCGACATCATACACGAGTCCGCAAAATGGTTCGCAGCATCAGCGGCGAGCGCCACATCGTTTATTCCACGGGCGGCGTCCGAGGCCTCTTTCAAAGCCGCTATCCCCTCTGGCAACTGACCCAGGCTGTCATGGCTGCGACCAATCAGGATTTTGGCTTTGATCGTTTCGACGCCGTTGTCAGATCCAAGATTTTCAGCCGCTTTGAGTGTTTCCCTAGCGTTGACCATCGCCTCTTGGCTGGCGGATCGCGCCAATGCCATTTCGGTTGCCGTCTGCCATTTGTCGAACGCAGCACGCCATTCTTCGGCCTCTGAAAGATGGCGGGCAACCAACTCGGGCCGGCGTTCAATCTCTGCTGACCGCAACTGCATCAAAGCACGGGCCACGTTTGCGTGTTGTTGCCTGCGGGTTGAGCCCAACATGGATTGATAGGCGGTATCCCGAATAAGGGCATGACGGAAAACGAAATACCCTCGATTGTGCCCGCTTTCAAAGATCAAACCCGTTCGAGACAGCTCTTCTATACGAGATTGAATTTCCGCACTGGCAAGACCTATTGCGGAAGCCAGCAAGCTAGGCTCGAACTCCCGTCCAATGACGGCTCCTGTTAACGCTACTTGTTTGGCCTCTGGTGAGACTGCGTCAAGACGTGCCATCAATGTGCCTTTCAAAGACGAAGGTATGTGGACTTGCCCGTGCTCACCCGCCTCAACAATCGCCCGGGCCAACTCCTCGACGAACAATGGCACGCCGTCCGTCTTTTCAATGATTGTGGCGATTAGCGCATCGTCCGGTGCTTTTCCGGTAACATTGAGAACTAGGTTCGAAACATGGGTCGTATCAAACCGACGCAGCTGGAGCGTATGTACGTGCGCTTCGCCGTCATCATGGGCAAGTTCCCAGCCGGGCCTGTGGGTGATCAAAATCATCAAAGGCAGATCTGCGCAAATTGCTTTGAAGCGATCCAAAAGAGCTTGGGTGGAAGGATCAATCCAATGCGCGTCCTCAACACAAAGAATAACAGGACGCGTGCTTGCGCGTACCTGAACCGTGTGGATTAACGTCTGAATCGTGAGGTCACGTTGCTCCTGCGGTGACATATCGAGAACGCTTCGGGCAAGAGCACTGTGAGGCGCAACCAGCGCGGCAAAGACGGGCAGAACCTTTTCCCATTCCAAGCCCTCCCGGCTTTCCAACATTTTTTTGACAAGATCGAGAATTTGATCGTCATCAAAATCTGTCCCCACACCAGCATCCTGAGAAATCCTCTGGGCGACGGGGTGGAACGGGCTACTGGAAAGGTAAGGAGAGCAGTTCAGCCTGATAATATCAGCTTCGCTAGCCGCTACGGCATTAGCGAGAAACTCTTCCGCCAATCGCGATTTACCGATTCCAGCTTCACCGGCAAGCAGAACAACCTCTCCCTGACTGTTCTGCGCACGCAGCCATGATTGTAAAAGGATACCTTTTTCGTAGTCGCGACCAATCATGACGCTGCCACTTTCGTCCCTATAAGACGCTCGAAACCGGCTTTCCGCGCTGTGTTCTGATACGACAGTCAAAAGGGTCCGTGGTTCTTTGAAACCTTTCAGCTCGGTTTGTCCAAGAGACGTAAACTCAAATAGCCGATGCAAAGTTTCTTCGGTCTCCTCAGCAGATAAAACAACTGAGTTCGGTTCTGCGTGTTCCTGAAGCCGCGCTGCCAGATTGACAATTGGCCCCGTCATGGCCCCTTCTTCGTAGGTGTTTTCACCGATCGTATCGCCAACTACCACGTCGCCACTCGCGATACCTAACCTGGCTGACAAACGCTCACCGTCAGGTGTTTTAAGCTCTCTGACCCGCCGAACGGCCTCAAGACCAGCCTTTACAGCCCGAACTGCATGATCTTCATATGCCGTCGGCCAGCCAAAAAACACCAGGAGACCGTCGCCCAAATACTTCGAGACGTAGCCGCCATACCTGCTAACTGCACCTGCAACCGCATCCTGGTAGCTCTGCAGCAGTTCGCGCATGTCTTCGGGATCAAACCGGTTAGTCAACTCAGTCGAGGCGACGAGATCAGCAAACAAAACTGTTAAGTGACGCCTCTCTGCGAGCGCTAATGAAGCAGGCTTCCTTGCGGATAAGGTCACGCCTTGCGATTCATCCGAAATGGGGACCCGGCCGACTTCACCTGCATCCGCGTCTACGGCTTGTGGCGGTTGAGACCAGTGCTTTTGGCCAGTCAATTCCTGAACCGCTGCCAGGATGATTTTTCGGTGGCCCAGACTAACCCCAAGCTCTTTAAGGTCGTCGTTTGACAGCAGTGGTAGTACACGCGCGTCGATATCATGCCGTGCAAAAGCGTCTGAGTATTGTCCCAGTTCGAGATCGTCCAGCCATTTGTCGATTTCAATCGCCATAACGGGATCATGCTGAGATACGAGGCGCTAATCAAGAAAACGCTGTAAACACGGGCTGTTTTTTGGCGGCCAAACGTCTGTATTGCCTTTGACAGAAATGACACCTGCTGATCCAACTCTTTTCAGAATGCAGTGGTTTATTGCAGGTAGATCTCCCTTAGCGTGCATTTGCTGCGCTGCCGCGAAAGGCAACTTTGTCCGCAGAGTGGTCGTTCGGATGTACTGCAGCGAAGGTCCGCATCGAGCCCAAAGTTTCCAGTGGTGCTCAGGGCGCGATGGTCTGCGATGCGCAGAAACCGGACTTAACATAGTTAAACGAACGGCCCAAAGCAGACCTCCAACATTGCTCAGTAATGCTGCGGCGTAGCCCATTGAGGCAGACGTCCGCCTCCGACCCGACAGGAACAAATGAACGAATAAATGACGTCGATGGCTCCAGCCAACTTCAACACTATCAATCTGCGTTTGCCTCGTTGGCGCCAACTTTCTCTGCTTTCGGTACCCAGCCAAGCTCTTCAAGTGGCGCAAGCAGTTCATCGGCAAGTTCGGCGTTTTGATAAATGCCGTAGAACATGACGTCGAGTGGCGCGTTGGGCCAACTGCGTTCGAGCTCTTGCAGTTTTCTGGAAGCCTCCGAACTCCGCCCCAGTTTCTGCAAAGCAGCGGCCTGATAGGCCAATGACGGCGCGCTTACCGGGTCGCCAAAGGCGGTAGCGGCCTCAAAGCCTTCCAGCGTCTTTTCATAATTTCCAAGGTGGTAGTTGGCCGCGCCGAAAATGTTGCGGCTCGCAAATCGCTGATTGCTCCGACCCTTAAGGTACGAACGGTCCGCCGCTTCTATCGCATCGTCGAACCGCCCTGAGAAAAGTGAGACCGCGCCGTGAAAATCCAATATGTGCCCGTCCTGCGCAGACATTTCTTTGGCTCGAGATGAAAGGTGGTATGCGGTGTCATAGTCGCCCTTAGCTACCTCAACCCATGCTTTGGCAGATTGAACCCAAGGCTCGGTCGGACCAAAGGTGACGGCCTTTTGTACCATCGCTTCCGCCTGTGTAGCGAACTCGTCCCTGATGGGTCCACGTGGTGACAGTATAGCCAATGTCGCAAGGGTCTGGGCTGCACCTGCATATCCGCCGAAGTAGTTTGGGTCGGTTTCTATGACATGCTGAAAAACGCTGTTGATTAGTTCCTGTCGTGGTCGATCAAAGATAGGAAAGATCATGCCACGTGCCTGTTCGGCAAAGTTCACAGCCTGTAAAGATGCTGCGGATTTTTCCATGACAGCCTGTCGCGTCAGCTGTGCTTGTCTGTCGTCGCTTTCATCCTCAACCGTTGGGTCTGTAACTGGTTGTTTGAAGGTTGAGTGGGCAATCATGCCGCCCAAAGCGCCGCCGATAACGAAAACCGATGCCATCAAAAGGAATGATGTCCGTCGCGGCATGGGTGTCTTGGATATCGGTAAATCTACATGCTCAAACCTCGGACAATATCCGCCACTGAGCAATGACCGCTAAAGGCTCATCCTGCCCGTCTATGCCGGCCCAGAGAATGGCTGCATTGAGCCCCTTGTTCCAGTAGATCTTTGGGTCCAGCAGTTCTTCAGCGCTCCAATTCAGCATGCAAAAATACTGGATGAACAGGAAGGGTAGGAACGCCCTGAATTGTCAGTTCCCTTTCTCCGCGCCAGATAGCGCAGACGACCGCGAGAACGTCAGCGCCTTCCTGCACCGCAAGCTGATAAGCTTCAGTAACTGCACCACCCGTGGAAATGACATCCTCGATGAACGTTACCTTTTTCCCGGCGATGTCCTGGCCCTCTATTGCGCGACACGTTCCGTAGGTCTTTGCCGCCTTTCGAACGAATGCTGCTGGCAACCCGGTTTCAAGGGAAATCGCCGTGACCAAGGGGATACCTCCCAGCTCAAGCCCCGCAATAATTTCCGTATCCGAGGGCAAAAGGGAGCTCATCGCCTGCGCCAGTGGCTTCAGCAAAAGCGGATCACCTTCAAACCGATACTTATCGAAATAGCGGTGCGAGATCTTCCCAGAGCGCAGCAAAAATTCGCCCTCAAGCGTAGCAATGTCGGCCACACGACGGGCGAGTTCAGGTTTTGAAAATGTCTTTAGACTAATCATCGCATCCTCCAGCTTGAAAACGCCCCAGAAGTAGAAGAACGGCAAAACACTGTCAGCCCTTAGTTGTCGGATTGACTGTAATGTCCCGCTCAACTGCCATTTATCACCTAGTTTTAATCGACCTAAATGGTGGTGAACGGCCGGATAGGGCTCTAACCGGGCATCTGAAAGCTCACACATTGATTCAACGTGGTCGATCCGGCTTTAAGAGTGGATTCCACTTACTCGAGTTCTCAGGTAATACGTAGCTATGGATATCGTCGTCATTACGACCATCATCACTTCTCTTTTTGTTGTCATCGGTGTGGCGGAACCGCTGGCCGCGCGAATGCGCCTGCCCTACAGCGTTATCCTCGCCGTTCTGGGGATAGTGATCGGGCTTGGCGCGACGTTCTTTCTCGACACAGACCTGACGGATGCATTGAACCCGGGGGCGCAGGCAATTATCGATCTACCGATCCGGTCAGACGTCTTCCTCTATGTTTTCCTGCCCACGCTGCTCTTTCAGGCGACACTCGGCATGAACCTGCGCAGGATGCTGGATGACTGGATGCCCATCCTGATGATGGCCGTTGTGGCAGTAATTGTTGCGACGCTTTCCATTGGCTATGCGCTCAGTTGGGCAAGTACGCTGCCGTTGGCCGCGTGTCTGTTGATCGGTGCTATTGTATCGACAACGGATCCCTCAGCGGTTGTCAGCATTTTCCGGTCGATTTCGGCACCGCGCAGGCTGTCGCGAATAATCGAGGGCGAAAGCCTTCTTAACGATGCTGCTGCGATTGCTCTTTTCGGGCTATTCATGAGCTTTGTCATGCTCGGGAGACCCAATCCACTGCTAAGTGAAGCCGTGGGGCAATTTCCGCTGTTGATCGCAGGTGGAGTTCTCACCGGTTGGCTCATGGCGCGCACGGCGGTTTGGCTGATGGCTTTCGTAGGCCGCTGGGAAATGGCGCAGATTTCAATATCCGTGTCTCTGCCGTATCTCGCCTATATCGTTGCAGAACAAAGCGTCGGAGCTTCGGGTGTCATCGCAGTGGTGGCTGCAGGTCTTACGCTCAACCTCACAGGCCCCGGTCGTTTGTCACCGGCCACCTGGACAAATCTGCAAGAAGTTTGGGACCTACTGGCACATTGGGCAGGCGCGCTGATCTTTATTCTTGCAGCCTTGCTGATACCACGATTGCTGGAAGAGGTGCGGCCGTCCGACTTTGGCCTGCTGGTTGTGGTGGTTCTGGCCGCCATGTTCGCACGGGCGGCAATTCTGTTCGGGTTGCTGCCATTGCTTACGGCAATCGGTTTGTCACCTGCTGTCGAACGCCCCTATCGCACCGCAATACTGTGGGGTGGGCTGCGTGGTGCCGTGACGCTGGCTCTGGCTCTGGCAGTCACCGAAAGCACGCACATCCCGCTTGAGACGAAGCGCCTGGTCGGCATTCTGGCCACTGGCTTTACGCTGTTTACACTGATTGTTCAGGGTACAACCTTGCGCATGGTGATCACAAAACTGGGGCTCGACAGGCTTTCTCCGCTTGATACCGCCCTGTCGCGTCAGGTGGTCGCCGTCGCCTTGCAATCGGTTCGCGAGGACATGTCCCGCACAGCAGAAAACTATAACCTGACGCACGATATCGTCAGGAACGAAGCCAAACAGTTTAGTGAACGCCTGGACGAGGCCGTAAAGGCCGCTGAAGACAGTGCGCAGATCCTGGATCGTGACCGGGTCACGCTTGGTCTTATTGCGCTGGCCGGTGCAGAGCGGGACTCTGTATTGGCCAGGATGCGAGAACGCACCATGTCATCGGTTCTGAGTGAGAAGATTTTGTCCGATGCGGATCGGCTCATTGAAGGCGCACGGACTGGCGGGCGGATCGGCTATCAGCGCGCATCAAATCGGTCGGTCGTTTACGGCAGATCTTTTCGGATCGCCGTGTTTCTGCACAACCGGCTTCGAATTTCGTTCCCACTCACGCGTATCACAACGGATAGGTTCGAAAGATTGCTCATGCAACGTCTGATCCTGCAGGACCTCGATGGGTTCGTCCGCGGCCGCATCCGCCGGATCCATGGCCGCCGGGTTGCGGAATTGCTGGATGAAGTGTTGGCGCGTCGATCCGAGGCGGTTGAGACGGCGCTTGATGGTCTGAGACTGCAATTTCCCGGTTACGCCGAAAAGTTAGAGCGACGATTCATCCAGCGAACCGCGCTGCGCCTTGAAGAACGTGAATATGCGGTCATGCGCGAAGACGGCCTTGTGGGCGAAGAACTCTATTCCGTGTTGATGCAGGAAGTGGCGACGCGACGTACGTTATCTGAAGGACGTCCAAAGTTGGACATCACTCTTAAAGGACGGGATCTGGTCCGGCAGTTCCCACTGTTTTCCGATCTCGACAAGTCTTCGCTTAGGAAACTCAGCCGGGCGCTGCGTACTCGATATGCCAACGCGGGTGATACCATCATTTCCAAAGACGAATTCGCCCAGAGTGTATTCTTCATTGCTTCCGGAGCTGTTGAAGTGGAACTCGGCCGGCACACCTCGCGGCTGGGTCGTGGTGAAATGTTCGGGCAATTGGCCATGTTATTGAAACGGCCCCGTCGCGTAAACGTGCGGGCATTGGCACCGTCGACGCTGCTTATGCTCGACGAGGCAAGTTTCCGGCGCTTGCTGCGGCGAAGCAAGGCCATGCGAAACTCTGTTAAGATGAGCGCTGACAAGCGCATGATCGACCCCGCGGTGTTGGATCTGGATGAGGCCGAGGTATCCCCTGAAATAGGGACCAAATCTTGAGAGGCTCTCAATTGGAAGGGAGCCGCGAAATCAAAAGTGCTGGTTCACGGACACCAATCGGGTTCTGTTTTGTTGAGTGTCTACACTTGTCAGAGACTTGTTCACTCGAAAAAACCGACACTACCCTCAACAATTCGTACATTCAGCGGCAGCTCGCAACCCGGAGCGGAAGTTGGCAACGACCAATCACCGAAGACATAGAAAATGGGCGTCGCCTACTCTGCCAATCCAGCTTGGCGCAGACCAGAGGCAATGTGTTCCCAATCTGACAAATTGCGCCACATTGGTTGAAAGCCACCGGCCAGAGCAATCAACGTGTTTTCCGGAACTGCCATCCCGCGGCTTGAAAACTCCTGGCGGCGGTGGCGGACAAAGGCTTGCAACGAGGACTCCGCCTCTTTTTGTCGGCCCGAGTGCGCGTATGCTGCCACTAGAAACGCAGCGGCCAATGAGTTCAGCCGTGCTTCGCCAATCAGCTTGCTGACAGCGTCATCATATCGACCCAAAAAGAAATATACCTGTCCGATAATCCAATCGAGAGAAGGCGGATGCAGGGGGTCAAGTCGCATGGCCTCGACAACTATTTCATGGGCCTTTTCATGCTGCCCCAACAACAGAAACCCATATCCGCACCAAGCCATCGATTCCGCTTCATTTTCAATCAATGACAGTGTTTTTTGAAACTGCGTATCGGCCTGATCCCAGAGGCCCGCGCATAGGTACGCATATCCAAGTTGGTCCTGAATATAGACGTCCTTGTTGTCCAAAGCCGCGCCCTGACGCGCGATTTCCAATGCTTGGGAGGGCGCATCGGCGTCGGCAAGACCGAGCCAAAGGTCGACGACATAGGTATCGGCCAGATACATATAGATCCGCGCGTAATTGGGATCGATTGCCAGCGCTTTTTCAAAATATCCCTTGGCTGTGGCGTTGTCGGCGGCGTTCAACCCGTCTCGGAGTGCTTTCCCTCGCAGCAAGAGTTCGTATGCCTTCATCTTGTCTGTGGGCTTGTTCAAGACATTGTTGGCCACGTCGCTTTGAACCCGACCTGGAAGAACCGCGACGACGCTTTGGGTCACCTCATCCTGAACCGCAAAGATGTCTTCCAGTTCGCGGTCGTAACGCTCAGCCCAGATATGTTTTCCAGAGTCAGCCGCGATCAGCTGAGCCGAAATGCGCACTCTGTTTCCGACTTTTCGAACACTGCCTTCGACAAGGTATTGTACCCCCAACTTTGCCGCGATTTCACCAATCTCCAGATCTGAGTCCCGGAACCGAAACGACGAATTGCGCGCGACCACAAACAAGGTCCGAAAGCGGGACAGTCCGGTAATGATGTCTTCGGAAATGCCGTCGCTGAAAAACTGCTGCTCAGCATTGCCGCTTACGTTTGAAAACGGCAAAACCGCGACTGAGGGCTTATCCCGTCCGGTTAGGTTGGGCTCGTATTTTTCAGAACCTTCATGTGCCAAATGGTATATTTTGACGGGCTTTGTTATGTTTTTGAGGTGCTGGGCACCGCCATCTTCAAAGGTTTCTTCAATCAGGTTTCCCAGACTTTCATAAACTATGGAAGAGATGCAAACCCCGCCCACTTTTGCTGCGGCTTCTAGGCGCGACGCCAGATTGACACCGTGCCCGTAGACATCGCCCTCATCAACAATCACGTCGCCCAGATGCACTCCGATGCGCAGTTTTATCGCTGAGTTTTGAACCGCCAGATCTTTCTGGATCTCGATGGCACACCGAACAGCATCCACGACAGAGGGAAACTCAACCAATGTGCCATCCCCAATCAACTTGATCACCCGGCCTTTGTATTGGCTGACTTTGGGATCAAAAACACATTCGCGATGAGTCTTGAGGTGCATCAAAGTGGCATCTTCGTCTTCGATCATCATCGAAGAGTATGCAACAACGTCAGCGGCAAGTATGGCGGCGAGTTTGCGTTCCAAAAATGACACCTCTGATTAGGAGGTCATATTCAACTTTGGGAAAGATCATCACAACACCTTTCTGGGAACACCGCACAAATACAAATTGCCGAAGGTTTTACTGGCGTTGCCGCCGAACGTTTCGGGATTACGGCAGAAGTTCGTTGTTTCAGAAAGAGTGCCCGCTTCTCAGAATGCAACCTGGTTTGCAACGGTCGCTATCTGCGCTTCACTGACATCGCTGCCCTTGACGAAATTGAGCGAACCGAAGGCCTTTCTGCGCCAGTGATTGAAGAAACACTGAGCCGTGTGTGGATACGGAAATTTACGCGCTACTCAAGTGTAGTCGAAAGCTGGATGGAGGCAAAACTGGATGGAGGCAGCGTTTATCAAACGTGGCTAAGGAGTGATCGAGCACTTCTATTATACTCGCTGCTGATTACGGCACCCTGAAGAATGGAAGTATGCGATTGAGTTGGTTGGGGAACTTTTGGGATTGCTGGCGTTAGGGGCGTCCCAGAACGACGAAAGCCGCCCGTGGGCGGCTTGTTCGACAGTAATGGTTGCGGGAGTAGGATTTGAACCTACGACCTTCAGGTTATGAGCCTGACGAGCTACCGGGCTGCTCCATCCCGCG
>NZ_JBXWNV010000019.1:0-37524 GCF_059610545.1 Ruegeria sp. CDSC068
GGGGGTCCGGGGGCAGAGCCCCCGGACCCTCCACAATTCGGAGGTGCCGGACATGTCCGACATGATGACCACACAGGCCGGAGACGCCGGAGCCTTTCGCAGCTTTGACCTGAGCCGCGTGCCAAGCCCATGCTTCGTGGTTGATGAAAAAGCCGTCGAGCGGAACCTGACCATTCTCGCCGATATTGGAAGCCGATCCGGTGCCCATGTGCTGAGTGCTCTCAAGGCATTCTCGATGTTCTCGCTCGCCCCGCTTGTCCGCCAACATTTAGGCGGCACATGCGCGTCCGGCATTTTCGAAGCACGGCTGGGTCGCGAAGAATATGGTGGCGAGGTCGCGACCTTCTGCGCCGGGTACAAGAATGCGGACGTCGATGAAATTCTGTCGTTGTCCGATCACATCATATTCAACTCACCAGCGCAAAAAGAACGGTTTCTTGCCAAAGCTCGGAACGCTGGCGTTCAGGTCGGTCTGCGCATCAACCCGGAGCATTCCGAAGGCGAGATCCCAAAATATGACCCCTGTGCGCCCTGCTCTCGCCTTGGCACCCCAATCAGTCAGTTGACGACCGACGAATTGACCGGGGTTGATGGCCTGCACATGCACACGCTCTGCGAACAAGGGTTCGCGCCATTGCAACGCACTTGGGAAGCCGTCCTGCCAAAACTCGAGCCCTTCCTCGGCCAATTCAAATGGCTGAACTTTGGAGGCGGTCATCATATCACGCGCGACGACTATGACCGCGACGGGCTGGTGGCTTTCATCCGGGACATCCGCGAGAAATACGGTATCGAAGTCTATCTCGAACCCGGTGAGGCGGTCGCTCTGGACGCAGGTATCTTGGTCGGCGAAATCCTCGACCTGCCAACCAATGGTATGAACCTTGCAATCACCGATATCTCGGCAACCTGCCACATGCCTGACGTGATCGAAGCCCCCTATCGTCCCGCCCTGATGGATGAGACCGAAGCAGGCCACACCTACCGTCTGGGCGGCCCCTCCTGTCTGGCCGGTGATGTGATCGGGGATTACACATGGGATCAGCCATTGGAAATCGGCCAGCGTTTTGCCTTCCTGGATCAGGCGCATTATTCGATGGTCAAGACCAATACGTTCAACGGCGTACCGTTACCCACCATTGCCCTGTGGAATAGCGAAACGGACGAGCTGAAGATCATCAAGCAGTTCGGCTATGACGACTTTAAGGACAGACTCTCATGAGCATTTTCCTCGACAGTGAACTAACCGCATCTGAGCGCACCGAGGATGCCCGTTTTCGCGTGATCCCGGTGCCGCTAGAGCGCACGGTCTCTTACGGCTCGGGCACGGCCAAAGGGCCTGATGCCATCATCGAAGCCAGCAATGAGCTGGAACGCATCACCGGGCACGCCGAGCCATGCGTCGAGGGGATCTTCACCGAAGAACCGGTGGATTGCGACGCCGCCCTGTCCGAGATCATGGAGCGTCTTGCCCAGCGCACCGAAGCCGCTGTTCGCGCTGGTAGGGTTCCAGTGACTTTGGGCGGAGAGCATTCCCTCAGTTACGGCGCCGTCATGGGAGTGGCCCGCGCGTTAGGTCAACCCATCGGCATAGTTCAGATCGACGCCCATGCTGACCTGCGCAACGCCTATCAGGGGGAAAAACACTCCCATGCTTCGGTCATGCACCTGCTGGCCGAAGAAGGCGTTCGATTGGCTCAGTTCGGTGTCCGTGCCTTTTCGACTGAAGAGGCACAGAGCCGCCTGAAAAACCACATCTTCCACGTAGATGCAGAAGATCTGGTCACAGGCAATATCCACACTGTCGACCTGCCAGAGGATTTCCCCGAGCTGGTCTATGTCAGTTTCGATGTCGACGGGCTGGACCCGGCGATCATGCCCGCCACCGGAACTCCGGTGCCCGGTGGCCTGGGATATTATCAGGCGTTACGGCTGGTAGAACACACCCTGAAAGGCCGCAAATGCATAGGCTTCGACGTGGTGGAACTGGCCCCTAACGGCAATGCCGCCTGGGACTTCACCGCCGCGCAGATCGTTTATCGTCTGATGGCCGCCTGTTAACCCTCGGACGTTTCATTCAGTTCCATATGGCCTTCGCCCTTGTTCAGGACGCGGCGCAGCATGGGTTCAAAGAACTCAAGCGGTTTGGTCGGATACTCGGGATCAAACGCCTTCTGATCGTATTCATGGCAGAAGTAACGGCAGTCCTCCCAATAGGGGCTGTCGCGGTACTTGTCGCGGGCGTTACGATCACCACCCAGGTGGTGATTGTAGTAATAGCCTTGGAACACGCAGTGGTGTTTTAATATCCAGTGGGTTTTCTCGCTGACATAAGGTTTCATCATCGCTGCCGACAACTCACCGTGGTTATACGGTGACAGAATATCTCCGGTGTCATGGATCAGTGCCGCGACCACCAGTTCTTCATCCGCACCATCCTCGTGGGCACGCGTCGCGGCCTGAAGGCTGTGCTGGTAACGATTGACCGGGTATGGGGTCCGCGCTTCGTCCAGGGAACGGATCGCGTCCAGGATTCGGTCTGGAAGGGCGGCGTTGAACGCCTCTTCATACTCCTTGACGGCGTCCCAATCGGCTTTAGTCGCCTCTTCAAAACTGGTCCAGGTGGGTTTGTGGCTTTTGTCCAGCATGATGTTTCCTCTGGCTGATCTGCTACGGCCAGCATATCCGAAGGCAACAGCTGAAAAAAATGAATTGATTTTATCACTTCGATCAAAAAATACTTTCGACATGCAAATCAAAGCCCTTGAGACATTTCTGTGCGTTGCAGACACCGGTGGCTTCCATGCCGCTGCACGACACCTCAACATCACTCAGACAGCGGTCAGCGCCCGTATCAAACTGATCGAAGAGGAAACCGGAAAGCCCTTGTTCACTCGGGGCGCAGGCGGCACCAACCTGACAGAATTCGGACAGCAGTTTCGACCCTATGCCGAGCAGATGTTGTCATTGTGGTCCTTCGCCTCTCGTGACCTTCCGGGGCAGACACCGCACCGGATCGCCCTTCGCCTTGGTGCACAGCTCAGCGTTTGGGATCCATTACTGGTCGATCTGGCCGTTCGCTATGAACAACGCCATGGCCAGCTACTACTGACCCTGAACTACGATCATGACCTCAACATGGTCGAGGCCGTGGCGACGCATGTATTGGATGCCGCACTGACCCACGAAAAACCATCTGATCGGCGCGTTCTATATCACGAACTGGCACCGGAACGTTTATTGCTGGTCGAAACCCTCGGCGCGGGCAAAGACCCAGTTTTCGTAAATCTCGAGTTAGGCGAAGTTTATCAGGACCACGTGCGGTCAGCAGCGCGCAAAGCGGCAGGACAGACGCTTTTTTTGGGCAATTGCATGATGGGCCTGCGGTATGTTTTGCAGCGCGGCGGCACGGGGTACTTTCCCGAATATGTTATTCGGGATCAATTGAACGAAGGCACCTTTGTGCCGGTTACCGAAGCGATAGACCTGATGTTGCCGCTTTATCTGGTGACCCGGCGGGACAGCGAAGCCTTCGATGACGTGGTGGCCTGCCTGACCGAACTGCGTGCGGCGGATTAAGCTTGAGACAAGGCTCCATTCGCCCCCCGCGATCGGGTGCGCAGCAATGGCCGCCCGGCGATCAACAGGAACACGCATGAAATCAAGACGCCGACAATCGCCGGAAGATAAAGCAAAATCCACAGGTTTGGATCATCAATCACGACCGGGGACACAAAGCCCCGGACCCCCTCCAACAGGACCAAAATCGTGAAAGCTCCGAATATCTGTGGCCACAGCCCAAAGCGCGAAAAACTGCCCAGCATCAGCGTTGAAAAACCAGCCATCGCCACCGCGATACAAATGGCGATCCATGAAAAACGCTGATGCAGCTCTTCGATCAGTTCCCCTTCCGAGAACTGCTCGGTCGCAAGAATACTTTCCCGGCCCTGCAAAAGCTCGAGCGTTGGGATCGCCTCAAGACTGCGCATGGCGTTGGTGTCTGAATTTGTGAGTTCCGAGATGTCATAAGAGGCATCCGCAAAAAGTGTCGAAGACAGCGTCCTGCCTTCCGGGTTCAGGCGCAATGCGATCCCGTCCACCATCACCAGATGAATGCCGGAGCCATTGTTGACCAGATAGGCCGTCTTGCTGGAATAGCTGACCGGGCTCTCTTCATCCCGACGATCCGAAACAAAAACCTCGGATAACGTGCCGTCGAGATCAATTTTCCCGATGTAAACCGTAACACCCTGCGCGGGATGCAGAAATTCACCTTCATTCAAAAGCTGAGCGGTGACATCCCCCGCGACCTCGGCCTGACGCTGTTCCAATTGTTCAACTGACGCGGGGCGCAGGAAGACACTGATCGCGGCCATCATCAAGCCAGTTACGATGCCAAATACGAACACTGCGCGCGCCAATCTCCAGGGGCTGGTCCCGGTGGCCAGCATCACTGTCATCTCGCTTTCACGGCTCAGGCGGTTGGTGGCATAGACGGCTGCAGCAAACACCGCCATTGGCATCACAGTGCGGATCAGGGTCGGCAGGGTCAGTGCGGTAAATTCCAGAAACACCATCGCGGGTTGGCCGCCGCTGATCACCCGGTCAAACAGGCTGACGGAACGGGTAATCCAGAATACACCCACCAGAACCAAGGTGAAAAAGCCGAACAGAATCAGCAGTTGCCGCAGGAAGTAACCATCAAAGCGCGACATGAACCCTCTTCCGCCTGTCTGTTGTGGGCAGGACCATAGGCCATTCTACTGGCGTAGGAAACCGGGATTGACCCTTTGACAGCAGGGCGCGGGAAGAACGATGTCTGGACAAAGTAAGATTGCGAACTTCACTCCCCAAAAACAAGGCAGGTAAAGGTCAAAAATCTTTATTTCTGAACTACTTAGAAGATCACGTAGTGATGGACACCGGTCACGACAACGACAGACGCAGCAATGACTACGACAGACGCATAGTCGGTTAGTTTGAACTTGCGCTTCTTAGGATGCATCGTCCATTCGGCCCACTTCTTTTGGTCTTCCGTCAGTTCCGAACTTTCACCATACGCCATCACTACTACCTCAAACTTGACATCGCTAAGTCGACAAACTTTCGCCAGTATTTTGACACAAACCGAATAAATCAAGTAAAAACACTGGGTTCTTACCGGGTTAACCTAACGGCAGGCTCGGCGCCTGGGCTCTGAAAAGCATTCATAAACATCCAATCTCTCGAAAATCCTCGCTCGTCTGACCATAGCGATCCGATAATTTTCCATGAAGCGGCCTGCAGTCGTGCGCCCCGACGAACGAGAGCAATTCACAAGGCTTCCACCGATTCTAGGTTTTCATTGGAGAAATGGCAGGGGCAGCAGGGTTCGAACCCGCGACCTACGGTTTTGGAGACCGTCGCTCTACCAACTGAGCTATACCCCTAAGGTGCGCATCAAATATGCCAGCCGCGCAGCGGACTCAAGAGGCTTTTTCAAATTCCGCGCGACTAATGCACCCGACAAACAAGTTGCGTGCAGCGTTTAGTTCTATAAGACACGGTTTGGTCAGTACGAGGGACCCAATCCGTGAGTATCCGCAAAAAGATCGCCGACAGCGAAGCCGTTTTGAACTGGGCCGCGCGCCGCATCGCAAGTTATATCCGGATGGTCAATCGCAACACCAAATGGCAGCGTATCGGATACGAAGAACTGGATCAGTTGGCCGAACAAGGTGAGCCGGTGATCGTGGTGCTGTGGCATCAAAGGCTGGCGCAGTCGCCGTACTTCTTCCCGCTGGACAAAGGACGCATCTGCTCAATCACTTCGTCTGCGCGCGCAGGCAGCATGGTGGGTCGGGTGCAGAAATTGTTCGGAATGGACACGATCGCCATGGCCAGCAAACATAAAAGCAACGTTGCCGTCTCGCGAGAAGTGATCGGTAAGATCAAACAAGGGATTTCCATCGGCATCGCTGCTGACGGACCACGTGGACCCGAGCGTGTGCTTTCCACGGTGCCATTGGTTTGGGCGCGCACATCTGGCAAACGAATCTTCGGGATCACCTTTTCTGCACATTATGGCAGCGAAGCGGGTACATGGGATCGTCTTTTGATGCCCCGCCCCTGGCGAAACAAGGGAGTCTTTCTGTGCCGCGAGTGGACCGAGACCGTGCCTCGCAAAGCATCCGAAGAGGAAATCGAGGAGCTGCGCCAAAGCCTTGAGCAGCATATGAACGATATCACTGCTGAAGCCGACCGCATGGTCGGGCGCGAACCGTGGTCGCCAGAGGCCTAACCGCCCCTTAACCGCTGCATCAGGTAAACTTCGCTGCCTTCAGGGATTGGCTCGGTCAGCCCTGTGGCTATAACACGGCCATCAATTGCAATAGACACCCCGGCATCAATAGGGCCTTGAAGCTGTGGGTGGGCGAGCACCAATGCGCGTAACAGATCTCCGGTCGTCTTGGCTTCAACCTCGACGACCTGCTGGCCCCCGGTCAATGACCGGAGGCCGGACCAGAGATGAACTTCAACCATCGTCCTTGAGCGCGGCCAGAATACGCGGCGGCGACATCGGCAACTGACGCATGCGCACGCCAGCCGCATGGGACACGGCGTTGGCAATGGCGGCCAGAGGCGGCACGATGCCGGTCTCGCCGACGCCTCGTACACCGAAGGGGTGACCGGGGTTGGGCACTTCGACAATCACCGTGTCGATCATCGGCAGGTCACTGGCGACGGGTATGCGATAGTCGAGGAAGATCGAGTTCTGCAGGCGACCATCCTCGCCATAGATGTATTCCTCGTTCAGCGCCCAGCCTATGCCTTGCGCAGCACCGCCCTGATACTGCCCTTCCACATAGGTTGGGTGGATCGCCTTACCGGCATCCTGGATGACCGTGTAGCGGGTGATCGCAGTCTTGCCGGTTTCCGGATCAACCTCGGCATCGACGATATGGGTACCAAAGGACACGCCTGCGCCTTCCGGGGTCGCTTCGAAATGGCCTGAGATCGGTCCGCCTGTCGAGCCCATATGAGCCGTGATATCAGCCAGTGGCCGCGGATCGAAATCACCGGCATTGGGGCCAGAGGGCACCGCACAGCCGTTTTCCCATTTGACTGCGTCCGTCGGAATTCCCCAGCTGGCCGCCGCGCGTTCGCACAGTTTTTCGACCGCGTGTTTGGCTGCTTTGATGGTCGCCAGACCGGAGGCGTACGTCACGCGAGAGCCGTGGCTGACGTCGTTGTACCCAAGCGTCGCTGTATCGGCGATGGTCACCCGGATGTTTTCGTAGGGAATGCCCAGCACCTCAGCCGCCATCAGCGCCATAGATGCACGCGAGCCGCCGATGTCCGGCGTACCGACCATCAACTGGGCCGAACCGTCCTCGGACAGAGATAGCGAGACCGAAGTTTCACCACCGTGGTTAAACCAGAACCCGCAGGAGATGCCGCGCCCCTGCCCTGGTTTCAGCGGCGCCGAGTAGTGCGGATGCGCCTTGGCGGCTTCCAACGTCTCAACCAGCCCGATGCGCTCGTAACGCGGGCCATAGCTGGCTTTGGTACCCTCATGCGCGGCATTCTTCAGACGCACATCAACAGGATCGAGGCCCAGCTTTTTGCACAGCTCGTCAATCACCGATTCAACCGCAAAAGCCCCCATCGGCGCACCGGGTGCACGATAGGCCGCCTGTTTCGGGCGGTTGGCCATCACGTCATAGCCGATCTGTTTGACGTTGGTCAGGTTGTAGGGCGCAAAGGCGCACATGGCGGTCATGTCACCAGGCGCTCCGGGGAAGGCCCCACCCTGCAGGCGGAAAACGCCCTGCGCGGCAGAGATGGTCCCGTCCTTCTTCATCCCGATCTTGATGTCCATCGACGCCGACGAAGTGGGACCGGTTGCCCGAAACACTTCGGATCGGGTCATCACAACCTTGACCGGGCGGTTGGCCTTGCGGCTCAGCGCCAGCGCAACGGGTTCGATAAAGACGGTTGTCTTGCCGCCAAAGCCGCCACCAATCTCAGACGCAGTCACGCGCAGCTGTGAGGTCTCAATGCCCAACAGCGCTGCACAGGTTTTCTGCGCGATCCAGTGGCCTTGGGTCGTGCACCACAGCTCACCCTTGCCATCATTGCCCAGCATACCCAGGCAGGCATGCGGTTCGATATAGCCCTGATGGGTCGCCTCAGTGACAAAGCTGTCTTCGATGATCAGGTCAGCTTCGGCAAAGCCGGCCTCGACATCGCCATGACCACTTTCGTGGTACCGCACGACATTGGGGTGCATGCCCTCGGGCACCGAATAGTCCGCAGCACTTTCGCGAATGACTGGAGCATCCGAGGCCATCGCTTTGTCCACATCAGTGACGTGGGGCAGCACTTCGTATTCGACCTCAATCAGCTTTAGCGCATCACGCGCTGCAAGGGCAGACGTAGCAGCAACAGCGGCAACGGCGTGACCGTCATACAGGGCCTTTTCGCCCGCCATAACGTTTTCCAGAACGTTCCAGAACTCGCCTTCAAGCCCGGGCTTGAACGGCACATCGGCAAAATCCGCGCGGGTCACGACGGCTTTGACGTCCTTGTGCGCCTCGGCCATTGACGTGTTGATCTTCACGATCCGCGCATGGGCGTGAGGCGAGCGCAGGATCGCGCCGTGTAGCATACCGGGTGCCGACATATCGGCCCCGAACTTGGCGCGGCCCGTAACCTTGTCCAACCCATCGGGACGGTTCGGTCGCGTGCCAACAAAGGTGAATTCAGATTTGCGATCGTCGAGTGCCATTACGAAGCCTCCCGCAGTTCTTCGGCTGTTTCCATCACAGCGCGAATGATCTTGTCATAACCGGTGCAGCGGCACAGGTTCCCTGCCAGCCAGTACCGGGTTTCTTCTTCTGTCGGGTTTGGGTTCTTTTCCAACAGAGACTTGGCCGCGACCAGAATGCCCGGTGTGCAGATGCCGCACTGAAGCGCGGCGTGTTCGATAAACTTCTGCTGCAGCGGGTGCAGAACGTCGCCATCCGCGATGCCCTCGACCGTTTCGATCTGCTTGCCATCGGCCTCGACGCCCAGCATCAAGCAGGAACAGACCAGGCGCCCGTCGACCGAGACGGAACACGCGCCGCAGTCACCAGTACCACAGCCTTCTTTCGCGCCGGTCAGGTTCAGCTTGTCGCGCAGACAGTCCAGCAGGGTTTCGCGCGGGTCGCAGAGGTATTCAACCGAGTCGCCGTTTACAGTGGTGGATACGTGGAACTTGCTCATGCTTGTTCTCCCTTCGCACGGGCATAGGCGATTTTCGCGGCGCGCTTGGCCAGAACGCCAGCGACCTCGGTGCGGAACGCGATGGTGCCGCGCTTGTCGTCAATCGGGTTGCACGCAACGGATGCCGCAGCAGCCAGCGCATCAAGCGCGGCGTCGTCCAGTGTACTGCCGACGATGGCCTTGGCACAGTCTTCGACCAGCAGAACGGTCGGGGCGACAGCACCCAACGACACGCGGGCTTCGGTGACAGTGTCGCCGTCCAGACGAAGGTTTACACCCACGCCAACGACGGCAATGTCCATTTCGGTCCGTGGTATGAACCGCAGATAGGCGTCGCCGCCATCCTCACCCCGTGCGGGAATGTGCACGGCCGAGACCAGCTCACCCTTGGACAGCGACGTTTTGCCGGGGCCGGTCGGAATTTCTTCGACAGCAACCTCGCGCGTACCTTCGGGTCCTGTGACAGTAACGGTCACTCCGGCGGCGACCATAGCAGGCACAGAATCGGCCGCAGGAGAGCCATTGCACAGGTTCCCAGTCAGCGTTGCGCGACCCTGCACTTGGGTCGAACCGATCAAGTCCATCGCCTCGACCACGCCGGGCCAATCGCCGCCCAATTCGGAATGTTCGCTCATCTCGGCACCGGTGGCCGCGACGCCAATCGTCCAGCTGCCATCGGCATTGCTGATGATGTCGCTGACGCCGTCGATCTTTTTGATGTCGATCAGCGTGTCGGGGGTCACAAGTTCCGAGCGCAGCTGCACCAGAACATCGGTGCCTCCTGCCAGAAACCGGGTAATGCCCGTCGCATTCGCGGCCAGAGCCGACGCCTCGGCAAAGCTGGCGGGGCTGTGATAATCCATGAAAATACCTCGCACCTGTTGATCAGGATTCACTGGGGTTCGCGGGGGACGTTAGTGCAGCAGCCCCACGGCGTCCATGGCTGGAACGACCAATTTTTGTGTTAATCGAAGTCGTTTTCAGACCTCAGATCAGAGGTCGAGTTCAATCACACCGTCAGGTTCAGCCGCGCGGCTTTGACACAAGATGATCGCGCCCTCGCGCTGTTTGTTGGACAGAACGAAATCACGATGCTCAATATCGCCGGAAACCACACCGCATTTGCAGACGCCACATATGCCGTCGGCGCATTTCACATCCACATGAATACCCGCCTCGTTCAATATCTGAGCGGCATCTTTGTCTTTGGGGACGGTCAGTTCCCTACCCGACTTCGCCAGCTTCAACGTGAAGGAGTGATTTTCATAATCCGGCTGTTCGGGGACTGAGAAATACTCCAGGTGCCGGGCCTCTTCGGGAAATCCCTGCCGGTCGGCCGCTTGTATGACACCGTCCATGTAGCGATCCGGTCCGCAGGTATAGACGTGCCACCCTTCCTGATAACCCGACAGGACTGCATCCAGATCGGCGCGCGTTCCTTCATCCGAGAAATGAAAATGCACGTGGTCGGCCCAGGGCATCGCCGCCAGATCGTTCAGGTACCCGGCCCCAGCACGGGTGCTGGCGGAATAGTGTAACGCGAACGGCTTGCCCAGCGCATGCAACCGATGAGCAAATGCAATCATCGGGGTGATGCCGATCCCACCACCCATCAGGAAGGTCTTTGTTGCAGTTTCATCCAGTTCGAAATGGTTGATCGGTTTCGAGATGAAGACCTTGCGCCCCTCGCTGAAGATTCTATGCAACAGGGCCGAACCGCCGCGACCTTCATCCTCGCGCAGAACGCCGATCTGATAGACTGACCCGTCCGACGGGTCCCCCGACATAGAATACTGACGCAGAAACTCAGGCGCGACCAGCACATCCAGATGCGCCCCGGCGGTCCAATCCGGTAACGGCGCGCCATTCAGGGCCGAGAATTCATACTTGGTCACACCCGCCGTCATCTTGTCGACCTTGGTCAGCGCAACTCGCATCACCGGCGCATCGCCCGCGATCGAGTAACGATGCACGATCGAAGTATCCCCTGCTGCCTTGCGGTTTTTGTATTCTTCGGCTGACACCATCGCCTGATAGGCCGCAATCCCGGCCTCGCGGTCCATCGCAAAGGGATATGGCCACGGATGGGGGGCCAGATAGGCAGGATAGACGGCTAATGTCTGATCTTCGAACTGCAGGTCCAGATCCGTTTGCAGGTCACGCCGGTTCAGCGGATGTTTCGTCGGGCGGTAAGCTCCATCCGCCTGCAATTCAATATCCCACCACCATTTCTTGGTGTCGTTCAATCCGCCATTACCCACGGCATCGTCCAGTTTCGCCAATGCCGGCGCGGCTTTCGGGATGTTCATCGCGGCCCAGCGGAACGGGCGTTCCTTGAAGATACCCTCAAGGTTCCACGGGCAGGTCTTCATGCAACGCCCGCACATTGCACCGCCAGGGGTGGTCACGCGATAGGTCGCACATTTCTGACTGTCGGATTTCCAGATCTCATAGCCGTTGAACATGAGTTTCGGCCCCGCGGTGATTGCCCCAGAAGGACATTCGCGCGCGCATTTGTTGCAGCTTTCACAGAAAGTCTGCAGGCCAAAATCAATCGGTTTGTCGTGCTCCATCGGCATGTCGGTTGTCACCGCGCCGGACTTGAGCCGGGGCCCGAGATAAGGGTTCAGGATGACCTCGCCAATCCGGCTGACCTCGCCCAATCCAGACAGCAGCAAAAGCGGCGGCTGAAGCACTTCGCCATCCATGACCGTATGCGCCTTGGCTTTGTAACCGAGGTTGCGGATCTGCTGCGCAATTACACCGCCCAGTAGCGAAAACCGCAGATAAGCGCGCATTGACTGGGCAACTGCGATCCAGTCATCGCCGCTGGACCCCTCCATCGTTTCATAGCCCTGGTCGATGATCATGCTGATGGCCTGATCGTGGGTCGGGTTGATCTCTTCTCCGGTCGCGTCGTGAGAGTACCACGCCCATTCAGGACAACGGCTGAGGCCCACGGCATCGCCTCCAATGAAATAGGTCGCGGCCTTGATATTCGCGGCATTTCGGGCGGCATCGGTCGGACACGGGCCATCCGCGCTGTCGCCATCCTGCAATAGCACAAATGCGCCCAGTGAACGGCGTTGCGCGAAACTGGGGGCGGCCTTGCGCACGTAGTGCCCCCCCCTGGCTGCATCCTGCAGCGGTTTGCCCATATCCCCGAATTGTGCGCGGGCAAACATGTCGGCGCGTTTGGGAACGCGGGCCACGTTTTCTTCGTCGATGTAGGTCGTCGGGTCCTCGACGCGCTTAAGCTTCTCGAAAGGTTGTGCCCCGTCCACGTAGCGTCGTTTGGCGTAAGCATCCCGGTTCAGCGCGTTCTTGGCGAACCCCGTCCCCAGCCACCACGCCGGGCCCTGAGTGCGAAACCACGGTTGCTGCGCCATGGATTGCAGGGGTTGATCATGCGCAATCTCCATCTCGGTTGTAACAGCTGCCAGACCAAACCGCTTGCCTAACCACGGCATAACGACATCGCCACCCTCGACCGAGGCTAAACCAGCCGCCACCGCCAGCTTGCCCAGATCAACCTCAGAGGACATCGCGGTATGCGCCCGCGCATCGAACCCCAACAACCGGATATAATTGGCAATCACCACCGCATTTTCGGTCGCCAGCAAACAAGAACGGTGATCCTGCGCGTCCATAATCCAATCAGAGCCAGGCTCATCCGGGTTCGGATCACGGTTGTGTTCATAGACAAAGACGATGGCGTGGCGGTGGGTGTCCATCGGCTTGGGCGCGGCCTCCATGCTTTCCTTCAGGTCGGCCATGATGACATCAATACCCGACGCCAGCGTCTTGGTCTGCCGGGTCTTCAGCGCATGGGCCAGACGATCAATGTCGGGGTTATGACGCGGCTGGGACAGCATCGCCTCGGCAGGCAAAGGCCCGCACCCCATCATCGACGCATCATTGAAATAGCCAAATGCCTTCAGGTGATGTGCGCGCGCGGTCGGATCAGCCGGGATTTCAGAGGGCACGGCATTCACGAAGCCATCACGAATAGCGTCCATCATCGCCTGAAACTCACCCATTGCGTTGACGATGCTTTCAGGCTGATCCGGCCGCTGAAAACTGAGTACGGGCATCGGCGGCACGGCAGACAGGTCCGGCGCAACGCTCTGACGTGCCAACCGCTCCAACGGATAAGGCCCCATGTGGACCGGCCGGTTCTTGTCCGAGAAAAAGCGGATCCCCATCGTGCGCCTCCTAATTTCTAGGTCTCACCTAATGCGGCGTGGACAGTAAATCCATTCATGAATAATCATAAGCGGTATGAGCAAAATAGATTTTATGGACCTGGACGGGAAAGTCCTGAGGGTCTTTCTAACCATTCTCGAAGAAAACTCGGTGTCCAAGGCCGCAGATCGGCTTGGCGTGACGCAATCGGCCATCAGCCACACCCTGTCCAAACTTCGGGTGGTTCTGGGCGATCCGTTATTTATCAGATCAGGGCAAGGTCTGACCCCTACTGAGCGCGCCTTGTCCCTGAAAGATCCTGTTCAGCAGGTTCTGGACAATATGCGCGCACTGACCGAGGACCGCCCGTTCGACCCGCTGTCCGAAGAGATGGTCTTTCACATCGCCACAAACGACATGCCGAGGGAATTGATTTTCCCGCAATTGCTGCAAGAGGTTCGGGCCGAAGGCGTGCGGCTGGGGTTGGGGTTTATCCCATCAGGTGTTCCAGACCCTGAGCTGCTGCGAAGCGATCGGTGTCAATTGATGCTGACGCCTTTGCCGCCGGATGGACCGGACATCTTTCAAAAGCGCATCCTCAGCAGCCCGTTGATGATCTACTATGATGACACGCGACGATCTCCTCCGGACAGTTGGGAAACCTATTGCGAAACCGAGCATGTCGAAGTGCGCTTTGCGGATGGCCGCAGCTCGCGCGCTGTTATGCGGGGTGTCGATCAAAACCAGATCAGGCCACCGACGGTTACCCTGCCGCATTTCAATGCCATTACCTCATTTGTGAAAGGCGGCGACCTGATTTCAACCGATACGGCGTTGATGAAACACGGGCCGCTACATGCGTTGGATTGTGCACCTCTGCCCTTCGCGTGCGACCCTGTCTCTATCTACATGGTCTGGCACCAAAGATCTTCCAATGACCCGGCACATCGCTGGTTGCGTGACAGGATCGAAGCCATCGCAGCGACGCTTCAGGATTGAGACAGCAACCAGTCTTTCATCACTGCGACCAGCGCGGGTTGGCGTGGCTGTTTGGGTGTTACGATGTAAAAGCCCAAGTCCTCGACCAGCTCGTCCGGGATCGGGCGCACCAACTGACCGGCGGCCAACTGGGCAGAAACAAGCGGTTCGTTAGCAAGCGCAACACCCTGGCCCGACACGGCTGCGTCGATGGCAAGGCTGGTCTGGCTGAAATTCATCATCTTTGGCTTGCCGGTGATCCCTGCCCGCTGCAGAAACAAAGGCCACAGCCCATGGGTGTCGTTCAGCAGAGTGTGCTTTATCAGGTCAGCAGGATGCGCAATTCTGGCCGCCATCTCAGGACCGCAAACCGGAACGAAAGTTGTGGAAAACAGAGGCGTAGCGACCACCCCCGGCCCAAAAGGCGCGCGCCCTTGCCGAACGGCAATGTCGACACCGTCCCCCTGGAAATCCGCCAGCCGTTCCCGCGCGTCAACCTGCACGGCAATATCAGGGTGGTGCCGCGTAAAGTCCGGAAGTCGTGGAACCAGCCATTTCGAGGCAAAGCTGGGCGTGACAGAGATAGTAATTTGTCTGTCCCCAGAAAGATCCTCGACGGCCTCTTCGATCAGACGGAAGGCCCGGCGCAAGGGCGCATGGAACCTGCGCCCGGCCTCGGTCAGCGCAAGGCCACGTGGCAAGCGGTCAAAGAGCGTCACAGCCAATCGTGCCTCAAGCCCGCGCACCTGTTGCGCGACAGCACCTTGGGTAACGCCCAGGTCCTCGGCAGCCAAGCGAAAGTTCAGATGCCGCGCCGAAGCTTCGAAGGCCCGCAAAGCGTTCAAAGGGGGAAGAGCCGCCATCGTAGCACCCTGTAGTTTTTCTACATCATAAGGCCAGCAGAACTGATTGGTCAATCAGATCGCCAAAGCGCATCTTCATGCCATCAATGAATGGAGAAATCACATGACCAAAGTGGCGCTGATAACAGCGGGCGGCAGCGGAATGGGCGCAGATTCAGCCCGACGTCTGGCCGCAGACGGGTTCAAGGTCGGCATCCTGTCGTCTTCTGGCAAGGGTGAAGCACTGGCGCACGAACTTGGTGGCGTTGGTGTGACCGGGTCAAACCAGTCGACGGATGATCTGCAAAAACTGGTCGATACCGCGATGTCCCATTGGGGGCGTATAGACGTGCTGGTCAACTCGGCCGGTCACGGACCGCGCGCGCCAGTGCTGGAGCTGACGGACGAGGATTGGCACACCGGAATGGACGTCTATTTCCTGAACGCCGTCAGACCAACCCGGCTGGTGACACCTATTATGCAGAAGCAAGGTGGCGGATCGATCATCAACATTTCGACCTTCGCCGCGTTCGAGCCCGACCCTGTCTTCCCAACCTCGGGCGTGTTCCGCGCAGGTTTGGCCGCTTTCACCAAGCTGTTCTCGGATCATTACGCGGCTGACAACATCCGGATGAACAACGTCTTGCCAGGGTTCATCGACAGCCTGCCAGAGAAAGAGGAATTCCGCGCGCGTATCCCGATGGGCCGCTATGGACGCAGCTATGACGAGATCGCCTCGGTCGTGGCGATGCTTGCATCAGAGGGCGGCGGCTATATCACCGGTCAAAACATCCGGGTTGATGGCGGCATCACCCGCGCGGTCTGAGGTCAGAACCGCGCTTTGACAAAATGGATCAGCGCCGCGCCGGTTTCAAAATAGGCGCGGCGTAGCCCTATCCACTTTTCCTGATACTCTGGGACTGCGGGCACCGGCAAAAGGCTTGGATCGTCCTGCAACAGACTTTGGGCAACAAGGCGGCCAAAGACAGTGCCTGGCCCGATTCCACGCCCCGAAAAACCATGAACGGACAGAGCATTGGGACCGATCTGCGTAATCTTCGGGATGTGGTCTGACGTCATGGCGATGCGGCCATGCCACCCTTCGACCAATGGCTGATCGGCCAGTTGCGGATACAGCTGTGCCAGTTTGCGCTTGATCCAGGTTTTATGAATCCCGCCGCCTGCCTGATCCAGATCACCCATGGCACCGATGATAAACCGCCCCTCTTGATCCATTCGGAACGAGGTCATGATCAGGTCTGTGTCCCAGCACCCCTCATCCCCCGGCAAAACGCTAGCGCGCAGATTGTCGGACAATGGGGCCGTGGCATATTGGAAATAATAGACCGGCACATAGGCGGGGGCCGATGCGGTCAGATCACGGTGATAGGCATTGGTCGCCTGAATGACCCATTTGGCGCGCACTGAGCGCCGAGCAGTCTTCATCACCCAGATTCCATCCATCTGCTGCATGGACAGAACCGGATCTTGCGTGGAAACCAACGCGCCAGCCTCAACCCCGGCACGGGCCAATCCGCGCACATATGCCAATGGCTGGATGGTTCCGGCGCGCGGATCGAATAGGGCGCCACCAAAGGCCGCACTGCCGGTGCGCTGCGCTGTCAGTTCTGCAGACAGCAACTCAACCGGTGCACCAGCAGCGCTGAGTTGCGCATGGCGCGTCTGCAGATCCCGAAGACCCGCAGCCGAATGCGCACAGTGCAAAGTTCCGTTGCGCACAGGTTCGCAGTCTATCCCATGTTGGTCGATCAGGCTGAACACCTCTGATGGAGCAGCAGCCAGAAGGTCAACCAGCCGATCCCCAACCATGTCACCCAGATGCGCGCGAATCTCAACGGGCGGCAACCAAAGCCCCGCATTCGCCAGCCCGACATTGCGGCCCGATCCGCCGTGACCGATGTCATGCGCCTCAAGCAGACAGACCGAGGCACCAGCCTTGGCTGCAGTCAGGGCCGCAGAACAGCCGGTGTACCCACCACCGATCACCGCCAGATCAACAGTGATATCACCGGTCGAAACACTGGGTTCGACATGTTCACGGCATGTATTCAGCCAAAGGGACTGGTTGTGGTCGCTCACGTCGCGCTCCTTGAAATTGCGCGGATCATCAGGGCAGTGTCAGCCGGTTGCAAGCGCTCTTTGATCCTGGCGCCCAATGGCGATCAGGAAGGGTTGCGCATCCTGTTTCGCTTGAAAATCAGCCTTGTTACCCATGCCACGCCAGTTCGCCAGAACAAGGGATTGCGCCACTGCGCCACCTAAGGTCGCGCCGGGGCCGGTAACAATGAACAGGTCTGGCGCGAACTCATGCGCGGCGGTCTGGATCGCACGGGTAAAGTCATAGGGTTCGGTCACTTGGTGGCCCAGGGTATAATCCCAAAGCGCATGCGTATCCGTCGCACCCGGCCACCAAACCTTTCCGCGACCGTCGATCAGGGGCCGTTCAGGCTGTCGGAACAAATCCGCGCCCAAGAGCGTACGCCCTTCGGTAGCGACCGGTGCCTGCAAGGAAGTGTGAAACGCGGCATGGTTTGGCAAGCGCATCGGGAAACGGTCCTGCACGTTGGGTTGTGACGCCTCGAAAGCCTTCAGCCCCATCTCATTGCCTGCCAGAACCAGCATTCCGCCCAGATCAATGGACAAAGCAAGGTCATAACCGTCCATCGCATTGATGCGTTTCAAATCCGCCAGCAGCTCTGCCTTGCGAACAGCGTCGTTCGCCCAACCGTCGTCGGCAAAGGGGTAAACCAATTGACCGCCGATCAGGTGATCCTGCATCAGTGTTCCCATCGTGTTCACTACGCGGAACCCGTCGTCAGGCGACAACGCCCCGGAAGCGGCCAGCGCAATATACCACCCCATCGAGTTCCCGGTGACCGCGACCACCTCGATATCATCGGCCAGCGATTGCGCGTCTGCCAGCGAAGCTGCGTAGATGAGCGGTGAAGCAATATCGCCTTTTGAATACTTGGAAACTGTGAACCGCGCTGCGCCATCCAATGCGGTAACGGCCTCTTGTCCTGCTTCCGCACGTATCGCGTCGAAGCGCCTAAACATCGCAGTCTGCTGCGCGTGGTGGCGATGCAGATAGCCAAGCTCGGGCTTGTTGTATGTACCCCGACCGGGGCAGATCACGACAGCTGTGCGGGTCATGAGCGACCCCCCGTCAGTTTTAGCGCAGCGGTGATAATCCCGTCCTTCGATGGCAGCGGAGCGGCATAGGCGGGACCAGTTGCGATAAAACAATCTTCGGCCACGACGCGCGCGCTAGGGGTAGAGGGACTGTTTTCAGTGAAAAAGGTCATCAGCCCCTCAGACTGGCTGCCCGTCCGGCGGCACTCGTCGACGATCAAGACGTGTTTGCAACCCTTTGTGGCCTGACGCAGAGCCTCAATTGGGAGAGGTGCCAGCCAGCGCATGTCGATGATACGGGTTTTCACGCCTGCTGCCTCCAACTCGGGCAGAGCCTGTTTCGACAGGTAATGCCCGTTTCCATAAGTGACGATGGCCAGATCTTTACCCTCGCCATGCACGCCCACCTCACCCAGCGCGATACTCTGGTCAGGCGACGGATACGTCGTCATCCAGCCTGCGTCCTGTGCATCGTGCAGATCGCGCATCGGATAAAGCGCAATAGGTTCCAGAAAGACCACGACCCGCTGTTCTTCGCGCGCCAGCCGTACGCATTCGCGCAGCATCTTCGCCGCATCCGCGCCTGTCGATGGACAGGCAATGATCACGCCGGGAATATCGCGCAGGACAGCTAGAGAATTGTCGTTGTGGAAATGACCGCCGAACCCTTTCTGATAGCCAAGCCCCGCAATGCGTAGAACCATCGGGTTGGTGAACTGCCCGTTCGAGAAAAAGGGCAGCGTCGCGGCTTCGCCTCTGATCTGGTCCTCGGCATTGTGCAGATAAGCGAGGAACTGGATTTCGGGGATCGGAATGAACCCGTTATGCCCCATGCCAATGGCCAATCCCAGAATGGACTGCTCATCCAACAGCGTGTCGATCACCCGGTCCGGGCCAAAGCGTTGCTGCAGTTTCTGGGTCACGCCATAGACGCCGCCCTTGCGGCCGACATCTTCGCCCATGCAAACGACCTCGCCGTGTTCCAGCATCAGATCGGTCAGCGCCCAGTTGACCAGACGGCTCATGGGTTGCGGATCATCCATTGCCCGCGTGTCGCCGCCAAAGGCCTTGTCGCGCGCTTCGGCGCTGGGACCGTTAGTGGGCTTACAAGCCCGTTTTGGCGGGATCAGGCTGGCCATAACCTCAGAGGCGGTGGTCAGGTGCGGACGGGTTGCGGCCTCCGCCGCGATGCGATCAGTACGGGCGCAGGTGTCTTCGTAGATTTTCAACGCCTGTTCCGGCGCCAACGCCCCGGCCTGTTCCAGCAAGCGCACCGAGTGCAACAGGGGATCGTTGGCCTCGTCCGCCTCAACCTCGGACTTCGGCAGGTACGTGGTCGGCACATCTGCGCCTGCGTGTCCGTAAAGGCGGACGGTTTTCAGGTGCAGGAAGGCCGGTTTCCGGCGGGTACGGACATACTCGGCGGCGTCTTGCGCAACCGCGAAGGTCTCATAGATATCCAGACCGTTGGCCTGAAAGTACTTGATCCCGGGGCGATGCTCCATCGACGCCTGTATCCAGCCTTTGGGCGTTTTGACCGAGATTCCAATCCCGTTATCTTCACACACAAACAACAGCGGCAGAGGCGTCGATTGCACGCTGGTCCAGCCTGCGGTGTTGATCGCGCCCTGCGCGGTGGAGTGGTTGGCCGAGGCATCCCCGAAGGAACACATCGCAATCCCGTCCAAGGGCAGTTCACGGTGTTCAGGATCGTGTCTCCGCGCGGCACCTAGCGAATACGCAGCGCCCACCGCCTTGGGCAAGTGGCTAGCGATAGTCGAAGTCTGCGGCGGGATCGTCAACGCTTTGGACCCCAGTACCTTATGCCGCCCGCCCGAGGTCGGATCCTCTTTCGAACAGGCAAAACTCAGCAGCATGTCCCACGCGATCTGCTGGCCCGGCACCTGCTCAGCCCGCGCGATCTGAAAGGCGGCATCCCGGTAGTGAAGAAAGGCGATATCGGTCGGGCGCAAGGCATGCGCCACGGCGGCCATCCCTTCGTGGCCGGATGATCCGATGGTGTAAAACCCCTGCCCCGCCTTCTGCATCGCCCGGCTGGTCCGGTCCAACGCACGGCTAAGGACCTGTGACCGGAACAGCGACACCGCATCGGTATTGCTCAGACCCTGCCGCGGCTTTGCTCCGTCGGGAAAGTCGCGATTGGCGACCCGTGTCAGGAAATTCTCGTGAACGATCTGGGCGCGATCCATTGGGTGTCTTCCGGGGTTAATTGGTTACAATTTGGCGGTAGCGTCCGCGATACGGCGCATACCTTCTTGCAGGCTTTCAGTGGCATAGGCAAAAGAAAGCCGCAAATGCCCCGGCATCCCAAACGCACGCCCCGGCACCAGCGCCACACCCGCCTCATCCAGCAGAAAGCGACAGAATTCATGGTCTGTGGCCATTTTCACATGAGTTTTGGGAAAGACGTAAAACGCGCCATCCGGCACGGCACATTCCAGACCAGCGGCGTTTAGCCCTTCGACAACCAGATCGCGGCGCGCTCGCATTGCCTGACGGCGTTCTGCCAGCAAGCCTTGCGGCCCGTTGATGGCCTCCAATGCTGCAGCCTGGGCAATCGAACACGCCCCCGACGTGATTTGCCCCTGCACAGCCACCATCGCCTTGATCAACTCAGCAGGGCCGATACCCCACCCGATACGCCAGCCGGTCATGGAATAGGCCTTGGACACGCCGTTTACGATCAACGTTCGTTCCGCTAATTCGGGAACGGCCTGCACAAAGGGCGTGAAAGGCACAAAAGACAGGTGTTGATAAATCTCGTCAGAAATCACCCAGACCTGAGGATAGTTTTGCAATACCGCGCCCAGCGCCTGCAATTCCGCCTTGGAATAGACCGCGCCAGTTGGATTGGACGGGGAATTCAGCAGCAGCCAACGCGTGCGCGGGGTGATCGCGGCCTCCAACTGATCCGGCGTCAGTTTGAATTTCTGCGTCGCCGGACAGCTGACGACTACGGGGACACCGCCAGCCAAACTGACCATATCCGCATAGCTTGTCCAGAATGGAGCAGTCATAATCACTTCATCACCGGGGTTCAGAGTTGCCATCATTGCGCAGGACAAAACCTGCTTGGCACCCGTCGAAACGACTACGTTCTCGGGATGCGCGCCAGCCTCAGTCGCGATCGCTGATCGCAAAGAGGGCGTTCCTGCCGTTGCGGGGTATCGCGTCTGCCCGTCAATAGCTGCGCGGTGGGCCGCCTCAACAACATGCGACGGCGTCGGGAAATCAGGCTCGCCAGTGCTGAGCGCAATCACGTCGACACCCTGCGCCCGAAGGCGCGCGGCCTGCTCTGAGATACGAACGATCTCTGACAGCTCAATGCCATTCAACCTGTCGGCGGGCTGAAAATCTTGAATACTGGTCGTTAGGGTCATTGGTCCACATCCACATTGGAATCCACGCCTCTGTATCGGGCTGGTGAACGGCAATTGCCAGTGATATTCCGTGTGAAAGGTATGAGGATTTATCATATGATTGCACCACGTCGGTTTCTCCCCTCGATCCCCTCTCTTCTGGCATTGGAAGCGGTTGATCGCCTCGGCAGTGCCTCGGCAGCAGCCGAGGAGCTGTCATTGACCCAAAGCGCGATCAGCCGACAGCTAAAGTCCATGGAGGAACAACTGGGTGTCGCGCTTATCCAGCGCAATCAGATGCGATTGCACCTGACCCCCGCCGCGAAAGATTATGTTCAGGTGGCGCGCACAGCGCTGAACCAGATTGCGCAGGCGTCACTGAAACTAAAGGCCAACCCAACAGGCGGGTCGCTGAACCTGTCCATCCTGCCCGCCTTTGGAATGCACTGGCTGGCGCCGCGCTTGCAGGATTTTGCCCGTCGCCACCCCGAAGTGACCGTGAACCTGAGCACATGCCTCAAGCCGTTTGATTTCGAGACCGAACATTTTGATGCCGCCATCCACTTCGGCCAAAAGAACTGGCCGGGCGTCAATTACCTGCCGATCATGCGTGAAGATGTGGTTCCGGTCTGCGCTCCGGACCTATTGCCAGATCAGGAGCAGGACTTGAGCTGGCTAATGACGGCTCCCCTGCTGCATCTCGAGACTCGACCGGACGCTTGGGAGCGATGGTTTGCGGCACAAGGGCGTGACGTATCAGGGATGCGGGGAATGCTGTTCGATCAGTTCTCGACCATGGTGCAGGCCACGATCCACGGGCTGGGAACGGCGCTATTGCCCAGCTATCTGATCGAAGACGAACTGAAAACCGAAAGGTTGGTTCCAGCGTGGAACGGCCCCCGCATCAGCCTTGGGCAATTCTTTTTGGTCTGGCCGCAGTCACGGCCGGAATCCGAACCGCTACGGTCGTTTCGGATATGGCTGCAAGGTCAGGTTGGCCCATTCTGATCCAAAAACTGCGCAGCCTTCGGCTTTGCGTCCTGCGGACGGCAGAGGGGTCGGGCAGGTGCGGGCTGCGCCCGCACCTGCCCGACCCAACGGGAGGAAACGTTTTTCCAGAAACGTTGACGACAGGCGGGAGCCCTTTGGGTGCGTTACTTGTCCAGCGAACGGGCGATCAGTTCCTTCATGATCTCGTTGGTGCCGCCGTAGATCATTTGCACCCGCGCATCCGCATAAAGCCGGGCAATCGGGTATTCCATCATGAACCCGTACCCACCGAACAACTGAAGGCATTCGTGCATGATCTCGTTCTGCACTTCTGAACCCCAGTATTTCACCATAGAAGCCGTCGCCGCATCTAATGTACCAGCCTCGAGTTGTGCGATGCAGTCATTGACGAAACTGCGCAGAACTTCGGCTTTGGTTTTGCACTCAGCCAGTTTGAAACGCGTGTTCTGAAAGTCCATAACGCGTTGGCCAAAGGCCTTGCGTTCCTGCGTATAGCGTACAGTTTCGGCAATCGCGAAGTCGATCGCGCCCAGCGCCATGATACCGATGGTCAAACGTTCCCACGGCAGTTGCTTCATCATCTGATAGAAGCCTTGACCTTCCTCAGGTCCGATCAGGTTCGTCATCGGAACCTTGACGTCTTCAAAGAACAGCTCGGCCGTATCGTTGGCCTTCATCCCCAGTTTCTTGAGGTTACGGCCCCGGCGAAATCCTTCTGCGCCTTCGGTTTCTACTGCGATCAGCGATACGCCCTTGGACCCTTGCGATTTATCCGTCTTTGCGGCCACCAGGATCAAATCGGCGGACTGGCCGTTGGTGATAAAGATCTTGGATCCGTTCAGGCGATAGGAATTTCCGTCCTTGTCTGCCGTAGTGCGAACGGACTGAACGTCCGAACCTGTTCCCGGCTCAGTCATAGCCAAAGCGCCAACCATTTCACCGGATGCCAAACGGGGCAACCATTTGTGCTTTTGATCCTCGCTGCCGTAGGCGTTCAGGTAATGGACAACAATCGACTGAATTCCAAAACCCCAACCCGAGTCACCGCGTGCGGCTTGCCCGTACATCGTGACCGCGTCGAACCCAATCCCGCCGCCAACGCCACCATATTCCTCAGCAATAGCGCCGGCCATCAGCCCCATGTCCCCGGCCTTGTTCCAGAATTCGCGATCGACCATGCCGTTTTGGTTCCAGCGTTCGATATTGGGCACAAGTTCGTCGTCCATGAACCGGTTTGCCATTTCGGCAAACATCTGATGTTCGTCAGTGACCCAGTTGGCGGTTGGCTTGAATAGCGACATGTAGGCTTCTCCCAAATCGAATTTCGATAAGGGTAGCGTTGGGCATCGCGCAAACCAACCCATCCACCGGATTGCTACGCAACGTCTTTTTCGCACAAGACCTTACGTTCACAGGTTTAAACCTAGTCAAGCCAGGGCATTATCCAGCAGAACCTGTGCCGCTGCCTTTGCATCTCGCGCAGGATCGCAGCTTTTTACCAGGACGGCCGTTACGATTGCGCCCTCTTGCAAGAGCAGCAGCTGGCATCCCAATGCCTCGGGATCACGTGCGCCTGCCTGGCGGGCCAAATTGGTGAGAAATTCGAGCATCAGATGCTTGTGTTCGGCTGCCTGCACATGGATCGGGTGATCTTGTTCCTGATACTCTGCGCCCGCTTTGATGAACATGCATCCGCGAAAGCTGTCCTCCAGGAACCATTCGCCCAGCACATCGAAACTGGCGATCAGCCGTTCGGCCGGTGTATCGGCTAGCTCATCTACCCGTTGCAGGAACCATTTGCGAAAGTTCTCATCACGCAACTTTAAAACCGCCAGGATCAGCTCTTCCTTGGTACGGAAATGTTTGTACATCGACGTTTTCGACACGCCCGTCTCGACCACTAACTTGTCCATGCCGGTGGCGTGAAATCCGTCACGATAGAAGACCTGCAAAGCCTTGCGGACCAGCTCGTCACGTTTGTTCGGGCGCATCTGTCAGCTCCTGTATGTACTGATCGGTACATAATGCACCGCAGCGATGGCTGCAACAGACACAGCCTAACCTGCTGTTTTCACTTACTCCCCTTAGAAGACTCAAATGCAGGGTCAAATAAATCCAACTCAACACTTGAAAAAGGTTACCGATCTGTACACATTCAAGGCACAGTGTACCGATCAGTAAACTCAGGAGCGAACATATGAGACCCCGCACCAGACCTCTCTCGCACCAGTACATCCCCCTTCTCTTGACTATCGCCTTGATGGCGGCTTCTCTGACCTGAAAGACCCGCGCATGAACCGTCCTCCTCTGCCCCCGTTCACCCTGGAAACCGCAACGCAAAAAGTGCGATTGGCGGAAAACGCCTGGAACAGCCGTGATGCGGACGTCGTGACCCCGGCCTATACCGAAGACAGCCAGTGGAGAAATCGGGCAGAATTCCTTAGCGGCCATGCAGACATCCATGCCTTTCTGACACGCAAGTGGCACAAGGAACTGGACTATCGGTTGATCAAAGAGCTGTGGGCCTTTTCCAGTGACCGCATTGCGGTTCGTTATGCATATGAATGGCGTGACGACAGCGGTCAGTGGTTCCGGTCTTATGGCAACGAAAACTGGCGGTTTGCCGAAGATGGTCGAATGGCCGAACGCCACGCATCGCTGAACGACCTGCCGATTGCAGAAACCGAACGTCTGTTTTTCTGGCCGCAAGGCCCCCGCCCGGACGATCACCCCGGCCTGTCCGATCTGGGACTTTGAAAGGACATCTCATGCCTCGCGCCTTTTCCGAACTGACCTTCACCCCTGCCGTCCGCGCCCATCAGGAACGGATGGGGTCTGCCAAGACCTATGCCAAATTCATCGAAAGTGGCCCGCAGCAAGGCCACGAAATCGGCGAGCCTGAAAAGGCCTTTATCGAAGCGCGGGACGGGTTCTATCAGTCCACCGTGTCCGAAACGGGTTGGCCATATGTGCAATACCGTGGCGGACCGACCGGGTTTCTCAAAGTTCTGGGACCGCAGACAATCGGTTATGCCGACTTTTCGGGCAACAAGCAGTACATCTCGCGCGGTAACCTGGACGGAAATGACCGGGTTGCAATGATCCTGATGGATTACGCCAATCGGCGGCGCCTGAAAATCCTTGGCCGGGTCGCGTTCACCGAGGGCGAAGATGCCACGACCAGCCTATATCCTGACGGTGCCGATGCCCCGGCTGAACGCGCCGTCATCATCCGGGTCGAAGCGCTGGACTGGAACTGCCCGCGCCACATCACGCCCCGCTTTACCGAGGCCGAGCTTCGTCCACATCTGAACTCTCTAGGGCAGCAATTGGCGCAACTTCAGGCCGAAAACGACAGGTTGAAGCAAGAGCTGGCAAAACAGTCCTGACCCAACAGCGCCGGACGAACCTCTCGAACCAGGACTTTGCCCATGTCGCGATCTTCATTGAATATGGCCGGTTTCATTCTTGTAGGCATCGCGCTGACCACGGCCGCAGTGTCGCTTGCGTTCTTTGCCTCCCCCGAGGCCGTCAGATCGCCGCCGCCGGATACCTACAACTCTCTCTTGCTAGAAATGTTTGCGAACAGGTGACGCCAACGCGCGGGTTGAAAAAAAGAAAATCCGCGATACCTCTTGACCTTCCCGTGACTGGAACCCCCATTTGGAGGGCAGATAACACATCGGGACGAGTCGCATGGCTACGCCGCAAACAACACAACTTAAAATCTCGGGCATGTCCTGCGCGTCCTGCGTGGGGCGTGTAGAAGCCGCATTGCAATCGGTGCCAGAAGTGACCGACGCCTCGGTCAACTTTGCGACCGAAACGGCGCAGGTCACACATACCGGGCCGATCAACGCACTGACTGACGCCCTTGGCAACGCCGGTTACCCGGCGGCCAGCAAGCAGACGACCCTGAAAATTGGCGGGATGACCTGCGCCTCGTGCGTGGCAAAGATCGAAAAAGCGCTGACCGCTGATCCTGCGGTCGTCGACGCACAAGTCAATCTTGCGACCGAAACCGCTGTGGTCACGTTTATCGACGGGGCCACCGACCCGCAAAAGCTGGCCAGTTTGTCTGAGGCAGCGGGATACCCTGCGCGCGTGGCAGACAGCATGACGGCTGACCAAACAAACCACACGAAATCCGACGAAGCGCATGCGCTGACCCGCACAACGATCTTCGCAGCGGTATTGGCTCTGCCAGTATTCATTCTGGAAATGGGCGGGCATATGATCCCGGCCTTCCACCATTGGGTCCAGGCCACAATCGGCACGCAAACCAGCCACCTCATCCAGTTCGCACTGACCTCGGCCATTCTGATTGGCCCCGGGCGCGTGTTCTACGCCAAGGGTATTCCGTCACTGATGCGCGGATCGCCCGATATGAACGCGCTGGTCGCCTTAGGAACGGGGGCCGCCTATTTGTTTTCCGTCACCGCAACCTTCGCCCCGCAGATCCTGCCGCAGGGTAGCGCCAATGTGTATTTCGAGGCCGCCTCTGTCATCGTGGTTCTCATACTGCTGGGCCGGGTCATGGAAGCGCGGGCCAAAGGTCGGACCGGGGCCGCGATCCGCAAGCTGGTTGGGCTGCAGCCCAAAACGGCACGGGTCGAACAGGACGGAAATTTCATTGATCGCCCCATCGCTGACATAACAGTAGGCGATACCTTGCAGATCCACCCGGGCGAACGGGTTCCCGTGGATGCCGAGGTTCTGGACGGCACCTCTTATGTGGATGAAAGCATGATCACGGGCGAACCGGTGCCGGTGGGCAAGTCGCCATCGGATCAGGTCGTTGGCGGTACGGTGAATGGTACCGGAGCGCTGCGGGTGCGCGCGACGCGCGTTGGTGCCGACACCGTGCTGGCGCAGGTGATCCACATGGTCGAACAGGCGCAGGGGGCGAAGCTGCCGATCCAAGGGCTGGTCGACCGGATTACTGCGCGATTTGTGCCCGTTGTAATGGCTGTTGCGCTGCTGACGATCGCCATTTGGATGTTCGTCGGCCCGGAACCGGCATTGCCATTGGCGCTGGTCGCCGGTGTCTCAGTTCTGATTATCGCCTGCCCCTGCGCCATGGGCCTTGCGACACCAACCTCAATCATGGTCGGCACCGGCCGCGCGGCAGAATTGGGTGTGCTGTTCCGCAAAGGCGATGCGTTGCAGCAGTTGCAGCAAGCCAAGGTGGTCGCACTGGACAAGACCGGAACACTCACGTTGGGCCGGCCGGAACTGGAGAGTGTTACGACTGCAAACGGCTTTGACCGCGACAGTGTTCTGCGTTTGGCCGCCGCCGTCGAGGCAAGGTCAGAGCATCCCGTTGCCACTGCCATCACTCGTGCCGGACCATCTGAATTGCCCAAGGTATCAGAATTTGAGTCTCTCACAGGGCTGGGAGTTCGGGCTGTGGTCGAGGGGCATAAGTTGCTGATCGGTTCGGCCAGATTGATGGAGCAGAACGACATAACCGTCACGGACCTGATGGCCGAGGCCAACCAGCGCGCCGAAGAAGGCGCAACCCCTTTGTTTATAGCGATCGACGGTCAGGCCGCTGCAATGCTTGCGGTCGCGGACCCGATCAAGCCCGGCACTGTGCAGGCGCTAGGGCGGTTGCACGAAATGGGGCTAACCTTGGCGATGGTGACAGGCGACAACGCCCGGACGGCGCAGGCTCTGGCGGACAAGCTGGGCATAGATCATGTCACGGCCGAGGTACTGCCCGATGGTAAGCTTGCCGCGATCAATGCGCTGCGCGACACGTTTGGTGCACTGGCCTTTGTCGGGGATGGCATCAACGATGCCCCGGCACTGGCTTCGGCGGATATCGGCATCGCCATCGGAACCGGCACAGACGTAGCGATTGAAACTGCGGATGTCGTGCTGATGTCGGGCGATCTGCGCGGCGTCGCAAACGCGGTCGAGATCAGCCGCAGAACCATGCGCAACATCAAGCAGAACCTGGGTTGGGCGTTCGGCTATAACATCTTGCTTATTCCGGTTGCCGCTGGCGTTCTTTACCCCTTTGGCGGCCATCTGCTGTCCCCAGCGCTCGCCGCTGGGGCCATGGCATTGTCCAGTGTTTTCGTGGTCTCGAATGCGCTGCGTTTGCGACGCGTCCGGGCCAGCTTGCCTGACACCCCGCTAGGCCATTCAGCGCAAACGGTGACCTCATGAATATCGGCGATGTTTCAAACCAGACCGGCCTACCCGCCAAAACGATCCGGTATTACGAAGAAATCGGCCTGGTAAAGCCCCTGCGCGATAACAACGGATACCGCAGGTTTCGCAGTCAGGACGTGCACAAACTGAATTTTCTGGGCCGCGCCCGCGCCTTGGGATTCACGATCGAGGATTGCCGGACGCTGATGGCATTGTACGAGGACGAAACCCGTGCCAGCGCCGATGTCAAAAAGGTGGCCCGCGCGCATATGGCTCAGATCGAAGCCAAGATCGCTGACCTGAACGCCATGCGGGACACTCTGAGCCATCTGATCGACGCTTGCGCAGGGGACGACAGACCCGATTGCCCAATCCTGCAGGATTTGGGTGGCAAAGCGTGACGCGGGGTTGCCCTTTGGACGCAGCTTTGCTTTGTCTCTGCTAAACAATCCGGCCCGGTGAAAGAAACGGGTACCGGACAGCAGAGAGGATCTCCAAATGGCAAAAGTCGCGTTTCTGGGTCTGGGCGTCATGGGATACCCCATGGCCGGTCACTTGCAGGCCGCAGGTCATGAGGTGACCGTTTACAACCGCACCGCCAATAAGGCCGAAGCTTGGGTCGCCCAACATGGTGGTGCCATGGCGACGACGCCCCGAGAGGCCGCGCAGGGTGCAGATTTCGTCATGGCCTGTGTCGGTAATGACGACGACCTACGGATGGTTTGCACCGGTGAAAACGGCGCATTCAGCGGCATGTCCAATGGGGCGACCTTTGTTGATCACACCACTGTTTCGGCCAGTGTGACACGCGAGTTGTACGAAGCTGGGCAAACAAAAGGCATCGCTTTTGTGGACGCTCCGATCTCGGGCGGTCAGGCAGGGGCAGAAAACGCGGTTCTGTCGATTATGTGCGGTGGGGATCAGGCGGCGTATGACGCGGCTGAACCGATTATGCAGGTCTATTCCAAGATTTGCCGTCGTATCGGCGACAGCGGTGCAGGTCAGATGACCAAGATGTGCAACCAGATCGCTATTGCCGGTCTGGTGCAGGGCCTCAGCGAAGCGCTGCACTTTGCCGAGAAGGCGGGCCTTGATGGCCGCGCAGTTGTTGAAGTTATCAGTCAGGGCGCGGCGGGCAGTTGGCAGATGGCAAACCGATATGAGACGATGCTGGATGACCATTTCGAACATGGGTTTGCGGTGGACTGGATGCGTAAGGATCTTGGCATCTGTCTGGATACGGCCAATGAAACAGGGGCTTCGCTGCCTGTGACCGCTCTGGTCGATCAGTTTTACAAGGACGTTCAGAAACTGGGCGGCGGACGCTGGGACACATCCTCGCTGATCAAACGCCTGCGCGCGCTGGATTGAAGGACCGTCGCACTGATGACCGAGTTGATCGAATTCTGGGCCCACGCCCTGCGCATCCATTGGGGGCTTGAGGCCAAACTGAACCGGCTGGACGGCGAATATGACCTCAACTTTCTGGTCAGGGCCACCAATGGTCAGGACTACGTGCTGAAAGTCATGCGCGCGGGTTGCGAGGCAGAGTTCATTGACCTGCAGATCAAGGCGCTGAAACACGTTGCCGCCGAGGCACCGGGACTGCCCTTTCCCAGTGTTTTTCCGGATATCAACGGTACGCTGCTCCCGGAAATCCCTGATCAGGATGGGCAGCCCCGACTGGTTTGGTTGCTCGAATGCCTGCCCGGCCATTGCTATGCAAAGGCTGCGCCTAAATCCGAGGAACTGATCCTGAAACTGGGCCGCGTTCTGGGGGCAACCGACCGGGCACTGGAACGGTTTACCCATGACGGGCTGCACCGCGCGGATTTCAAATGGGACCTGACACAAGCGGGCTGGATTTCGGACAAGCTGAAGGCCATTGCCGACCCTGCGCGGCAGGCGATATTGTCAGAGATTTGCGTTGAATTCGATGCAATCTCGGACCCTCTGGCTGGATTGTCAAAACAAGCCATCCACAATGATGCCAACGACTACAACATATTGGTCGACGGTGAACTGGGTCAGCGGCAAACCGTCTCTGGCTTGATCGATCTTGGTGATATGTGCGCCGCACCGCGTATCTGCGATCTGGCAATTGCCGGGGCGTATATCGTTCTGGACCACCCAAAACCCGAGCGGGCATTGACGGCGTTGGTGCGTGGTTATCACGCCGCCAATCGCCTGCGTGCTGACGAGGTCGATCTGATCTGGCCGCTGCTGCGGATGCGGCTGGCCGTGTCCGTGGTGAACTCGACCTTGATGGCCGCGGACAATCCGGACGATCCTTATGTAACTATCAGTCAGGCCCCTGCGTGGCGCTTCCTAGAGAACGATACGATGAATGGCGGCTTGATGTCCGCCCGGCTGCGCGCGGCCTGCGGGTTGCCGGTGACCGACGGGGCCGAACGCATCCACGCCTATCTGTCCGAGCATCGCGGACAATTCGCGCAGATGTTCGAGCAGGACCTGAGCGATATTCCGATGGGATCTCTGTCGGTTGAAAATTCGACCTGGCCCCAGAACCCGTTCCACATGCCGCTAGACGAAGCCGCGCGCGTGGGCGAAGAGTTCGGAGAAGGCCTTTGGCTGGGTTACTACAACGAACCGCGCCTGATCTATGCCGAGCCGGCGTTCCGCAAAGGACCGTGGAAGGCCTCTGACAGGCGAACGGTGCATTTGGCCGTAGACGTATTCGCCTCTGCCGGAACTGTTTTGCATGCACCGATGAGTGGCCGGGTCGAGGCAGTCGAAAACCGCGGTATGCATCTGGATTATGGCGGCGTAGTGATCCTGCACCATGAAACACCCGAGGGTGATCCGTTCTATACGCTCTACGGTCATCTCGACCCCGAGGTCTGTGACCGGCTGAAACCGGGCGATCCGGTCGCGCAGGGTGCGGCCTTTGCACGGCTGGGGGACGCCACGCAGAATGGCGGCTGGGCCCCGCATGTGCATTTCCAACTGGCCCTGACAACTGACGGGATGCAGAACGACTGGCCCGGTGTCGGCGATCCTGATGAAATGGAGTTGTGGCACGCCGTTTGCCCGAACCCGGCGGCGCTGTTGAACCTGCCGGACGACAAAGTGTTCTATCGCCCAACCGACAAACAAGCGATCCTGCAAGGGCGGCATGACCATTTCGGTGGAAACCTTAGCCTGACCTATGATGATCCGGTCATGCTGGTCCGCGGCTGGAAGCATCATCTGTTCGACGAATGGGGGCGCCCCTATCTGGACGCCTATAACAACGTCCCCCATGTGGGCCACGCGCATCCGCGCATTCAATCGGTGGCGGCGGATCAGTTGAAGCGGATGAATTCGAACACTCGCTACCTGCACCCGGCGCAAACAGCCTTTGCTGACAAAATCCTGTCCAAGCTACCGGATCATTTCGAGGTGTGCTTTTTCGTCAACTCGGGCACCGAGGCCAACGAGCTAGCCTTGCGTCTGGCGCGCGCGCATACCGGGGCCAAAGGCATCGTAACGCCTGACCACGGGTACCACGGCAATACGAATGCGGCGGTGGCGATCTCTGCCTACAAGTTCAACAAACCGGGCGGGATTGGTCAGGCCGATTGGGTCGAACTGGTCGAGGTTGCAGACGACTACCGGGGCTCATTCAAGCGCGACGATCCTGACCGGGCACAGAAATTCGCCGATCTTGTGGATCCGGCTATTGCCGCGCTACAGAATAAAGGCCAAGGGTTGGCCGGCTTCATCGCCGAGACCTTCCCTTCGGTTGGCGGCCAGATCATCCCACCCAAAGGGTATCTGCCAGCCGTCTACGAAAAAATCCGCGCGGCCGGCGGGGTTTGTATCGCTGATGAGGTACAGACGGGTCTCGGTCGCCTTGGTGACTACTATTTCGGCTTTGAACACCAGGGTGCGTTGCCGGATATCGTTGTCATGGGCAAACCCATGGGAAACGGGCATCCGTTGGGCGTACTGGTCACGACCAAAGCCATCGCCGACAGTTTCAACAACGGGATCGAGTTCTTTTCGACTTTTGGCGGTTCAACCTTGTCCTGCCGGATCGGCAAAGAGGTGCTGGACATCGTCGATGACGAAGGCCTTCAGGACAACGCACGTGTCATGGGTGGGCAGCTGATGGATGGGCTCCGACAGATCGAGGCTGATTTCACCTGTGTCGGTGACGTGCGCGGCATGGGCTTGTTTCTTGGTGTGGAGCTGATCAATCCAGACGGATCCGAGGGCACCGAAATCTGCAGTTACGTCAAGAACCGGATGCGCGATCACCGTATCCTGATCGGCAGCGAAGGACCCAAGGACAACATCCTGAAAGTCCGCCCTCCTTTAACCATCGAGGCGGAAGACGTCGACATGATCCTTTGGACCCTGCGCGAGGTTTTGTCCGAAGTCGGTGACTTTGCCCCTGCCCCGACTTGCGATCATGATCATCATCACGCGGGCTGCGGGTGCTGCTGAAACAACAAAACCCCGGCTCGCCAGAGTCGGGGTTTTGAAGCCGCCTGCCGCTTAATGCAGCACGGCCGAGGGGGTTTTGTGCCCGGTTGTCGGCAAGGGTACTGACGCAGTCATCCGACGCAGCACCATACCCATCTCTTCGGACAGTGACGCCAGTGCCGGGGCAAAGTCTGGTCGAACGATCAGCGTTGCCATCATCATCGCGTCTTCACGCGCTCCTTCCGAGGCGGCAGCAATCATCTGGGCGAAACAGTTTTCATCTGCACCAAGGCAGGAACAGCCAAGACCATGCCGCACCAACGGGCGACGGCCGTGATGGGCACACAGCCCGCACAAACGATCCAGCGTCATCATTGCAGCCCGCCCCTGATCCAGACCAAGAGCGATCTCGAAATCGCTTGCAGCATCCGAACGGGCCTCGGGACTTTCGCTCCACAATCGCAGATACATCACAGCACCGGCTTCGATTGGGCTGAGGTCGGACAGACGCCCAACCGCAGCGCCACCGCGCGAGGAATTTGTGCTCATTTTGTCAGGATCAACTTGCCGGCGCGCGTGATACGCAAGGTATATAGTTGATCGCCCAGTTCGATATGGGCCAGGTTGCCACCCTTGGTCAGATCTTCGGCCTTATGTGCCGGAAGCATGGACACCGCATAGGACTGGCTGGGATTCGGGGTCTGCACATTCATCAGGACAACTCCAGTAGGTTCTCGGGCGAAGGGCCTTAATTTGTTCGCGCTTTCAACAATATGGCTGACCCGAACTGGGTTGGCTGAGGGGGTCTTTCCGTTAATCTGATTAATTTAGTCAGGTATGTCAACCCTATTCGATGGAAACCGCGAATGTGGGGTGATTGCGCAAGGATTTCATGCAGGTTAGGTCTGGCTCACGCGCATTAACCGACGGGGAAACCGATGACCGCAACAATCATGTTCGACCTGGATGGAACGCTGATCGACAGCCTTCCGGACATTGCAGCGGCCGCCAACCGGACATTACTGGATATCGGCATCGCCCCGTTGTCGGAAAGCACGATCAAACAATTTGTCGGCAACGGCCTGCCAAAACTGGTCGAACGCATGATCCGCCATCACGACCTGCCGATCGAGCAGCATAGCGAATTGACCAAACTCACACTCGCCCATTACTCTGCCGCCTCCAGCGACAAAACGATCCCTTACCCAGGCGTCCCGCAAGCTCTGACGCAACTGCGCGAAATGGGCTGCGTTCTGGGCGTATGCACGAACAAACCTGAGGCCCCCGCACGTCATATCCTGGACGCACTGGATCTGGCACATCACTTCGATACAGTGTTTGGCGGCGATACACTGCCTGTTCGCAAACCAGACCCCGCGCACCTTGAGGCAAGTTTCAACGCGGTCGCGAACGCTGGACCCCGGCTCTATGTCGGAGACAGCGAAGTGGATGCCGAAACTGCGCGTTGTGCAAACGTGCCCTTTCTTTTGTTTTCGGAAGGCTACCGAAAAACTCCGGTGGAAGAGATCCCACACAGGTTGAGCTACGATGACACGCGTAAACTACCCGCACTCGTCCTGGAGGCATTGCAGGGATAGGGGAAAAATTTGCTGGCAGGGGGACTTGGGAAGGCGGTTGAGGGGCCGGCCGAGGGGGTAAGTAGCCAGCCCCTCATCGGGGAAAAGTGGTATTGTCCGCAGTAACTCTTTGGATGATTTAACATTAACGAATCGACCTGGCTTCCGGAATTGGGGGTTTCCCGTAGACGGGTTTAACTAATTGAAATTTATATAATTTTTATGACTAGAAATACCAAAAACCGAAAATACACGTTTTGACACACGGCTGACCCTAAGAATCATCCATCTGAGGGGCAAAACCCTATTCCAAGCCCCACCTTCAACAGAAAGCGGTCTGCGCTCGCAGACCGATCAAGGTGACGCTGGATTGCGCCGGATTCAGCAATGGGTTTTCGAGGACTGAAAAGGCGGTGTGATCTGCTGGCCGCATCATCAGTTCCCAAATCGGCATTCGTGGATTGCCCCAATGGCAAATCGTCGAAACTGACCCAAAACCCGTACCCGATCAAACTATCCTTCCAACGAAACCATCACGGGATGTCAGTGCGTGGAAAGTGCAAGCGGTACTACGGATTCGTCAGGCCTTCACCGGAATCCAACGCGGCCTCAACGGATGAAGGTCCGGACAGCCCCTGAACCAAAGCGCCGCCTGCGTAAACAGAGGGCACAAGGGTGACAAAGCGACAGCCGTGTCATTCGGACGTCTTAACGCCCCCGGTCTTGCGATTGCCTGCGGCGCGAAGGCGATCGGCAACGCTTTGGGTCCATTCTAGGCGGTCACCACGGATTTCCAATGTCTCGGCGTTATCGGCATCCAATTGAAAGGTTGCGCGCATGGGCATCAACCCATCCACAACCATCATACTTTGATCCGTCGGATCAATGGTCAGTGTTCCGGTCAACCGCACTGGCTCGTGGAAATAGCTGGGGGTCCAGTCCCCGTTCAAACGCACCCGGATCATCTGGTTGGGCGGCGGCGGAGGCATGTGGCTGCACATACCCCGTTCCGACACCAGATAGACCACGGGCCGGCCATCCGCATCTGCCGGTACCGGAATTGCAAACCCGGCCAATGTGACCGTCTGACCATCGAATTTCTGATTGCCCGCGGTCGCAGCCATTTTGCGTCGCTCGGTTACGACCTGCCGCTGATCCAACAACCAGTCGACATTAACTCCACTGTCTACCAGGGCGTCTTCAGTCTCGGTCAGAAGCTTCTGCCATTCGTGCCGTTCCACTGCGGTTCCAACATCCTGCTGCAGCCTGCTGCGCATTCGAACCACGAAAAGAACGTCGTCAAATTGTTCCGGACTGAGGTCCCGGTATGGGTCTTCATAGACTTGAACCGACGGTTCAGGCAGATCTGACCAATCAAGCGCAATGCCCGGAGCCGCAATTGCGGTAGGACTGGTCAGGGCCAGCGCAACCACAGTAGCAATCCCATACAAAGTTCTCATTTACAGATTCCGTCACATCGCCCAATTCGATGCATCCACTATAATTCACTCCAACGTGTTTTTGTAGATGACACCGTCTTTCATGATCTAGCGGATAGTTTTCCGCCCCGGAATTGCCGGAGAAATCCAGATGCGAGTTGAAGACCTTTTACCAGGGAAGGGAAACCGGAAAGTCTTCCTTCAAGAGTTTACCAATGGCTTAGCCATCAGGAGATATGCTTTCAAAGATGCTGCCGACTTACTGCTAGGACAAAAGCGAGCAATATCATCGATCTTGGGTAGGTACTTTAGTCCGTCTTCAAATTCATCTTCCTCATAGCACCCGAATGGTCGGAGCTTTGGCCTTCGCGTGAACAGCTTCTCGTTGCTTCCAACTTCGTAATTTTTTTCATCCAAGTATTCACCTTAGACGATGCAGGCGATCTCGCGAGAACCGTACGAAATGCATACGAGCTCCCCAATTGACATGCCCTTGAACTTCTTACCTTGATAGAAGGGGCCTCATGGTATGAATTCTCGAAAGCTCTTACTGAAATCTCGCCCCCTATAACTGGCGGGAAATAGGACCTCGCAGCCACTGCGCTTGAAAATGTTGTTTTCTGACTCGGCTGTGGCAGCTTGCTCACGTGAGCTGACTTTAATCTCCTCAAAGGGCTGCTGAGATTTGGATTCTAGTGTTGAATGAGGACCCGAAACCTTTTTCTCGGACGTTTTTTTCCACCTGAAGGCGGTCTCATGTTTGAAACCACATGTCTTTGCAACTTCGCCAACAGATAAACGTCCCGACTTCATTTTTTGCCCCATTTAATCTTTGAACCTTCGGGTCCACAGACGACGGCCGTCTTTCCCAACGGGAATTGAGTAACAGTAGGCGTGGAAGACGTTTTTGACTTTCTGGTCATTTGCGAGCTCACCTAAAGCTTGAGAATTCATGATGCCTGTATCCTTTTGGAGACATCATAGACTTCTAGTTGTTGGCTGATGAGGTGCTCATTTAGGAGGTCAGATGCAACGCTTACAGAATGGAAGTATGCGATTGAGTTGGTTGGGGAACTTTTGGGATTGCTGGCGTTAGGGGCGTCCCAGAACGACGAAA
>NZ_JBXWNV010000020.1:0-15093 GCF_059610545.1 Ruegeria sp. CDSC068
GCTGGCCAACACCCTCACCGCCTGCTGCCGCGCAAACAAACTGCCAGAACCAGAAGGCCTCACAGCCTGACCTGTTTTGTTGGGGCGCAAAAATGCGCCCCAGCGAAACGGGAACTACCTAGTTTTAAAGAACTTTCGGAATGGTCGCCTCAGAGCGCCAGATAGCCTATTCCCGCAAACGCAACCAAACATCCAAGCCATTGGCGTGGCACCATCTTTTCACGCAAGACTGCCCAAGCCAACACAACGGTCAGCAGCCCAAAGACGGACGCTGTCACCGAGGCAAATTGCGCATTCGGCAACCCGCCCGCCGCGATCACGCAAAGGATGGCAACAGCATCCAGAACACCCATGACACAGAGAAGAGGCAGAGCCCGCCGCCCGGGCCAGATTGATCTGCGGGATGCCAGGGCGATCATGCCTAGGGCAAGTACTGCCGTCAGCCGAATAACCAGGGAGATTGAGTATTCGTCATTATGTTCGGTTGCATATTGTCCTAGCGCAAAGGTGGCGGCGAACCCGATTGCTGCAAGTATCGATAGCACCACCGTCGGGCCAGCTGCTGGGTATTCGGTTGCGTCGCGTTCAGATTGGGCAGCCACAACAGAAACGCCAACACCAATCGCGATGACGGCAAGCCAGTGCAGCGGGCTGACCGTTGCGCCGCGCCAGATGGCCAGTGAGACGGACAACACCGGATAGCTTGCAACAATCGGAGCAACCAGCCGGACCGGGCCGCGTTGAAAAGCGGCGTACATGCAAACGCCCGCCAGCAGATAACACCCCCCTGCAGCAACAGCGCTGATCAATGCCGTGCCAGAAATTGGGTCGACTTCACCCATCATCACAACCAAACCAAGTTGCAGCACTGCGCCCGAAACCAGCACAGCCATGAGCGAAGCAATCACGCTGACAGACTGGCTGACATAGCGCACTGCCAGATCGTGTACCCCCCAGCAAAGTGCCGCCAAAAGGCCAAGCACCAGAGCGTTCAATCCGTCATCTCCCTTACTGGTTTCACCTAGTTCCGCTTCTGAGCATGAGTATGTCAGAATGTCACTGTTGATAAACTTATTTTCCTGTTATGCAATATTTCAGGTGCCAGAGATACAGAAAGGCAGCACATGGAATCTGCGATAGAGCAACTTGGTGGTGAGACCCAACTGCGCGCTCTGGTTGAGCGTTTCTATGACCGGATGGAAACGGATCCGGCAGCGCATTCGTTGCACAGGCTGCATTTTCGGGGACATGGGCTAAACCACACCAGACAAGCTCAATTTGAATTTCTCAGCGGGTTTCTCGGCGGACGTGCCTATTATCGTGAACGTTTCGGCCACATGGATCTGCGCGAAATCCATGCGCATATTCCCATCCGGAAGGCCGACGCAGAGCTTTGGCTGGATACTTTCGATGCCGCATTGGCGGATTGCGAATTGACCGGTCCGGTTGTGGAAAAGATGCGCGCTACGCTTCGCCGGGCAGCGCTTATGCTGGTCAATGACGTTCCAGATTGGCGGTTGGAAGCAGATGCTGGGTATACGTAAAGACGCTTTACAGAAATCACGTTACGTGTTCCGCGGTTCCGATCAAAGCTGATGCCTATGACTATTGCCAAAATACGTTCGATTGAAATCATGCACCCATGTGCTGATGGCTTGCTTTTCGAACGTTAGCCAAGGATTGGTATTGACCTCCGAAACATCCATCGGGTGCCCATCACTAGCAAAACGTCAAAATCGCCCAGTTGCGGAATAGATTGCTCTTTGTAGAAGTGTACGATTTGCGTGTCGTCTTGATGCTTGGCGATGTGGTCATTAACTGCGCCGAGACTTGCCCTGCGTATGCTCAAACTTGAGAACGTTCCTGGCGAGCCACTTGGGGCCTCAAAAAAAAGCGGGGCCGCAGCTTTTGCCGCGGCCCAGAATTGCCACCTTGCAATCCGGATTAGATGTCCAAAGTGTTGTCTTTTTCCCAGCGTGAGAAGTGAGAGACGAAAGAATTCCATTCCTGATGTTTCATTTTCAGAAACGCGGATGAGAACTCGGCACCCATCATGGCCTTCAGTTCCTTGTCTTTGTCGTATTCGCGCAGTGCATCAAGCATGTTCAACGGTAGTTTCGGCGCACCGCGCACCTTGTGGCCTTCGGCATACATATCGATGTCCCAACGTTTGCCCGGGTCCGCTTTGGACCGGATACCGGACAGACCAGCGGCGATGATCACCGCTTGTAGCAGATAGGGGTTGGTCGCCCCATCGGGCAGACGCAACTCAAACCGGCCGGGACCGGGAACGCGAACCATGTGCGTCCGGTTGTTACCTGTCCAGGTCACTGTATTGGGCGCCCATGTTGCGCCCGACATTGTCCGCGGCGCGTTGATACGTTTGTAACTGTTCACTGTAGGATTGGTGATTGCTGCCAGTGCTGAGGCGTGTTTCATGATACCGCCGAGGAAGTGTTTTCCGCGTTCGCCCAGCCCAACTTCACCGGTAGGGCCGTCGCCTTCGCCTGCAAACACGTTGGTTTTGGCGGCGTCACCCGGCGCATCCCAGACCGAGATATGGGCATGACAGCCATTTCCGGTCAGACCTTCGACCGGTTTCGGCATGAAGGTGGCGCGCAGGCCGTGCTTTTCAGCAACCGACTTGGTCATGAATTTGAAGAACGAGTGCTTGTCAGCGGTGCGCAGCGCATCATCAAATTCCCAGTTCATCTCGAACTGACCATTGGCGTCCTCGTGGTCGTTCTGGTAGGGGCCCCAGCCCAGTTCCAGCATGTAATCGCAGATCTCGCGTACCACATCATAGCGGCGCATTACGGCTTGTTGGTCATAACAGGGCTTTTCTGCTGTATCGAATGGGTCGCTGATTTGCTCGCCATCCGGGGTCAGCAAAAAGAACTCAGCCTCGATACCAGTTTTGACATGCATGCCTTCGCTTGCAGCTTCGTCAATCAACCGGCGCAAAACGTTGCGCGGGGCCTGCGCGACATCCTTGTCTTCCATCACGCAGTTGCCTGCAACCCAGGCCACTTCGGGCTTCCACGGCAGTTGAATGACCGAGGACGGATCCGGCACCGCCAGCATGTCAGGATGGGCCGGCGTCATGTCCAGCCAGGTGGCGAACCCGGCAAAGCCTGCGCCATCTTCCTGCATGTCAGCAATCGCCTGTGCGGGCACCAGTTTAGCCCGCTGTCCACCGAACAGATCGGTGAACGAGATCATGAAGTATTTGACGCCTTTTTCTTTTGCGAAAGCTGCGAGATCTATCGTCACGATTGCTTTCCTTTCCCTGTTGAATTTTAGTTTTTCAAAGCAAAAACGCGGCCCCCATCAGGGAGCCGCGCAGCATCTATTCAAAACCCTTCCTTACCGGGGTACCAACTGGTTCCCGCTAGCGGCACCCGCGCCATTGCGGCGGCCTCCATTGTCAGGGCACACAAGTCCTCGGGCTCGAGGTTGTGCAGGTGATTGTGCCCACAGGCGCGCGCAATGGTCTGCGCCTCAAGCGTCATAACTTTCAGGTAGTTACGCAGCCTGCGGCCGGCATCGACCGGGTCCAGACGTGCGGCCAGTTCGGGGTCCTGCGTGGTAATACCAGCCGGGTCCTGTCCTTCGTGCCAGTCATCATAGGCACCGGTTGTCGTGCCCAGCTTCTGGTACTCGGATTCCCACTTGGGATCGTTGTCCCCTAGGGCAACCAGAGCGGCCGTGCCGATAGCAACCGCATCTGCACCCAGTGCCAAAGCCTTAGCCACATCGGCCCCGGTGCGGATACCGCCCGAGATAACCAGCTGCACCTCACGATGCACACCTAGATCCTGCAGCGCTTGCACGGCGGGGCGGATACAGGACAGCGTCGGCAGACCGACATGTTCGATGAAAACGTCCTGCGTGGCAGCGGTGCCGCCCTGCATTCCATCCATGACAACAACGTCGGCTCCAGCTTTCACGGCCAAAGCAGTGTCGTAGTAGGGGCGTGTCGCGCCAACTTTGACATAGATCGGCACTTGCCAGTCAGTGATCTCGCGCAGTTCGAGGATCTTGATCTCAAGATCGTCCGGGCCGGTCCAGTCGGGATGGCGACAGGCCGAGCGTTGGTCGATGCCCTTGGGCAGAGTTCTCATCTCGGCCACCCGGTCGCTGATTTTCTGACCCAGCAGCATACCGCCGCCACCGGGTTTAGCGCCTTGGCCAACCACAATCTCAATTGCATCAGCCTTGCGCAGATCGTTCGGGTTCATGCCGTAACGCGAAGGCAAATACTGATAGACCAGCTTGGTTGAATGGCCGCGTTCCTCTGGTGTCATGCCACCGTCACCGGTGGTGGTTGACGTGCCCGCTGCGGATGCGCCGCGGCCCAGAGCTTCTTTCGCCGGGCCAGACAAGGCACCAAAGCTCATGCCTGCAATGGTGATCGGGATATCCAGCTCGATCGGTTTTTTGGCAAAGCGCGTGCCCAACGTTACTGAGGTATCGCAACGTTCGCGATAACCCTCCAACGGATAGCGCGATACCGACGCACCCAGAAACAGCAGATCGTCGAAATGAGGTACTTTCCGTTTGGCCCCCCCACCTCGAATGTCATAGATGCCGGTCGCAGCGGCGCGACGGATCTCGGCATTGATCGGGTTGGAAAATGTCGCCGACTGGATCGGCAGGGTGCGGGGGATCTGATCGTCCATATCTTTCATACCCTTCTTCCTCAGTAAGCGGCGGCGTTATCAACGTCGAAATTATAAAGCTGACGGGCCGAACCATAGCGTTTGAACTCTTCTGGCTTGGCGTCGCTGCCCGCGCGGGCCAGAAGATCCCTCAGGATATCCAGATGCTCGGGACGCATGTCCTTCTCGATGCAATCGGCGCCGAGGCTCTTGACCGAACCACGCACGAACAGCCGGGCTTCGTAGAGTGAATCCCCCAGCGCATCTCCTGCGTCCCCGCAGACAACCAGATTGCCGTCCTGTGCCATGAAGGCGGACATGTGGCCGATGTTGCCATGCACGACGATATCGATCCCTTTCATTGAGATGCCGCAGCGCGAGCTGGCATTGCCTTTAATCACCAGTAGTCCGCCATGGCCGGTCGCTCCGGCGTATTGGCTGGCGTCACCATCGACGATGACCTGACCGGACATCATGTTTTCAGCAACGCCCGGACCAACAGAGCCTTCAACCTTGATGGTCGCCTGCTGGTTCATGCCTGCACAGTAGTACCCGGTCGAACCTTTGACCGTCACCTCAATCGGCGCGTCCAGACCGACGGCGATTGCGTGGCTACCTTTAGGGTTCACAATTTCCCAGCGGGTTTGATTGGTCTCGGCGTTTTGTGCCTGCAGGGATGAGTTCAATCCGCGCAGCCCGTCTGCCTCTAGATCATAGGTCTGCATATCAGGCGGCCTTTTCGTGGGTTGTAGGGCTGTCGTTGTGCGACCAGAAATATACGGTGGAGGGTTCAGGCTCCCAAACCCGGGCGTCTTCAATGCCCGGCAGGTTTACCAAAGCACGGTATTCGCTGCCAAAGGCCACATATTGGTCTGTTTCGGCCATCACCGCAGGCTTGCAGGCAATCGGGTCACGTACGACGCCAAACCCGTCCTTGGTGCCCACAACAAAAGTGAAAAACCCATCCAGATCATCAATGCTGGTCTCCAGAGCCTCACCCAGTGTCGCACCGTTCATCATTTTCCAGGTCAGATATGCAGCACCCACTTCGGTGTCGTTCTCGGTCTGGATAACCACACCTTCGCGGCGCAGTTTGCGGCGCAACGAGTTGTGGTTGGACAGCGATCCATTGTGGACCAGACACTGATCTGGCCCGGTGTTGAACGGATGTGCGCCCATTGTCGTCACGGCGGATTCGGTCGCCATACGCGTGTGCCCAATGCCATGGGTGCCGCTCATTCCGTTGAGGTTAAATCGGTCTGCAACATCTTTGGGCAGGCCAACTTCCTTGTAGATTTCGAGGCTTTCGCCGCGGCTCATGATCCGAACCGACGGGCGGATTTCGGCCAGTGCAGCGCGTGCGGTTTCGAACTGACTGGCGGGAATTTCAAGAACGGTGTGTGTGTCGTTGTTTGTCTGACCTACCGTTGCGCCCAGCTTTTCACCCAGCTCATCAGCCAGGCCGACAAAGTCAGCATCGGGGTTGGGCGACTGGACTGTAATCTTGGTTTTGCCTGCCGACTCTGCGCCATAGATCGCGATACCGGCACTATCGGGGCCGCGGTCTGTCATCGTAATCAGCATGTCCGTCAGCATGTTACCCAGTTGGGGCGCAAGAGACTGGTCTTTGAGGAATAATCCAACAATTCCGCACATGGCTGGCAGATCTCCTTGTGTGTTTCACTATGATTCGACGGTATCAACAAAATTGGGGGACATCAATAATAGTAGGAAAGTTTTTTTCCTAAGAGGCAATGGGCGCGATATCTGATTTCACGCCCATTGCCAGCTCTTAAAGCTGGATCAGTATCGTTCCAGCTGTGCCTTCACCTTCTCTTCGTCGCCGGTGTGGCGGGCCTTCTCAAGGTGTTCACCTTCCCGGACGAACTGGATGCGATGCCAGCCAATCCAGAAGACCACACCAATGATGACCATCAGAACTTCGTAACCTTGGAAGGGGTAGATCGGACCGACCTCGGCAAGATCGACAGCCCAGCTTGTGTATCCATTCGTAGACATGTCTTTCTCCTTTACTTCGCTGCCGCGCCAGCACGGGCAGCCAATTCCTGTTTGTCAGCTTCGATGATCGCTGCCTTTGCATCTTCGTAGGCGTGGTGCTCGGCGTAATCGAGGCCCTGCAGTTCAACCTCTTCCGGGATGCGAAGCACACCTGCGGCCGCCTGCATCTTGGCCAGAGCCCAGCCGGGTAGGAAGCCAAGAACAAAGAACATGATGACCGCACCGGTGATTTGACCGATCGGGTTGATTGTTGCGTATCCTTCGTACGGCGAAGATGGCACGCCCCAGAGGACAAAGCCTGAAATCACCAGGCCAACAACCCCGGCATAACCGTGCACAGCAACGGCGCCCACCGCATCATCCAGCTTGAACCGGCGTTCAACCCAGTAGTGCAGCTTGTACACGATCACGACGCCGATCGCGGCAATGATCATTGCCTGAATCGGATGATACAAATCGTTTCCAGCCGAGGCAGTGATAATTCCGGCAAGCCCGCCCGAGAATGTCCAGAACGCATCACCTTTCGAGATCACATAAGCCGCCATCAGACCGCCAGACAGCGACATCAGGAAGTTGAAGGTGATCGCCGACAGGGTCGTCGGAGCCAGATAGATATTGGTAGCTGTCCAAGTTACGCCAGTGATCTGCCCATCGATCCCTTCAGGTGAAATCACAGGCACGTTGCACGCGGCATAGAAGCCCCAGAAGCCAGTGTAGATCAGGAAGATGCCGATCGTCAGTAGCCACGGATTGTGCGGAGGAATGTCCCTCGGTGTACCGTCCTTGGCGAACTTGCCTAGGCGCGGGCCCAGAACCATGATTACACCCAATGCATAACCGCCTGCAATTGCGTGAATTACACCGGAGGCGTATGCATCATGGTAGCCGAGAATTCGAACCATCCAGCCACCGTAGTGCCAGCCCCATGCAGCGTCGATGATCCACCAGACCGATCCGATCATGACCGCATGAACCCAGAGCGCCGAAGACCTGATCCGTTCGATCACGGAACCCGAAACGATCGAGGCTGCCGTCCAAGAGAACAGCAGGAATGCTGCCCAGAAAACGCCGGTGATTCTGTCACTAACATTGGTTGCCATCGTGTCGGCCCAAGGCAGATTCGCTGCGCCCGCTTCTGCATCCAGACCGCCCCAGAACGGAAAGTTCGGAAAAGCCCAATAGATCCACCATCCAAAGAAGAAGAACGTGACCGTCACCAGTGGGATGATCATGATGTTTTTCATCAATGTGTGCATATGGTTACGGGCACGGCTGGCGCCGACTTCGTACATGCAAAAACCCACATGGATGAGGAACATGAAAACGACCGTTACCCAGTAGTAGAACTCGGTAAAGATCGTCGTGAGAGCATTTAGATTGCCATCCACTTCGTAGTCTCCCTGTTGTTGCAGCAGGAGGTCTCTCTGCGGAGTTTTCCTGCTGGGAAATTTTATCTACTCAGGGGACAATCTCGTGGGGCACCTGTCAATAGATATGTGGGGCAAACATCTTTAACGGTGGTGTCGCATACTCAATTTGAAGGGTCGAATACTGCCTCTTAGCCATGAAAATAAGGGGTTTTCTTCAACTCTAAGCCCCCGCCTAAGGGTTCAGAATTTGAAGGCAAATATTCCCAACAGGAAAATAATCTGCACAGAGGTGTTGATTTTCAATCTGACATCGGCCTCAATATAGGCAACAAAAAGCAATCAACGGGAGAGCTGAACCATGGCCATTCTTTGGAGGACGTCCGCCCTTGCGCAGCGCCATGCCGAGATCGGCGGCGAACTTGAGGACTGGAACGGCATGGGAACCGCATGGTTCTATGACCACAGCCCGGAGCGCGCCAAAGCTGATTATGAGGCAATCCGCACCAAGGCGGGCCTCATGGATGTTTCCGGCCTGAAAAAGGTTCACGTGGTCGGCGAAGATGCCGCATATGTCATTGATCGGGTCACCACGCGGAACGTGGAAAAGATCATGCCGGGTCGTTCGACCTATGCCTCGATCCTGAATGCCGAGGGTAAATTCGTTGACGATTGCATCATCTATCGCTTGTCGGTGAACACATGGCTTGTGGTGCACGGCACCGGCACGGGCATGGAGCAGCTGACGTCGGTGGCGGCGGGTAAAAACTGCGCGGTCATTTTTGACGACGACATGCACGACATGTCGCTTCAAGGACCAGTGGCCGTTGATTTCCTGGCCAAGCACATTCCTGGTATTCGCGATCTGGCCTATTTCGGCATCATGCAGACCAAACTCTATGGCTGCCCGGTGATGATTTCGCGGACCGGCTATACTGGTGAGCGCGGATACGAAATTTTCTGTCAGGCCAAGCACGCGGTACACCTGTGGGACAACATTCTGGCGGAAGGCAAGGATATGGGGATCGTCCCGGTCCAGTTCTCGACCCTCGATCTGCTGCGCACCGAAAGCTACCTACTGTTTTATCCGGGCGACAATTCGGAAACCTACCCGTTCGCCGGCGAAACCTGTGGTGATACGCTTTGGGAACTGGGCCTGGAATTTACAGTCTCACCCGGTAAAACCGGTTTTATTGGGGCCGAGAACCACTATGCATCGCAAGGCAAAGAACGGTTCAAGATCTACGGCGTCAAGCTTGACGGCACGACCCCTGCGGATGAGGGTGCGGACCTGCTGCAAAACGGCGAACGGGTCGGGGTTGTCACCTTTGGCATGTATTCCGAAATCAACGGGCACAACGTGGGTATCGCGCGAATGCCGGTCGCCTGTGCCTCACCCGGCACCAAGCTGACAGTGCGCAACGGTGATGGGACAGAAATAGCGGCGACTGCGGAAGAGATGCCGTTCTACGATCAGGACAAATCTATCCGAACCGCAAAGGGCTGAGTTTCAGGGGGCGCAACGGACACACCGTGGCGCCCTTTTCCTATTTGAGGGCACAATGTCAAAGTTCGAATTTCCCAAGTCAATCGCAAGCCGCCCGGTCTGGGGCACGCTAGAGGTCCGCCCGGGCGAACACCATCTCATGATCGCTGAGGCCGAAGGGGCCGAAGCCGTTCTTGACATCGCAACACCCGACCTGATGGCCAAAACCCATCTGATCTACATTCCCAAGGGAACAGATTACGTTGAGCGACTGCAGGCACTGAAGCCTGCGCAATTCTACGAAGGTCCATCCTATGAAGCCGCGCTGCAGCGCATTCGCCGCGTTTTGGAAGACGCGCATATGGGGTTGCAGGTCTATCTGACCGGCTCTGAGGGCATGATGGGTCAGGCCATGAACGAGGTGATGGCCGTAGGCCTGCCGCACACGGCAATCCAGACCGAACATCGCGGATCGGTTGCGCGCCGAATGCAATGTGTGCATTGCAAAGGCATCACCGAAGATGTTGAGGTTGACCCCTTTGTCTGCGCGCATTGCGGGCTGAACCTGTTCGTGCGCGATCATTATTCCCGCCGTCTTGCCGCCTATCAGGGCGTCCGTGTCGATGCCGAAGACCATGGTAACGTGCCCGAGCCGAAGGGGATTTACGAATGAGTGGCGCCGAGAAAATCCAGGCCAAAGTGACCGAAATCACGCCGCTGAACGAGTTGGTGACGCGGTTCCGGTTCGAACGTATCGACGGAGGCCAGTTGCCGACCTTTTCGGGCGGGGCCCATACGGTCGTCGAAATGCAGGATGGTGGCATCACGCGGCTCAACCCATATTCGCTGATGTCGGACCCGTTTGATCAGTCATCCTACACCATATCGGTTCGGCGTGATGATGAGGGCAGGGGTGGTTCGCTGTTCATGCACCGCCAGGTCAAGCTGGGCGACGAAATGACCATCAGCTATCCGGTCAACCTGTTCTCTCTCGATTTACGCGCCCGCAAACACCTGTTTCTGGCCGGTGGCATCGGGATCACCCCGTTTCTGGCGCAGATCAAACAACTTGAACTGCTGCATGGGCATTGGGAGCTGCATTATGCCTGCCGCAATCACGCGCTGGCATCTTATGCGGACCAACTGACCGACCGGCATCCCAATGAGACGCATCTGTATTACGACGACCAAAACCAGCAGATTGATCTGGAGAACCTGTTGAGCGGGCAACCTCTGGGCACGCATGTCTATGTCTGCGGCCCCAAGGGCATGATCGACTGGGTGCGCAACACTGCCGCTGCTGAAGGCTGGCCAGAGGATTGCGTGCACTACGAAGAATTCCTGGCGCCTCAGCCCGGTAAACCGTTCGAAGTGCGCCTGGCCGCGTCAGACAGGGTCGTTCATGTGGGCGAGAACGAGAGCCTTCTGGAAGCCATCGAACGCGAAGGTGTGGATGCGCCCTATCTGTGTCGTGGCGGTGCCTGCGGTCAGTGTGAAACCGTCGTGCTGGATCACGACGGCAACTTTGTGCACCGCGATCACTGGCTGACCGACGAAGAAAAGGCATCGGGCAAGAAAATCATGCCCTGCGTATCGCGTTTCGAGGGCAAGTCCCTCGTGCTGGACCGCTGAGAGGAGGCCCACCATGACCATTCAATTCAACGACGAGTCCTTCCGCGACGACTATACGTTCCACAACTCGGACTGGGCGATCAAACGCTTTCCGTTCCCATTTCACGAAGACAGCTACATGTATTCGGTCAACATGGAACAACATCGCGGTGGGCCAGAGGGATCAGTCTATGAGATGCGATTCGATGTGGACGAGCACTACGTCTCAGAGATGAAAGACCGCGCGATGGTTCTGGATCAGGACCCGCTGCGCTGTCAGTCTCTGCCGCATATGACATTGGCCGGATGGGACTTGTTGGAATTGATCATGGTTAGCAAGTCCGAAGACTATCCTGATCTGTTCGAGTTGCATCGCAACGGCAATCAGTGGCGTTGGATCAACAAGCCCATGGGCATCGATCACAGCTTTACCTTCATGGATGAAACCACGCTGCCTTATGGGCCGATGGAATACATCACGCGACAAGCTCAGGGCGATTTCGCCGTGCTGGATCAGCGTGATGAGATGCTGTGGATGGACGCCGGCATGGTGACAACACAAGCCGATTGGAGCCTGGATTTCGACATCGGCATGAACTTTTTCGAATGGCACGCGCCGGTTCCGAAGGCCCATGAAATGGGTATTTTCCAGCGCGCGCTGAAGTTCTTGCTGAATATCCAGCAGGGCGCCCCTGCGCGGCGTCTCAACTGGACCATGACGGTGAACCCTTTGCTGGATACAAGCCCGGAAAACTATCACAAATGGGGGATCCAAAAGACCACGCTGACGCCCGAAAACATCGCCCACAAGCAGCATCTGCGGGTCGAGTTGCAGACGTTCTTCCGTCTGCCGCGCTCAAATGCGCTGGTGTTCCCGATCCGCTGCTATCTGTGCAGTTTTCAGGATCTGATGACTGTTCCCAAATGGGGGCGCCGTCTGCACCGGGTTATTCGGGACCTGCCTGAAGAGCTGGCATCTTATAAGGGGTTCATCGACAATCGCCCGATGATGCTGGACTATCTCAGCCAGTTCGACGACGGGTTACCCACATCGCCAGGGATTTGGCCGGACTTGGAAACGGAACCGCCTTTGTCGAAGTGAGCATTGTGAAGTGCCGTTGCTCAAATGACTGATCCGGACTTCACGCCTTGGCTAATTCCGAGCGATGACTTTGCATTATATGACGCGCTTGCGCTGCTTCGTGCGTCATTTCAATTCATGGATGCCCGGATCGACCCTCCGTCTTCTATCCATAGGCTGACGGTGGAAGGGATGCGGGAGCACTGTAAGGATGGTGGTGAAATCTGGGCCATCGGCCGACCGCTGTTCGCATGTATGTTTCTGACGCCCAAACCCGACAGCCTGTACTTAGGGAAGCTTGCAGTTCAGGAAGGATTGCGGGGGCAAGGTATCTGCCGCACGTTGGTGGATCATGCTGCAAGCCGTGCAACTGAGCTTGGTCTGCCTGCGCTGGAACTGGAAACGCGCGTGGAACTTACTGAAAACCATCGCGTTTTTTCAAGGCTTGGGTTCACGATCGTGAATACGGGCAGCCATGAAGGCTATGACAGACCCACGGATTTCCTGTTGCGCAAGCCGATCAGTTTGTCTGCGGATAGCTGATCACCGATATGTAGCGGGCCGGCAGATTAACCAACCGTTCCGGGCCATGGGGTGAATCCGCATCAAAGAACAGAGTGTCACCCGGTTTCAGTGGGTAAATCTGGTCCCCATGGCGGTAATCCACTTCACCTTCCAGCATGTAAATCGTCTCGATGCCACCATGTTGGAATGTTGGAAACACATCGGATTTAGCAGTCAGGGTGATCAGATAGGGTTCTACAATTACGCCTGATCCGTTGGCGCCAATATGCCCCAACAGGTTATATTGGTGGTTGGCGCGTGTTCCTTCACGCTCCAACTCGACACCTTCACCTGCTTTTGTATGAACCGCCTCCCGGCGTTCTTCGAACTGTCTAAAAAAACTTGTCAAAGGAACCGACAGTGCATCCGCCAGTGACTGCAAGGTCGTCAAGGAGGGTGACGTATTTCCATTTTCGATCTTTGACAGCATGCCAATCGACAATCCGGTTAGCTGAGCCAGCTCCGCGACGGTTATTTCCTGCTGCTTGCGAAAGGCGCGAACCTCGCGGCCGATGGCAACTTCAAGAACTTTTTCTCTGCTACCCGAACGAACGGAATGTGGGTCCTGAGTCAGATTTGCCGCCATTTCTTTGTCGCGTTTTTTCAATTTCACTCTTTCAATGTCTTGCTACACTTGTCCAAACCGGTTGTGCAAGCAGGAGCAGCGGAATACCCAATCCATTCGGAGCATCATAGCACCAAATTTTTCCTGATAGTAAAATAATCATGCTGTCAGAAAAAAGACCAGAGATCAGAATTCCACTGTTTGTCGGCTTTCCGATGGCGAGCCGGACATCTTTGATCGTACCTCTGCGTGCCGCGACGTTCGCGCCGGGCAAGAGGCGTTTTACTGATCTCTTGAACCCGACATCTGCGGCTTTTGTCAGATCCAAACTCGGAACCGAGTGTAACGAATAGTCTTAGGGTTATGGTACCAGCAGCATAATCTGTATGTCCGCCACATTGGTTCCGGTCGCCCCGGTTTGCAGGAGATCACCTGCTAATGACAAAGCGGAATGACTGTCATTGTTGGACAGTAAAGCCACTGGATCCTTCCCGGCATTACGTATCCGACAGACAGTGCCAGCATCTACTATGGCTCCCGCCGCTGTGGTTGGTCCATCGCGGCCATCCGTGCCACCGCTGAGAAAAACCCAGTTGCCCGGTATTTTCTGTTCCTGAGTCAAATAGGCGAGACGCAATGCCATTTCCTGATTTCGACCGCCCCACCCTGAGCCACGCAGCCGGACAGTTGTCTCACCGCCAAACAGCAGGGCTTTCGGTCGATCCACGGTCACGGATTGGGTCGCATGCAAAATTTGTTCTGCGGCATCGTCCACATTGCAGGTCAACGCATCCGAGACGATCTCGGCGTCGAATGATCGAGACGCGCAACCATGTGCAGCCTGCAGGCTTATCCGATTAGATCCGATCAGGTGGTTGGTGGCTTGAGCACTAAGCCTCTGATCAGGAATACTGTGTTCCAGATACGTGCGGACTGCTTTGGGCAACTCATGCCATAGGCCGTTTTCGATGCAAGTTCTGCGCGCGTCTGCATGGCTGCCGATAGGGGAAACGGTCGGGCCACTGGCAACAGCCCGCAGGTCATCCCCGATTACATCCGAAAGAATGTAAGCCGTGACCGGCGCTGCAGCCGAATGTTTCAGAAACCCGCCGCCCTTAAGTTGGCTGAGTTGCTGGCGTATCAGATTTATCTGAGTGATACCCAACCCCGAGGATAGAAGCACTTCGTTAACCCGTATCTTGTCCGATAGGGTCAGGCCGCTGACGGGGGCGGGGATAAGTGCTGACCCCCCGCCCGAGATTAGCGCAATGACCTGATCATGTTCACATGCTTCGCTGAGCAAAGACACAATCTGTCGCCCGGCTTTCAACCCTCGCTCATCGGGGATGGGGTGCCCGCTTGTTAAGACAGTCGCGCCGGATACATCCGTCTGATTTTCAGCATGCGTTACAGCCAAAGCTACATGCGGGCCTTCAACGTGTTGTAACGCCTCTGACAGCATTTTGGGCGCAGCCTTCCCGACCGCAATCAGGACGCTGCGCCCGCCACTTGCAGGTGTTGGCAGTGGCGCAACGCATAACTTGCGACGCAGGGCAGTAGCTGGGTCCGCTGCCGACACTGCCTCGGCAAAGATAGCCGAAGCAGTGGTGCGAAGCGTTGTCGTTGAATGGCCCGGCACTACAGGTTCACGCAGCTGCGATTTGACTAGCCTTTTCGACCAGTACTTCGGCCTGACGGATCGAGGCATAGTCGATCAGGCGACCATCCAGAGACACAGC
>NZ_JBXWNV010000021.1:0-7655 GCF_059610545.1 Ruegeria sp. CDSC068
CCCCGGCCTCAAGTAGCGTAAGCAACAGGCCGAAAAACGGTCTCAAGTAGCCGAATAGGCGGTAGACCACCAAAGTGTCGCGGGATGGAGCAGCCCGGTAGCTCGTCAGGCTCATAACCTGAAGGTCGTAGGTTCAAATCCTACTCCCGCAACCAGCGTCAGATAGTCCAAAACACCACGGTCAGACTGCAATTGATCAAATGAATCAATCGTTTAACATCTGCGCCCTGTCAGGTGAATAACCGTAAGGTCAAAGACACAAATCCTAAGCGCAAAAACAGGGATGAAAACAATATATCATGCATTTCGCTTGGTATTTTGCCTTCGGCTATCACAACAGGAAGCACTGAGGACGCAAATACTTTGTTATGCGCGTCTGCGTGGTCCCAGCTAAAGGTTCTGAACAAAATCGGATTGATACTTGAATCTCTGTTGCAGTCCGCGACCAAAACGGGGAGCAACAGAATTCCTAAGAAATCTCTTCCCCAATGATGAGAAACAAGCCAATATCTCGATCTGAAAAGTCGACGTAAGCGGTGTGAAAACCGTTAACTTTTGGGGCAGGTCGAAAGTAGCATGGCAAACTTCAACATCTCTGGCGGCGTTGGTACTACGTTCACCGATACTTCTCCTGGTGGCGGTTTTGTTATTGATTTCGACTCTCTCGACAACAGCTTTAGCCTGCAGATCAATGGTGTGGATTTGTTTGTTGGTGGACCCGCAGGGGCGCCGAATGAGCTGCAATTCCAACGACAAGTCAATGGCACCGAGGGTCAAACTGTTCGCTTTGCTGACGGGGACAGGTACGAAATCGATACACCAGCTGTTTGGCAGCTTGGAAACACCAACGGTGAACCAGTTGTTCGTTTGGTCGTTGAGCCGGACGGAACAATCCAGCTCTTTGGCGTGAAGTCAGATAACGGCGCGCTTGTACCGCTGGAATTTTTCAACGGAATGACGGTAAATTCCGCCGCAATTGCAAACGCTTGGAACGATACCGGGTCGAACACCATTACCATCGACCAGTCCGTGACCGGCCCCACAAATGCAGACGGCGAGTTTGTGGACGTTTTGTGCTTTGCGGCCGGAACATTGATCGAAACACAGGAAGGGCCAGTTCCGATAGAGGATCTGCGGGGAGGCGATCAGGTTCTCACCCAGGATCACGGATTCAAACCGGTTCGTTGGGTCGGATCGCGTAAACTGAGCCGTGAAGAGCTTGAAGCTCAGCCACGGCTTCGGCCTATCCTAATCCGAGTGAATGCCTTGGGTGATGGGTACCCAAAGCAGGACCTAATTGTGTCCCAGCAGCACCGCATTTTGGTGTCATCAGCTGTCGCCATGCGCATGTTTGAGTGTCAGGATGTTTTGATACCGGCAAAAAAGCTGTTGCCTTTGGATGGCATCGACTTTCTGCCCGACACCGCGGGTAGCGTCGAATACTTTCACATACTGTTCGATCGGCATGAGCTCATCTGGTCCAACGGGGCGCTGACGGAAAGCTTGTTTACCGGCCCCGAGGCACTCAGGACTGTATCTCCAGAAGCCCGACAAGAAATCAAAGACTTGTTTCCCGAATGTTGCGATCCGCAGTTCGAGGCGATTTCCGCACGCTACATTCCCAAAAAGGGCAAGCATATGCGTAAGTTGGTGGAACGGCACCAGGTGAACAACAAGCCACTTTATAGCTGATCATCTGTCTCAGACCTGTTTACGTCACTTTTGAGATTTGAGAGCGCTGCCGAAGGATCGCTTGATCACCGCTTGGGCGGTAAAATCCATTTCATCCCATCCGGCTTTTGGACGCGATTGAAAATTTCTGCTAATTTGTCCTCCAAGTGCAATGTGGGTTCGAGTTGCCGCGCCGCTTTTGCCGATACGAACGAAGTCCCCACTGCATTTGTGAACCAGAGCTGAACTACGGTTGTATGCTAATTGGATAGGCTTGCGGTCAGAACTGCTTTCAGCTGAACAAACTCCGGTGATAGAGCAGCCGGAAATCAAAAAGTTTAAGAAAACTATAACTAAACTTTTGATTTAAAACATAATTTTGACTTTTCCCGCTCACAGGGAACGCACCACGCGGTTTTACCTCTGATCCGGTCCGCAACTGGAATCGGAGGCTTCGAAATGCTGGAAAAAAGGAATCTTTTTCGCCCTCAGCGCGCGTCGGCCAGAGCGTATTGCAAACCTAAGCACCGCGGAATCAAAGCTATAGTGGCGGCACTGTTTGCGGGAGTACTGACCTCGGTGACTTCTGTCCCTTCGCCCACGTTAGCTGACGGGCTGATGGTTGTTGGCAGCGATCGAGGCGGGTATCTGCATGACCGTTTGATCGAAATCGAAAATCTGCAAAAAAACGGCATTCAAGTCGAAATTCGGGGACGTGTCTGCTTTTCAACCTGCACGATGTTTCTGGGCCTTCCCGGGACCTGTGTGAACCCTGACACGACATTTGGATTCCATGGACCTTCGCGCAGTGGCCGGCGGCTTGCCCCAAAAGACTTTGACTATTTCAGTCACATCATGGCCGCGTATTATCCCGAGCCGCTTAAGACGTGGTTCATGGAAAAAGGGCGTAACCGGATCAACGGCGTTTTCAGGATAAAAGGCACAGAGATCATCAGAATGGGAATTCCTGCCTGCCGGACAGCCTGAATGAAGCTTGCTTAGACCGGCGCGCAAATGTTAGACGCCTTGGGTCTTGACCGCCGGCCCATGAATTCAATGATAGCCGGTCGCTGCAGCCACTCAGGAGGCACCCTTAACGTGCTGTCATCGCTGATTCAACGTTTCGGGCGACGCGCGGTCTTTCCTGCTCCTGTGCCGGACACGCCGACCTGTGTCATTGGTGATGTGCACGGCTGCATAAGGCAGTTGCAGAAACTGTTGCCTCAGATTCCTCGGGATCATCGGATCATCCTTGTCGGAGATTATATCGATCGCGGCGAAAACAGTGCTGACGTTCTACGTCTGATCCAAGACCGCCCGGATTTCATCTGTCTGAAGGGAAACCACGAAGACATGATGTTGAATTTCCTGTGTGACCCTGAGGAATATGGCCCGCGCTGGCTGCGCTATGGTGGCCTGCAGACGCTGGCCTCATTTGATGTCCGGAACGTGCGCGCCGAGATGACCGCTGCTGAACTGGTCGCCTGCCGAGACAATCTTTTGGCGGAGATGGGACCTGAGCTGGTCCAATGGATCGCGGAATTAAGGACCTTTGATTATTCCGGCAACGTCCTTGTGACGCATGCTGGTGCAAATCCGAGTACGCCCGCCGATCAGCAACCCGAAAAAACTTTGATGTGGGGCCATCCAGAATTTCGAACTACCGACAGGCGAGACGGTGTTTGGGTTGTTTATGGTCACACAATTGTCGATCAAGCCACAGCGCGGCGCGGACGGATTGCTGTGGATACCGGCGCCTTTGCCACCGGCGTACTGACTGCGGTCTGCCTGGACGGTGGTGAGCCTACATTCATAAGTGCCCGTCCTTAGCGCCGTTCACGCCGAACCAGGTTCGAAAGCACGCAAAATTCTCGATGGTACACAGCTTCGGAAACTCATCCACGCTCGCGGCACAGAACATCCTTTTTTTCGGCCAAACCAAGCCAAGCCTTGTCAGGTCATGACGGTTTCAATAGGAAAATTAGGAACCGCGTCAAATTATTGAGCATTTTATGTTGATCTGTCCTGTCCTTCTTTGTGGAGGCTCCGGTACGCGCCTCTGGCCTTTGTCCCGAAAGAGCTACCCGAAGCAATTCGTTCCATTGGTCGGAGAAGAGACTCTGTTTCAAGCGTCTGCCCGCCGGTTATCCGGAACAAACGCGGAATTGGAATTTGAACCGCCGGTGGTTCTGACCAACTCGGACTTTCGGTTCATTGTCGCGGAACAGCTGCAGGCTATTGGAATTGATCCCGGAACAATCATGATCGAACCTGAGGGTCGCAACACGGCGCCAGCGGTTCTTGCGGCGGCACTATATGCTTATGCCAAGGATGAGGCCGCTGTATTGCTGGTTGCCCCTTCCGATCACGTTGTACCGGATGCTGCTGAATTTCAGGCCGCTGTTGCCCGTGGTCTGGAGGCGGTTGCGCAGGGCAAACTGGTGACTTTCGGCATCACCCCGACACATGCGGAAACAGCGTACGGATACCTTGAACTGGCTGCTGGGTCGGACGGTGACGGTGCGCCTGTTCCGTTGAAGAAATTTGTCGAAAAGCCAGACCTCGCCCGTGCGACCGAAATGCTGGAGGCCGGGAATTACAAATGGAACGCAGGGATTTTCCTGTTCCGGGCGGCGGACATCATTGCGGCCTTCCAGGCGCATGCCCCCGATATGATCGAGCCGGTCAAGACAGCGGTGGAAAAAGCAAAGCAGGATCTGGGGTTCCTGCGTCTCGACCCTGAAAGCTGGGCGCAGGCCGAAGACATTTCGATCGATTATGCCGTGATGGAAAAGGCAACGAACTTGTCGGTTGTGCCCTTCGGCGCCGCATGGTCGGACTTGGGCGGCTGGGACGCCGTATGGCGCGAAAGCGGCCCGGACGCACAAGGTGTGGTGACCAGTGGGGGGGCAACGGCGATTGATTGCCAGAACACCCTTTTGCGGTCGGACAGCGAACAGTTGGAAATCGTGGGTATCGGGCTGGATAACATCATCGCTGTGGCGATGAATGATGCGGTTCTGGTTGCGGATGCATCGCGGGCGCAAGATGTCAAAAAAGCGGTTAGCGCGCTAAAGGAAAAAGGCGCGCCGCAGGCGACGGCGTTCCCGAAGGATCACCGCCCGTGGGGATGGTTCGAAAGCCTGGTGGTCGGAGAGCGATTTCAGGTCAAGCGTATCTATGTGCACCCTGGTGCTTCGTTGAGCCTGCAAAGCCATTTCCATCGATCCGAACATTGGATTGTTGTTGAGGGAACGGCCCGCGTGACAATCGATGATCGTGAGCAATTGGTGACCGAGAACCAATCTGTCTATATCCCTCTTGGGGCAATGCACCGGATGGAAAACCCGGGAACGGTCCCGATGGTCCTGATCGAGGTGCAAACCGGCACGTATTTGGGCGAGGATGATATCGTGCGTTACGAAGATAAATACGCGCGCGGGCAGGGGGCCAAGGGCTGAACTGCGCACCGGGTTCTGTGTGACATTGGTTTGAAAACGCGCGGCAGGGATTGCAGCCTTGCAAACCTAACTTATCAAGCAAAGCTGATCGTCGGTTTTTGATCCTGTCAAACCGATCAATAAGGTCATTGCCCAGAAGTGCAGAACAAGTGAAAACCGTTTAGTCCGCGCCAAACAAGTCTCGGGTGAACACCTTGTCCGCGACATCTTCAAGTTCGGGGCTATGCCGGTTGGCAACGATCAAGTCGGCTTCGGACTTAAAGGTTTCGAGATCCTGCACAACACGAGAGCGGAAAAATTCATCTTCCTCCAACGTTGGTTCATAAACGATGACCTCCACGCCTTTGGCCTTCAGCCGCTTCATGATGCCTTGAATGGAAGACTGACGGAAATTGTCGCTGCCGGCTTTCATGACCAGCCGGTGGATCCCAACGACGCGTGGGCCTTTCATCAGGATTCGATCTGACAAAAAATCCTTGCGCGTCCGGTTCGCGTCCACGATGGCACGAATAAGGTTTTGCGGAACATGGCTGTAATTGGCCAAAAGCTGTTTGGTATCTTTTGGCAGGCAATACCCCCCATAACCGAAGGACGGATTGTTGTAGTGATCGCCAATTCGGGGATCCAGCGAGACCCCCTCGATGATCTGGCGTGTGTTCATACCGCCAGCCATGGCATAGCTGTCCAGTTCGTTAAAAAAGGCCACTCGCATGGCGAGGTAGGTGTTGGAAAACAGCTTGATCGCTTCGGCTTCATCCGGGTCGGTGAACAGGACGTCCACGTCTTTGGTCAGGGCACCCTCAAGCAAAAGCTCGGCAAATACCCGCGCCCGGTCCGAACGTTCGCCAACGATCACGCGGGACGGGTGCAGGTTGTCATAAAGCGCGCGCCCTTCACGCAGGAACTCCGGCGAGAAGATGAAGTTGTCGCTGCCCAGGTCAGAGCGCAGCGACTGAATAAACCCCACCGGAATCGTCGATTTGATGATGACGGTGGCCTTGGGGTTAATCGCATTCACCTGCCGGGCGACAGATTCGACACTGGATGTATCGAAGTAGTTGGATTTGGCATCATAATTTGTCGGGGTTGCAATAACGACGAATTCGGCATCTTCGAAGGCCGGTTCCGTAGTTGCCCTGAGCGACAGCGTTCGGTTGGCAAGAAAGTCTTCAAGCTCAGCATCGACGATGGGGCATTGGCCGGAATTGACCATTTGAACCCGCTCTTCAGAAATGTCGATTGCCGTGACATCGTGGTTTTGTGCCATTAGCACCGCGTTGGACAATCCCACATATCCAAGACCTACAACTGCAATCTTCATACCTTTGCCCTCATATTCGCAAGCCGGTGACTACTTCACCTGCTGTATTGCTTGCCGATTGTAAATGCGCATGTGTGCCTCTTACGCCCCCATTCCGAATTTTCGTTAGCATCTGACCTGCTTGAGGCAGGCCTGCGCCAAATGCGGGCTAACGCGCAAGCCAGACCGTTTATGAGGCACCTAAAACCTGCTCAATCCCAACTATTTTTTTGATGTAGAAATGGGAAAAAGTCCCTCAAAAAAGCAACTTAGCGGCATTGCAAAAAATCTGAGGAATTTTCAGGAATTCAGCATTCTCAGGTTGAAGCTTGTGTGATAACGGTCAGACAACACTTGATTTAGGAGATTCAGGATGATCAGAGCGTCTCTTCTTGCGCTAGCCCTTTCAGCGACGGCCGTTCATGCACAAGATGCGAGTGCGGCGCAAGCTACCGCCGGAGGCGGTGCAGGCTCTGGTGGTGCGGCGGCAGGTGGCGCGGCTGCGGCAGGTGTCACAGGTTTTGTACCGTTGGTTGCCCCAGCTTTGGGCGCGGTTGCGGCAGCAGCTGGTATCGCTGCAGCAGCTGGCGGTGGGTCAACAAACAGCACCACAAGCACGACGGGCACCAACTAAGGCCCTTATCCCCAGCTTAAATGAAGACAGCGCGCCTTTAGGGCGCGCTGTTTCTTTTCAGAGTGTCGCCCGCACCTTAAATTTTCATAATTTTTGTCGCTTAGCTGCCACACGAATAACTGTTGTGCGTCACGCTGCGGGCATTGATCTGGCCTGGCACAGGGCCGGCCAGACGCTGATTGTCCGTGTGGAACCAGCTTAAGGTTGGGCACTTTGGAGACCTTGCACAGCGCAGAGATTACTTTGTCTCGGATCAGTTGCCCGGACAACGAGACAGATATTGGTTCCGGGTCGGCTTGAGCCCCAAGTAGGGACCGGATGCACTGCTTGATTTCAGCAACTGCAGAAACCGGGCGAAGCGCGATGTGGAATTCGGCCGTGTCCCCGGCCAGACCACAAAAAACGCTTTGCAGGTCAACCACGCTGGCCTTTTCCATCTCTAGCAAGATCACAACCGTGGACTTGTACAATGGGACAGCGGAAACAAACGCGTAGTACACGCCAACCAGAATGACCTCGTCCGGATTACATTGAGCATGCGCGTATGTACTTGTTGCAGGTGCCTGGATACCAGGAACGTCACGACGTT
>NZ_JBXWNV010000022.1:0-5997 GCF_059610545.1 Ruegeria sp. CDSC068
CACTTTGGTGGTCTACCGCCTATTCGGCTACTTGAGACCGTTTTTCGGCCTGTTGCTTACGCTACTTGAGGCCGGGGTCGAATGAGTTCGATATCGTAAGAGAGAAGTTTGATTGTGGGATTTTTCTAGGTTTGGCGGTGACCTACTCTCCCGGGGCTTAAGCCCAAGTACCATTGGCGCGGCAGTGCTTAACTTCCGGGTTCGGGATGGGACCGGGTGTTTCACTTGCGCTATGACCACCAAACCGAGGAAAATCCCCGTCGCGGCTTTGCTTTGCAAAGCGCGACGAGTGGCAGGCGACGTATTTGCGTGCAAATGCGCGTTGCCACTCGGTAGTTATGTCAATCAACACCGCAGCGTTTTGCTGCGAAGTTATCCATGTTTAATGAGGTGTATGTTTTTGATTTGTCTTTCCATTACTGGATCAAATCAAGCCTATCGGGCGATTAGTACCGGTCAACTGAACGCATTACTGCGCTTACATCTCCGGCCTATTGACGTGGTGGTCTTCCACGGCCCTCAGGGAGACCTTGTTTTGAGGGGGGCTTCCCGCTTAGATGCCTTCAGCGGTTATCCTGTCCGATCATAGCTACCCAGCACTGCCGTTGGCACGACAACTGGTCCACCAGTGGATCGTTCACCCCGGTCCTCTCGTACTAGGGGCAACTCCTCTCAAGTCTCCTACACCCACGGCAGATAGGGACCGAACTGTCTCACGACGTTCTAAACCCAGCTCACGTACCTCTTTAAACGGCGAACAGCCGTACCCTTGGGACCTGCTCCAGCCCCAGGATGAGATGAGCCGACATCGAGGTGCCAAACACTGCCGTCGATATGGACTCTTGGGCAGTATCAGCCTGTTATCCCCGGCGTACCTTTTATCCGTTGAGCGATGGCCCTTCCACTCGGGACCACCGGATCACTATGGCCGTCTTTCGACTCTGCTCGACTTGTCAGTCTCGCAGTCAGGCTGGCTTCTGCCATTGCACTCAACGAGCGATTTCCGACCGCTCTGAGCCAACCTTCGCGCGCCTCCGTTACGCTTTAGGAGGCGACCGCCCCAGTCAAACTACCCGCCACGCAGGGTCCCGGATCCGGATAACGGACCGCGGTTAGACATCAAGAGTGCGAAGGGTGGTATCTCAAGGGAGGCTCCACAAAGACTTGCGTCTCTGCTTCAAAGCCCACCACCTATCCTGCACATCACAATCCTGATGCCAGTGCGAAGCTGTAGTAAAGGTGCACGGGGTCTTTCCGTCTAACCGCGGGAAGCCTGCATCTTGACAGGCAATTCAATTTCGCTGAGTCGATGTTGGAGACAGCGGGGAAGTCGTTACGCCATTCGTGCAGGTCGGAACTTACCCGACAAGGAATTTCGCTACCTTAGGACCGTTATAGTTACGGCCGCCGTTTACCTGGGCTTCAATTCAAGGCTCTCACCTCTCCTTTTAACCTTCAGGCACCGGGCAGGCGTCAGACCCTATACGTCGTCTTGCGACTTCGCAGAGCCCTGTGTTTTTAATAAACAGTCGCCACCCCCTGGTTTGTGCCCCCAGCCCCTAGTTGCCTAGGAACCGGGCCTCCTTCTCGCGAACTTACGGAGGTATTTTGCCGAGTTCCTTCAACATCGTTCTCTCAAGCGCCTTGGTATGCTCTACCAGTCCACCTGTGTCGGTTTAGGGTACGGTCTTATAGGAGGGCTATTTCCAGGAACCTCTCAGCAGCCCATTCAATCCGATAAGGATGAACTACCTCTGAGATCCGTCACCACTCCACGGCCTAGGAATATTAACCTAGTTCCCATCGCCTACGCCTTTCGGCCTCGGCTTAGGGGCCGGCTTACCCTGCTCAGATTAGCTTTAAGCAGGAACCCTTGGACTTTCGGCGAGAGTGTCTCTCACACTCTTTGTCGCTACTCATGTCATCATTCTCACTAGTGATCTCTCCACCGGATCGCTCACGCGCCGGCTTCATCGAAAAGACTCGATCCTCCAAGGTGCCCCGAAGGACACTAAAGAGGATAAGTCTTATGTCACACTACGCTCTGCTACCATGCCTTACGGCATCCTAAGCTTCGGCTCATGGCTTGAGCCCCGTTACATCTTCGCCGCAGGACAACTTATTTAGACCAGTGAGCTGTTACGCTATCTTTAAAGGATGGCTGCTTCTAAGCCAACCTCCTGGTTGTTTTGGTCGTCCCACCTGCTTTCCCACTTAGCCATGAATTGGGGGCCTTAGCTGTAGGTCAGGGTTGTTTCCCTCTCCACTACGGACGTTAGCATCCGCAGTGTGTCTGCCATCTAGTACTCCCGGGTATTCGGAGTTTGGTTAGGATCAGTAAGCCTGTGGGGCCCCATTACCCATCCAGTGCTCTACCCCCCGGGGTATTCGGATGACGCTCTACCTAAATAGATTTCGCAGAGAACCAGCTATCTCCGAGTTTGATTGGCCTTTCACCCCTAGGCACAGCTCATCCCGATCCTTTTCAACGGATGTGGGTTCGGTCCTCCAGTAAGTGTTACCTTACCTTCAACCTGGCCATGCCTAGATCACTCGGTTTCGGGTCTGATCCCACGAACTCATGCGCCCTATTAAGACTCGCTTTCGCTACGCCTACACCTAACGGCTTAAGCTTGCTCGTGAGACCAAGTCGATGACCCATTATACAAAAGGTACGCCGTCACCCCGCAAGGAGGCTCCGACTGATTGTAGGCGTTCGGTTTCAGGTACTGTTTCACTCCCCTCGTCGGGGTGCTTTTCACCTTTCCCTCACGGTACTGGTTCACTATCGGTCAGCAAGGAGTACTTAGCCTTCGAAGGTGGTCCTCCGATCTTCAGACAGAATTTCACGTGTTCCGCCCTACTTAATACGTCCCATTGAGCTTAGAATACGGGGCTGTCACCCGCTATGGCCATGCTTCCCAACATGTTCTTCTCACTCTCAAGGCTCGGCTGGTCCCCGTTCGCTCGCCGCTACTAGGGGAGTATCAATTGATTTCCTTTCCTCCGGGTACTTAGATGTTTCAGTTCCCCGGGTTTGCCTTTATAACCCTATGTATTCAGGTCATAAATACCTGGTTATGCCCATTATTGATTAGCAGTGCTAACAATAACAAACATTCAGGTGGGTTGCCCCATTCAGAAATCCATGGATCAAAGCTTATTCTCAGCTCCCCATGGCTTATCGCAGAGTATCACGTCTTTCATCGCCTCTTGCTGCCAAGGCATTCACCAAACGCCCTTCTCGCGCTTGATTTGATCCAGAAAAAGAAAGACTTGATATTGGCACTACCGCCTATCCGGCTACTTGAGTGCGTTTGACCGCACACAACCGAAGCTGCGCTAGTAATCAAATCAATCGAGACCGCCCAGCTGGTAACTAAAGGCAGTCATTCTTCTGAACCAAAAACATACATTTCCCGCCCCCGCCACTTGGACGAGGACAAATGAGCAACCCCATATGGTCTCTCAGCCGTGCAGCTGATCAACGCAGGTCGCTCGGGTTAGTATATTAGACTTGGACAACTCTGTTCGTTTCGATCGGGATACGCAGACAGGGCCGGCTAGACCCAAACTGCGCCGCTTATCCGAAGATAAGAACGACCGAGATCAATGCCACACTCGGCACGATCAAACAGTGTTGATTGATTTCTCTCTATACGATGTCAAAGCTTCCGAAGAAGCGACGTCCGATTGGACGGTGAAGAACCAAAATGGTGCTTAACGGTCAAATCGAAGGCAAATGGTGGAGCCTAGGAGGATCGAACTCCTGACCTCCTGAATGCAAATCAGGCGCTCTCCCAGCTGAGCTAAGGCCCCAAAAGTTTTTGGTGGGTCGAGGAGGACTTGAACCTCCGACCTCACGCTTATCAGGCGTGCGCTCTAACCACCTGAGCTACCGACCCAGTTGATTTTGCAAAAGCAAAATCGACGTTGCCCGACAGGCGATTTTGCATCGCAAAATCTGCCGAGAGGGCCAGACCTCACAGCGTTGCGGGCCTGATATGTTCTGAAGAGATATGAGGACGGCTCGGTCCATGAGTTTGATCAACTTTGTTTGTTGATCTTCTGCTAAGTGTTCCACGATCAAGAGCAAGCTCAAGATGCCAGGAACATCCTTAGAAAGGAGGTGATCCAGCCGCAGGTTCCCCTACGGCTACCTTGTTACGACTTCACCCCAGTCGCTGATCCTACCGTGGCCGCCTGCCCCCCGAAGGTTAGCGCAGCGTCGTCGGGTAGAACCAACTCCCATGGTGTGACGGGCGGTGTGTACAAGGCCCGGGAACGTATTCACCGCGTCATGCTGTTACGCGATTACTAGCGATTCCGACTTCATGGGGTCGAGTTGCAGACCCCAATCCGAACTGAGACAGTTTTTTGGGATTAACCCATTGTCACTGCCATTGTAGCACGTGTGTAGCCCAACCCGTAAGGGCCATGAGGACTTGACGTCATCCACACCTTCCTCCCGCTTATCACGGGCAGTTTCCCTAGAGTGCCCAGCCGAACTGCTGGCAACTAAGGATGTGGGTTGCGCTCGTTGCCGGACTTAACCGAACATCTCACGACACGAGCTGACGACAGCCATGCAGCACCTGTCACTAGGTCACCGAAGTGAAAGACCCATCTCTGGGCCGGTCCTAGGATGTCAAGGGTTGGTAAGGTTCTGCGCGTTGCTTCGAATTAAACCACATGCTCCACCGCTTGTGCGGGCCCCCGTCAATTCCTTTGAGTTTTAATCTTGCGACCGTACTCCCCAGGCGGAATGCTTAATCCGTTAGGTGTGTCACCGAATAGCATGCTACCCGACGACTGGCATTCATCGTTTACGGTGTGGACTACCAGGGTATCTAATCCTGTTTGCTCCCCACACTTTCGCACCTCAGCGTCAGTATCGAGCCAGTGAGCCGCCTTCGCCACTGGTGTTCCTCCGAATATCTACGAATTTCACCTCTACACTCGGAATTCCACTCACCTCTCTCGAACTCTAGACTGATAGTTTTGGAGGCAGTTCCAGGGTTGAGCCCTGGGATTTCACCCCCAACTTTCCAGTCCGCCTACGTGCGCTTTACGCCCAGTAATTCCGAACAACGCTAACCCCCTCCGTATTACCGCGGCTGCTGGCACGGAGTTAGCCGGGGTTTCTTTACCTGCTACCGTCATTATCTTCACAGGCGAAAGAGCTTTACGACCCTAAGGCCTTCATCACTCACGCGGCATGGCTGGATCAGGGTTGCCCCCATTGTCCAAGATTCCCCACTGCTGCCTCCCGTAGGAGTCTGGGCCGTGTCTCAGTCCCAGTGTTGCTGATCATCCTCTAAAACCAGCTATAGATCGTAGGCTTGGTAGGCCATTACCCCACCAACTACCTAATCTAACGCGGGCCAATCCTTTGGCGATAAATCTTTCCCCCGAAGGGCTCATACGGTATTACTCTCCGTTTCCAGAGGCTATTCCGTACCAAAGGGTATGTTCCCACGCGTTACTAACCCGTCCGCCGCTCACCCGAAGGTGCGCTCGACTTGCATGTGTTAAGCCTGCCGCCAGCGTTCGTTCTGAGCCAGGATCAAACTCTCAAGTTGAAAAGCATTGCTGCTTATCCTTGACGTTCGAACCTCTGCACATCTCATCAGGAGGCTAATCCTGATGAAGTCTTCTGTCTGTATGTGCTTCTGGTTTCATCAGAAACCGAAAGCCGTACAAACAGTGAAGCTGACACTGGATCATCGAGCCGAAGCCCTACCAGCGCGATATACAGACATTCAATCCGTCGAAACGAACCAAACCGCCCACATATCTCTTCAGTTATCCATCAATGTCAAAGAACAAAACACCAAGAGCCAAAAATCAGACCGTTGCGCCAATAACATCAGCGCGCCCGCCTAAATCATTCCCTAAGATGCCCCCAGTCTCTCCTGAGCGTCTCCACCGTCTCTCCGATGCGTCCGGCCGTCTCTCCGACCCGTCAGCGCCGCCTCAGCAGCGCCGGTGAAGGGG
>NZ_JBXWNV010000023.1:0-4727 GCF_059610545.1 Ruegeria sp. CDSC068
GACCTCGTCCGGATTACATTGAGCATGCGCGTATGTACTTGTTGCAGGTGCCTGGATACCAGGAACGTCACGACGTTCGCCCTGGCATCAGCGGCTTGGCGCAGGTCGAGCTGGGCTATATCGAAGGCACAGATGCGACGCGTCGAAAGGTTCAGGCTGATCTCTACTATATTGCAAATTCCAGCCTGGCGATGGAGATGCGCATTGTGTGGCGGACGCTTGCTGTCATGATGCGCCGCGGCGGCGCCTGACTGGGGGCCGCGCCTCTGATGGATCCCCTTGTGTCCAGCCGTGGCGTTGGCGTGAATGTCGCGATCAGCTTCGGGTTTTGATGTAATTATCAATTCGATTGCTTTGCCTTGAATCGATGCCGCTTACCCTGTTCGAAAGTTGCAAAGATCCTTTGGCCAATTCAACCTGTAGTAGATTAAATCATTTCCGGTTTTCATTTAACTGAAGTGCGGAATTGTATTTGCACCGCAAACCCAAAGAAAATAAGTCCACGGGCATATCGAGGCGAGACGTGGATCGACGATAGGGTTATCCCGTCGTCCCAAAAGCGACATAAAGACGTGAAGATTATTCGAGCGGTGACAGTCAGGCGGAAGCCTCTCTTGGCGTTTATATGCGCTATGGCGACCGGCATGGCGCAGGCACAATCCGTGTCGACCTATGGCACACCCGGACTGATCGAGATCCCCACCGCCGAGATGTTCGATGATGGTGAGCTTGTCTTTACCGCCGCAGGTCTCAGGAACACCGGTCGGGCGACGATGACGTTTCAGATGTTGCCCTGGGTGCATGGCAGCTTCCGCTACGCAGTGATTGACGGGTTTGATAGTTCGGGCGGCACGGACCGCACCCGGTATGACCGCAGCTTTGACGTCCATTTCCGGTTGCGCGAAGAAAGCCGGCACGGCCCGGCCATCGTGATGGGGCTGCGCGATTTTGGTGGCACCGGCATCTATGCCGCGGAATACTTCGTGGCCACCAAGACCATTCAGGACCGGTTCAAGCTGACCGGCGGTATTGGATGGGGCCGCATGGCGGGGCGTGGTGCGTTCTCCAACCCGCTGGGTATTTTCGGCAGCCGGTTCGACACCCGGCCCGCGTCAAACTCGAACGGCCAGGGGGGTGAGCTCGAGTTTGGCAATTGGTTCCGTGGCGACGCGGCGTTGTTTGGCGGCGCCAGCTGGCAATACAATGACCGGCTGACCTTTTTGGCCGAGTATTCGCCCGACCTTTACACGGCGGAATCCGTCAATGACAGTTTCCGGGTCAAATCGCCCTTCAATTTTGGCGCCCAGTACCGGTTCCGGAACGGCTCGCAGCTGACGGCCTCTTATCTCTATGGCACCTCGCTGGGGCTGACCTACAGCTACTTCGTCAATCCGCGCAAAGCGGTGACGCCGGGCGGTCAGGGTGCCGCACCGCCGCCGTTGCGCCCTGAATCGCAGGTCGCTGCGGCAACGGCGAACAGCAGCAAAGGTGATATCCGGGCGCGGATGCAATCCGCCCTGGATCAGGAAGGGCTGCGGCTGGTCTATCTGAACGACAGCGGCGACACTGTCCGCGTCGGGGTGGAGAACAACCGCTATGGGCAGGCCGCGCAGGCTCTGGGCCGTACCGCCCGCGTGCTGGTCAATACAGAACCGCCCCAAGCCGAACATTTCGACATTGCGCTGATGTCGAACGGCGTGCCGCTGAGTGCGGTGCGCGTCAACCGCGACGACCTCTATGAACTGGAACATGACCCCGACAACGCCTGGCGCAGCTTTGCCCGGGCCGAGATCTCGGACACGTTGCCATTGGTGCAGGGCGGTTTCCTCACCGATGCCTATCCGCATTTTTCCTATCGGTTCGGCCCCTATCTGAACTTCTCCTTCTTTGATCCCGACGACCCGCTGCGATACGAACTGGGGGCCGCGCTGGCGTTGGATTACACCCCGTCGCCGGGCCTGACCTTTTCGACAGGTCTGCGTCAGCCGATCCTAAGTACCCTCGATGACAGCACCCGGCCGTCGAATTCGACCCTGCCGCATGTGCGCTCGGACTGGAACATCTATGCACGCGAATCCAACCTGCGGATCGAGCATATGACCGCTGAGTATATGTGGCGGCCGGGCAAGGACCTTTATGCCCGCACCACGCTGGGCTACCTGGAAACCATGTTTGGCGGGCTTTCCACCGAAGTGCTTTGGTATCCCAACAACAGTCGTCTGGCCCTTGGGGCCGAGGCCAACTATGTGGCGCAGCGCGACTTTGACGTGCTGTTCGGCTTTCAGGATTACAATGTCTTCACCGGGCACGTCTCGGCCTATTACGATCTGCCGGGCGAGTATCATGCGCAGGTCGATGTCGGGCGCTATCTGGCCGGCGACTATGGCGCAACCTTCGCGCTGGATCGCGAGTTCAACAACGGCTTCAAGGTGGGGGCGTTCTTTACCCTGACAAATGTCAGCTCTGAGGAGTTCGGTGAAGGGTCGTTCGACAAGGGTATCCGGCTGGAAATCCCGGTCTCGTGGCTGACCGGCCGCCCGTCGCGCAACAAGATCGCCCAGACCATCCGTCCGGTTCTGCGCGATGGCGGCGCACGGCTGAACGTGCGCAACCGGCTGTATGGCGTGACCCGCGAGGCCCGCGCGCAGGATCTGTCGCGCGGCTGGGGAAGGTTCTGGCGATGAAGGTCCTGCGCACCGCCCTGCTGGCCCTGGCTCTGATCTCCTGCGGTGAGGCCCAGGAAGATGTCGACCTGTTCAAGAGCACGCTGTTTCCAAATGCGCCCCGGTTCCATCCGCGCGCCGAGGCCCTTGGCGCGCGCCGCCCGATCCCGCCCCGGCTTGAGGTCGGGTTTCCCAGTCGCGATCTTGCCGGTGTTATGCTGCTTGAGACCCAGCGCGCGGGGGTACAGACCTGGCTGACCGCGGACGGGGCCACCATCACGCTGGAACGCGGCATGCTGACCTCGGCCCTGGGGTTTGGCGACGGCATGTCGGCGTCCGATGTGCACCAAAGCGCGGCGCGGATCCTGGGCGGCGGTCCGGGCCGGGTCGAACGGTTCCACAGCTTTCTCAACGCCAACGATGAGATCGAGTTACATGCTTATGAGTGTCAGATCGAAGCCGTGGGATCCGAGACCGTTTTGCTGCGCGGAAACCCTGTCGCAACGGAAAAATGGCAAGAGGAATGCTTCGGGGTGGTGGATCGTTTTACCAACGTTTACTGGGTGCAAAACAGTTCAGGACGCATCGTTCAATCCTCGCAATGGACCGGCAATTTCCTCGGCAACATGTTCATAAAGGTTGTGCCCAATGACAGTTAAGACTTCCAACAGCAGAGGGCATATCGTGCGCCATACTCCACTTCTCCTCAGCGCGCTGGCTGTGACCGTTCTGATTGCCGGGTGTTCCACCATCTATCGCAGCCCGTCGGTCACGGCAGGTGTCTCCGACGCGGGCAAAGTCCGCGTTGTGCCGGTCACGCCAGAGACCGTGCTGGTCGCCAACCGGTCGCCATACGCGCCCAAGACCCTGCCAACGGTGTTCGGGCTGTCGGCAGGATCGGGCTCTGGCACCAGTTTGCGCGGCACCGGCCCCCTGCCCGAGGCGCCCTCGACCCAGGACGGGTCGCGCGCCGGGCTGCAGCTGGACCCGCCGCCACAGGTCAACCCCGGCCCTTACACCATCGGCATCGGTGACGTGCTGGTGCTGTCGACGCCGTCCACCCAGGGCACCGCCGGAGAGCTGTCGGGCCTGCTGGCCGCGCAGAACAGCCGCAACGGCTATACCGTGCAGGATGACGGCTCGATCAACATCCCCGATGTCGGCCGCGTCCGGCTGGGCGGCCTGACCGTCGATGAGGCCGAGGCCGTGCTGTTCCAGCGCCTGGTGGAAAACCAGATCGACCCCACCTTCAGCCTTGAGATTGCCGAGTTCAACTCGCGCCGCGTCTCGGTCGGCGGCGCCGTCGGCCAGCCCGGTATCCAGCCCATCACCCTGACCCAGCTGACCCTGGGCGAGGCGCTGTCGGCTGCCGGATCGGTCTCGGTCAGCGATATCGACAATTCCTCGGTACGCATCTACCGCGACGGGCAGATGTATCAGATCCCGCTCGAAGATCTGTACGCACGCACCGCATTGCAGAACCTCAATCTGGTCGCCGATGACTCGGTCTTTGTCGATACCGACTACGATCTGGACCGCGCCGAACGCTACTTTGCCCAGCAGATCGCGCTGCGCGACACCGTACTCGAGGGTCGCCAGACCGCCCTGCAAGAGCTGAACACCGCAGTCAATCTGCGCCGCGCCGACCTGGACGAGCGCCGCAGCAATTACATTCAATCCATCGAGCTGGATGCGGTTGACCGCGACTATGTCTACCTGTCCGGCGAAGTGCGTACACAGGGCCGCTATGCCCTGCCGTTCAACCACACCGCCACCCTGGCCGACGCCCTGTTCGACACCGGCGGCGGCATCGCCAAGGAAACCGGCGACGCGTCAGAGGTCTACGTCCTGCGCGCGGCGCAAGATGCCCGCGAATTCGGCGCCGTCACCGCATGGCACCTCGACATCCGAAACGCCGCACAACTCACCCTTGCCGCCCGCTTCCAACTGCGCTCCAACGACATCATCTTCATCGCAGAAAACCCCGTCACAAAATGGGGCAGAACAATCAGCCAAATCACTCCATCACTCATAACAACACCAATCAACGCTGCAGTGAATTAG
>NZ_JBXWNV010000024.1:0-3516 GCF_059610545.1 Ruegeria sp. CDSC068
TAGGTGATCATGCAGGCGGCCAGATGGTCCGAATGCTTTTCCGCCTTGGCGCGGAAGTCATTCAGGTCGATATTACCCTTGTCATCGGCTTGCACTGGCACAACCTGATAGCCCACCATCTGCGCCGAGGCCGGGTTGGTGCCATGCGCTGAGGTCGGGATCAGGCAGACATTGCGATGCGCCTCACCCCGCGCGGCGTGATAGTTGCGGATGGTCAGCAGGCCTGCGTACTCGCCCTGCGCGCCCGAGTTGGGCTGCTGGGAGATCGCGTCATAGCCGGTGATCTGGCACAGCTTGTCGTTCAGATCATCAATCATCTCATGATAGCCCTGCGCCTGATCTTCGGGGCAGAACGGGTGCAGATTGCCGAACTCGGGCCAGGTGACCGGGATCATCTCGATCGTGGCGTTCAGCTTCATGGTGCAGGACCCCAGCGGGATCATCGCCCGGTCCAGCGCCAGGTCGCGGTCGGCCAGACGGCGCATATAGCGCGTGATCTCGGCCTCGGCCCGGTTCTTGTGGAAGATCTCGTGGGTCAGATAGGCGCTTTCGCGCAGCGCATAATCCGGCAGACGGTAGAGCTTGTTTGAGCTGTCATCCTTGCGATCGATACCAAAAGCACCCCAGACGGCCTCGATGGTCTCGGGGCGGGTCTGTTCGTCCAGGCTGATGCCCACCTTGGTCTCACCCACCTTGCGCAGGTTGACACCGCGGGCCACGGCGGCCTCCATCACGACATTCTGCAGGTGGCCGACCTCAACCGTGATCGTGTCGAAGAACACCTCCGGCTCGACGGCAAAGCCCGCCTCTTCCAGACCGGCGGCCAGACGCGAGGTCTTGCGGTGCACCGATTGTGCGATGGCCTTGATGCCGTCGGGGCCGTGATACACGGCATACATCGAGGCAATGACGGCCAGCAGCGCCTGCGCGGTGCAGACGTTCGAGTTGGCTTTCTCGCGGCGAATGTGTTGCTCGCGGGTCTGCAGGGCCAGGCGGTAAGCCTTGTTGCCGCGTGCATCAATGGACACACCGATGATCCGCCCCGGCATGGACCGCTTCAGCTTGTCACTGGTCGCCATATAGGCTGCGTGCGGGCCACCATAGCCCATCGGCACGCCAAAGCGCTGGGTCGAGCCGATGGCAATATCCGCGCCCATCTCGCCCGGTGACTTCAGCAGCGCCAGCGACAGGATGTCGGCAGCAACAATGGCGATGGCTTTATGCTCGTGCAGGGCGGCGATCTCGTTCGTGAAGTCGCGCACATGGCCGTGGGTGCCGGGATACTGGAAGATCGCGCCAAAGACCGACCCTGCATCCAGCGTGTCCGGGTCGGCCACCTGCACGTCGATGCCCAGAGGCTCGGCGCGCGTTTTGATGACTGCGATGGTCTGCGGGTGGCAGTTCTTGTCCACGAAGAAGGCCGCGTTGTTGGCCTTTGACCGGCCACCACGCTTGGCCATCGCCATGGCTTCGGCTGCGGCTGTGGCTTCGTCCAAGAGCGAAGCGTTGGCCACGTCCAGCCCGGTCAGGTCGCTGACCATGGTCTGGAAGTTCAGGAGAGCTTCCAGACGGCCTTGGCTGATCTCAGGTTGATAGGGCGTATAGGCAGTGTACCAGGCCGGGTTTTCCAGGATGTTGCGCAGGATCGGCGCCGGCGTGGTGGTGCCGTAATAGCCCTGACCGATCAGCGAGGTCAGAACCTTGTTCTTGCTCGCCACCTCTTTCATGTAAAAGAGCGCATCGCGTTCGGTCATCGCCGGACCCCAGTCCAGCGGCTCTTTCTGCCGGATCGCAGGCGGGACGGTGGCGTCGATCAGCTGGTCCAGCGTCTTGAAGCCAATCACCTTGAGCATGTCGCGCATTTCCGTCGGGCTGGGCCCGATATGGCGGCGGTTGGCGAAGTCATAGGCTTCGTAATCAGTCAGTTTGAAGGCCATAGGTCATGCTCCTCAGGGAATGTCTCGCCCGGCCGCTCTGGCAGGAGCCTCCGGCGGGGATATTTTTAGCCAGATGAAGGGGCGGATCCGCAAAAGGACCCGCCGTTTGGGTTTACCCGATCAGGGCCTTGTAGCCGTCCAGATCCATCAGATCTTCCAGCTGCGCGGCATCCGCGATCTTGATCTTGTAGATCCAGGCCTCACCCTCGGGGTCTTCGTTCAGCGCGCCGGGGTTGTCGGCCAGCGCTTCGTTCACTTCCGTGATCTCGCCATCGACCGGGGCATACAGCTCGGAGGCGGCCTTGACGGATTCGATCACGCCGATCTCGCCGCCTTTTTCAAACTCATCGCCTGCTTCCTGCTGCTCCACGAACACCACGTCGCCCAGCTGTTCAGCCGCGTGCTTGGTGATGCCCAGAGTGGCCGTGTCGCCTTCGACGGTCAGCCATTCATGCTCTTCGGAATAATAGGTTGCCATGTTGTCTCTCTCCTGACTTCAACGCTTGTAATTCTGTTTGACGAAGGGCAGCGCCACGATCTGCGCCGGCTGCGGCTTGCCCCGGATGATCAGGTTCACCGTCTCGCCCGGCTCACCGTGGCCCTTGGAAACATAGCCCATCGCCACCGGTCCGCCGACCGTGGGGCCAAATACGCCCGAGGTGATCTGACCGATCGTACTGCCCTCGGCGCACTGGATTTCCACGCCCTGACGCGCTGGAGCGCGGCCATCGGGCTTGATGCCAACCAGCTTTTTAGCAGGGCCTTCGGCCAGTTCCTTCTGCACGCGGTCTGCGCCCGGAAAGCCGCCTTCTTCCTTGCGGCGCTTCTGGATCGCCCAGCCGAGGCTGGCCTCAATCGGCGAGGTGCTCTGGTCGATGTCATTGCCATAGAGGCACAGACCCGCCTCCAGCCGCAGGCTGTCGCGCGCGCCCAGACCGGCCGCTTCGCAATCCTCATGCGCTAGGAAGGCTTTCGAAACTTCGATCGCCTTGTCCTCGGGGATCGAGATCTCATACCCGTCCTCGCCGGTGTAGCCCAGCCGCGAGATGCGGCACTCGACACCGTTGATCGGGGCCTCAGTGGTTTCCATGAACTTCAGGTCGCGGGCGGCAGGGCACAGATCCCCAACCACGTTTTCCGCCGCAGGGCCTTGCACCGCCACCAGCGCGCGGTCGAAGATCTCGATCACTTCGACGCCGTCAAGGTGTTCGCGCATATGCGGAATGTCCTGATGGCGCAGCGCTGCGTTCACCACCACGAAATAGTAATCCCCCGCATTCGACACGATCAAATCGTCCATGATCCCGCCATCCGCGTTGGTAAAGAAACCGTACCGCGCCTTGCCCGGCTTCAGGGTCGCGTAGGCCTGCGGGCACAGAGCTTCCAGCTTCTCACCCACATTCTCACCGCGCAGGATCACCTGACCCATATGAGACACATCAAACAACGCCGCCTTCTCACGACACTGCTTATGCTCCCCCATTATCCCCAAAGGATACTGAACAGGCATCTCCCACCCAGCAAAATCAACCAACTTACCCCCCAACTCAACGTGAAGATCATACAACGGTGTGCGTTT
>NZ_JBXWNV010000025.1:0-2757 GCF_059610545.1 Ruegeria sp. CDSC068
AACCGGGGGTTTTGCCCAATGAGCTATAAATCGGACATTGAAATTGCGCGCGAGGCGCAGAAGAAGCCTATTCAGGAAATCGGCGCTAAGATTGGCATCGATTCTGCTGATCTGCTGCCCTATGGCCATGACAAGGCGAAGGTGAGCCAGGAGTTCATCAACTCGGTTCAGGGTCGAGAAGACGGCAAGCTGGTGCTGGTCACCGCGATCAACCCGACGCCTGCGGGTGAGGGTAAGACGACCACGACCGTTGGTCTGGGTGATGGTCTGAACCGCATCGGCAAGAATGCGATGATCTGCATTCGCGAAGCCTCGCTGGGCCCGAACTTCGGCATGAAGGGCGGCGCTGCAGGGGGCGGTTACGCGCAGGTTGTTCCGATGGAGGAAATGAACCTGCACTTTACCGGGGATTTCCACGCGATCACCTCGGCGCATTCGCTGCTGTCGGCGATGATCGACAACCACATTTACTGGGGCAATGAAGCCGAGATCGATGTACGCCGCGTCGCATGGCGTCGCGTGGTCGATATGAATGACCGTGCCCTGCGTCAGATCACGGCGTCCCTGGGTGGTGTGTCGAACGGCTTCCCGCGCGAAACCGGTTTCGACATCACCGTGGCGTCCGAGGTCATGGCGATCCTGTGCCTGTCCAACGACCTGAAGGATCTGGAAAAGCGTCTGGGTGACATCATCGTGGCCTATCGCCGCGACAAGACCGCTGTCTACTGCCGCGACATCAAGGCCGAAGGCGCAATGACCGTGCTGCTGAAAGACGCGATGCAGCCGAACCTGGTGCAGACGCTGGAAAACAACCCGGCATTCGTCCACGGTGGCCCGTTCGCGAATATCGCACATGGCTGTAACTCGGTCATTGCCACCAAGACTGCTTTGAAAGTGGCTGACTACGTTGTGACTGAGGCTGGCTTTGGGGCCGATCTGGGCGCCGAGAAGTTCATGAACATCAAGTGCCGTAAGGCGGGCATCGCGCCGTCTGCAGTGGTGCTGGTTGCCACCGTGCGTGCAATGAAGATGAACGGCGGCGTTGCCAAGGCCGATCTGGGTGCGGAAAACGTCGACGCAGTCAACTCGGGCTGTGCCAACCTTGGTCGTCACATCGAGAACGTGAAATCCTTTGGCGTGCCGGTTGTGGTTGCCATCAACCACTTCGTCACCGACACCGATGCCGAAGTGCAGGCGGTCAGCGACTATTGCGCCGAGCATGGGGTTGAGGCGGTTCTGTCGCGTCACTGGGAGCTGGGCTCGGAAGGCTCTGCGCCGCTGGCCGAGAAGGTTGTCGAGATCGTCGAAGGCGGCAGTGCCAACTTCGCACCGATCTACCCCGATGACATGCCGCTGTTCGAGAAGATCGAAACCATCGCCAAGCGCATCTACCGCGCCGACGAGGTTCTGGCCGACAACAAGATCCGCAACCAGCTGCGTGAGTGGGAAGAGGCCGGATACGGCAATCTGCCGGTCTGCATGGCCAAGACGCAGTACAGCTTCTCGACCGATCCCACTTTGCGCGGCGCGCCCACCGGCCATTCGGTTCCGGTGCGTGAGGTACGCCTGAGCGCGGGTGCCGGCTTTATCGTGGTTGTCTGCGGTGAGATCATGACCATGCCCGGTCTGCCTCGCAAACCGGCTGCGGAAACCATCTGCCTCAATGACGCAGGTGAGATCGAGGGCTTGTTCTAAGCCGCCGAATAGGACATCTCGTGGTCCGGGGTTTTCCCGGGCCATGAGGAGATCGCGATGCCCACTCTGACACCGCCGCAAGACTGTGCAACGATGCAGGATCTGCGGGTTCAGATCGACAAGCTGGACCGCCAACTGATCGAAATGTTGGTGGCGCGCGCAGGCTACATTGACCGCGCGTCCGAGCTGAAGCCGGGCGAGGGCCTGCCTGCCCGTATCCCGGACCGTGTCGAAGACGTGGTGCACCGCGTGCGCGCAAGCTCGGCCGAGCTGGGAATGGATCCGGATTTGGCCGAAAGACTGTGGCGCATGTTGATTGACTGGTCGATTGCACGTGAGGAACGTGTTCTCGGCCCGGACTGAATGACCGGGCGCTTCACGCGCCCGATCCGTTTTTGAAAGAAGGGATCAAAGGATGGTAGCCCAGGTTATCGACGGCAAGGCCTTTGCGGCCAAAGTGCGCGCGCAAGTGGCCGATCAGGTTGCAAAGCTGAAAGAGGAAAACGGCATCACCCCCGGCCTGGCCGTGGTTCTGGTCGGCGAAGACCCGGCCAGCCAGGTCTATGTCCGCTCCAAGGGCAAGATGACCGTCGAGGTCGGCATGAACTCGTACGAGCACAAGCTGGATGTCGATACCTCGGAAGAGGACCTGCTGGCGCTGGTCGAAAAGCTGAACAACGATCCGGCTGTGCACGGAATCCTGGTTCAACTGCCGCTGCCCAAGCATCTGAACGAGGACCTGGTGATCAATTCGATCGACCCGGCCAAGGATGTGGACGGGTTCCATATCTCCAACGTGGGCCTGTTGGGCACCGGTCAGAAATCGATGGTGCCCTGCACCCCGCTGGGCTGTCTGATGATGCTGCGTGACCACCATGGTTCGCTGTCGGGGATGGATGCGGTTGTGATCGGACGCTCGAACATCGTTGGCAAGCCGATGGCGCAGTTGCTGCTGGGCGACAGCTGCACCGTGACCATCGCGCACAGCCGCACCAAGGATCTGCCCGACGTGGTCCGCCGCGCCGACATCGTCGTGGCCGCCGTTGGCCGCCCTGAAATGGT
>NZ_JBXWNV010000026.1:0-1273 GCF_059610545.1 Ruegeria sp. CDSC068
CGGATTTTTCACCCAGTCCCTGTCTGACCGTGATCCCGAGCTGTTCGGCTCGATCACATCCGAGCTGGGTCGTCAGCGCGACGAGATCGAGCTGATCGCATCCGAAAACATCGTCTCTGCCGCCGTGATGGAAGCACAAGGCTCGGTGATGACCAACAAATACGCCGAAGGCTATCCCGGACGGCGTTACTATGGCGGCTGCCAGTATGTGGACATCGCCGAGAACCTGGCCATCGACCGCGCCAAAGAGCTGTTTGGCTGCGGCTTTGCCAACGTGCAGCCGAACTCAGGCTCTCAGGCCAATCAGGGTGTGTTCCAGGCACTGATCCAGCCCGGCGACACCATTCTGGGCATGAGCCTGGACGCAGGCGGTCACCTGACCCACGGCGCCCGTCCCAACCAGTCGGGCAAGTGGTTCAATGCGGTGCAGTATGGCGTCCGCAAAGAAGACAACATGCTGGACTATGATCAGGTCGAGGCGCTGGCAAAAGAACACCAGCCCAAGCTGATCATCGCCGGAGGCTCGGCCATTCCGCGACAGATCGACTTTGCCCGCATGCGCGAGATCGCCGACATGGTCGGCGCCTACCTGCACGTGGACATGGCGCACTTCGCCGGTCTGGTGGCAGCGGGTGAGCACCCCAGCCCCTTCCCGCATGCGCATGTGGCAACCACCACCACGCACAAAACCCTGCGCGGTCCGCGTGGCGGCATGATCCTGACCAATGATGAAGATATCGCTAAGAAAGTGAACTCGGCGATCTTCCCCGGCATTCAGGGCGGCCCGCTGATGCACGTGATCGCGGCCAAGGCCGTGGCGTTTGGCGAGGCGCTGCAGCCTGCGTTCAAGGATTACATCAAGCAGGTCGTCGTGAATGCACAGGCGCTGTCAGACCAGCTGATCAAGGGTGGTCTGGACACGGTGACCCACGGCACCGACACCCATGTGGTGCTGGTCGATCTGCGACCCAAAGGCGTGACCGGCAACATTGTCGACAAGGCTCTGGGCCGGGCGCACATCACCTGCAACAAGAACGGCGTGCCGTTTGATCCGGAAAAACCGACCATCACCTCGGGCATCCGTCTGGGCTCCCCCGCCGGCACCACCCGCGGCTTTGGCGAGATCGAATTCCGCCAGATCGCAGATTGGATCATCGAAGTGGTCGATGGTCTGGCCGCCAATGGCGAAGACGGCAATGGCGCGGTTGAAGCCAAGGTCAAAGCCGAGGTTGCAGAGCTTTGCGCTAAATTCCCGATCTATCCAAACCTGTAA
>NZ_JBXWNV010000027.1:0-1020 GCF_059610545.1 Ruegeria sp. CDSC068
GGTCACGGTGCCGGTCACGTCAGTTGTACGGAAGTAGAACTGAGGACGGTAGTTCGCGAAGAACGGAGTGTGACGACCGCCTTCTTCCTTGGTCAGGATATAGGCTTCGGCTTCGAACTTGGTGTGCGGTGTAACCGAACCTGGCTTACACAGAACCTGACCACGCTCAACGCCTTCACGGTCGATACCGCGCAGCAGGGCGCCGATGTTGTCGCCCGCTTCACCGCGATCCAGCAGCTTGCGGAACATTTCAACACCAGTACAGGTGGTTTTCTGAGTGTCACGGATGCCGACGATTTCGATCTCGTCGCCAACGTTGATCACGCCACGCTCAACACGGCCGGTCACAACGGTACCACGACCCGAGATCGAGAACACGTCTTCGACCGGCATCAGGAACGGCTGGTCAACAGCGCGCTCAGGTGTCGGGATGTACTCGTCCACGGCAGCCATCAGCTTGCGGATCGATTCTTCGCCGATTTCCGGCTTGTTGCCTTCCATCGCGGCCAGAGCCGAACCTGCGATGACCGGAATGTCGTCGCCGGGGTAGTCATACGAAGACAGCAGCTCGCGGATTTCCATTTCCACCAGTTCCAGCAGTTCTTCGTCGTCAACCTGATCCACTTTGTTCATGAACACGACCATGGTCGGGATGCCAACCTGGCGGCCCAGCAGGATGTGCTCGCGGGTCTGCGGCATCGGGCCGTCAGCAGCGTTCACAACCAGGATCGCGCCGTCCATCTGTGCGGCACCGGTGATCATGTTCTTGACGTAGTCGGCGTGGCCGGGGCAGTCGACGTGCGCATAGTGACGCGTGTCGGTCTCGTATTCCACGTGGGCGGTCGAGATGGTGATGCCACGTGCTTTTTCTTCAGGCGCGCCGTCAATCTGGTCATACGCTTTGAAGTCACCGAAATACTTGGTGATTGCTGCGGTCAGCGTGGTCTTGCCGTGGTCAACGTGGCCAATCGTGCCGATGTTGACGTGCGGCTTATTACGCTCAAACTTTTCCTTTGCCAT